>NZ_JBFUEK010000006.1:0-407573 GCF_056404235.1 Mesorhizobium sp. P2_E10
CGTCCAGCCAATCCTTAGAAACATCAACTCCACAAATGATCTTGTTCACGGTAACCTGCCTTGTGCGTACGGTTGGAACCAAGCGACTGTTCGGTCGTGCGTGACGAAGGCGAAGATCCCAAGCTCTCCCGCGGCTGTAACCTCAGGTGGTACGGGCGACTTCACCAAGCCAAGGTCCGGGCGGCCGCCCGGACCTTGGCTCAACCGCTTCAATCCCACGAAATCTCTCTCGTGCAGATACAAGGTGGCTCGGCGAAGCCGAGACGGAGAGGGGGAAGGCTCGACGTTCACAAGAATGCGGAGCAAACTCACCGGCGCCGCAGGCCCCCTCTCCGACCGCTTCGCGGCCACCTCTCTCCCCCGCTTTGCGGGGGCGAGGAACCCAAGCCTTGGTAGGTCAGTGCAAATGGTCCGTATCGAGTTGCCTTTGCCAGAGCCGCAGCTGTCGAGTATTTGTGGTTGATCGAGCCCTGACGCAGAGACTCACACCATGCACCTCACCTCGCTCCTGATCTTCGCCGCCGCTCTTTTCGTCGCCGCCGGTTCGCCCGGCCCGTCGATTGCTGCGCTCGTAGCGCGGGTGATCGCCAAGGGCTTTCGCGATGTGTTCCCTTTCCTGCTCGCCATGTGGATCGGCGAGGGCATCTGGCTGTCGCTGGCGGTGTTCGGGCTGGCGGTGGTGGCGCAGACCTTCCATTTCGCTTTCGTCGTGGTGAAATGGGTCGGCGTCGCCTATCTCGCTTACCTCGCCTGGAAGATGTGGACGGCACCGGTCGAGGCGCGCGAAGGCGAGATGCCACGCGAAGATTCGCCGGCAAAGCTGTTCTTTGCCGGCATGGCGGTTACGCTCGGCAACCCCAAGATCATGATGTTCTATCTGGCGCTGCTGCCGACGATCATCGACCTCGCTTCGGTCAGCCTCATCGGTTGGGTCGAGCTGACGGCGACCATGGCCGTGGTCCTGGTCGCCATCGATCTCGCCTGGGTGCTCGCCGCATCGCAGGCGCGCAAACTGTTGAAGAGCAAGCGGGCGATGAAGATTGCCAACCGCATCAGCGCCGGCACTATGGCCGGCGCTGCTGCGGCGATAGCGGCGCGGTCCTGAACCGGCGCGTCAACCCATCATATTGAGGATCGGCGCGATCTCGACGTTGCAGTTCGGCTCCATCAGGATCGGACAATCTTTGGCCTTGCTGGCGGCGTCGTCGATGTCTTTCGCTTCGATGATCGAATAGCCGCCGGTCGGGTTGCTGCCGCCATTGTTCTCGACCTTGCCGCCGGGCATGACGGTCTTCGACATGCCGACCGGATTGCCGCGGTCGACCACGGCAGAGCCAAGTTTTCCGAACCAGCCTGTCCAGGTATCGGTTAACGCCTTTAGATCGGCCTCGGTCGCCGGCATCTTGCCCGAGCCGTGATAGATGTAGAGAAACTTCGCCATGTTCTCCTCCCTGATCAGCGGCATCGAACCGGCATGCGGTCACGCCGCGTGCCGATCATCGGACCAAACCGGCAAACAAGCAACGGGGATGCGAGACAGCTAATATACGGCGCGGCTGTGACAGAGGCGATCCGCTATCGGGCCATGGCGTGATATTCATCGTTCGGCCGCATGTCGATGGCCGCTGCCACCCGGTTCGACATGTTGAAGAAGGCGGCGGTCGAGGCGATGTCCCAGATGTCGCGGTCGGAAAAGCCGGCCTGGCGCAAAGCTGCCCGGTCGGCCTCGACGATCTTTGCCGGCTCTTCGGTCAGCTTCACCGCAAATTCGAGCATCGCCGTCTGTCTGGCGGACAGGTTGGCGGCGCGAAAATTCATCACCATCATCTCGCCCAGCGACGGATCGCCGGACAGCTGGCGCACTGCCGCGCCATGCGCGGTCAGGCAGTAGTAGCAGTGATTGATGGAGGAGACGACGACCGCGATCATCTCGCGCTCCAGCTTCGACAGGCCGGAGCTGCCCAGCATCAGGTCGTTGTACATGTCGGTGAAGGCGCGCAGCTTCTTCTCGTCGAAGGCGTAGGCCCTGAGCACATTGGGGACGAGACCGAGCTTTTCCTCGCATTTCGCAAAATAGGCTTTTGTTGCGTCGCTCAGCTCCGTTTGTGCAAGGTCAAGCGCGGAAATCCTGCCGGACATGGGGCATTTCTCCTCTTTGGGCGCGGATCTGTCGCGGAATGCCGATATTTCTTCGCAAGCCGTCAAACCTTTGTCGCCAAATACCGGTCATCTGCTACCATAGTCGCAAAAGCATGTGACGGGAGGGAATTAGCGTCATGGCCAGCCTGAAATCCGCAGACAGCCCAAAAAAGAGCAAACCGATAAAGGGAGGTGCGGCAAAGGCGGGCGAAAAGCCCGGCAGGCTTGCCGACTACCTGCTTGCCCGGGCGCCGGCTGAAGACATCGCCGCCTATGACGTCGAAGATCTGGTACGCGCTGCCGATCTCGCCGGCCGTGCCGTTGCCAGGCACAAAAAGGGCGGTTGCGTCGTTGCCATAGATGTCGATTCCGGTGTCGTGCGCGAGGGCCGGCCGACGACGGTCATCACTGTCGTCAACGACAACATGCCGTTCCTGTTCGATTCCGTCCTTGGCGAGATCACCGAAAGCGCCGGCGAACCGCTGCTGGTCACCCACCCGGTCATCACCGTCAGGCACGGCAAGGGCGGCGTCGATGAAATCCTGGGCGATGGCGGCTACGCCAAGGGCGACGACAGCCAAGACCGGCTGAGCGTCATCCACGTCCATATCGGCCGCCTTTCAGCCGACCAGGCCGAGGCTTTGGCCGAGCGGTTGAAGAAGATACTCACCCAGGTGCGCGCTGCGGTCACCGACTGGAAGCCGATGCTGGCCCGCCTCGACCAGGCTATCCACGAATTCCGCTACGCGCCGATGCCCCTCGACAAGGCCAGCGTCACCGAGGCGATCGCCTTCCTCGAATGGCTGCGCGATGACAATTTCACCTTCCTCGGCATGCGCGAGTTCAAATACACCGGCGGCGAGAAGAGCGGCACTCTGGAGCGCGCCGACAAGCCCGGCCTCGGCATCCTGTCTGATCCCGACGTGCTGGTGCTCAGACGCGGCACCGAAGCGGTGACGACGACACCGGAAATCCGCGCCTTTCTGCATGGGCCCGAACCGCTGATCGTCACCAAGGCCAATGCCAAGTCGGCGGTGCACCGCCGCATCTATCTCGACTACATCGGCGTCAAGACCTACACCGCCAAGGGCGTGCTGTCGGGCGAACTGCGCATGGTCGGCCTGTTCACCTCGACCGCCTACACGCGCTCGGTGATGAAGATCCCCTATCTCAGGTCGAAAGCCGAAACCATCATCGCCAAGTCCGGCTTCAATCCGGGCGATCACTCCGGCAAGGCGCTGATCAATGTGCTGGAGAGCTATCCGCGCGATGAGCTGTTCCAGGTCCCGGTGCCGATCCTGCGCAAGCACGCCGAAGCCATCCTGGGGCTGGTCGAGCGGCCGCGCGTCAGGGCGCTGGTACGCGCCGACCAGTTCGACCGCTTCGTCTCGATCCTCGTCTTCGTGCCGCGCGACCGTTACGACAGCGTCGTGCGCGAAAAGATCGGCGCCTATCTGAAGACGGTGTTCGAAGGCCGGTTGTCGGCCTATTACCCGGCCTTCCCGGAAGGCGGGCTGGCGCGCGTGCATTTCATCATCGGCCGGTCCGGCGGCAAGACGCCGAAGATCGAACAGGCGACGATCGAAGCGGCGATCCGCGGCATCGTGCGGACCTGGGAAGACGCGCTGCGCGAAACCGCGGCCGAAACCGGCGCCGATGCGGCGCTTACGGCCATCGCCTCGCGCTTTTCGGAAAGCTACCGCGACAGTTTCCCGCCGGCAGTGGCGCTGGCGGACGCCGGACGCATCGCCAAAATCGATGCGTCCAATCCGATCGCCATCGACTATTACCGGCATGCCGACCAGAAGCCGCATCAGGCGGCGCTGAAGATCTTTCATCATGCCAGCCCGGTAGCGCTGTCGCGGCGGGTGCCGGTGCTGGAAAACATCGGCTTCCGGGTTATCAGCGAACGCACGTTCGAGGTCGGTGACGAAGCCTCCGGCATGGTCTTCGTGCACGACATGGAGCTGGAGAACAGCTACGGCAAGCCGATCGATCTCACTGACGGCGGCGCGCTGTTCGAGGATGCGTTCCTGTCGGTCTGGCGCGGCGATGTCGACAATGACGGCTATAACGGCCTTGCCCAGACCGCCGGCCTGTGGTCGGGCGAGGTCACCATCCTGCGCGCCTATGGCCGCTATCTGCAGCAAGCCGGCATCCCGCAGAGCCAGGACTTCATCGCCGCCGCGCTCAACCGCTACCCGGAGATCGCGCGCGGCCTACATGCGCTGTTCGTTGCCCGTCTGGGGCCGACCGCCGAAGGGGAAGGCGTGGTGGCGGCCAAGCATCTCAAGGCCAAGATCAAGGACGCGCTGGAGGACGTCCCCAACATCGACGACGACACCATCATCCGCCGCTACCTCAATCTGATCGAAGCGTCGCTGCGAACCAATCATTTCGTTGCCGAAACGAAAGAAAAGGGCCAGTCGCTGGCGATCAAGCTCGATTCGCATGCAGTCGACGGTTTGCCGGCGCCACGGCCCTGGCGCGAGATCTTCGTCTACGGGTCCGAGGTCGAGGGCGTGCATCTGCGCTTCGGCCCGGTTGCGCGCGGTGGCCTGCGCTGGTCGGACCGTGCCCAGGATTACCGCACCGAGGTGCTCGGCCTGGTCAAGGCGCAGCAGGTCAAGAACGCCGTCATCGTGCCGGTCGGCGCCAAGGGCGGTTTCTTTCCCAAGCGTCTGCCGGTCGGTGGCAGCCGCGACGCGATCTTCGAAGCCGGCACGTCGGCCTACAAGAACTACGTCTCCAGCCTGTTGTCGATCACCGACAATATCGGCCTCGACGGCATCATCCCGCCGGCCGGCGTGGTGCGCCGCGACCCTGACGATCCCTATTTCGTCGTCGCCGCCGACAAGGGCACGGCGACCTTCTCCGACACCGCCAATGCGATCTCGGAGAAGCATGGCTTCTGGCTAGACGATGCCTTTGCCAGCGGCGGGTCGGCCGGCTACGACCACAAGAAGATGGGCATCACCGCCAAGGGCGCCTGGGAAGCGGTGAAGCGGCATTTCCGCGAGATCAATCGCGACATCCAGACCACGCCGTTCACCGTCGTCGGCGTCGGCGACATGTCGGGCGACGTGTTCGGCAACGGCATGCTGCTATCGCCGCAGACACGGCTGATCGCCGCCTTCGACCATCGCGACATCTTCATCGATCCCGACCCGGATATGGCGGCGTCGATGGCCGAACGCGAGCGCATGTTCGCCCTGCCGCGCTCAAGCTGGCAGGACTACGACAAGACCAAGCTGTCCGAGGGCGGCGTCATCGTCTCGCGCAGCCAGAAGTCGATCACGCTGCCGGCGGCGGCAGCAGCAGCCATCGGGCTTGACAAGACGACCGCGACACCGGTCGAGATCATGAAGGCCATTCTCAAGGCGCCGGTCGACCTTCTGTGGTTCGGCGGTATCGGCACGTATCTGAGGGCATCGACCGAAACCAACGGCGATGTCGGCGACCGCGCCAATGACGCGATCCGTATCACCGCGCTCGACGTGCGCGCCAAGGTGATCGGCGAGGGCGCCAATCTCGGCGTGACGCAGCGCGCACGCATCGAGTTCGGCCTGAATGGCGGCCGCTGCAATTCCGACGCCATCGACAATTCGGGCGGCGTCAATTGCTCCGACGTCGAGGTCAACATCAAGATCGCGCTGGCGTCGGCCATGCGCAAGGGATCGCTGACCCGCCCGGCGCGCAACAAATTGCTGGCCGAGATGACCGGCGAGGTCGGCGGCCTGGTGCTGTCCAACAATTACGAGCAGACGCTGGCGCTTTCCATCGCCCGCAAGCGCGGCCTTGCCGACATTGCGCATCAGAGCCGCTTCATGGCGGCGCTGGAGGCACGCGGCCTGCTCGACCGCGCCGTTGAGACGCTGCCGTCGCCGGCAGCGCTTGCCGAGCGCGAGGCGCGCGGCGAGCCGCTGACCCGGGCCGAACTTGGCGTGCTGCTCGCCTATGCCAAGATCGTGCTGTTTTCCGACATCGTCGCCAGCGACGTGCCTGATGACGCGCATTTCGAGCGCGACCTGATGGGTTATTTCCCTGATCGCATGGCGAAGAAGTATGGCGACGAAATCCGCAACCACCGGCTGCGCCGCGAGATCATCGCCCGCGTCGTCGCCAATGACCTGGTCAATCGCGGCGGACCGTCCTTCGTCAACCGGCTGCAGGAAGCCACCGGCCGCACCGCGGCCGACGTGGTGCGCACCTTCGCCGTGGTGCGCGACGGCTTCGCGCTGCCGGCGCTCTATCGCGAGATCGATGCGCTCGACAACCAGATCGACGGCCAGGTGCAACTCGATCTCTACCAGTCGGTTAGCCGGCTTATTTTTATGACCAGCGGCTGGTATCTGAAGAACGATGCCGGCATCGCGCCGCTTGGCCAGCGCATCGCCGAACTGCAGGACGCGCGCAAGGCACTCGAGCCAAAACTCGGCTCGCTGCTGCCGGCCTTCTCGCGCGAGCGGATCGAGGAAAAACGGCATGGCCTGTTCAAGGGCGGTGCGCCGGAGAAACTGGCCGAACGGCTGGCGCTGGCCGATATGGCGGAACTCATCCCCGACATCGCGCTGACGGCACGCATGGCGAATGCCGATATCGTCGCTGCGGCGAAGGCCTTCTTTGCGGTCAGCGATGCCTTCCGCATTCCGCGCGTCGAGGATGCGGCGCGCTCGATCACGCCGTCGGACTATTACGACCAGTTGGCGCTCTCCCGCGCCACCGACACGATCGGCGCCGCTCGCCGCGGCATCGCGGTGGCGGCACTCACCGGCCACGCCAAGGCGACGGATCCGGTGGCGGCATGGCTGGAGGCCGGCGGCGAAAGGGTGGCGCGCATCCGCGAGCGGCTGCAGGCGCTGACCGAAGGCGGCGACATTACCGTGTCGCGGCTATCGGTGGCCTCGGGGCTGATGAGCGATCTGACGGGGATGTGATCATCTTCGCAAGGCTGGCGCCGCCACTCATTGCCCTGCCGGGCACTTCTCCCCGTATAGGGACGGGGAGAAAGGGCTGACCCAGCCTTGGCGCCCTCATTGCAACGCCGGCGATTGGCGAAATCATCAATGAGGGCGACCCTCTCCCCGTCCCTATACGGGGAGAGGATGCCGGCAGGCAGGTGAGGGGCAGCAGCAAACTTCGTCGGTTTGCATGGTCGTCAAAAACATGCAGACATGGCGCCCGACACGGGCGGTGCCGGGGGAATCAGCATGGCGGCGGTAGAGACAGTGCAGCGGGCGTCGGGACGCGGCATTTGGGGATGGATGTTCTTCGACTGGGCGGCACAGCCGTTCTTCACCGTCGTCACCACCTTCATTTTCGGCCCCTATTTTGCTTCGCGCATGGTCAGCGATCCGGTGATGGGTCAGGCAATCTGGGCCTGGGGTATCGCTGCCGCCGGCCTGGTCATTGCCGTTTTGTCGCCCATTCTTGGCTCGATCGCCGACCAGACCGGGCCGCGCAAGCCGTGGATCGCATTTTTCGCGTCGATCAAGATCACCAGTCTTTGCCTGTTGTGGTTGGCGGCGCCTGGCTCGAATGCATTCCTGATCGTGGCGTTGTTCTCGCTGGCCTCCGTCGCGGCGGAGTTCTCAACCGTGTTCAACGATTCCATGATGCCGCGCCTGGTGCCGAAGAGCGAGATCGGCCGCATCTCCAACATTGCCTGGGGCCTCGGCTATCTCGGCGGCATGGTCGCGCTGATCTTTGTCATCGCCTGCATGGCCGGCTCGGCGGAAACCGGCAAGACGATCCTTGGCCTCAATCCCATCTTCGGGCTCGACCCGAAGCTCGGCGAAGATGCACGCGCCACCGGGCCACTGTCGGCCGGCTGGTATTTCCTCTTCATCCTGCCGATGTTCTTTTTCACCCCGGATGCCGTCAAAGGCATCCCCATCCGGCCGGCCGTACGCCAGGGCCTGTCCGAGCTGAAGTCGACACTGGCCGAAGCGCGCAAGCGTGGCGGCATCTTCCGCTTCCTTGTCGCCCGCATGATCTATCAGGACGGCGTCAACGCGCTGCTGACGCAGGGCGGCGTGTTTGCTGCGGCGATGTTCGGCTGGTCGATCACCGAGATCGGTATTTTCGGCATCATCCTCAATGTCGTCGCCATCTTCGGCTGCTGGATTGCCGCCCGCGTGGACACGGCCTTCGGCTCCAAAGTGGTTGTGATGATCGCGCTTGTGATGCTGACGGTGGCCACCGCCGGCATCGTCTCGACCGGACCAGGTTTCACGCTGCTTGGCCTCATACAGCTCTCGACCACCGATTCGGGCGGTCTGTTCGGCACAGCGGCGGAGAAGGCCTATATTCTCTATGGGCTTTTGATCGGGCTGGCCTTCGGGCCGGTGCAGGCGTCGTCGCGCTCCTACATGGCGCGCAGCGTGACAGCTGCCGAATCAGGCCGCTATTTCGGCATCTATGCGCTGTCGGGCCGGGCGACCAGTTTCCTGGCGCCGTTCCTGTTGGCAACGATCAGCTGGGCCACCGACTCAGCGCGGCTCGGCATGGCGGTGATCATCCTGTTCCTCGGCATCGGCATTGCGATATTGATCAAGACGCCATATCCGGCGGATCAGCCGGTGGAGTAGTTTTACCCTCCCCCTTGTGGGGAGGGTCGATCCGCGAAGCGGAGCGGGGTGGGGGTGCGGCGCCAATCACCCCACACCGGCGCGCTCGCTTGCGAGCGCACCGACCCTCCCCATCAAGGGGAGGGTAAAAGCGCTAATGCCTGAAATGCCTCACACCCGTAAACACCATCGCTATGCCGTGCGCGTCGGCGGCGGCGATGACATCGTCGTCGCGCATTGAGCCGCCCGGCTGGATGACGGCGGTGGCGCCGGCTTCG
Organism: Mesorhizobium sp. P2_E10; assembly: GCF_056404235.1. Lineage (NCBI taxonomy): Bacteria > Pseudomonadati > Pseudomonadota > Alphaproteobacteria > Hyphomicrobiales > Phyllobacteriaceae > Mesorhizobium > Mesorhizobium sp. P2_E10. Next base: position 8,987 of record NZ_JBFUEK010000006.1, read on the forward strand.
ATGGCTGAGATCAGCCCATCGGCGAAGGGGAAGAAAGCATCGGAGGCGACCACCGAGCCCTTGGTCAGTGGCTCGGCCAGACCAGCGGCCTCGGCGGCGTCGAGCGCCTTGCGGGCGGCGATGCGCGAGGAATCGACGCGGCTCATCTGGCCGGCGCCGATGCCGACGGTGGCGCCATCTTTGGCGTAGACGATGGCGTTCGACTTGACGTGCTTGGCGATGCGGAAGGCAAATTTGAGATCGGCCATCTCTGCCGGCGTCGGCGTGCGCCTGGTCACCACTTTTAGCTCAAGGTCGTCGACGACCGCATTGTCACGGCCCTGGACGAGCAGTCCGCCGGCGACGGATTTGACGGTGATGCCGGCGGTGCGCGGATCGGGCAGTCCGCCGGTGACCAGCAGCCGCAGATTCTTCCGGGCGGCGACGACGCGGATTGCTTCTTCGGAGGCGTCCGGCGCGATGATCACTTCGGTGAAGGTCTTGACGATCTCTTCCGCCGCCTCGGCATCGAGGATGCGGTTCATGGCGACGATGCCGCCAAAGGCCGAGACCGGGTCGCAGGCCAGCGCCTTGGCATAGGCTGATATCAGCGACGCGCCTTCGGCGACGCCGCACGGGTTGGCGTGCTTGATGATGGCGACGGCTGCGGAGCGCGCCGGATCGAACTCGCCGACCAGTTCGAAGGCGGCGTCGGTGTCGTTGATGTTGTTGTAGGAAAGCTGCTTGCCCTGCAGCTGGCGCACTGTGGCGACACCCGGCCGCTTGTCACCGTTGATGTAGAAGCCGGCGCTCTGGTGCGGGTTCTCGCCGTAGCGCATGACGCTGTCCAGCCTGCCGCCGAAGGCGCGCCAGGTCGGATGCTCGATCTCCAGCGCTTCGGCGAACCAGCCGGAGATCGCCGCGTCATAGGTGGCGGTGCGGGCAAAGGCCTTGGCCGCCAGCTTCTTGCGGAAATCCAGCGAGAGGGAACCGATATTCATCTCCAGCGCATTGAGCACCGAGGCATAGTCGCCGGGGTCGGTGACGATGGCGACATAGGCGTGATTCTTGGCCGAGGCGCGGATCATCGCCGGGCCGCCAATGTCGATGTTCTCGACGATCGAGGCGTAGTCGGCGCCGGAACGGCGCACCTCCTCGAACGGGTAGAGGTTGGAAACCAAAAGGTCGATCGGCTCGATCTTGTGGTCGCGCATCGCCTTGGCATGCTCAGGGTCGTCGCGCACGCCAAGCAGGGCGCCATGCACCGAGGGATGCAGCGTCTTGACGCGGCCGTCCATGATCTCGGGAAAGCCGGTGAGCTCGGAGACGTCACGCACCGCCAGGCCGGCTTCGGCGATGGCCTTGGCCGTGCCGCCGGTTGAGACCAGTTCGACGCCAGCCGCGGCCAATCCCCTGGCGAAGTCGATCAGGCCGGTCTTGTCGAAAACGGAAAGCAGCGCGCGGCGGACGGGAACGAGGTCGGGCGCGGGAATGTTCTTGGCGGCGACGGCCATGGGCTGGCGGCCTTTCGAGGCTTGATTTGAAGCGTCCGCGGGCCGTAGCACATGAGATCAGGAAATCAAACCGCAAGCGCGGCGAGTGCAGACACAGTCAGTTGTTTTCCGGGTAACCGGCGATGGTCGTGCGCGTCAGCTGCCAGTGAACCTCTGATATCTCCGAGGCCTTGAAGGCAAGCACGATCTGGCGGCTGCGGCGTGGGCCGCCAAGACCGGCGAAGTAGATCGACTCATCGACCTCCGGCACCACTTCGGCGCAGGTGAACACCCAGGTGTCGGCGCCGTCGGCGGCCAGCACCAGCCGGTCATGCTCGTCCTGCAGCACGTTGATGTCGGGATGGATGTGGAAGCGCAGGGTGACGAAATCGCGGCCATTGTTGCGGATCGCAGCATTGCCGGGCCGCTGGATGCGGTCCCTACCGGCAAGCACATTGCCGTCCGACGACAGTTTCAGTTCGCGTTCATGCAGGAAGCCGAAGCGTGCGACATAGCCGTCGTGGCGGGCGATGAAGCCCTGCATGCCCTTCTGGTCGATGCGTTTGCAGGGCACATGCTGCGGGCCGCCGATCAAGGGTGTGCCGAGCAGGTCGTTGACGCGCAGCGAATGGCTGAAGCGCCCCGACGAGGTGTCGTTGATGGTGGCGGTCGAATGCGCCGCGGTGGCACGCGCCAGCGGCCGGAATTCAGCGGCGCCATAAGTGTCGATGCCGGCATTCACGACATAGTGCTGGCGGCCCGAGGATAGTTCGAAGGCGAGGCAGCCGGCATGCGCTGCGTTCGACACGTCGACCGGCGGCGGCAGGCCGGTATCGGCGATCACCGTCACGCCGCCCATGGACAGCCGCTCATAACCCGAATGCGGCGCGTGCAGCAGTGGCGCGCCGGCGGTGTCGTCGTGACGCAGAATGGTGGCGATACGGTCATGGATGGTGGCGCCCATGCCGTTGAAGCGGGCGAGGCTGCCATCCTGATGGCGAAAGAAGCGCAGTGCCGGCAGCATGCGGTCGATGGCGCCCATCAGCGCGGCCGGCGGTGTCTCCGCCTGGTTGGCATAGGTCTGGCGCAGCGGCAGAAGGTCGGCGAGCAGTTCGAGAACCGTCATCGGATTGCGTGAGATATGGCCGCCATCGGCAAGGATCTGGCGGTCTAGCTCCTCGGCGAGATTGCGGGTGGCGCCGCGCAGCGCCGATGCCGGCGCCGGCAGCGACAGAGCGGCAAAGGCCAGTGCAATGCGGGCGCGCAGCCTGTCCTTGCCGTCCGGCATTTCGCGCGCCATCGACCTGAGATAGCGGATCTGGACGGCAAGCGATTTCAGGAAGGAGCGGTAGAACGGGAACTCGGCGCCCTGCAGCACAACCGAGGAATGCTGCAACCAGGCAATGACGCGCTTGGCCGTGGTGCCTGGCTCCCAGGCGACGCCGGAAATATTGCTGCCATGGATGGCGATCCAGTCGGAAACCAGCGCACGGGCGTTGGCGGCGGCGAGCTCGGTGCCGGCGGCACGCATGTGGCGCAGCCAGCGAAAGCCGTGCAGCGTCTTCAGCCAGCCGCGATTGGAGACCCCGATCTGGAACGGCGACTTGCCGCCGGTCTCGACCAGATGTCCCGACAGCGGATAGCGGCCATAATAGATCTCGAGCGCAATTTGCGGGTCGGCGAGGCGCAGATCCGGCGGCGCGATGAGGACGCGTTCGGGCGTGCGGCCGGAATAGCGCCAGCGATAGACAGGCCCGGCACGCAAGCGCCGGCGCGCCTTGCGCCAGAACTCCTTCGCGACAAGCGTCCAAAGACGCGTCGTGCTGCCGGCAGCGAGTGCCAAAACCCCTCCTGATCGTCACATACCCCGACACAAGTTTATATGATTCAAGAACTTATGCGAAGGCGAATTCCACTGGCGTGAAGGAGTTCACGCCGTTGCCGTCGGACCAGCCCCAAAAAAGTCAGCACATTTCGGAGATCAAGTCCCTGATCGCGCTCACGTCCGCCTGTGGTGGCTACGGAACGCGCTGGGCGAACACTTCTCGCGATCGCGAAAGAGCCGCGAAAAATAAAACGCATCGTGGATGCCGACCGCAGCCGCGACAGACTCCACCGGGGAATCGGAGGCGACCAGCAATTGCTTGGCAAGGTCGAGCCGTATGCGCAGCTGAAATGCCTTGGGCGACATGCCGGTGGCCAGCGCAAACTTGCGGCGCAGCGTCGCCGGCGAGATGCCGAATTTCGCGGCGAACGCGTTGAGGTCGAGCCGATCGAGCGCGCAACTGCGCAGTTCGTCTACGACATGCTGAAAATCGGGGGCGCGCCGAAAATCGGGATCTTGTTTGCGGTTGTTCCCTTGGGTCGCCTGCCTGGCGGCCTGCACAACGATTGCGTGCATGGTGGCAGCGGCTTCCGCCTGGCTAAGCACGGTATCCAACGACAGTTCGGCGTGCAGCCTGTCGAACAGGCGGTGCATTTCGCCCAGGTCGTGCAAGGCAATGACGGGTTCTTCTTCGGCGATGAGCCGCAGCCGCGTGAAATCGCGCGTCATAGCGCCCTCGAAGAGCGCCCAGCGTTCGGTCCATCCCGACGCGTCCGGTCCATAGGAATGTATCTTGCCGGGAAATAGCCAGAACAAGGCCGGCGCAGCGATCGCCTGCGTGCCGCCAGCCCTGGTTTCAAGCCAGCCTTGCCCCTCCTCGACGAGCACGACGGCGAAATCCGGCAGCCTGCGATTTGTGATTGCCTGGGTGACACGATGCCGGCCGACGCCCGTTGCCGACAGGCCACCGGCAGCGGCCGGCGGCGATCTGTACAGCGCGAAGTCCCGTTCTGGCATGAGCGAAAAGTCCAGCTTTACTTTCTGTCCATGGGCAGAGTGTTAAGTTCTATGGCAGCATTTCGCCGAAACGACACGCCATAGGTGATCGAAATGTCAAGCCTTGCCGCCGGGGCACAACGCGAAGCCGCTGTTCTTCCTGTCGATCTGATCGCCAACGGCAAGGTGTTGTCGACAGCGCAAAACCGGTTGGGATATCTCACCCCGACCGACCCCTCGGTCGGTGTCGAGACGATCCGCAAGCTGTTTGCGGCGCAGGGCTATGTCTGGCTGAAGGGTCTGCTGCCGCGCCGCGACGTGGTCGATTTTCGCGGCTTTGTGTTTTCATATATGGCGGATACCGGGCTGCTCAAACCCGGGCTCGATCCGTCGCTCGGCATAGCGGCAGCCGGCACCTTTGACCGCCAGCTCGCCGACCGCCGGCTGATGTCGCTGGTTCGCTCTGCCGCCTATGAAGGCTTTTGCGCGCAACCACCTCTGTCCCGCTTCATGGACAGGTTCCTGGGCGGGCTGTCCTACCTGCACAAGCGGAAGATCATGCGCTTCACCCAGCCGGGAACATCGGCTGCGACGCCGGCGCATTACGATCTTGTCTATCTGCGTGGCGGTACCAGCCGGATCGTCACGGCCTGGATTCCGCTCGGCGACATTTCAGTCGATATGGGCGGCCTGGTTTACCTCGAGGGGTCTCATGCGATCGGCGCTGACATGGAAGCCCGGTTCAACAGGGACAATGCCGGCATGGACGCCCAGGAGCGCATCAGCGCCTACAACCGCAACATGGCCGAGGGCGGCTGGGTGTCGAAAGATCTGCCCGAAATCGCGGAGCGGTTCGACGCGCGCTGGCTGATCGCAGATTTCGAGGCCGGCGATGTCGTTCTTCACTCGCCCTACATGATCCATGCCTCGACGACCAACCAGAGCCTGGACGGGCGCATCCGGCTTTCCACCGATATCCGCTTTCAAAACGTCGATGACGAAATTGATGCGCGGTGGGGGAACCACTGGTCCCTGGACGACATGCTTTAAGGCATCGCAAACGTTCGGAATTAGCCGAGGCACCACAACTTCGTCATCCTAGGGCGAAGCAGGAGCGAAGCTCCGTCGCGGAGACCCTAGGATCCATGCCGTGACCTCGATCGAAGGATGCAACGGAGCAGAATACTGCACCGTTTCAATGCTTTAACGTCACGGCATGGATTCCGGGGTCTGCGCCGCGTCGCTTCGCTCCTTGCTCCGCCCCAGAATGACGAAGTCACCAAGGCTGCGGCCAATCACCAAGGCATGCGATCCGCCTACGCAAGCACTAGAAGTCCTAGGCTACCCGCCGCATGCGGGCGGCGAAGAAGCCGTCGAGACCGGAAACTCCAGGCGAACCAAGGTCGAGATCGGCGGGCGTGGTGCGCAGCGTGCCCTCTGGCGTCAGGAAGTTATCCATGCCGGCGATCTCACCCGGTTTTAGAGGATCGTCGACGATGCCGGCCGTCTGGGCGAGGAAGCTGCGATAGAGGTCTTCCCCCTCATGCGGGTCGAGCGAGCAATTGGAAAAGACGATGCGTCCGCCCGGCTTGACCAAGGTGACGGCGCGCGCCAGCAATTTTCGCTGCAGGTCGGCGAGTTTCTCGACATCGGCGGCCGTCTTGGTCCAGGGCACGTCGGGGTGTCGCCGCACCGTACCGGTGGAGGAGCAGGGGGCGTCGAGCAGGACGGCGTCGAACAGTTCCGCCGGCTGGTATTTCAGCAAATCGGCCTGGACGATCTCGGCCGAGAGGCCGAGGCGTTCGAGATTTTGCGTCAGCCGCGCCAGCCGGTTCTTCGAGGTGTCGACAGCGGTGACCTTGGCGCCGGCAAGAATCAGCTGCGCGGTCTTGCCGCCCGGCGCGGCGCAGAGATCGGCGACGCGAAGCCCTTGCACATCGCCGAACAGCCGGGCCGGAAAGCTGGCTGCCGCATCCTGCACCCACCAGGCGCCGTCCGCGAAGCCGGGCAGTTCGGTGACCGACGCGCTGAGCTTTTCCACGCGCACGGTGCCGGTCGGCAGCACGATGCCGCCGAGCTTCTCCGCCCAGAGAGCCGCATCGGATTTGACCGAGAAGTCGACCGGCGCCTCGACGCGGTGGGCAGCGAGAATTTGCCTGGTCTTGTCGACGCCATAGGCGGCTTTTAGCCGATCGGAAAACCATTTTGGCGCTTCGTCGGTGGCGGCGAGGGCGGCGGTCAGCTCGGCTTCCTTCGCTCGCGCCAGCGTGCGCAGCACACCGTTGACGAGGCCGGAGAAACGCTGCGTGCGTGGGTCGGACTTGGCGTGGGTCACGGCAAGGTCGACGGCGGCGCTGTCGGGAATGTCGAGGAACAGGATCTGCGCCGCCGCCACATGCAGTATGTGCGACAGTGCCGTGGCGTTGGGCGGCAGCGACTTTTCCAGACGCCGCGCCAGCAGCCCTGAAATGGTCATGCGGTAGCGCAGCGCGGTGACCAATATGGCGCGCACCAGGCCACGGTCGCGCAGGTCGAGCGCCCTGTATTGCGGGTGGCCGTTCTCGTGGTCGGTCAGTCCGTCCAGCGGCGTCCGGGCGTCGATGACGGCGGCGAGCAGCCGGGCGGCCGCCTTACGGGCGGCGAGGCCGGCCACCGGTCCATCGGCGTCGCCTGTTTCACGATCGGCTGAAATTGCGGGCCGGGGCCTGGCCCCGCTCACGACCACGGACCCTTGGGTCCGGTCGGATTGCGGCCCCACGGGTTGGATTTCGGCTGCGCGGGCTCAGCCGGCGGCTGCGGCTCGGCTGGCTTGCCCCACGGTCCCGCCGATGGCTGCTCGTCCGCCTGGCGGAGCGTCGGTGCCTGGCGTGGCGCTGCCTGCGGCGCGCCGGCCATTTCGCGCGCCATCGCCTGCAGGGCAGTGATGCGGTTGTCGGTGTTCGGGTGGGTGGAAAACAGACTGTCCATGCGCTCGCCGGAAAGGGGATTGATGATGAAGAGGTGGGCGGTCGCCGGATTGCGTTCCGCGTCCGGGTTACGGATGCGTTCGGCGCCGCGGGCGATTTTGTCAAGGGCAGAAGCCAGCCATAGCGGGTTTCCGACGATCTCGGCGCCGCGCCGGTCGGCCTCGTATTCGCGGGTGCGGCTGACCGCCATCTGCACGATCATGGCGGCGAACGGCGCCACCATCATCGCCACCAGCACGCCGACAAAGCCGAACGGGTTGTTGTTGTCGCGGTTGCCGCCGAAGAAAAAGGCGAAATTGCCGAGCATCGAGATCGCGCCGGCAAGCGTGGCGACGATGGTCATGGTCAATGTGTCGCGGTGCTCCACGTGCGCCAGTTCGTGCGCCATGACAGCCGCGACTTCTTCATGCGTCAGGGCCTGCAACAGACCGGTGGAGGCGGCGACCGCGGCATTTTGCGGATTGCGGCCGGTGGCGAAGGCGTTCGGCTGCGGGTTGTCGATCAGATAGGTTTTCGGCATAGGCAAGCCGGCCCGATTGGCGAGGTCGCGCACGATGGCGTAATATTCAGGCGCGGTTTTCTCGTCGACCTCGACGGCGCGGTTCATCGACAGCACCATCTTGTCGGCGTTCCAGTAGCTGAACAGATTCATGCCGGCGGCGAACAGCAGCGCGATCATCATGCCGCCGGTGCCGCCGATCAGAAGGCCGACGCCCATGAACAGCGCCGTCATCGCGGCGAGAAGCATGGCGGTGCGCAAAGTGTTCATCGTCTGCTCCGTGTGGGTCGGTGGTAAAAAGGGGTCGATCCGCGTCGGTTCATCGCTATATGATGGGAAACGCCTGCGCTCGTTTCAATCCGCCGGACATATCGCATGATCGACGAAACCAGCAAAACCGACGCCGTTCCCGTTGACGACACGCCGCAAAAGCCAGTGTCGCCGGCGGCCAGCCGCGCGCTGGCCGAAGCCAGGGCGCGCCGCGAAGCCTATCGCGAGAAGGAGGCCGCGCTGCCGAAGGAAATCGGCGGCCGCGGTGGCAAGGAGCCCGGCCGCTATGGCGATTGGGAGGTGAAAGGCCTGACCAGCGACTTCTGAGGATATGCCGGGATTCAGGTGATGCCGGCCTGCGAACAACCGATTCCTGCGCTTCCGGTACTCACGGACCCAAAAGTCCGCTCCGTTCCGGTTCTCGGCATCGATTGTTCTCGACTCGGCCTGACCTGAATCGCGACATATCCTAAGCGGCGCTGCGTTGTGGTTCGAGAGCGATCCAGCCGTTTTCGTCGATGGTGGTATCGACCCCCTCGTAACCGTCTATCGCGGCATGCTGCGTCGGCAGTGGGTGCTGGTGGGTGGCGCTGATCACCATCACCGACGCGCCCGCGGCCTCCGCTGCCGCGATACCCGCCGGAGCGTCCTCGAAGACCAGGCAGTCGCCAATATCGACGCCGAGCTGTTTCGCCGCCAGCAGGAAACAGTCGGGCGCCGGCTTGCCGTGGGAAACGTCCTCGCCTGCGACCATCAAAGCGGGCACCGGGATGCCGGCCGCCTCCATGCGCAGCAGCGCTAAGGAGCGCGGCGCCGAGGTGACGATCGCCCAGCGTTCGGGCGGCAGCGACGCCAGGAACGCCGCCGCGCCGGCGATCGGAAGAATGCCATCCAGATCGGCCGCCTCAGCCTGCAACAGCACATACGCCTCGTGGGCGGCGTCGACGCCCGGAAGCGCCAGCCGGCCGATTGTCTCGATCGCCCGCACGCCATGGATCGTCGGCAGGAAGGCGGCAACGTCGAGACCTTGCCGGTGCGCCCACTCGGCCCAGACCCTTTCCGCTGCGGCAATCGAATTGATCACCGTGCCGTCCATATCGAACAGGAAGGCCGCGAATTTTCTGCCTGCAAACATCTGAAATCCTGGGAACGTTTCGGGAGGGGAGAAGAGACGCCAATCGTAACGGCGCGGCGGCCGGATGGAAAGGCACGCGGGGCGTCTTTTCGACCAGCCCAAGGGAACCATGGCCCGCCCTTTTGCGTTTGAGCAAAACTGTTTTCCACGATGACCAAAAGGGGGACTGCGATGCTGATCCGGCTCGGCTATGAAATCGCCATCGACTGTATTGCCGCCACGCCGGTCGTTTCGCTGCTCGAGATCCACAAGGACAGGCAGGCCGACATCAAGCGGCAGACGCGGGTGCTGACCTCGCCATCGGTGCCGACCAAGGTTTATCACGACCTTCATGGCAACGCCTGCCGTCGGTTCACCGCGCCTGCCGGCAATTTTCGCATCCTCTACGATGCCGTCGTCGAGGACAGCGGCGAGACTGACGCGGTCAACACGCTGGCCAAAGAAGTGCCGGTGGCGGAGTTGCCCGACGAGGTGCTGTTCTATCTCCTCGGCAGCCGCTACTGCGAGACCGATCATCTCGGCGATCTCGCCTGGCAGCTCTTCGGCCAGCTTCCGCCCGGCTGGGCGCGCGTGCAGGCGATCGTCGATTATGTCCATAGCCGGCTGTCCTTCGGCTACGGTTATGCGCGCTCGACCCGCACGGCGGCGCAAGCGCATGAGGAGCGCGTCGGCGTCTGCCGCGACTTCGCGCACCTGGCGATCACGCTCTGCCGCTGCATGAACATCCCGGCCCGCTATGTGAACGGCTATCTCGGTGATATCGGCGTGCCGCTCGACCCGGCGCCGATGGATTTCTCGGCCTGGATGGAAGTGTTCCTCGACGGCAAATGGTACACGTTCGACCCCCGCCACAATCGCCCGAGGATCGGCCGCGTCGTCATCGCGCGCGGTCGCGACGCCACCGACGTGCCGCTGCTACACAGTTTCGGCCAGCACCAGCTGTCGCTGTTCAAGGTGTGGACCTACGAGCAGGAGGGCAATCTGTTCAACCCGCCCTATCACGGCATCGATAAGACGGTCAGCGCGCAGATGCTGGCCTAAATGGCTTTGTTTTTATGCATGTCGTTGTCCCAAAACCGCTGCACATTTTTGGGCGACATGCACTAAACGGAAAAGGCCGCCGCTTCTTGCGAAGCCGGCGGCCTTCCGTGTTTCCGTCCATGGCGCGGCCCATGGCGGTGACCGAAGTCACCCGCCGCGCATTTCGCGCCTTAACGGGAAGACTGCTTCCCGAAAGTGCAATCCGCTGAGGCCACGTTCTGGAAAACGAAATCACTCGACATCGGATCACCTCCTTTCGATTTGTTGAACACATCCTCATGATGGGGTGCGCCGCAGCAAAAGACAAGGCGCCCCGCTGAAAAACCGCATGGGCCGGGTTTCTCGTGCGAGCGGGTTGCGGCCGGCCGGTCGGACGGGCAAAATCATTGCCGGCCACCCAGCATTTGGGAGGAGGACGGCATGGAAGCAGCCGAGAGGGCAGCCCGGATCGTTCGGACGGTTATCGAAGCGCTGAAGCCGGGCTTTGCGGTCAGGCTGTGGACCGGTGAACGGATCGGTCCCGCCACCGGCCCGGTGCTTGTCATCAACGACCAGGACATCGTCTGGCAGATGGTGCGTCGGCCCTCGTTCTCGACGCTGATCGAGATGTGGATTTCCAAGACTGTCGACATAGAGGACGGATCGCTGTTCGACTTCTACGCCCTGCCTTCGCAAGGCAAGCTTCGCACGAAGCTCAAGACATTGCCGAAGCTGGCGATCCTGCGCGACCTGCCAGCCGTGCTGTTTTCGCGAAAACAGATGACTGCGCGGACCGATCTTTCCGGGCGCAATCCCTTCGTCAGCGGTTCGAGCCAGGAGGCGATCCAGCACCACTACGACATTTCAAACGCCTTCTACCGGCTCTTCCTCGACGACCGTATGGTCTACAGCTGTGGCTACTTCAAGGATTTCGCCAACAGCATCGATCAGGCGCAGATCGACAAGCTCGACTATATTTGCCGCAAGCTGCGGCTGAAGCCCGGCGAAAGGTTGCTCGACATCGGCTGCGGTTGGGGGGCGATGCTCATCTACGCCGTGAAAAATTATGGCGTCGTTGGCCACGGCGTTTCGCTGTCGGAGGCGCAGACCGAACTCGCCCGCGAGCGTATTCGTGCCGAAGGGCTGGAGGATCGCATCACCATCGAAATCAAGTCCTATGCGGAACTTTCCGGCACCTTCGAAAAGATATCGTCGATCGGCATGTTCGAGCACCTCGGGCTTGCCAATCATGCCACCTATTTCTCGACCATCCATCGTCTGCTCAAGCCTGGCGGCATCTATCTGCATCATGCCATCACCCGGCGCAGCAAGGGCGACATGAAAAAGACCCTGCGCAAGGGTCCGGAATTCAAAGCGCTGATCAAATACATCTTCCCGGGCGGCGAACTCGACACCATCGGCATGACGCTCGGCAATCTCGAGGCGCATGGCTTCCTCGTCTATGACGTCGAAAACCTGCGCGAGCACTATGCCCGCACCTGCCGTCTGTGGGCCGAGCGCCTCCAGGCACGGTTCGACGAAGCGATTGCCGAAGTGGGTGAGGCCAAGGCGCGGCTCTGGCTGCTATATCTCACCGGCTGCTCGATCACCTTCGAGCGCGCCTCGGCACAGATTTTCCAGACCGTCGTCACCAGGCGCGCGCGGGGGCCAAGCGGCTTGCCGCCGACGCGGGCGGATCTGTATCGATAATCCTCAGAGAAACCGCATCGTTGCGCCGATCTCGACGCGGGCGGGCTGGTCGACCGTGCAATAGACGCCGAGATTGTGGGCGTTGTGGCGGACCAGGTTGCGCAGGATGGCCGGGTCGTGGTCGAAGCCGTCCTGGGCGATAATGGTGAAGCCGCAGCGGCGGCACGGCTCCGAGATGGTCAATTTGAGGTCGCCGATCGCCAGCCTGCGGCCGATCCATTCCGTTTCGGGAAACGAGCCCTCGACCGCCGCCATGTCGACGACGATGTTGGGCCGGAAGCGGCGCGGGTCGGCGGTGCCTTCCGGATGCAGCACCTTCAGGCGCGCCAGCGATGCCGTGGTCAGCAGATGGATGGGCGCCTTGCGATAGCGCGCCGCGGTCAGCGGGCCGGCATAGCCGGGCGCGGCATTTTCAGGGCCGAACGGCCGGATCGAGGCTTCGAAGCCGAGATAGGCTGATACGGCGCGGTCGCTTTCGGCGCCGGGTGCCGCCAGCCAGTCGCCGCCGGGAACGGCAACTTCAAGGTGGCGAGCTTGTGACAGCCGAGTGCGGATGCGCGGCACCTTGTGCCATTTCGCATCGCGATCGGGCCGCGCGATTTCGTTGTCGGAGACATCGACGAGACCGAACATGCGGTCGCCGTCGATGCTTTCCTGACTTACCAAAATCGCGTCGAGGCGTTCACCGGCGAGCGAGCTCGCCGGATAGCGCCAAAGCTCAGTGACGGAACCGATCGTCGACGGCATCAGCCCTTCTTGTTCTGCCGGTTGGCGATCAGGTCGTCGACCACAGCCGGATCGGCCAGCGTCGATGTGTCGCCGAGCGAGCCGAAATCGTCCTCGGCGATCTTGCGCAGGATGCGGCGCATGATCTTGCCGGAGCGGGTCTTCGGCAGGCCCGGCGCGAACTGGATCTTGTCGGGCGAAGCAATGGCGCCGATCTCCTTGCGAACATGGCCGACCAATTCCTTGCGCAGCTCCTCGCTCGGCGCCTCGCCGGCCATCAGAGTGACGTAGCAGTAGATGCCCTGGCCCTTGATGTCGTGCGGGTAGCCGACGACGGCGGCCTCGGAAACCTTGTTGTGGCTGACTAGTGCCGATTCCACTTCCGCCGTACCCATGCGGTGGCCGGAGACGTTGATCACGTCGTCGACGCGGCCGGTGATCCAGTAGTAGCCGTCGGCATCGCGGCGGCAGCCGTCGCCGGTAAAATACTTGCCCTTGTAGGTGGAAAAATAGGTCTGGATGAAGCGCTCGTGATCGCCATAGACGGTGCGCATCTGTCCGGGCCAGGAATCGGTGATGCAGAGATTGCCGTCGGCGGCGCCGTCGATCACCTTGCCCTCGCTATCGACCAGCTGCGGCTTGACGCCGAAGAAGGGCCGCGTCGCCGAACCTGCCTTTAGGTCGGTGGCGCCAGGCAGCGGCGTGATCAGGATGCCGCCGGTCTCGGTCTGCCACCAGGTGTCGACGATCGGCACCTTGCCGTTGCCGACGACGTTGAAATACCACTCCCAGGCTTCCGGATTGATCGGCTCGCCGACCGAACCAAGCACGCGCAATGACTTGCGCGACGTCTTTTTCACGGGATCGTCGCCGGCGCCCATCAGCGCGCGCAGCGCCGTTGGTGCCGTGTAGAAGATGTTGACCTTGTGCTTGTCGATGACTTCCCAGAAGCGGGCCTGCGAAGGGTAGTTGGGCACGCCTTCGAACATCAGCGTGGTGGCGCCGTTGGCGAGTGGCCCATAGACGATGTAGCTGTGGCCGGTAACCCAGCCGACATCGGCGGTGCACCAGTAGATGTCGCCGTCGTGGTAATCGAAGACATATTGGTGCGTCATCGAGGCGTAGACGAGATAGCCGGCGGTGGTGTGCAGCACGCCCTTCGGCTTGCCGGTCGAGCCCGACGTGTAAAGGATGAACAGCGGATCTTCGGCCTTCATCTTCTCCGGCTTGCACTCGGCCTTCACCGAAGCGATTTCATCGTGGTACCAGACATCGCGCCCCGGCGCCCAGCCGACCTTGCCGCCAGTGCGGCGCACGACGACGACATTCTTGACCATGACGAAATTCTTGGCGGCGATGTCGATCGCCTTGTCGGTGTTCTCCTTCAGAGGAATGGCCTTGCCGCCGCGCAGGCCTTCGTCGGCGGTGATGACGAAGGTCGATTCGCAATCGACGATGCGGCCCGCCAGCGCATCCGGCGAAAAGCCGCCGAAGACGATCGAATGGATGGCGCCGATGCGCGTGCAGGCGAGCATCGCATAAGCCGCTTCAGGGATCATCGGCATGTAGATGGTGACACGGTCGCCCTTCTTGACGCCGTGCTTCTTCATCACATTGGCGAGCCGGCAGACATGCTCGTAGAGTTCGTTGTAGGTGATCTTCTTGTCGTCATAGGGATTGTCGCCCTCCCAGATGATGGCAGTCTGGTCGCCGCGTTTCTTCAGGTGCCGGTCGATGCAGTTGTAGGAAACGTTGGTCAGCCCGTCCTCGAACCATTTGATCGAGACCTTGCCATCGAAGGAGGTGTTCTTGACCTTGCTGAACGGCTTGAACCAGTCGATGCGCTTGCCGTGCTTGCCCCAGAACTTGTCCGGGTTCTTGACGCTTTCGGCATACCATTTGAGATAGGTGTCGTTGTCGATCAGCGCGTTCTTCTTCCACGCCGGCTGGACGCGATGGACATGAACTTCGGACATTTCTTCACTTCCTCCCAAACCAATCCGCCGGCTTGAAACGCCGGCGGGATCGCGGCGACGCGGCCGCGAATTCGCGCGCATTATTATCAGTTCCGCGGTGACGGCAATATTAGACGTTGGGTTTGCGTGGCGGGATGACGCAGGGGCACCGTCATGCGCTGTCAGCACTCGGCCCAATTCGCTGCTAACTGTATGTTTTCGCGTGGAAAAGCCTGTTTCGATCAGGAAAAATCAATAGACAGTTAAGCAACGGCGCGCACAATGTTCGTTGGGAGGCGAGGTGAAACAACCTGGGGGCTGCAATGCGCGACCATGCCGAAATGGACCTGATGCTTAGGGGTTATGGCCTGACCACGGCCAAGATTCTCTATCATTTTCCCGATCATCCACATCTCTTGCAGAGCTTCATCTGGCAGGACTACGACCTGGCGCCGAAGTTTCCGGTGCTGATCAAATTCATCGAATTCTGGCAGGCCAAACTCGATGGCCCGCTGCATTCGGTTGTCTACACGCACCAGAAGCTGATCGCGCCGAATGAATGGCGCAAGGTGGATGGCGAGTTCGTGCTGCATTAGCAGGCTGTTGAACCCTTTTTGGTCACGGGCAAAATTCAATCAACCGTTTGCCGCCAATGGCCGCGATGGGTGGAAAGCGAACTCCTTAGACTGTTTTGCATGCGCTTGGCACGGCGAAGTTGCATTGGCTGGAGAAAACAGGCATTTGCCGCCAGAGAGAGGACCGGAGGTTGGCCGCCATGGAAGAACAAACCGAACCGAAGCGGTCGGCTCGTCGACGTGCTGATGAGATCAAGGCGTTTCGCTGCAAAAACCTCCTTGCGGTGCTTGAGAACCCTACTGACGTAAAGAACATCGGAACCGTAATCCGGAACGTAAATGCCCTAGGCGTTGAGAAGGTGTATGTGATCGATCCTCGCCGGTCGCTTCCCGAGGACTGGAACGACCTGCGTGACCGAAAGTCAGTTTCTAAGACCTCCGTTTCGGCCGTGAAATGGACGTTCGTCAAACGCTTCGACAGTACTGACCAATGCTTTGATCATCTCGAAAAGAACAACTTTAAGTCGATTGTGACGTCGCCGCATGTGAAAGGAAAGGCGAGTATTTTCCTCCACGAAGGCGACTTTACGATACACTCCAAGCTCGCAGTATGGTTTGGGAGCGAGGCAGTCGGCATCAGTGACCGCGCCGTTGAGAGAAGCGAGATGTGCGTTAGCATACCAATGTTCGGAATGATTGAGAGCCTTAACCTGGGCACAAGTTCCGGAATTGTCTTGTATGAAGTCGCGAAGCAAAGACGTGAATATCAAAGCAGATTCAGGAAGCGCGATTACCGGGGGGAGCGATCAACGCCATTGCCGACGGTGATCACTCCGAAGACCTAGTTCGCCTGGTGTCCGCTTTGGGCGGCAAGCGGACTTTGGTGGCAGATGAATAGCTTCCTGTCATCGTCAGCCGGTTAGCGACCCTTTTCACACCGCCGGCGGGTTGAGCCTTGCAAAGCCTTCCTGGCGGCGATAGGGGAAATAGGGGTAGGGCGCGGTGACCTCGCTTGCAACGTCGAGTTTTTTCATCTGCTCCGGCGTCAGCGTCCAACCAATGGCGCCGAGGTTTTGGCGCAATTGTTCCTCGTTGCGAGCCCCGATGATGACGGACGACACGGTCGGGCGCTGCAACAGCCAGTTGATGGCGATCTGCGGAACGGTCTTGCCGGTTTTCTCGGCCACCGCGTCAAGCGCATCCATGACCCGGTAGAGATGTTCGTCCTCGACCGGCGGGCCGAAGCTCGCCGTGTCGTGCAGCCGGCTCTTTTCCGGCAGCTGTTGGCCGCGGCGGATCTTGCCGGTCAGCCGGCCCCAGCCAAGCGGGCTCCACACCAGCGCGCCGACGCTCTGGTCGAGGCCGAGCGGCATCAATTCCCATTCATAGTCGCGGCCGAGCAGCGAATAGTAGACCTGATGCGCGACATAGCGCGGGTAGCCATGCCTGTCGGCGAGGCCGAGCGACTTCATCACTTGCCAGCCGGAGAAATTAGAGACGCCGACATAGCGCAGCTTGCCGGCGCGCACGAGATCGTCGAGCGTCGACAACACCTCCTCGATCGGCGTCGCGGCATCGAAGGCGTGTAGCTGCAGCAGGTCGATATAGTCGGTGCCAAGACGCCTGAGCGCATCCTCCACGGCCTTGATCAGCCGTGACCGGGACGAACCGTAGTCGGCCGGGCCGTCGCCCATCGGCAAAGACGTCTTGGTCGAGATCAGCACTGCGTCGCGGCGGCCCTTGATGGCTGCGCCGAGAACTTCTTCGGACGCGCCGTTCGAATAGACATCGGCGGTGTCGAACAAATTGACGCCGGCTTCCAGGCAGATGTAGATCAGTCGCCGTGCTTCATTGGCGTCGCTGGTGCCCCAGGCGCCGAACAATGGCCCCGAACCGCCAAAAGTCCCGGTGCCGAATGAGAGTGCCGGAACCTTGAGGCCCGAGGCGCCGAGACGTCGATAGTCCATTTTCTTACTCCTGCGGGTGTGGACGGAAAGTGAAAGCGATCTGGCTTTGCCAGCGGATGTCAGGACCGCACGGAAGCGGGCGTGCCGAGTGCGGCGGTGCGATCGAGGCGCAGCGCCAGCGTGGCCACGCCGAGCGCCGAGAGCGGCAAGAGCGCTGCAACCCAGGCGACAGCGCCGAGGCCGGGGCCGTGCGAGATGACCGCGCCGCCGAGCCAGGCGCCGCCGGCATTGCCGAGATTGAAGGCGGCGATGTTGAAGGACGAGGCGAGGCTCTGGCCGGCGCCTTGCGCCTTTTCCAGCACCCACATCTGCAGCGGCGCCACAGTGGCGAAGGCGGCGGCGCCGAGCAGGCCGACATAGATGACGGCCATCACCTGGCTGTGCAGGGCGAAGGTCATGGTGCCGAGCACCAGCGCCAGCACCACGAGGCTGCCGAGAACGGACGGTACCACCCAACGATCGGCGAATTTGCCACCGAGCAGATTGCCGGCGATGAGGCCGCCGCCGAAGACCAGCAGGATCGGCGATACCGCAGCTTCCCCAAAGCCGCTGATCTCGGTCAACAGCGGGGCGATATAGGTGAAGACTGCGAAGACGCCGGCATAGCCAAGCACGGTGGTGGCAAGGCCGAGCAGCACCGGCATGCGGCCGAGCACGGCGAGGTCACTGCGCAGGTCGCTCTTTTCCGGCGCTGCCTGGCTGCGCGGCACCAGCGTGAGAATGATGGCAAAGGCGGCGAGCCCGACCAGAGTTACCGCCCAGAAGGTCGCCCGCCAGCCAAAAGCCTGGCCGAGCCAGGTGCCGAAGGGCACGCCTGCTATGTTGGCGATGGTCAGGCCGGTGAACATCAGCGCGATCGCCGAGGCCTTCTTGTTGGGTGCCACCAATCCGGTGGCGACGACCGAGCCGACGCCGAAGAAGGTGCCATGGGCAAAGGCGGTGATGATGCGGGCGCCCATTAGCGTCCAGTAGTCCGGCGCCAGCGCACAGGCGAGATTGCCGAGCGTGAAGATCGCCATCAGCGCCAGCAGAACGGTCTTGCGCGGCCAGTTGCCGGTGGCGATGGTCAAAAGGGGTGCGCCGATGACGACGCCGAGTGCATAGCCTGAAATCAGCTGGCCGGCGGCCGAGATCGAGACGCCGAGGTCTTTGCTGACATCGATCAGCAGGCCCATGATGACGAATTCGGTGACACCGATGCCGAAGGCGCCGGCGGCGAGGGCATAGAGAGCAAGAGGCATGGCGGTTCCCACTTCGAAGGCGATGAGCGCCCTGTCCAAATCCGCGCCCCGACCCGAAAGATCGTGCTGCCATGCACTGTGAACCAGACTTGCGTCGGGCACATTTTCTATGAAATAGATTCACAGATGGCGAGATCCGATATCAATCGCTCCGGCGAGATCGAAGTCTTCGTGCGCGTCGTCGAGGCGGGTAGTTTTTCCGCCGCGGCGCGCGAACTGCGCATGACGCCGTCGGCGGTGAGCAAGCTGATCGCCCGGCTTGAAGCCAGGCTCGGTGCGCGGCTGGTCAGCCGCTCGACGCGCAAGCTGCAACTCTCCCCGGAAGGCTCGGCCTTCTACGACAGCGGCGTGCGCATCCTGGCCGACATGGCGGCCGCCGAGCGCGAGGCGGCGGCAGGTGCGGCACCGCGCGGGCTGTTGCGCGTCAACAGCTACGTGCCGTTCGGACAGCACCGGCTGATCCCGCTTTTGCCGCGCTTCCTCGAACGCTACCCCGAAATATCAGTCGATCTGGTTTTGACCGACAGCGTCATCGACCTGATGCAGGAGCGCGCCGATGTCGCCATCCGTGCTGGACCGCTCAACGAATCACGACTGGTGGCGCGCAAGCTCGGGCAAAGCCGGACCGTCGTCGTCGCAGCACCTTCCTACCTCGAGATGCATGGCACCCCGCAAGTGCCCGCCGATCTCGAACACCACAACCGGATGAGTTTCGGCTTCGTGCGGCATATCGACGGCTGGCCATTTCTCGACGGCGCCGGCGGAAGCGTGATTGTCCCGACGACTGGAAACGCGCTGGTCAGCGACGGCGAGGCCATGCGGCTGATGGCGCTTTTCGGAGTGGGCATCGCCCGGCTGGCGCGCTGGCATGTGGAGGCCGACATCGCCGGCGGGCAGTTGCTGCCGTTGCTGGAAGATTTCAATCCGGGTGATGAGGAGTTCACCCACGCCGTCTATGTCGGCCAGGGTAAGCATCTGCCGGCGCGTGTCCGGGCTTTTCTCGATTTCCTCGTCGAGACCGTGCGGCTCTGAACGACAGCAAAGGGCCGCGTACCGACGGGGCACGCGGCCTTCGCGAAACTGTCCTCGAAGAGTCCTATTTCTTGGCCACGAACGGTGCCGGGCGCCGGCCTGCCGCTTGCCGCTCCAGCATCCAGCCGGGATATTCGGCGGGCAGCGCGCTCACCTCATCCAGCTTCGCCAGATCGTCGGCGTCGAGCTTCAGCTCCGCGGCGGCAAGGTTCTGTTCGAGCTGCTCCATGCGGCTGGCGCCGATGATGACGCTCATCACGAAGGGTTTGGCCAGCACATTACCCAGCGCGACGGTGGCGACGCTGACATCATGCTTTTTGGCGATCTCGCGCATCACGGCCACCGCGGCCCAGGCGCGGTCCTCGTTGACCGGCGGGAAGTTGAAGGAGGCGCGACGGCCCTCGCCATTGCCGGGGGCGCCCGGCCCGTATTTGCCAGACAGCAGCCCGCCGGCCATCGGCGACCACACCATCAGACCGAGCTTTTCCTCATTGAGCAGCGGCACGATCTCGCGTTCGAGGTCTCGGCCGGCGATCGAATAGTAGGACTGGACGGTCTCAAAACGGGCAAAGCCCTTGCGGTCGGCAATGCCGAGCGCCTTGGCGATGCGCCAGGCCGCCCAGTTGGAGACGCCGACATAGCGGACCTTGCCGCTGGCAACCAGATCGTCCAGCGCCCGCAGCGTCTCGTCGATCGGCGTCACCGTGTCGGTGCCGTGCAGCTGATAGAGGTCGATATGGTCGAGCTGCAGCCGTTCCAGGCTTGCGTCGACCGCGTCCATGATGTGGCCGCGCGAGGAACCGCGCTGGTTCGGACCGCTGCCCATGGCGCCATGCACCTTGGTGGCGACGACCACGTCCGACCTTTTGACGCCGAGATCCCTGAGCGATTGGCCGAGCAGTTTCTCGGATTCGCCGAAGGAATAGACATCGGCCGTGTCGAAGAAATTGACGCCGCCGGCGATCGAGCGGCCGACGATCTCGTTGACGCCCTTCTGGTCGAGGCTGGCGATCAGGCCCCATTGGGCGTTCTCGCCGGCGGCGCCGAAAGTCATGGTGCCGAGGCACAGTTCGGAGACAAACATCCCCGTATTTCCAAGTTGATTGTAGCGCATGGTGCGGCTCCAGAAGATGTGGTGATGACACCAATCATATAGGAACGATACGTTTCGTTTCCAGTCGTGGCTTAACGATGTACCGGCGCTGGCATCATGGAACCCGTTAGCCACGCCGGGCATTCGCTGGGGCTGTCCGGTGGATCATGGTTCCTCGGAAATAGAAACCTTGGAGATTGGCCGAAACATTTCTCGCTTCGTTATCCACGGGCGGAGCAGCCGCGAAGCGGCGTCGCGAAGACCCGAGGATCCATGCCGCGACCCTGGCCTAAGGGCGCGGCGGATGAGAATTCTGCACCGCAGCAGCGCTGTCATGTCCCGGCATGGATCCCGGGGTCTGCGCTGCGTCGCTTCGCTGCTTGCTCCGCCCCAGGATGACGAAGATGCGGTCGCCTGCGGCCAATCGCGCATGGCGGAAACAGGCAGTTGGCTAACGGCTGCCGAAGATCGCCGACCCAACCCTGACGCTGGTGGCGCCGAAGGCGATTGCCGTCTCGTAGTCGCCGGACATACCCATCGACAGTTTTGCGACGCCGGCCTCACGCGCCAGCTTTTCCAGCAGCGCGAAATGCGGGCCGGGGTTCTCGTCGGCCGGCGGGATGCACATCAAGCCTTCGATGGCGAGGCCATGGACGTTGAGACAGCGGGTGACGAAAGCGACGGCCTCGCGCGGCTCGATGCCGGCCTTCTGGGGCTCCGAGCCGGTGTTGACCTGCACGTAGAGTTTTGGCGCGCGGCCCTGTCTGGCAATTTCCCTGGCGAGTTCGGCAGCGATCTTTTCTCGGTCGACGGTCTCGATGACGTCCGCCAAAGCAACGGCTTCCTTCGCCTTGTTCGACTGCAGCGGGCCGATGAGATGAAGCTCGATGTCGGGGAATTCCTGTTTCAGCGCCGGCCATTTGGCCTGCGCCTCCTGCACCCGGTTTTCGCCAAAGACGCGCTGGCCGGCTTCGATGACCGGGCGGATGGCGTCGGCTTCGAAGGTCTTCGACACGGCAACCAGCGTTACGGAACCGGCGTCGCGGCCAGCCTCGCGCTCGGCAGCAGCGATCCTCGTCTTGACGGCGAAAAACTGTTCGACGGCGCTGGCCATGCCTATATCCTGTCTGTCTTTCTAGCGCTGGCCGGCTCGCCGCAGTTGACGGGTCCGGCAATCCATGGTGAACACCGCGACGACAATTTACCTTGGCCACCGGGCCTTGTCCGGCGGTCTGCGCCTGCTTTTAAGTGAAAATCATCCGATGGCAACCGAACGATACAATCCGCGCGCGTCAGAGCCCAGATGGCAGAAGGCCTGGGCCGAGAAGAAGCTATTCGAAGCGCAGAACGACGACCCGAAGCCGAAATACTACGTGCTGGAGATGTTCCCCTATCCGTCGGGGAAGATCCATATCGGCCATACCCGCAACTACACGATGGGCGACGTGGTGGCGCGCTACAAGCGGGCCAAGGGCTTTAATGTGCTGCACCCGATGGGCTGGGACGCGTTCGGCATGCCCGCCGAAAACGCGGCCATGCAGAACAAGGTCCATCCCAAGGAGTGGACCTACGCCAACATCGCCGCCATGCGCGAGCAGCTCAAGATGATGGGCCTGTCGCTAGACTGGGCGCGCGAATTCGCCACCTGCGATGTCGACTATTACCACCGCCAGCAGATGCTGTTCCTTGACTTCGTCGCGAAGGGGCTGGTGACGCGCAAATCCTCCAAGGTCAACTGGGACCCGGAGGACATGACGGTGCTCGCCAACGAGCAGGTCATCGACGGCCGCGGCTGGCGCTCGGGCGCGCTGGTCGAACAGCGCGAGCTGACGCAGTGGTTCTTCAAGATCACCGACTTTGCCCAGGACCTGCTGGAGTCGCTCGACGGCCTCGGCGAATGGCCGGAAAAGGTCAAGCTGATGCAGCAGAACTGGATCGGCCGCTCGGAAGGGCTGCTGATCCGCTGGCCCCTGGCAGCACCGGTTGGCGATGCGAGCGAACTGGAAGTCTACACGACCAGGCCCGACACCATATTCGGCGCCTCTTTCATGGCGGTCGCCGCCGACCATCCGCTGGCCAAAAAGGCAGCCGAGACCAATGTCGAACTGGCGAAGTTCATCGACGAGGTCCGCCACATGGGCACTTCGGTGGCGGCACTGGAGACGGCTGAGAAGAAGGGCTTCGACACCGGCATCCGTGTCGTGCATCCGTTCGACGACAGCTGGACGCTGCCGGTCTATGTCGCCAATTTCGTTTTGATGGAATACGGCACCGGCGCCATTTTCGGCTGCCCCTCGGGCGATCAGCGCGACCTCGACTTCGCCAACAAATACGGCCTGCCGGTCATCCCGGTGGTGATGCCGGAAGATGCCGACGCCAAAACCTTCCAGATCACGGAAGAGGCTTATGTCGATGACGGCGTGATGATCAATTCGCGCTTCCTCGACGGCATGAAGCCGGAGCGGGCTTTCGAAGAGGTCGCAAAGCTGCTGGAGCAGAAAAGCATCGGCGGCCGGCCGATGGCCGAGCGCAAAGTGAATTTTCGCCTGCGCGACTGGGGCATTTCGCGCCAGCGCTACTGGGGCTGCCCGATCCCGATGATCCATTGCGAGGATTGCGGCGTCGTGCCGGTGCCGAAGGCCGACCTGCCGGTCAAGCTGCCCGACGACATCGAGTTCGACCGTCCCGGCAACCCGCTCGACCGTCACCCGACCTGGCGGCACGTCAAATGCCCGCAATGCGGCAAGGACGCGCGGCGCGAGACCGACACGATGGACACGTTCGTCGATTCGTCCTGGTACTTCGCCCGCTTCACCGCGCCCTGGGCGAACGATCCGACCGAGCCGAAGGCTGCCGACGATTGGCTGGCGGTCGACCAGTATATCGGCGGCATCGAGCATGCGATCCTGCACCTGCTCTATTCGCGCTTCTTCACCCGCGCCATGCGCGAGACCGGGCATCTCGACCTGGCCGAGCCGTTCAAGGGCCTGTTCACGCAAGGCATGGTGGTGCACGAGACCTACCGCGTCGGCGGCGCGTCGAACAATGGCCGCTGGCTGTCGCCGGGCGAGGTTAGGATCGAGGATGTGGGCGGCAAGCGCCGCGCTATCGAAATCGCCACCGGCGAAGAGGCGGCGATCGGCTCGCTCGAAAAGATGTCGAAGTCGAAGAAGAACACGGTGAGCCCGGAAGACATCACCGACGGCTACGGCGCCGATACCGCGCGCTGGTTCATGCTGTCGGATTCGCCGCCCGAGCGCGATGTCGAATGGACCGACGATGGCGCCGCCGGTGCGCATCGCTTCATCCAGCGCGTCTGGCGTCTGGTGTCGATCGCCGCCGAGACGCTCAGCGGCGTCAAGCCGCAAGCGGCGAAGGAGGGCGAGGCGGGCGCCGTTTCCAAGGCCGCGCACAAGATTCTGAAGGCGATCGGCGAGGATATCGAGAAGCTCGGCTTCAACCGCGCCATCGCCCGCATCTACGAGCTCGCCAATGCGCTGACCACGCCGCTCAACGATGTTGCCGAAGGCAAGGCCGATGAGGCGCTGAAAGCCGCTTGCCGCGAGGCAGTGGAGATCCTGGTGCATGTGGTCGCGCCGGTCATGCCGCATCTGGCCGAGGAGTGCTGGCACACGCTGGGCGGCACCGATCTGGTCGCCGAACGGCCGTGGCCGGTCTACGATCCGGCGCTGGTCGTCGACAATGAGATCGTGCTGCCGGTCCAGGTCAACGGCAAGAAGCGCGGGGATTTGACAATTGCCCGCGACGCGGATCAAGGTGCGGTCGAAAAAGCGGTTCTGGCCCTCGACTTCGTGCAAAAAGCGCTGGAAGGTAAGGCGCCCCGCAAGGTGATCATCGTGCCGCAGAGGATCGTCAATGTCGTTGCCTGATTTCGGAAAGACGACGCATTTGCTGCGACGCGCCGCGTTGTGCGGGCTGGTCGCCTCGGTGACGCTGGTTTCGGCCTGCACGGTCAGGCCGCTCTATTCGAGCGCGCCGCTGACGGTCGGCTCCACGGTCAGCGCTTCGGCCGAACTGGCGTCGATCTCGGTCAAGCCGGTCAAGACCCGCTACGCCCAGCAGGTCCGCAACAATCTGATCTTTGCGCTTGGCCAGGGTGCCGGCGAGCCGGCCGCGCCGGTTTATATGCTTGATCTCGGCGTTAGCGAACTGGTCGAATCGGCGGCGCAGGTGCAAATCCAGACCAACGAGGACGAGCCGACGGCAGGTACGGTCACGCTGACCGCGAACTACGTGCTGACCGACGCCAAGACCGGCGCGGTCATCGCCACCGGCAAGCGCTCGATCCCGTCATCCTTCGACAAGCCGACCCAGGAGTACGCTTCCTATCGCGCGCAGATCGATGCCGAGAACCGTGCTGCGCGCGAACTGGCCGAAATGGTGACCCTGTCGGTCGCCCAGGACCTGGTCAAGCACGGAAAGACCTCGAGCTAGAGGCTTTCCCGCTTAGATTCATTGGATGAAAACCTGGCAACAAAAAAGGCCGATCGCTCGGCCTTTTTTGTTACGCGGTGCGGCTTGGCCTCAGCCGATCGTCTGGCCGGTCTTTGCCCAGTCGGCGAGGAACTGTTCCAGGCCCTTGTCGGTCAGCGGATGCTTGACCAGCGCCTTCAGCGTCGCCGGCGGCGCGGTGACGACGTCGGCGCCGATCAGGGCTGCCTGCTTGACATGGTTCACGGTGCGCGCCGAGGCAACGAGGATCTCGGTCTGGAAATCGTAATTGTCGTAGATCTGCCGGATTTCCTGGATCAGCTCCATGCCGTCGAGGCCGATGTCGTCAAGGCGGCCGACGAAGGGCGAGATGAACGAGGCGCCGGCCTTGGCCGCCAGCAGCGCCTGGTTGGCCGAGAAGCAGAGCGTGACGTTGACCAGGCGGTTCATCTCGGTGCGGATCGTCTTGCAGGCCTTCAAGCCGTCCAGCGTCAGCGGCACCTTGATGCAGACATTGTCGGCTATCTTGGCCAGAACCTTGGCCTGCTGCATCATCTCGGAATATTCGGTGGCGGTGACTTCGGCCGAGACCGGGCCCTTGACGATGTCGCAGATCTGCTTGGTGACTTCTGCGATCTTGCCGCCGGATTTCAGGATCAGCGAAGGATTGGTGGTGACGCCGTCGAGCAGCCCCAGATCGTTCAGCTCACGAATGTCCTTGATATCGGCGGTGTCGACAAAAAATTTCATGGGGGTCTCCTGAAGATTCTTATGTGCATGCCATGCACATTCGGGGTTGCCCTTTGATCTAGACCAAAGTCGGGGCAAGGTCACGCCTCATGATCGAAGATTCGCCCTTTGTCGCAGCCGCACCGGTGCTGGTGCCGATGCCTGCCGAACGCCCCTACACCTATGCCGTGCCTGCCGGCATGCGGGTGGTGCCGGGCTCGATCGTGCGCGTGCCGCTCGGTCCGCGCCAGGTTGCCGGCGTCGTCTGGGATGGCGTGGTCGAAAAGGTCGACGCGAAAAAACTGCGACCGATCGAGCAGGTTTTCGACTGCCCGCCGATCGATCGTGCGATGCGCCAGTTCGTCGACTGGATCGCGCAATACACGCTGTCGCCGCCCGGCATGGTGGCGCGCATGCTGCTCCGGGCGCCGGAAGCCTTTGACCCGGAACCGTGGATCGAGGGCTTGCTGCGCACCGTGACCGAGCCCGACCGGATGACGGCCGCGCGGATGCGGGTGCTGGAGACAGCGGAAGGCGGGCTCGCCTGGACGCGCTCCGGGCTGGCGCATGCGGCTGGCGTGTCGTCGACCGTCATCGATGGGTTGAAGGCGCAAGGTGTCTTCGAGACGGTGATGATCCCGCCGCGACCGGTGGTCGCAGCACCCGATGCGAGCTATGCCGTGCCGGAATTGATGGCGGACCAGGGCGATGCCGCCGCCATGCTGCGTAGCAATGTCATGGCCAGCGCCTTCGGTGTCACGCTGCTCGACGGCGTCACCGGATCGGGCAAGACGGAAGTCTATTTCGAGGCGGTGGCGGCCGCACTCGACCAGGGCAAGCAGGTGCTGATCCTGCTGCCGGAGATCGCACTGACACATGCCTTTCTCGAACGCTTCCAGCAACGCTTCGGCGCAAAGCCGGCGGAATGGCATTCGGACCTGCCGCCAAAAATGCGTGAACGGGTCTGGCGGCAAGTGGCGGAAGGCGGCGTGCGCGTCGTCGCCGGCGCGCGCTCAGCGCTGTTCCTGCCGTTCAGGGAACTCGGGCTGATCGTCGTCGACGAGGAGCATGACCCTGCCTACAAGCAGGAAGACCGCGTCTTCTACAATGCGCGCGACATGGCAGTGGTGCGTGGCCATATTGGCGGCTTCCCGGTGGTGCTGGCCTCGGCAACACCGTCGGTGGAGAGCCGGGTCAACGCGCTGCAAGGCCGCTACGGCAGGGCGGTGCTTTCAGCGCGCTTTGCCGAGGCAGCACTTCCCGACCTGAAGACGATCGACATGCGCCGGGCGCCACCGGCGCGCGGCGGGTTCCTGTCGCCTGTGCTGATCGATCATATGCGCCGCACGCTGGAGAAACAGGAGCAGTCGCTGCTGTTTCTCAACCGGCGCGGCTATGCGCCGCTGACGCTGTGCAGGGTTTGCGGCCATCGTTTCGGCTGTCCGGTCTGCTCGGCCTGGCTGGTCGAGCACCGCTTTCGCGGCCAGCTCGTCTGCCACCATTGCGGGCACAACGAACGCCGTCCCGAGGCCTGTCCGGAATGCGGCACGCTCGACCATCTGGTGGCTTGCGGTCCGGGCGTCGAGCGCATCGCCGAAGAGGTCGTCGCGCATTTTCCCGACGCGCGCACCATCGTGCTGTCGTCAGACCTGATGGGCGGCGTGCGGCGGTTGAGGCTGGAGCTGGAAGCCATCGCCGATGGCGAGGCCGACATCGTCATCGGCACCCAGCTGGTCGCCAAGGGCCACAACTTCCCCAACATGACGCTGGTTGGCGTCGTCGATGCCGATCTCGGCCTGGCCAATGGCGATCCGCGCGCCGCCGAGCGCACTTTTCAACTGCTCAGCCAGGTGACCGGTCGCGCCGGCCGCACCGGCAAGAAAAGCCTTGGCCTGCTGCAGACATTTCAGCCTGAGCATCCGGTGATGCGGGCGATCGTCTCCGGCGACGCGGATGCCTTTTACGAGCGCGAGATCGCCGAGCGCGAGCGGGCGGCATTGCCGCCTTTCGGCCGGCTCGCCGGCGTCATCGTCAGCGCCGCGTCGCGGGCGGAAGCCGAGGGCCATGCGCGCGGCCTGCGGCGTGCTGCGCCTGAAGCCACCGACCTCTTCGTGCTCGGCCCGGCCGAGGCGCCGCTATCCTTGCTCGGCGGCCGCCATCGTTTTCGCCTGCTGATCCAGGGCGAGCGTCGCGCCGACATGCAAGGCTTCATCCGCACCATGCTGGCCGAAGGGCCGAAACAGCGCGGCTCGGTGCGGGTGCAGGTCGACATCGACCCGCAGAGCTTTTTGTGAGATCGACGATGCAAATCGGATCGGAGCAGCGAACGTCATGAAAACCCTTGGCCTGATCGGCGGCATGAGCTGGGAATCGACGGCGATCTATTACCGCCTGCTCAACGAGATCGTGCGCGAGCGTCTGGGCGGGCTGCATTCGGCAAGGCTTTTGCTGTGGTCGTTCGATTTCGCCGAGATTGCCGAGAGGCAGCATGAAGGGGACTGGCAAGGCGCCGGCGTGCTGTTGAGCGATGCGGCGCGCAAGCTCGAGCAGGCGGGAGTCGAAGGGCTGCTGATCTGCACCAATACCATGCATAAATTGGCCGACGCCGTGCAGGCGGCGGTGTCGATCCCGATCATCCATATCGCCGATGCCACGGCCGTGGCGGTCAAGCGCGCCGGCGTCAGCCGGCCGGCGTTGCTGGCGACGCGCTTCACCATGGAACAGGATTTCTACATGGGCAGGCTCATCGACAAGTATGGGCTGCAGCCCGTGGTGCCGGATCAGGCCGGGCGGGACATGGTTCATCGGGTGATCTACGACGAGCTGTGCCAGGGCATCGTCACCGCCGCGTCAAAGGCAGCCTACACGGATGAAGTTGCCCGCATGCGGCGCGATGAAAAGATCGACGGCGTCATCATGGGTTGCACCGAGATCACCATGCTGATCGGCCAGCCGGATTTCGACATCCCGGTCTTCGACACGACGCGCATCCATGCCGAGGCGGCGGTCAAATTCGCTCTGGGATAACCCGATCTAAAATCGCAATACCCATCTGGTGCATGTCTCCCGGTCGGCTAGAATGCTCAAGATTTTCAAGACAAGCATTTTCGAGGGGACAAGATGGAATTTGCATTTCCATGGCCGGCGAGCCAGGGCGAGTGGCTGGCATGGTCGAGCGCCGTCGTCACGCTGGCCTTCGGCCTGCTGCTGTTTCTGGCGCCCAGAATTGGCTTCAGGATTCTTCGGCTGCAGCCGAAGCCCGAAAAACTCGCCGCCATTGCCGAAGGACGCGGCCGCATGTCGGGCTTTTATCTCGGCGTCAGCCTGTGCTGCATTCTGCTGGCTCAGCCTCTGCTCTACATGGCGCTCGGCTTTTCCTGGTTGTTCACCGCCTTCGGCCGCTTGCTGTCGATGATGTCTGACGGTGCCAACACGCCTTTCAACTGGGTTTCCATCGTCGTGGAACTGGTGCTGGCCGGGCTGCCGCTTGCCTTTGCCTTCGGCTTTTTGCCTTGAATCCAACGGCTTCGGTTGA
Source organism: Mesorhizobium sp. P2_E10 (assembly GCF_056404235.1). Lineage (NCBI taxonomy): Bacteria > Pseudomonadati > Pseudomonadota > Alphaproteobacteria > Hyphomicrobiales > Phyllobacteriaceae > Mesorhizobium > Mesorhizobium sp. P2_E10. The sequence goes on from NZ_JBFUEK010000006.1 coordinate 38,185, forward strand.
ACTCAGCCGCCAGATGCGACAATAGTGCCTGAAAAGCATGCGGAACGACGCATTGCGGTCTTAAAATGCCTGTGCTAGACGGCAATCGACTTTCGGCCGGGGATAGCGGAAGCCGCGCCTCCGTGCTTGAAAAAATGCAGTAAGGTCAAAGATTTAGCCAGAGTTTTTGCTCGCGCCAACAATCTGCGGCCTGTCAGACAAGAGAAAAGACGGTCCGTGGCCCAATCGTCATCGCCAATCTCAGGTGTCGCAGAACGCTATGCGGGTTCGCTGTTCGAGCTCGCGCTGCAGGCAAATTCGATCGCCAAGGTCGAGGCCGATCTCAACAGTTTCCAAGCAATGCTAGACGGCAGCGCCGATCTTTCCCGCCTGATCAAAAGCCCGGTGTTCTCCAGTGAGGACCAGGCCAAGGCGATCGCGGCGATCGCCGACAAGGCCAAGATTGCCGGCCTCACCGGCAATTTCCTGCGCGTCGTCGCCCGCAACCGCCGGCTGTTCGCCATTCCCGGCATGATCAAGGCGTTCCGCCAGATCGCCGCCGAACATCGTGGCGAGACTGCCGCCGAGGTGACCTCGGCGCATGAGCTGACGGCGGCCCAGCAGACTGAACTGAAGGCGGCGCTGAAAAGCGTTGCCGGCAAGGACGTGGCCATCTCCGTCACCGTCGACCCGTCGCTGCTCGGCGGGCTGGTGGTCAAGATGGGCTCGCGCCAGATCGATACGTCGCTCAAAACCAAACTCAATTCGCTCAAGCTTGCACTGAAAGAGGTCGGCTGATGGACATCCGCGCCGCGGAAATTTCCGCAATTCTGAAAGACCAGATCAAGAATTTCGGCAAGGAGGCCGAGGTCTCCGAAGTCGGCCAGGTGTTGTCCGTCGGTGACGGTATCGCCCGCGTCTACGGCCTCGACAATGTCCAGGCCGGCGAGATGGTCGAGTTCCCCGGCGGCATCCGCGGCATGGCGCTCAACCTCGAAGCCGACAATGTCGGCGTCGTCATCTTCGGCGCCGACCGCGACATCAAGGAAGGCGACATCGTCAAGCGCACCGGCGCCATCGTCGATACGCCTGTCGGCATGGGCTTGCTCGGCCGCGTCGTCGACGCGCTCGGCAATCCGATCGACGGCAAGGGCCCGATCAAGGCGACCGAGCGCAAGCGCGTCGACGTCAAGGCCCCCGGCATCATCCCGCGCAAGTCGGTGAACGAGCCGATGTCGACCGGCCTCAAGGCCATCGATGCGCTGATCCCGGTCGGCCGCGGCCAGCGCGAGCTGGTCATCGGTGACCGTCAGACCGGCAAGACCGCGATCATCCTCGACACGATGCTCAACCAGAAATCGGTGCACGACAACGGCCCGGAGAAGGAAAAGCTCTACTGCGTCTACGTCGCCATCGGCCAGAAGCGCTCGACGGTCGCGCAGTTCGTCAAGGTTCTCGAAGAGCGCGGCGCGCTCGAATATTCGATCATCGTCGCGGCCACCGCTTCCGATCCGGCGCCGATGCAGTTCCTGGCGCCATTCACCGCCTGCACCATGGGCGAATATTTCCGCGACAACGGCATGCACGCGCTGATTAGCTATGACGATCTGTCGAAGCAGGCCGTCGCCTATCGCCAGATGTCGCTCTTGCTGCGCCGCCCGCCGGGCCGCGAAGCCTATCCGGGCGACGTGTTCTACCTGCATTCGCGCCTTCTCGAGCGCGCCGCCAAGCTCAATGACGACAATGGCGGCGGTTCGCTGACCGCGCTGCCGATCATCGAGACGCAGGCCAACGACGTCTCGGCCTACATCCCGACCAACGTCATCTCGATCACCGACGGCCAGATCTTCCTGGAAACCAATCTGTTCTTCCAGGGCGTTCGCCCGGCCGTCAACGTCGGCCTGTCGGTGTCGCGCGTCGGTTCGTCGGCGCAGATCAAGGCGATGAAGCAGGTCGCTGGCTCGATCAAGGGCGAGCTCGCGCAGTACCGCGAAATGGCTGCTTTCGCGCAGTTCGGTTCCGATCTCGACGCCGCTACGCAGCGCCTGCTCAATCGCGGCGCGCGCCTGACCGAGCTTTTGAAGCAGCCGCAGTTCTCGCCGCTCAAGGTCGAGGAGCAGGTCACGGTGATCTTCGCCGGCGTCAACGGCTATCTCGACAAGCTGGCGATCAACCAGGTCGGCAAGTTCGAGCAGGGCCTGCTGTCGCATATGCGTGCGGCCGGCAAGGACGTGCTCGACGCCATCCGCAAGGAGAAGGCGCTGTCGGACGATCTGCGCGCCAAGCTGAAGGCGGAGATCGACGCCTTCGCCAAGACCTTTGCTTGAACGAAGCCGATTGGGTTGGATCAGGTTTGAAGCATGCCTTCGTTAAAAGACCTTCGTAACCGTATCGCCTCGGTCAAGGCGACGCAGAAGATTACCAAGGCGATGCAGATGGTCGCCGCGGCGAAGCTGCGTCGCGCGCAGGAGGCTGCGGAAGCCGCGCGCCCCTATTCGGAGCGGATGGGCGCGGTGCTGGCCAACATCACCCAGGCGATCGGCGGCGGCGGCGATGCCCCGGCACTGATGACCGGCACCGGCAAGGATGACGTGCATCTGCTGGTCGTCTGCACTGCCGAGCGCGGCCTGTGCGGCGGCTTCAATTCGCAGATTGCCCGCCTCGCCCGCGACCACATCCGCAAGCTCTTGGCCGACGGCAAGCAGGTCAAGATCATCTGCGTGGGCAAGAAGGGCTTTGATATTTTGCGTCGCGACTACGCGTCGCTGGTGCTCGACCGTGTCGACCTGCGCGAGGTCAAGACACTCGGCTTCGTCAATGCCGATGCGATTGCCAGAAAGATCATCCACCTGTTCAATGAGGGTGGCTTCGACGTCTGCACGCTGTTCTATTCGCAGTTCAAGTCGGTGATCAGCCAGATTCCGACCACGCAGCAGATCATTCCGGCGGGTATTGCTTCCGCTCCAGCCGCGGCCGCGGACGGTGGCAATGCCGTCTATGAATATGAGCCGGAGCCGGGCGAGATCCTCTCCGATCTCATTCCTCGCAACATCTCGGTCCAGGTTTTCCGCGCGCTGCTCGAAAACGCAGCCGGCGAAATGGGCGCCAAGATGAGCGCCATGGACAACGCGACGCGCAATGCCGGCGACATGATCAACAAACTGTCGATCACCTACAACCGCCAGCGGCAGGCGCAGATCACCAAGGAACTGATCGAAATCATTTCGGGCGCCGAGGCGCTCTAGGCGCGACCGCCAGAGGGTCATCGGCCTTCTGCTGGAGCGTGAGAAACAAAGGACGAAAAGGGTAAAGACGATGGCGAAAGCAGCGACCCCCAAGACGGCAGCCCCGAAGACCGCCGCAAAGGCGGCACCGGCGAAGGCTCCAGCAGCGGCCAAGGCCGCTCCGGCCAAGAAGGCAGCCGCGCCCGCAAAGGCGGCAGCGCCCGCCAAGGCAGCCGCAGCCAAGACGCCGGCGGTTTCCGTCAAGAAGACCGGCGTGGTCGGCAAGGTTCGCCAGGTCATCGGCGCCGTTGTCGACGTGCAGTTCGGCGAGCACCTGCCGGCCATCCTGAACGCGATCGAGACGGTCAATGTCGGCAACCGCCTGGTGCTCGAAGTCGCCCAGCATCTCGGCGAAAACACCGTGCGCTGCATCGCCATGGACTCGACCGAAGGTCTGGTCCGCGGCCAGGACGTCTATGACACTGGCGCGCCGATCACCGTGCCGGTCGGCCCGGGCATGCTCGGCCGCATCATCAACGTCATCGGCGAGCCGGTCGACGAAGAAGGCCCGGTCGACGGCATTGAGATGCGCGCCATCCACCAGCCGGCGCCGTCCTATGTCGAGCAGTCGACGGAAGCGCAGATCCTGATCACCGGCATCAAGGTTCTCGACCTGCTGGCCCCATACGCCCGCGGCGGCAAGATCGGCCTGTTCGGCGGTGCCGGCGTCGGCAAGACGGTGCTGATCCAGGAACTGATCAACAACGTCGCCAAGGCGCATGGCGGCTTCTCGGTGTTCGCCGGCGTTGGCGAGCGCACCCGCGAAGGCAACGATCTCTACCACGAGTTCATCGAGTCCGGAGTCAACAAGAAGGGCGGCGGCGAAGGTTCCAAGGCGGCACTGGTCTATGGCCAGATGAACGAGCCGCCGGGCGCCCGCGCCCGCGTCGGCCTGACCGGACTGACGGTCGCCGAATATTTCCGCGACCAGGGCCAGGACGTGCTGTTCTTCGTCGACAACATCTTCCGCTTCACGCAGGCTGGCTCGGAAGTGTCGGCTCTGCTCGGCCGTATTCCTTCGGCCGTGGGCTATCAGCCGACGCTCGCCACCGACATGGGCGCGCTGCAGGAGCGCATCACCACGACGACCAAGGGCTCGATCACCTCGGTGCAGGCGATCTACGTGCCGGCCGACGATTTGACCGACCCGGCGCCGGCGACCTCGTTTGCCCACCTTGACGCGACGACCGTGCTCAACCGCGCGATCTCCGAAAAGGGCATCTACCCGGCCGTCGACCCGCTGGACTCGACCTCGCGCATGCTCGACCCGCTGGTCGTCGGCGAGGAGCACTATGGCGTCGCGCGCCAGGTGCAGTCGATCCTTCAGCGCTACAAGTCGCTTCAGGACATCATCGCCATCCTGGGCATGGACGAGCTCAGCGAAGAGGACAAGCAGACGGTGGCCCGCGCCCGCAAGATCGAGCGCTTCCTGTCGCAGCCGTTCTTCGTAGCCGAAGTGTTCACGGGTTCGCCGGGTAAGCTCGTCGACCTCGCCGACACCATCAAAGGCTTCAAGGGCCTCTGCAACGGCGACTATGATCATCTTCCGGAAGCTGCCTTCTACATGGTCGGCGGCATCGAGGAAGCGGTCGAGAAGGCACAGCGCCTGGCGGCCGAAGCGGCATAAAGAAGCGAAAAGAAGCGAATAGCGAATAGGGAGTAGCGAATAGGGCGTATGAGTCGGCGATAGTTCCTGAACTATTCGCTACTCGCTATTCCCTACTCGCTAGATTGGCATGGCTGAAGCTTTCAAATTCGAACTGGTTTCGCCGGAGCGCCTGTTGGTTTCCGAGCAGGTCGAGTCCGTCGTCATTCCGGGCGCCGAAGGTGAGATGACCGTGATGGCGCATCATGCACCGGTCATGACGACGATCAAGCCGGGTGTCGTCACGCTGAAGACCGTGGCAGGCCAGGAAGAGCGCTATGTGGTGTTCGGCGGCTTTGCCGATATCGTGCCTTCCGGCTGCACGCTGCTGGCGGAATCCGCCGTGGCGGTGAAGGATGTCGACCGCACCGATCTCGCCCGCCGCATCCAGGAAGCCAAGGAAGACGCCGCCGACGCCAAGGACGACCAGACCCGCAGCAAGGCCGAACAGTTCCTTAGCCAGCTCACCACGCTGGAAAGCGCTATTCTGCCGGCCTAGTATTTCGCTTCTACAAGCGATTGAGAAAGCGGGGCTTGCCCCGCTTTTTTGTTTGGTGGACAGTCCGGCCGCCGTGGCATGAGGAGTGGCCGATGACGGAAGAAGCAGCGCAACGAGAAACAGCCTCGCGATCCCTGTGGACGACGGCGCTGATAGCGGCCTTTGGCGGCCCGTTCGCCGGCTTCCTGTGGATCGGAGCTGGCAGGCTGGCCGTGATCAGCCTGCTGGTCATCAGCGCCGTCAGCATTGCGGTCTGCTACATCGGGTTTCCCGTGATACCAGGAATGGATCTTGCAGCCGTTGGCACTTACTCAGGCTACGGTCTGATGGTCGTGTGGGTGGCGATCGTTCTCCCCTTCGCACGCCGGTTCAAGCCGGACAGATGGTTTGCGCGAGGGGTTGCGGTGTTCGTGCTGGTGTTTTACGCGTCGGCCGTGGCAGCGTTTGTCACCCGCACGTTCTTGTTCCAGTCCTTTTCCACGCCGTCCGGCAGCATGGTGCCGACGCTGGTGGACGGTGACTATTTCTTCGCCTCCAAGTTCGCCTATGGCTATGGCCGCTACACCGTTCCTCTCGGGCTGCTGCCCTTCGAGGGCCGGATCTTTGCCGCCGAGCCGACGCGGGGCGATATTGTGGTGTTCAAATTTCCGCCGGATCCGAGTATCGACTACATCAAGCGGGTCGTTGGCCTGCCGGGCGAGAAAATCCAGATGGTCGACGGGATACTTTACATCAATGGTGTGGCGGTTGGGCTCGAAGATATCGGCCCATACGCATCCGAGGACGCTCCTCAAACCGCCAGATTGCAGCGTGAAACCTTGCCCAATGGCGTCTCCTATTCGCTCGTCAACCTCACAGACGATTCGATAGGCGACAACACGCGCGTGTTTGAAGTGCCCGAAGGCCACTATTTCATGCTTGGCGACAATCGCGACAATTCTTCCGACAGCCGGTTCACGGTCGGGTTCGTTCCCTATGAAAACCTGGTCGGCAAGGCCGTGCGACTGTTCTGGAATTCGAAAGGTACCGACTATTCGTCTCGGCAAACGCTGGATGGAACCGCCGCCCACTAAGGCGCCCGCTATCGGCCTATGCTAGAATAGCTCGGGCCACTTCTTTGCGGGATGCCGCCGGCCAGCCAACCGGGGTCAGCGGATCGTTTTGTCCGAACCAACACCTATAAAGAGCGCGGCGAGGGCAAGGGTCGGCCCGCCCTGCCTGAGATGGACGAGATGGGTGGCCACGAACTCGATCAGCGTCTGGCGCTCGGCGTGGTCCTTGGCGAAGCCGGCCAGGTCGAACACCGCTGCTGCTGTCGCTTCCGTCGGCAGGTCGCGGCTGAAAAGCGCCGCCAGCGCGGTATCCAACGGATCGGTGAAATGGCCCTCCGGTAAGGTCTTGCCGCGCGCCGCGCAGGCGGCGATCCAGGCGGCGATCACCAGAGTCAGATGCTCAGGCAAGGCGCCGGCTTCAAGCCGTGCGACGGCGGACGCAACGATTCGTTGCGGCAGTTTTTGGCTGCCGTCATTGGCGATCTGCGCCGTGCGGTGTGCGAGGGCGGTGTTCGAAAAACGCTCGGTGAGCTCCGCCGTGTAAGCTGATGTGTCGAGCCCGGCATCCTCCGGCAGCGTCGAAACGGCTTCGGCCCACAAGGCATCGACGAACTGCCGGATTGCCGGATCGGCGAAGGCGCGGTCGACCGTCGCGTGCCCGCTGAGCAGGCCGAGATAGGCGATGGCCGAATGCGAACCGTTGAGCAGCCTCAGCTTCATATCTTCGAAGGGCCCGACGTCGCCGACCATGGTGACGCCGAATTTTTCCCAGGCCGGCCGGCCCGCCGGGAAATTGTCTTCGACCACCCATTGGCAGAATGGCTCGGTCATCACCGGCCAGGCGTCTTCGACGCCAAGCTCAACAGCAATGCGCGCCCGGTCGGTGTCGGTAGTCGCCGGCACGATGCGGTCGACCATGCTCGAGGGGAAAGCCACTTCGTTGGCGACATGCCGGCCAAGGTCAGCGTCGCGCTGCGTGGCGAATTCGACCAGCAGACGGTGCAAGGTGGCGCCGTTGGCCGGCAGGTTGTCGCAGCAGAGTACGGTGTAAGGCGGGACACCAGCGGCGCGGCGGCGCGCCAACGATTCGGCGAGGAAACCATGCGCCGTTTTCGGACGTTGCGGGTTCGCCAGATCGTGAACGATGTCGGGATGGGCTGTGTCGAGGTTGCCGTCGGCGGCCCTGAGATAGGCTTTTTCGGTGATCGTCAGCGTGACGATAAGCGTGCGCGGATCGGTCAGCGCGGCCAGCACCGCGCCCGGATCCTCCGGTGCCACCAACATCGACTGGATCGAGCCTATGACGCGCAGGCTCTCACTGTCGCTGCTTCTCACCGCCAGCGTGTAGAGCCCATCCTGCGGCGCCAGTGCGTCACGCGTGTCGGTGCTGCGCAATGAGACGCCGACAATGCCCCAGCCGGTCTCCCCGGCCGCCAGGCAGTCGTCGACATAGGCGGCCTGATGGGCGCGATGGAACGCACCAACGCCGAGGTGGACGATGCCCGGTGCGACGCGGCTGCGATCGTACCGGGGGAGTGCGACTTGCTTCGGCAATGACTGGAGTGTGTTGTCGGACAGATGACCGCTTGTCATGGCATCAAAGGGGCTGACGGAGTTGAGTGCATGGATATGTTCCTGCGCGGCGGATCGCACGCGGCGTAACACCTGTTTCCTGGCTCGGCAAGGACGCCAATTCCCGGCAACAACGTTGACATCATTCCTGCTCGACCGTACCGATACCGGCCCTGGGAGGAGCCGCTTTTCGATGATCGCGCTGACCGATCCGGATCTGCTGTTTCCGCCCGAAGCGCATTTGCGTTCGCTGGCCCGTGATCTCTACGCCGGGGTGAAAAATCTGCCGATCGTCAGCCCGCACGGTCACACCGATCCGCGCTGGTATGCGCTGAACGAGCCCTTCCCGGATCCGGCGCAATTGCTGATCGCACCGGATCACTACATTTTCCGCATGCTGTTCAGCCAGGGCGTTCGCCTCGAGGATCTTGGTGTGCCGACGCTGGACGGCGCGCCCGTGGAGACCGACGGCAGGGTCATCTGGCGGCGCTTTGCCGAGCACTACTATCTGTTTCGCGGCACGCCGACCCGGTTGTGGCTCGACCATGTGCTGGCCCATCTGTTCGGCATCGACGAGCCGCTGAGTGCGGCAACAGCCGACCGGCATTACGACACCATCGCTGCCCTGCTGCAGCGCGACGAGTTCCGCCCCCGCGCTCTGTTCGAGCGCTTCAACATCGAGGTCATCGCGACGACCGAGGGCGCGCTCGACGATCTCAAATGGCACAAAGCGATCCGCGACAGCGGCTGGCAGGGCCGGGTCGTCACCGCCTACAGGCCGGATGCCGTCGTCGATCCCGACTTCGAGGGGTTCTCGGCCAATCTCGAACGGCTTGGCGAGATCACCGGCTGCGACACCGGCAACTGGGCCGGCTATCTCGATGCGCACCGCCAGCGGCGCGCCTTCTTCAAAGGTTTTGGCGCGACCTCGTCCGACCACGGCCATCCGACGGCGGAGACCGCCAATCTTTCCGATGCCGCCGCCACCGAACTGTTCAGCCGCATCCGCCGTGGCTCGGACGATGAGCGCGAGCGCAAACTGTTTCGCGCCCAGATGCTGACCGAAATGGCCAAGATGAGCCGCGACGACGGGCTGGTGCTGCAGATACATCCCGGCTCCTGGCGCAATCATTCGCCGGCTATTTTTCAGAAATTCGGGCGCGACAAAGGCTTCGATATCCCGACCCGAACCGACTATGTGACGGCCCTGAAGCCGCTGCTCGACTGCGTCGGACTGGAGCGTGATCTCACCATCATGCTCTTCACGCTCGACGAAACAAGCTATGCGCGCGAACTGGCGCCGCTGGCCGGCGTCTATCCGGCGCTGAAGCTCGGGCCGGCCTGGTGGTTCCACGACAGTCCCGAAGGCATGCGCCGGTTCCGCGAGATGACCACCGAAACGGCCGGCTTCTACAACACCGTCGGTTTCAACGACGACACCCGCGCCTTTCCATCCATACCCGCCCGCCACGACATGGCGCGGCGGGTCGACTGTGCATATCTGGCGCGTCTCGTTGCCGAGCACAGGCTGCGCGAGGACGAGGCACACGAACTGGCCGGGGAGCTGGCCTACACCCTTGCCAAAAGAGCCTATCGGCTATGACGACGAAGACCGATCTCTCCACCTTCAGCCTCGCTGGCAAGCGCATCCTTGTCACCGGCGCCAACACCGGCATTGGCCAGGGCATCGCCGTGTCGATCGCGCGCGCCGGCGGCGCCGTCGTCGGTGTCGGCCGCTCGGCGATGGATGGGACGGCTGAGAAGATCGCGGCGGCGGGCGGACAGTTCGAGGCGGTCAGCTGCGATCTTGCCGACCATGCCGCCGCACAGGCGATGCTCGACAGCGTCTGGGAGGAAACCGGGCCGCTCGACGGGTTGGTCAACAATGCCGGCATCATCCGCCGCGCTGATGCGGTCGATTTCTCGGAGGCCGATTGGGATGACGTGACCGACGTCAATTTGAAGACGGTCTTTTTTCTCAGCCAGAGGTTTGCCAGGCGTGTTCTTGCCGAGCCGGGACGGTGCGGCAAGATCGTCAACATCGCCTCGGTGCTGAGCTTCCAGGGCGGCATTCGCGTGGCGTCCTACACCGCTTCGAAACATGGCGTGCTTGGCATCACCCGATTGCTCGCCTGCGAGTGGGCGGCGAAAGGCATCAACGTCAATGCCATCGCGCCCGGCTATGTCGAAACCAACAACACCGAGGCATTGCGCGCCGATCCCGATCGCAGCGCCGCCATCCTGGCGCGCATTCCGGCCGGGCGCTGGGGTGGGCCGGAAGACATCGGCGACGCCGCCGTGTTTCTGTTGGCGCCGGCGTCCAACTACATGCATGGCGCCGTGGTGCCGGTGGATGGCGGCTGGCTGGCGCGATAGGAGTGGCAATGACCGAAGCAAAGATCTTTGCGCATGCCGGCGAGGGCGCCTGGACGCCGACCCCGGACGGCAACCGCAGGCGGGTTGTGCTGCACACCGACGAGTTGATGATGGTCGAGTTCGGCTTCGACAGAGGCGGCGTCGGCGCGCTGCATTCGCACCCGCATGTCCAGGCGAGTTATGTCGCCGAAGGCCGCTTCGAGGTAACCATCGACGGCAGGAGCGAAATCCTTGAGACGGGCGGCAGCTTCATCGTCCCGTCCAATCTGGTCCATGGCGTCAAGGCGCTGGAGGCCGGGCGTCTGGTCGACAGTTTTACCCCGCATCGCGCCGATTTCCTGGACTGATACAGTCTTCATCAATGGTTCCAAAACGAAAATGCCCGCGCCTCCGGAGAGGCGCGGGCGTGTTGCCTGGGCGCTTGTGGCGCCGCGGTACTCAAAACATCACCGCAGGGTCGGGACGGTGCCGCAAGATGGTGAAAATAGATTTAACAGGGCTGGATTAGCCCCGCTTTATCGGCCAAGCAGGACGGCAGGTCTTTGGCGAGTCGAATGCCGGCGGAACGAATCGCGCGGGCGGACTCAACCATGCATCCGCTTCAACAGCAGGCGACAAGGTGATGCAGATATCGGCGGCGAGCGCCCCGGCGCAGGATCCCAAGCGGCGCGTCTTGAAGGATGTGTTCGGCTTCGACGACTTTCGTCCCGGCCAAGCCGATGTGATGGAGGCATTGCTGGCCAGGCGTCATGTGCTGGCCGTCATGCCGACGGGCGCTGGCAAATCGCTCTGCTATCAGGTTCCGGCGCTGGTTCTGGGCGGGCTCACCATCGTCGTTTCGCCGCTGGTGGCGCTGATGCAGGACCAGGTCGCGGCATTGCGGCTTGCCGGCGTTGCCGCCGACACGATCAACTCCTCGATCGAGCGCGATGCCAATATCGCGGCATGGCGCCGCGTCGCGGCGGGCCAGACGCGCCTGCTCTATCTTGCGCCGGAGCGGCTGATGACCGCGCGCATGCTCGAGGCGCTGGCCAGGCTCGATGTCCGCCTAATCGCCGTCGACGAGGCGCATTGTATCTCGCAATGGGGGCCGGCGTTCCGACGCGAATATGAAGAACTGTCGCGGCTGCGGGATATTTTCCCCGACGTGCCGATCATTGCGCTGACGGCGACGGCCGACGAAGCCACGCGCACCGACATTGAAGCGCAATTGTTTGCCGGGCGCGTCGAAACCGTGGTGCTGGGTTTCGACCGGCCGAACATCAAGCTTGCCATCGAGGCCAAGCAGGACAGCAAGCGCCAGTTGCTGAGCTTCGTCCAGCGTCATCAGGGCCGCAGTGGCATCGTCTACTGCCTGTCGCGCAAGAAGACGGAGGAAATGGCGGCGTTCCTCGACAAGAACGGCGTCACCGCCCTGGCCTATCATGCCGGCATGAGCAAGGAGGCGCGTGATGCCAATCAAAACGCTTTCATGACCTTGTCCGGCGTCGTCATGGTGGCGACCATCGCCTTCGGCATGGGCATCGACAAGCCGGATGTCGCCTATGTCTTCCACACCGATCTGCCGGGCAGCCTGGAGGCCTACTATCAGGAAATCGGCCGTGCCGGCCGCGACGGGCGGGCGGCCGAGGCGCATATGCTGTTTGGTCTCGGTGACATCCGCATGCGCCGGCTTTTCATCGACGACGAGGACGCGCCGGTGGGGCACAAAAGGCGCGCCCATGGCCGGCTCAATACGCTGATCGGCTATTGCGAGACGGCTGAGTGCCGCCGCCAGATCCTGCTTGGCTATTTCGGCGAAGAAGCATCGCCTTGCGGCAATTGCGATACGTGCCTCGACCAGGCGCCGCGCGCGGATGGCGTGGCGGAGGCGCAGATCATCCTCGCTTCCGTGCGCGAGACCGGCGAACGCTTCGGCGCTGGCCATGTCGTCGACATTCTGCTCGGCCATGAGACCGAAAAGGTGCTGGCCAGGGGGCACCAAAGGCTCACCAGCTTCGGGACCGGATTGGCGCACAAGAAGGATTTCTGGCTGTCGCTGATCCGCCAGCTTGTCGCGAACGGTTTCCTGGTACCGGATCCGGGCGGCCATGGTGGCCTTGCCATCGCGGAAAAGGGCCATGCGCTTGGCCGCGGCGAGGTGGCGTTCCAGTATCGCGTCGAGATGCGCACGCGCGCCGCACGCGGCAAGGCCCGCGCCGGTCAGTATCCCGAGGGCGAAAATGTGGATGCGTCGCTGCTCGCCGCGCTCAAGACGCTGCGGCTGCGTCTGGCCAAGGAACGCCAGGTGCCGGCCTATGTGGTCTTCTCCGATCGCACGCTGATCGACATGGCCGAGCGCCGTCCGCATGACCTCGATGCCTTCGCCGAAGTGAATGGCGTGGGTGCGGCGAAGCTCAAGGAGTTCGGCGAGATTTTTCTGAGCGCGATCGCTGGGCACCAGTCCGATGCATCGGCCTGATGCTCTGTCGAGATCAGTCGCGATTTCAATAGTGGGCGTAGCCGCTCAACGGACATTTCTGGGACGAGGGAACCTGAAACGGGCCGTCAATGCCGCTGCAGGTGCGGAACCTGGTCTTGCCCGACTTCGAAGCTGGCGGCGCCGAAGCCTCTTTTGACTTCGCTGTCGGCCGTGGCTTTGCCGCTTGCTCACGTCTCGTTTTCTCGCGCACGACCGCCGGGATCCGCGGCTTTTGCGATCCGGCGCTTTCCTGCCGCCTGGCCTCGGAGGCTTGCTGGGCGCGATAATTCTTCACGGCGGCTTCGGTATCGAGTTTCAGCTTGTCATATTGGCTGGGTGTCAGGAATGTGCTCGGGGACAGGCCATTTTCTTGCTGCCAGAGGCCGATGGCCCGGCGCGTCTTGGCGCCGAACGTGCCATCGGCTTTGTCCAGATCATAGCCGATCGCCAGCAGCCTTTCCTGCAGGTCGATCTTTTGCTGGCGGTCGAGCCCGATGGCGCTTTCCGTCAATTCCGGCTCCTTGTCGGGGCCGGCCGTCGCGGCCGGAGTTTGCTGCGTCGTCGTCGATCTCGGCGCGTCGCTTTCCACCTTGGCGACAACGGATTGTGCCTGCTTGATCTGGTCCAGATTGAGGCGCGCCAGATCGGCGAACGCGCCATTGGGAAACTGCCGCAGATAGGCCTCGTAGTGTGCAACGGTGTTGCGCTTGGAGGCTTCGTCCCAGACGCGCTGTTCGACATCCCAGCCGCGCGAGTCCGTCTCGGCCGCCGGGGTCGGAACCTTGTTGTCCGGAGCCTGCTGAGGCAAGGCCGGCGTTGCCGGCGCCTGCGGCCCGATAAAGACCTCGCGGCCGAGCGAGGCGTTGTGCCATGGCCGCTGGCGGCCATCCGTTTCGGCCGTTACCTCACCGCGCACACGGGTCAGCGCGCTCTGGATCTCCACGCCGGGCTCCGCCAGATGCCTGGCAAGAGAGCTCGTATAGGGGCTGTTGGCGCCATCGCCGTCATAGGACACCGCGCCGGGATCGGTCGCATAGGCGATGAGCACACCGCCGGTGCCGGCCTCGGTCGATGGCACCTCGATCGGCGCCAGTCCAGGGGCGGTTGTCGAGCGGCTCTTCGGCATCGCGGCGGCCAGGGTTCTGGCCAGCGGGTTGTCGCGGCATGCATCGAGGATGATGATGCCGACGGCCGGGTCCGGCGGCAGGGCTGCCAGCAGCTCGTCGATCTGAATGGTGCGGGTCCTGAGATGCGCCGGCGCCGTCAATTCGGCATCGACCGGAACGAGATAGTTCTTGCCGTTCACCTGCATGCCGTGGCCGGCATAGTAGATGAGCGCCAGCTCCGCGTCGTATGAGGCTTCGGTAAACCGGTTCAGCCGCTCGCGCATTCCGGCATAGTCAAGGTCGACGCCTTCGATGACCTTGAACCCGGCGTGTCGCAGTGTCTCGGCCATCAGGCGAGCGTCGCTGGCAGGGTTAACCAGCGTGGGCGCATAGACATATTTGCTGTTGCCGATGACCAGGGCCACCCGATTGCTGTCGGCAGCAAACAGGTTTGCCTGCAACAGGTCTGCCGCAGTCAGCAAAAGCAACCCAACAATGACGGCCCAGAACCGCATCGATCGCACTCATGATCAAGTAGCGTGCTTTGCCAACTTAACCCGTGCTGCCAGTCTCCACTGTGAGATGGCCCACTCTTCGCATCAAGCAACCAGTATAGCACGCAAGCGCGGCCTTCGCATTCAATTCAGCGGACTGTTTGTAGGGATACCAGGTTTATCTTCGGCACGGCCTCACGGCCAGGCGCGCATCATTGCATTTGTCGAAAGCCAGGCCATCAACGGCAGCGCCAGCAGCAGCGCCAGCCGAAGCCCCGCCAATCGTGCGGCGTTCAGGTCGTGACGCCGCAACAGCAGCCATGCTCGCATGGCTGCGCCGAGAACGAGCAGGGCGTAGAGGCCAGCCAGGGTCCAGAAGAGCTGCTTGCCCGTTACGGGAATGCCAGCTTGTTCCAGCCCCTTGCCGATGGCAGCCACCGGTACCGCCACGAAGAAGGCGACGCCGATGCCGAAAAAGAAGCCGATCATCGCACCAGGAAACGCCGTGGCCGACAGAGCGACAGCGATCGCCAGCAGGATGAGCAGGGTGATGAACGCGCGCTGGGTCACCGCAAAACTCCGTCCGTTGGCGCGCCAATAGCAGCAAAGGCTTAGAGATCTGTTGTCCACTCGCCCAACGAATGGGAGCCGGAAATCGGCCTAAGTGGGTCTGGGAATTTCCGTGGCGTGGAAAGCAATGGCGGAGAGGGAGGGATTCGAACCCCCGATGGGCTTGCACCCATGCCGCATTTCGAGTGCGGTGCATTCGACCACTCTGCCACCTCTCCGCGGTCATGGTCGGCCGTTGCCGGCGCGGCGCACTAGATAACGGCTGCACCGGCAGGTTACAAGGCCCAATCTGCCTGTTATCCGGCTTCTTCGGCACAGCACCGTTTCTGCCGGGTGCGAACGTCCGGCGTCACGCCGTTTAGGGGCGCCTTACGGGACGCGAATGCCCTGCAGCGGAAAACCTTCGGCGCCGGGGCGCTTGTCCTGGCCGTTTGCCTTGACTTCACCGCAACCTTCGGTTAGGGACAGCGCGCAATCGGCGTGGAGGGTTCTTCCGCGCCGCTTGTTTTTTGAACCCGCAGACTGACAAAAAGACGGCCGAACCGCCAACGCGGTTCATCAAGGCCGACCGAACAGCGAAAGGCAAAAAATGTTCGCAGTCATTAAAACGGGCGGTAAGCAGTATCGCGTTGCCGCCAACGATCTCCTGAAGATCGAAAAACTCGAAGCCAATGTCGGCGATATCGTTGAAATCGGCCACGTGCTCGCGCATGGCGAGGGCGACAATGTCACCTTCGGCGCGCCGTTTGTCGATGGCGCGATGGTCACCGCCGAAGTTGTCGAACAGGGCAAGAACCGCACCGTCATCGCTTTCAAGAAGCGCCGCCGGCAGAATTCGCGCCGCAAGATCGGCCATCGTCAGCTTCTGACCACCGTGCGGATCGCCGAGATCCTGCTGGCTGGCGCCAAGCCGACGAAGACGGCAGCGGTCAAGGCTCCGAAGAAGGAAGCCAAGGCTGAGGTCGCCCCCGAGGCGAAGGCCGAAGCCGCGCCGAAAGAGGCCAAGGCCAAGAAGGAAGCCAAGGCAGAGGCTGCCCCGAAGGCAGAGGCCAAAGCTTCTGAAGCCGCCGCCGCGCCGCTGTTCAAGGCGCCGAAGGGCGAGCCGGACGATTTGACCGTGATCAAGGGCATCGGCCCGGTCGCCGCCAAGGACCTTGCCGAGCAGGGCATCATCACCTTCGCGCAGCTTGCCAAGCTGTCGGACAAGGATGTCGCCAAGATCGACGAGCATATGCCGTTCAGCGCCGAGCAGATCAGCGACTGGCGCGAGCAGGCCAAGGAACTGGCGAAGAAGTGAAACGAACCGGCGACCAGGTCGCCGGATCGGACTTGAAACGGAACGCGAACGCGTTCATAAGACCATTCAAGCGCCCTCGAGGGCGCATCGGAGTTAGTTAGATGGCACACAAGAAAGCTGGCGGCTCGTCGCGCAACGGTCGCGACTCGCATTCCAAGCGCCTGGGCGTGAAGAAGTTCGGCGGCGAAGCCGTGATTCCGGGCAACATCATCATTCGTCAGCGCGGCACCACGTGGCATCCCGGCGTCAATGTCGGCATGGGCACGGATCACACCCTTTTTGCGCTCGAAACCGGCGCAGTCACCTTCAACAAAAAAGCCAACGGCCGAACCTACGTATCGGTCAATCCGATCGCCAAAGCCGCGGAGTAGCCGGTTCCGTACGAGAACACCGGCACCCATCTCGGGAACCGGTGTCTGGCCAAGCCAGGAAATGGATCAGGGGAGATGGGTTTTCCATCTCCCCTTTTTCTTGTGCCTGGAGGACTGACATGGTTGCCGAAGCGGAAGACACGGAAGACGAAAGTTATGCGATAGACTGCCCGGTGCTGGCCACCGAGCGGCTGGTGATGCGTGCCCCGCGTGAAAGCGATATCGGCCAACTGGCCGCACTCGCCGACAACCGTCATGTCGCCGAAATGCTGGCCCGCATGCCGCACCCCTATGGCGAGGCCGAGGCGCGCGCCTTCCTTGCGATGACGGCGTCGCGCCGGGCGGGGATCGCCTTTGCCCTGACGCTGGCGGGAACCGACACCTTCGTCGGCTGCGCCGGCCTCAACACCACCGATCGCGGGCTGGAACTCGGCTACTGGATCGGCGAACCCTTCTGGAAGCGCGGCTATGCGACCGAGGCCGCGCACGCGATGGTCGACCTCGCCTTCCAGAGGACGACGATCCAGGTCCTGCATGCCTCGACGCGGGTCATCAATCCGGCCTCGCGCCGCGTCATCCACAAATGCGGCTTCCAGTATGCCGGCCAGGGCATGCTGAACTCGATCGTCGCCGGCCAGGTTCCGGTCGAGCGCTACAGGCTCGATCGCAAGACCTGGACCAGCCTCAGGAATTGGGTCCACTTTTGAGGTGTGCTGATATTCAGGTGATGCCGGCCTGCGAATGGCGGTTTCCTGCGCTTCCGGTGCTCACGTACTTTAAGTACGCTCCGCTCCGGTTCTCGGAACCCGTCATTCTCGGCGCGGCCTGACCTGAATCTCAACACACCTCGGCGCGGAACCAAGGGCCTGGAACTCTGGTTAGGCGGTCTCGAGCCAGACCGGCAGATGGTCGGAACCGACCGCTTGGCGGTCGACCCACAGGCGCTTCAGCGATTTGGCGAGCGAGGCCGAGGTAAAGACATAGTCGATGCGCTTGTGGCGGCTGACATCGTCGGGCCGCTTCGGATCGACCCAGGTGACGAGATCGGGCGTATCGAGACGCTGGGCGGCGTCGACGGCGAGATCGGCGGTCAGCGGCATGCCGAACTCATGATCCGGGCGGCCGGCAAGTTCGACATATTCGGGCGATCCGGGCAGCATGTTGAAGTCGCCGAGCACGATGAAGGCCTCGGGATAGGGCAGGTCCGGCAGACCGATCTCGGGAATGCCCGACAGGCCGCCGCCCTCGAGCGCATAGTTCAACAGGCGCTGGCGCAGGAAACGGATCTGGCTGGTGCGTTCGACCGGACTGCGATGGTCGAGATGAGTGGAGTAGAAACGGATGAAACCGAGCGGCGTCTCGATCAGCGCCTCCAGCGCGCCGCGCTGGAAGTTCATCGCCTCGAAACTGCGGCTGCGCGGCAAAAGCAGGTTGCGCGACAGATGAATGGGAGTTTTCGACAGCACCATGTTGCCGAGTTGGAAGGTGGTCGTCAGCGCCCGGCCGTTCTCGATGCGCGAGCCGACATTGACCTCGAAATTGCTGCCATAGGCGGCGAAATATTCAGGCAGCGCCTCGCCGATCTCGGCCACCATGTCACGGTTGCCGTTCCTGGGGTTGTTGCGGGTGACCTCCTGCAGCGCAATCACGTCGGCGCCGCGCACGGCGTCGGTGATGCGGCCGACGTCGTATTGCCCATCGAGACCGATGCCATATTGGATGTTGTAGGTTACAACCCGCATTCCACACCTCCCCGGCCCGGGCAAATTGCAACAGCGCCGCAAAAAATCGCGCGGCGCCGTCGTCGCAAAACGGCCTCGCCCTTCGCCCCACCTTGGTTTAGAGCAGTGCCGAGGGTTAGAGCAATGCCGCAAGGCCAATAGAGAAACTACGAAATCCGATGAAATTTCTCGATCAAGCCAAAGTCTACATCCGCTCCGGCGACGGCGGCGCCGGTTCGGTGTCGTTCCGGCGCGAAAAATTCATCGAGTTCGGCGGGCCGGATGGCGGCGATGGCGGCCGTGGCGGTGATGTCTGGCTGGAGGCCGTCAACGGCTTGAACACGCTGATCGACTATCGCTACCAGCAGCATTTCAAGGCCAAGACCGGCATTCACGGCATGGGCCGCAACATGACCGGCGCCAAGGGCGCCGACGTGACCCTGAAAGTGCCGGCGGGAACCCAGGTGTTTGCCGAGGACAATGAGACGCTGATCTGCGACCTGACCGTGGTCGGCCAGCGTTATCTGCTTGCCAAGGGCGGCAATGGCGGTTTCGGCAACCAGCATTTCAAGACCTCGACCAACCAGGCGCCGCGCCGCGCCAATCCCGGCCTGCCGGGCGAAGAGCTCAACATCTGGCTCAGGCTCAAGCTGATCGCCGATGCTGGCCTGGTCGGCCTGCCCAATGCCGGCAAGTCGACCTTCCTGGCGGCGGTCACCGCGGCCAAGCCGAAGATCGCCGACTATCCCTTCACCACGCTGCACCCCGGCCTCGGTGTCGCCCGCATCGATGCGCGCGAATTCGTCATCGCCGACATTCCCGGCCTGATCGAAGGCGCGCATGAGGGCGTCGGCATCGGCGACCGCTTTCTCGGCCATGTCGAGCGCACGCGTGTGCTGCTGCACCTGGTCTCAGCGCAGGAGGAGAACCCTGGCAAGGCCTACAAGACCGTGCGCGCCGAACTCGATGCCTATGGCAACGGGCTGGTCGAAAAGGTCGAGATCGTCGCGCTCTCGCAGGTCGATATTCTCGACGCTGCCGAACGCAAGAAGAAGGTCGCGGCGCTGAAACGTGCCGCCGGCCGCGCGCCGATGCTGCTGTCAGCCGTGACCGGCGAAGGCGTCGAGGCGGTGCTGCGCGCGCTGATGGCGGTGGTCGGCGAAGCCCGCGCCGCCACTGCGGCTCCGGTCGAGACGCGCTGGGATCGCTAGCATGGCCGCGCAGTCGCTGAAAAAATACCGGCGCATCACCGTCAAGATCGGTTCAGCGCTGCTCGTCGACCGCACGAGCGGCCTGAAGCGCGACTGGCTGGCTTCGCTGGCCGACGATATCGCCGTTCTGGCTGAAGGCGGCGCCGAAATCCTCGTCGTGTCCTCCGGCGCCATCGCTCTTGGCCGCACCATTCTCGGCCTCGGCAAGCGGGCGCTGAAGCTGGAGGAGAGCCAGGCGGCTGCTGCCGTCGGGCAGATCGCATTGGCCGGCGCCTGGTCGGATGCGCTCGGCAGAGGCGGCCTGAAATCAGGACAGATCCTTTTGACGCTGGGCGACACCGAAGAGCGCCGCCGCTACCTCAATGCGCGGGCGACGATCTCGACGCTGCTCAAAATGAAGGCGGTGCCGGTCATCAACGAGAACGATACGGTGGCGACCTCCGAAATCCGCTATGGCGACAATGACCGGCTGGCCGCGCGGGTGGCGACGATGATGGGCGCCGACCTTTTGGTGCTGCTATCCGATATTGACGGGCTCTACACCGCACCGCCGGCCAGCGACCCGGATGCCAAGTTCATTCCAGTGGTCGACCGCATCACGCCGGATATCGAGGCGATGGCGGGGGCGGCGGCGTCCGAACTGTCGCGCGGCGGCATGCGCACAAAACTCGACGCCGGCAAGATCGCCACCGCCGCCGGCACCGCCATGATCATCACCGCCGGGACGCGACTGTCGCCGCTGATGGCGATCGAGCGCGGCGAGCGCGCCACCTTCTTCCGGCCGAGCGCCAATCCGGTCAAGGGTTACAAGACCTGGATCGCCGGCCAGCTCGAACCGGCGGGACGGCTGACAGTCGATGCCGGCGCCATCGGCGCGCTTTTGTCGGGCAAGTCGCTGCTGCCGGCCGGCGTCAAACTGGTCAGCGGCAATTTCTCGCGCGGCGATACGGTGGCGATCCTGTCGCCGGAAGGCCGTGAGATCGCGCGCGGGCTTGTTGCCTACGATGCCGCCGATGCCGTAAGGATCGCTGGCCTGAAGACTGCCGAAATTGAAACGGTTCTTGGTTACGAAGCGCGTTCGGCGATGATCCACCGCGATGACCTTGTGGTGAGCCATTCCAGTGACCAAGTACGGGCCGGTGACCAAGTATTGGCCGGTGACCAGAGCGGAGGATGAGCCATGCTGAAGCTGCATGAAAAATCCCGGGATGATACTGCCGCACTGATGGCCGATATCGGCCGCCGTGCCCGCGCTGCTGCCCGACCGCTGGCCATCGCTACCACAGGTGCCAAGAACGCCGCGCTCCTCGCCATGGCCGACGCGATCATTTGCCGTGAGCAGGAGATTCTCGACGCCAACGCCATCGATGTCTCGAATGGCCACGAGTCGGGCTTGTCCTCCTCCTTCATGGACCGGCTGAAGCTCGATCCGGCGCGCATCCGCGCCATGGCGGTCGGCATCCGTGAAATCGCTGAACTCAAGGATCCGGTCGGCGACGTCATCGCCGCCTGGGACCGGCCGAACGGTCTGCATATCGAACGCGTGCGCACGCCGCTTGGCGTCGTCGGCGTCATCTATGAGAGCCGGCCGAATGTGACGGCGGATGCCGGTGCGCTCTGCCTCAAGGCGGGCAATCCGGTGATCCTGCGCGGCGGCTCGGACTCGCTCAATTCATCCGCCGCCATCCATGCCTGCCTGGTCGAGGGGCTGAAAGCCGCCGGGCTGCCGGAAGACGCCATCCAGCTGGTGCCGACCACCGATCGCGCCGCCGTCGGCGAGATGCTGAAAGGTCTTGACGGCGCACTCGACGTCATCATTCCGCGCGGCGGCAAAAGCCTGGTCGGGCGCGTGCAGACCGAGGCCCGGGTGCCGGTCTTTGCCCATCTAGAAGGCATCTGCCACCTCTACATCGACCGCTCGGCCAAGCTCGACATGGCGGTCAACATCGCCGTCAACGCCAAGATGCGGCGCACCGGCGTGTGCGGTGCTGCCGAGACTTTGCTGGTCGACCGGGCCGTTGCCTCGACGCATCTGGTGCCGATCCTCGACGCGCTGCGTGCGGCCGGCTGTGAGATCCATGCCGATCTCGAAGTGATGAAGCTGTTCTTCGACGCCAAGCCGGCGATCGATGCCGACTGGGTGACCGAATATCTCGATGCCATCATCGCGGTAAGACTGGTCGACGGCGTTGCCGGGGCGATCGAGCACATCGAGACGTTCTCCTCGCATCACACCGAGGCGATCGTCGCCGAGGATGCGAAGGCGGTGGAGCGCTTCTTCAACGAAATCGATTCGGCAATCCTCCTGCACAACGCCTCGACGCAGTTCGCCGATGGCGGCGAGTTCGGCATGGGCGCCGAGATCGGCATTGCCACCGGCAAGATGCATGCGCGTGGGCCGGTCGGCGTCGAGCAGCTGACCTCTTTCAAATACCGCGTGCGCGGGTCCGGCCAGATACGGCCTTGAGCGATCTTTCGAAGTCCTGGCCGGGCGTCGGGTATCGGCATCTGAAGATGCCGCATGCCGAAAAGGGCCTGGCTGTCGGGCTGTTCGGCGGCTCGTTCAATCCGCCGCATGCCGGCCATGCGCTGGTTGCCGAGATTGCCTTGAGGCGTCTGGCGCTTGACCAGCTGTGGTGGATGGTGACGCCCGGCAATCCGCTGAAGAGCGCGCGCGAGCTGGCGCCGCTCAGCGACCGGCTGCTGCAGTCGGAGCAGATTGCCAAGAACCCGAAGATCAAGGTCACCGCCTTCGAGGCCGCCCACCATATCCGCTTCACCGCCGACACGCTGGCGCTGGTCAAGGCGCGCAACCCCGGCGTCGATTTCGTCTGGATCATGGGTGCCGATAGTTTGCGCGATTTCCACCGCTGGCAGCGCTGGCGGCAGATCGTCATGACCTTTCCAATCGCGGTGATCGACCGTCCGGGGGCAACGCTGTCGTTCCTGTCGTCGGTCGTCGCCAAGACCTTCGACTACGCCCGCGTCGACGAATGTGACGCGCCGCGGCTCGCCCGCATGAAGGCGCCGGCCTGGACCTTTATCCATGGCCCGCGTTCATCGCTGTCGTCGAGCGCGATCCGCAATATGGCAAAGCTGTGATCGGTTCGGGGCCATGATCGATCAGGACCTGCCTGCGGTTCATGCCGTCTGGATCGGCGGGCCGCTCGGGTCGATGCATGTCGCCTGCCTGAAATCCTTCGTCAGGATTGGCCACCGGACGGTGCTGCATGTTTATGACGACCCGACGGATGCACCGGCGGGCGTCGAACTCGCGGATGCGTCAAAGATTCTGCCGCGGGAGCGCGTTGTCGTCCACCGCAACGGCAGCTACTCGCTGTTCGCCGACATTTTTCGCTACAAGCTGCTTGCCAGCGGGGCCGAGATCTATGTCGACTGCGACATGTATTGCGTGCGGCCTTTGCCGCGCCGTCCCTACATGTTCGGCTGGGAGAGCCAGACCCGCATCAACAATGCGGTGCTGAGCCTGCCTGTCGGTTCGCCGATCTTGGGCGATCTCGCCGAGATGGTGGATCATCCCGAGCGGCTTCCGGAATGGTTTTCATGGACCAAGCGCTTGCGCTTCGGCGCCCGGCGGGCGTTCGGACTGATGAAGGGGTTCGAGAATCTGCCGCATGCCTCGCTTGGACCGCCTTTGCTGACCCATCTGGTGCGCAAGCACGGCCTCTTGGCCGAAGCCTCGCCGCTGGATGTTTTCTACACCAACATCGAGGGACAGGGCACCCTGCTCGATCCGCAACGGTCTCTCGTAGACCTGATCAGGCCCGACACTTTGGCCATCCACCTCTGGCATGGGTCGCTGCGCAAACTCTCGCTCGCCGATGTGCCGCCGACCTCGCCGCTGGGCGAAATTCTGGCCATGTGAGGATCCGCGCTGCTGGCCGTCCGGCGATGTCGCTTTTGCGGCGGCTTTTCGCCGTGCGGTGGGCGATGGTGCATGAATGCTGGAGAAGGACCGCGCCACAATCGATCCGGAGCAAGGCAAGCCGTCGGCGCCGCTGATCGCCATTGCCAGCGTCGTCGTGTCGATGGCGCTGATCGCCGTCGGCAACGGGCTGATGTTCGCCTATATTCCGGTGCGGCTCGGCGCCGAGGGTTTCGATCCGACCTGGGCCGGGTTGATCATCACCGGGCTTTCGGCGGGAGGTCTCGCCGGCTGCATCCTGACCGGACCGCTGGTCAGAAGGGTCGGCCACGCCCGCGCCTTCATGGTGCTGTCGGCGCTGATCGCGCTCTCCAACGCCGCTGTCGGCGCCGGGACGCATCCGACCGTCTGGATTGCAGCGCGGGCTCTTTATGGCTTCTCGATCTGCGGCCTTTTCATTGTGGCGCAGAGCTGGCTGAACGACGCCGTCGCCAACGCCATACGCGGCAGGGTGATGGCGTTCTTCTACGTCGCCTATGTCGCCGGGCTTGGTGTTGGCTATGGGACGCTGGCGCTGGTCGACATCAATACGGCGGAGGCACCGCTGGTCGGCATCGCCTTCACGGCGCTGTCGATCCTTCCCGTCGGCATGACGCGGCTCGCACAGCCGCCAGCGCCGCGGGCGGCATCGGTAGCGCTGCTTCGGGCCTGGCGGATCTCGCCGGTCGGTGTTGCCGGCATGCTGGCCGTCGGCGGCCTGTCGATGGCGATTGCCGGCTTCGCGCCGATCCATGCCACGGCCAAGGGCTACAGCCAGGCCGATGTGGCGCTGCTGCTTTCGGCCATGCCGGTCGGCACGCTGATCCTACAGATTCCGCTCGGCTGGATTTCCGATCGCACCGACCGCCGCTATGTGCTAATCGCCGCCTCGGCACTTGCCGCCGGTGCGGGAGCGTTCGCCCTCGGTTTCGATGGCGGCGCGCTGGCGGCCCTGATCGTCATCTATATCGTCTGGGACGGCGCCTCGGAATCGATCTACTCGCTGGCCAGCGCGCATGCCGCGGACCGCGCCGGCAAGGACGACATGGTGGCGCTGTCCAGTTCGCTTTTGTTTGCCTGGTCGCTGTCGGGGTTTGTCGTGCCCGGTATCGTGACAGCGCTTTCGGCCGTCTACGGCACGCAGGCCTTCATCTACGTGGCGATCGTCATTGCCACCGGCTTTTGCCTGTTCGTGCTGTGGCGGGTGGCCACCACGCGGGCGGTTCCCGCCACTGAGACCGGCAGCTTCGCGCCGATGACGGCGCAGGCGCCGCTGCCGGTGGAACTCGCCTTCGCGGGCGAAGAGCCGCGCCGCACGGATAACTAGTCCTATTGCCTTGTGGTCGAGGGTTCTTGATACGGCGCTTCCGGCGGGGGCGCGGGCACCGAAATCCCTTCGGCATCGAAGGATTGCTTGGCGCGTTTGGTGAGATCGATCTGGGTGGCGAAGAAATCGGCTGACGAGGTCCAGTAGCGCAAGGTGATGGCGACGGTGCTGTCACCGACGGTGGCGACAAAGGCTATTGGCGCCGGCTCGCGCCTGGCGCGCCGTTCGGCAGCGGCGGTGGCCAGCATCGTCTTTTGGGCAAGATCGATGTCGTTCCAGGAGCCGATGGTCAGCGTTATGTCGCCGCGGCGAACGCCATTGCGCGTATAATTGCGAACCGGCTGGTTCCAGAGCGTCGAATTGGGCGCAAGCATGTAGACGCCGTCGACGGTCCGCAGCCGGGTGGCGAACAGCCCTATTTCCTCGATGATGCCGGAAATGGCGCCGACTTCGACATATTCGCCGATGCGGAAGGGCCGCAACGCCAGCAGCATGATGCCGGCGGCGATGTTCTGCAACGTGCCTTGCAGGGCCAGACCGATGGCGAGGCCGATGGCGCCGATGGCGGCAATGATCGACGCTGTCTGCACGCCGAACTGGCCAAGCACCATGATGACGACGAGGATCAGGATGGCGTAGCGGACGATCTTCGAGAAGAAGTGGCGCAAGGTTGCGTCGAAGCCATGGATGTGGCCGAGGCCGGCGAAGATCGATCGTTCGGCGAGCCCGGCGATGACGTAGCCGACGACCAGCAGGATTATGGCTCCGACGGCCGAGAAGGAATAGGAAACGATCAGCGTGCTGAGTTGCGCAAGGCCTGCTTGCACCGTGAGAAGGGTGTTCTGGGGGTCGATTGGCATGATTGGGAATCCGTGTTGGTCGGCAAGTCGATAACCCTCGCAAGGCGTCCGGGTTCCCATTTTTGTCGGGGGCGCGGAACCGCAATACGGGCCCTGCGTTTGCGATGGCGGAGCCTGCCGTCTTGAAACTGCAACGGAACTCTGCCTATCTAAGTGGTGTCACCTGCTTTGAAGGGTGATTTGGTTGTTCTTGCTGCGAAAGGAAATACACTGAGAACAGCACTGCGGAAGAAGGCCGACATCGTGCCTTCGCCGGCCGGGATCAGCGTAAACGACGCCGTGTCCCGCGCCATCAAGACAGTCCTTGCCAGTCTGGAAGACTCCAAGGCCGAAAACATCGTCTCAATCGACATTCAGGGGAAATCGAGCCTCGGCGACTACATGGTCGTTGCGTCGGGCCGATCGCACCGTCATGTCTCGGCTGTCGCCGACCATCTGCTCAAGGCGCTCAAGGATGCCGGTCTCGGCATGGCGCGCGTCGAGGGACTGGCCGGTGCCGACTGGGTCCTGATCGATTCGGGCGACATCATCGTCCATGTCTTCCGCCCCGAAGTCCGCGACTTCTACAATCTTGAAAAGATGTGGCAGGCGCCGGATCTCGAGGAAGAGACCCTCCACTGAGCAGCTTTTGTATTAGCTGCTTTTCGAGGCGAGGATGAAGATTACCGTTCATGCCGTGGGCCGAATGAAAGCCGGCCCCGAGAAGCAACTCGCCGACCGTTATTTCGAACGCTTCGCCAAGAGCGGCCCGGCGGTGGGGTTCGAATTCTCAGGTGTTGTCGAGATTGCCGAAGGCCGCGCCCAGACCGCCAATGAGCGTCGCCGCGAGGAAGGCCAGAAGCTGCAGACGCTCTTGCAGCAAGGCAGTGCGCTGATCCTGCTCGACGAGCGTGGCAAAAACCTGTCATCCGAGGATTTCGCCGGGCGCATCGGCCTGTTGCGCGATGGCGGCCGCAAGGGGCTGGTCATGGCCATTGGCGGCGCCGACGGCCACGATCAATCGCTGCGCGATCAGGCGGAATTGATGGTGTCGTTCGGCGCGCTGACCTGGCCGCATCAATTGGTGCGTGTGATGTTGGGAGAACAGCTGTACAGGGCCGCCACCATTCTTTCGGGGCATCCCTATCACCGCTCGTAATCCTGCGAATTGGCCGACCCGCCCGGATTTCCGCCCCAATGCGCAGCCAGATTGCGCTGAGCTGGTGGACCTTTCGAACATGGTTGATTGTTCGTTAACGAAGCCGCGCATAGAGTCGGGCTTCAATGTCTGAAGACTGGAAATCAAGAACGAGCTCCTGGCGCGCGCGCTGCGGCATCGCTGCGGCGGCGGTTGCGCTTTCGCTGGGCGCCGTGCGGGCGCAGAACACGCTGGACATGGCGCCCGATCCCGATCAGAGCCGGGCCGAGTACGAGCAGGTCTCGAAAGAGATCACGCTGTCGTCTGAGCGGTTGGGCAAGCTTGCCGCCGACATCGCGGCGGTCAAGAAGGACCATGCCTCGATCACCGCGGCGCTGATCCAGTCGGCGATGACCGAGCAGAAGCTCGGCCAGGACATCGAGGACATCGGCGCCAAGCTGGAGGGGCTGAAGGGGCAGGAGCAGAAGCTCCGCACTTCGCTCATGGCGCGGCGCGACGTCCTGGCTGAGGTGCTGGGCGCGCTGCAGCGCATGGGGCTCAATCCGCCGCCGGCGATCCTGGTCAAGCCCGAGGACGCGCTGTCTTCGGTGCGCAGCGCCATCCTGCTCGGCGCGGTGGTGCCGGAACTGCGCCAGCAGACCGACAGCTTGCTGGCCGACCTCAAGGAACAATCGCGGGTGACCGCCTCGATCGAAGCCGAGCGGGCACGGTTGACCGCGGCGGTCAGCGAGCAGGCGGCTGAAAAGAAGCGGCTCAGCATGCTGCTTGAGGCCAAGCAGAAGCTCGAAGCGGACACCTGGACGGCGATGGTGGCCGAAAAGCAGCGATCCCAGGCACTTGCGGCCAAGGCCGGCAGCCTGAAGGAGCTGATCGCCTCGCTCGAGGCCGACAAGAGCCGCAAGGCGGCGGATGCGGTTAAGGCCGGCGAGCAGAAGGCGGCTGACGCCGACAAGGCGGACGCAGGCACAACCGCGTCAACGGAACTGGCGTCGCTGCCGGTGCCGGAAGGCAATCAGCTGACCGCCACGGCGCCGTTTTCGGCGCTCCAGGGGCAGGTCGCGCTGCCGGTCACCGGCAAGATCAAGCGGCGCTTCGGGGCCGACGACGGTAACGGCGCAGTGATGCTTGGCGACATGGTTGCGACACAATCGGGAGCCATCGTCACCGCACCGGCGGACGGAAATGTGCTTTATGCGGGGCCCTTTCGCTCCTATGGTCAACTCTTGATCCTGAACGCAGGTGACGGCTATCATGTCGTTCTGGCGGGGATGAGCAGAATCAGCGTCGCGTCTGGCCAGTCGGTGCTCGCAGGAGAGCCGGTCGGCGCGATGGGAGAGGCCCGGGTGGCAAGCACCTCGGCCTCGAAGAATGGAAATGCCACGCCGGAACTCTATGTCGAGTTCCGCAAGGATGGAAAACCCGTCGATCCGACCCCATGGTGGGCGGACCGTTTTTCTGGAAGGACGTGAAATTATGCGGAAACTGTCGCTTCTGTTTGCCGGTGCGCTGATGGGCGCATCAGCGATGAGCCTGGTCTACGGCGCGCCTGGCTCGACGGCGAACGCTGCGGGCTCCGAAACCTACAAGCAACTGGCGATCTTCGGCGACATCTTCGAGCGTGTTCGGGCGCAGTATGTGACGCCGCCGGATGACAAGTCGCTGGTCGAAAACGCAATCAACGGCATGCTCGCCTCGCTTGATCCGCACTCGTCCTACATGAACGCCGAGCAGGCGCAGGACATGCGCGTGCAGACCAAGGGTGAGTTCGGCGGCCTCGGCATCGAGGTCACCATGGAGAACGACCTGGTCAAGGTGATCACGCCGATCGACGACACACCGGCCGCCAAGGCTGGCGTGCTGGCCGGCGATTATATCGCCAAGATCGATGGCGAAGAGGTTCGCGGCCTGACGCTGAACGACGCGGTCGAGAAGATGCGCGGCCTGGTCAACACGCCGATCAAGCTGACGATCCTGCGCCAGGGCGCCGACAAGCCGATCGAGCTGACGGTCGTGCGTGACATCATCAAGGTCAAGGCGGTCAAGTTCCGGGTCGAAAACGACGTCGGCTACATGAAGATCACCTCGTTCACCGAAAAGACCTATGACGACCTCGAGAACGCCATCGACACCATCAAGAAGCAGGTGCCGAACGACAAGCTCAAGGGCTATGTGCTCGATCTCAGGCTCAACCCGGGCGGCCTGCTCGACCAGGCTGTGAGCGTGTCCGACGCCTTCCTCGACCGTGGCGAGATCGTCTCGACCCGCGGCCGCGATCCCAAGGACGTCACCCGCTTCGACGCAAGGCCGGGCGACGACATCGGCGCCAAGCCGCTGATCGTGCTCGTCAATGGCGGCTCGGCCAGTGCCTCGGAAATCGTTGCCGGCGCGCTGCAGGACCTGCGCCGCGCCACCGTGGTCGGCACGCAGTCCTTCGGCAAGGGTTCGGTGCAGACCATCATCCCGCTTGGCGAGAACGGTGCGCTGCGTCTGACGACGGCGCTCTACTACACGCCGTCCGGCAAGTCGATCCAGGGCAAGGGCATCACGCCCGACATCAAGGTCGACCAGCCGCTGCCGCCGGAATTGCAGGGCAGGGACCTGACCCGTGGCGAATCGGACCTCAAGGGCCACATCAAAGGCGCCGATGAGAGCGATACCGGTTCGGGCTCGGCTGCCTATGTGCCGCCGGATCCGAAAGACGATCTGCAGCTCATCTATGCCGAGCAGCTGTTGCGCGGCCAGAAGACCGATCCGGCATTCCCGCCGAATCCGGAGAAGGCTGTGCTCAACCAGTAAGGATCGACCCGGCCGGGCAAGCAGCTCTGGCCGGCTGATCGAAGCAATGCAATGCTGCCGGGACCGTGAGGTTCCGGCAGTTTGATTCGGGGATGCTGCTTGGCAGACATCGTAAAGGATATCGAACGCCCGCTCGGACAGACCGCCGCCCGGCCGCCGCGCGTGGCCCGCAGCATCAGCAGCGGTGCGGTTGCGGCCACGCTTGCCGTGCTGGCGGTGGTCGGCATCTCCGGCGCGATCGCACTGCGCGAAAAGCCGTTCCGCAAACCGGAAGCAGCCACCGTTTCGACGCCGAAAGTGACGGCCGCGGCAGAGCCTGCAGCAGCGCCGGTCGCTGCACCGGCGGCGCCGAAGGTGGACGCGCCGGCCAAGACGGGCGGGCCGCAGATCATCCATGTGCAAACGGAAGAGGGCGATGGTCCGCCCAAGGCGGCCATCGTCATCCACGACCCGTCGACGCTCGGCCAGAACCTGAAGATCGCGCATATTCCAGACAAGGCGCTGATCGAGCCCAGCGACACCGGACCGTTGCCGATCCGTGCCGCCGACGGAAGGCGGCCGTTCGATGTCTATGCGCGACCATGGTCCGGCGCGCGCGGTGCCCGCGTGGCGATCGTCATTGGCGGGCTGGCCGTGTCGCAGACCGGCACGCAGGCGGCGATTGCCAAGCTGCCGGCCGAGGTGACGCTGGCTTTCGCGCCGCAAGGCAACAGCATCGGCCGCTGGATGCAGGCGGCGCGGCAGGGCGGCCATGAGATCGTCCTGCAGGTGCCGTTGGAGCCGTTCGACTATCCCAACGTCAATCCCGGCCGCAACACGCTGACGGTTTCCGCGACGCCGGATGAGAATTTGAAGAGTTTGCGCTGGGCGCTGTCGCGCACGACCAACTATACCGGCGTCATGAACTATATGGGCGCGCGCTTTTCGGCCGACGCGACAGCGATGGGGCCGTTCATGGCCGAGCTCGGCAGACGCGGCCTGGCCTATGTCGACGACGGCTCGTCGGCACGCAGCCTGGCGCCCGACCTGGCGTTGAAGGACGGCGTGCCGTTCGTCGCCGGCGACACGGCGATCGACGCTGTACAGGATCGCGGCGCGATTCTCAAAGCGCTCGACGCGCTGGAAGCCACCGCGCGGGCCAAAGGCTCTGCCGTCGGCATCGGCTCGGCCTTCGACCTGACCGTCGACACGGTTTCGTCCTGGGTGATCGAGGCCAAGAAGCGCGGCATCGAGATCGTGCCGATCTCGGCGGTGGCCATTGACCCGGAAAAAGGCTGACAGCCGTTTTGATAATTCTACTCCGGCGGGCATCTGGCGGCGTTTTCTGCGCTTCCGGTGCTCACGTACTTTAAGTACGCTCCGCTCCGGTTCTCGAAACCGCTCGCCACCTGCCTCGCCGGAGCGAATTCTCAAAACGGCTGGAAATCTGACCCGATGTCGAAGAAGAAACGTGTCGACCCCGAAACGCTGCCCTATCGTCCCTGCGTCGGGCTGATGATCCTCAATGGTGACGGCCTGGTCTGGGTCGGCCATCGCATTGCCGAACCGGACAGCGAATTCGCCGGCACAACGCAGCTCTGGCAGATGCCGCAAGGCGGCATCGACAAGGGCGAGGAGCCGCTGCAGGCGGCGGAGCGCGAACTCTACGAAGAAACCGGCATGCGCTCGGTCTCGCTGCTGGCCGAAGCGCCGCACTGGATCAACTACGACCTGCCGCCCGACCTGGTCGGTATCGCCTTCAAGGGACGCTTTCGCGGCCAGACGCAAAAATGGTTTGCCTTCCGCTTTCACGGCGAGGCAAGCGAAATCCAGATCAATCCGCCGCCGGGCGGGCATACGGCCGAGTTCGACAAATGGGCCTGGCGGCCAATGCAGGACCTGCCCGGGCTGATCGTGCCGTTCAAGCGCAAGGTCTATGAGGACGTGGTGGCGGCGTTCCGGCATCTGGTGGCGTAGCTGCCGCCGGCAGCGAGTGCAGCGGCCATGGTTGCCGCGCCCGCGCGGCGGCCCTATTGATGGGTTGGCGCAACAAGGGGCTGGCATGAGCAACGCCGCCAAAGGGTCTTTCCCCGAACCTGTCGACACTGCCGGCGAGCCGGTCAGCGAAGCGGCGGCCGGCGCGATTCTGACCATCGACCTTGGCGCCATCAAGGAAAACTACCGGCGATTGAAGGCGCAACTGGGCGGCGTGCGGTGCGCCGGTGTCGTCAAGGCCGACGGCTATGGTCTGGGCGCGGCGCCAGTCGCACGGGCGCTGGCAGAAGAAGGCTGCACGATCTTCTTCGTCGCGCTTCTGGCCGAGGGTCTGGCGCTGCGCAAGGCTCTCGGACCCCAACCAGTGATCCATGTCCTCAACGGCCTCCCGCCCTGCTCGGAACCAGAGGGGGTTGCGGCGGACCTTGTTCCCGTCATCAACAGCGCTGGCCAGCTCAAAGCATGGGGTGAAGCCGGCCGACAGGCCGGCAGGAAACTGCCAGCCGCCATCCAGGTCGACAGCGGCATGTCGCGGCTCGGCATGGCACCTGCGGAAGTGGAAGCGATTGCTGCTGATCCGCATGCCTTCGACGGCATCGCCGTTACCCTTGTCATGAGCCATCTCGCTTGCGCCGACGAGCCGGAGCATCCGGCCAACGAGCGGCAATGGCTGGTCTTCGAACGCCTGCGAAAGGTGCTGCCCGAGGCTCCCGCCTCGCTCGCCAATTCCTCCGGCATCTTCCTGGGGTCGGCCTTTCATTTCGACCTCGCCCGCCCGGGGGCGGCGCTCTACGGCATCAATCCAACGCCGGGCGAACCGAACCCGATGCTGCCGGTGGTGCGGCTGCAGGCCAAGGTCGTGCAGACGCGGCGACTCGAAAAGGGAGCCGGCGTCGGCTACGGCCACACGTTTCATGCAACGGGTCCATTGAGCGCGGCGACAATTTCACTTGGCTATGCCGATGGCTGGCACCGTCGCGCGGCTTCCGCCGCCTGGTTCGAAGGCGTGCGCTTGCCGTTCCTCGGACGCGTGTCGATGGACTCGATCATCCTCGACATTTCCGCACTGCCGGCGGGCAAGCTTGCGGAAGGTGACCTCGTCGAACTCCTGGGTCCGTCGCAGAGCGTCGACGATGCCGCCGGTCATGCCGGCACCATCGGTTATGAAATCCTGACCAGCCTCGGCTCCCGCTTCCATCGCCGCTACGTGAACGGATAGCGGCAGAGCACGCAAGCACTTGGCGGACGCTGCAAAATCCGGCAGACAGAAAGCGACGGTCTGGGCTTCAAGCCCAGACGAGACGTCGTCGTGGAGAATGGTGCGATGAAGATCCTGGTGTTGGGCGGCGGCGTGATCGGGGTCACCACCGCCTATTTTCTCGCCGAGGCCGGCCACGAAGTGACGGTCATCGACCGCCAGAAAGGCCCGGCGCTGGAAACCAGCTTTGCCAATGCCGGCGAGGTGTCGCCCGGCTACGCCTCGCCCTGGGCGGGACCCGGCATCCCGCTGAAAGCGATCAAATGGCTGCTGATGAAGCATGGTCCGCTGGTGGTGCGGCCGGCCTTCGATCCGCATATGTGGGTCTGGCTGCTCAAGATGCTGCGCAACTGCACGGCGGAACGCTACGCGGTGAACAAGGCGCGCATGGTGCCGCTGGCCGAATACAGCCGCGACACGCTGAAGGCGCTGCGCGAGACGACCGGCATTGCCTATGACGCGCGGGCCGAGGGAACGCTGCAGCTTTTCCGCACGCAAGAGCAGCTCGACGGCACGGCCGGCGACATCGAGGTGCTGAAGACGTATAGCGTTCCCTACGAGGTGCTCGATCCCGATGGCTGCATCGCGGCGGAGCCGGCACTGGCCGGCGTGCGCGAAAAGTTCGTCGGCGGGCTCAGGCTGCCGGGCGACGAAACCGGCGATTGCAAGATGTTCACCGACCGTCTGGCGGAGCTGTGCGTGGCGCGCGGCGTCACCTTTGAATACGGCACGACGATCAGACGTGTCGTCAAGAACCGCAACCGCATCACCAACATCGCCACCGACAAGGGCTGGCGGGTGGCCGACGCCTATGTGATGGCGATGGGCAGCTATTCGGCGAAATTCATGCGCCAGCTGAAACGTCCGATCCCGGTCTATCCGGTCAAAGGTTATTCGATCACCGTGCCGATCAAGGATGCGGCCGCCGCGCCCGAATCCACGATCATGGACGAAACCTACAAGGTGGCGATCACGAGGCTTGGCGACCGCATCCGCGTCGGCGGCACGGCAGAAATTTCAGGCTTCGATCTCAGGCTGCACGAATCGCGGCGCCGCACGCTCGAGCACTCGGTCGGCGACCTGTTTCCGGAGGGCGGCGACCTCAAGGCGGCGACGTTCTGGTGCGGGCTGAGGCCGATGACGCCGGACGGGCCGCCGCTGATCGGCCGCACCGAATTTTCCAACCTCTATCTCAACACCGGCCACGGCACGCTCGGCTGGACCATGGCCTGCGGCTCGGCCAAGGTTCTGGCCGACATCATCTCCAGCCGGGTGCCGGACATCAATGTGCGCGACCTCGGGCCGGAACGGTACGTCAAGTAGCTAGAACGCTTCCTTCGCCCAGCCTTTGCCGAACAGCAGGCGGTAGGCCCACGGGATCGTCACTTTCGTCGACACCGGGTTGGAATGAGCGACATAGTCGTCGTAGATCGGCTGCATCCTGGCATAGAAGGCGGGATCGAGCACCATCATGCCGTTCTCCGAATCGTGGAAGAAGCTGCGGTTGTTGAGGTTGACGGACGAGATCGCCACCAGTCTTTCGTCGATCATCATGATCTTGGAATGCAGCACGACATCCGGCGCCTTGAATTCGCGGATGTTGATGCGGTCGCCATATTTCTCGACGAACAGCTTGTTGAGCGCTGTCAGGAACTTGCCGCCGATGTCGCCCTTTAGGTCGATGCGGCCGACAATGTCGATCCTGACGCCGCGGGCCAGCGCCCGGTCGAAGGCCAGAGCCAGCTTCGGCGTCAGGTTGAGATAGGGATTGACGATCTCGATACGGCGCTCGGCGGTGTCGATCAGTTCGACGAAATACGCCTCCAGCGCATGCCCGTCTTCGTAAGGCACGGAGATGAAATGCCGCGCCGCGCCCGGCGGACGCTGGCCGCCTGAGCGCACCGGAATGGAGAAGGGCCTGATAATGTTGGTGTCGGCGTCGCGCAGCCACAGCGTCGACAGATGCGCGGCGAGCGTCTCGACCGTGGCCCGGTCCGATATCTCGATGTCGAAGTCGCTCCAGTTCGAATAGTAGTTCAGCGACAGCCCGTCGGTCCGGCCATATTGCTGGAGGTTCGGGTAGCGCGACAGGTCGACAGGCTGGTGGAACAGGAAGCCGTCATGGATGTTGCGGCCGCCGATGATGACGCGGGAGCGGCCGGGATCCTGCGCTAGCGTCGCCAGCATCTTGACGTGGTGGGTCTTGTGGAATTGCGACAGCTGCTCGTCGATCGGCGCGCCGTGGTCTGGCCGCCAGCGGTATTCCTGCAGCTCGACATTGGGGAATTCGGCCGCCAGCCGATGCAGCATGGCGTCGTCCTTGTCGCGCTCCAGCACGTCGGTGACCATGATGCGCACCTTGGTGCCGAGCGCGGCGTGATGGCGGATCAGCCGCTCGATGATGCGGCCGGAAAAGTCCGCCTTGAACTCCAGCGACGACAGATAGATCAGCCTGAGTTTGGGCGCGTGCGAGAAATCGAGCGGCAGTTCGGGATCGCCCTTGTCGAAGGCGCTGTCGGGCAAGGCCGCGCCCATCAGCGCTTCGACCTTGGCGTTGAAGCCCTCGCGCGACTTGCGCAGCAGGCGCGGCTGTCCGATCGGCAGCGAGCAGGTCTGCGACAGCCAGCGGCTGGCGTAGAAAACGCGGTCGAGTTCTTCGAGGCCGGCCGGATCGGGGACCGGACAGCGTTGGTAGCGGCTGTCGAAGGCGGCCAGCGCCGGGTCGGCGATTTCTTCGCGCAGGATGGTCAGCGGCGCGCCGGCCAGCGCAAGGCTGGAGCGGATTTGCAGATCGCAGCGGTTCAGGCCGTCGCTTGGAAACAGGCTGACGGCGACACCGTCCCCGGACAGGTGGAAACGAAATGCCTCGCCCCTGGCGACGGTGCGCGAATGGCCGCCGGCGCGGAGCGCCAGAGCACCATCACACGTGCCGCCGATGTCGACGGGTTGCTGCCCCGCCTGGCGCAGCAAGATTTCGACCGAGCGCGCCTGCAGGCCGGAGAAGCTGAAAGTCTTGGCCTGAGAAGGCCGGGCAGCGGCGTCGATATAGAGCGTCTGCCGCGACACCCGCCAGCGACCGTCGAAACGGCCGTC
Source organism: Mesorhizobium sp. P2_E10 (assembly GCF_056404235.1). Lineage (NCBI taxonomy): Bacteria > Pseudomonadati > Pseudomonadota > Alphaproteobacteria > Hyphomicrobiales > Phyllobacteriaceae > Mesorhizobium > Mesorhizobium sp. P2_E10. The sequence continues at coordinate 74,194 of NZ_JBFUEK010000006.1, forward strand.
GCTGGCCTTGCCGCTCGCCGGCGGTACCTGCGCCGTGGCGACCGGCTTTGCCAATTGTTCCAGCGCCCGATAGGTCGCCTGGAAATCGCTGTTGGCGATGGCGTGACGATCATGGCCGAAAGGGCCGGTGCCATTGGTGCGGTCGATGGCGCCGATCTGGTTGTGGGCGAGCAGCGCCAGGAACTGCTTTTCGTAGTCGCTGGTGCCGGCGTCGCCGAAAAACTGGGTGGCCGCGATTTGTGGTCCTGATGCACCCGCCGACAGCGACGGTCTCGTGCAATCATTTCCGTTGGGGAAGAAATCGCAGCCATTGCGAAGCGGTCCGGCGCAGCCGGCAAGCGCGGTAAACGCCAGTCCGAACAGGGCCATGCACGCGGCCCGGTTCAACCCGCTGCCTCGTTCAATTCCTTCAACTGGGCGGGATCACGCGGGGGCATGAAGCCTTGCGGAAAGACCTTGCAGACGGGGAGCGCGAAGGTGGCGATCAAAAGCTCTGCCTTGCTGCGCATCTTTTTTGGCGCCGTCTTGTCATCGCGGATCGCCTTGGCCGAGGCGATGAGGGCGCTGTCGCAATCGCAATGGTTGTGACGGGCGATGTAGCAGGCGTCATGGGTTTGGCAAGCGCTATCGAGACGATCGACCGGTCGAGCCGAGAGGTCGCCGGTGCGGGTGCCGGGGCCGCAGTAATTGCCGAAGACGAAAGGCGAGGGGCGTGCCATAGCCGTGCGGATCGGCTTGGGCAATTCCGCTTCCGGCACCTTCGTCCACGGGTTGGCGCAGGCCGAGACGAAAAGCAGCGGCAGGATGGCAAGAACGGCTCGCATGTCTATCCGCGCCAATTTCCGAAAATGTCCCCACCCAGCGCTTTGGCCACGTGATCGAGAACGCCTGCACCTGATGCCACACTGGCCGATTTTGTGGCAAGGGCAAGGCGGCTTGGTTTGCACTACGGACGGTACGTTCGTCCCCGACGCGCCCCGATCCTATACGAATAGCCCGCGTTCCCGCTCCACCGCCTTGGTGATGAAATTGGCAACGATCTGGACGCGGCGCAACGGCCGGACAGATTCGTGATAGACCAGCCAGTAGGCGCGGCGGATGGGCGCGACGATGTCGACCGGCAGCAACTCCGGCATCGAGCGGGCGACGAAGGTGTGCAGGATACCGATGCCGGCCCCCGATCGCACCGCTTCCGCCTGGCCGAGTGCCGAGGAAATGGCAAAGCTGGTGCGCCAGTCGGCGCTGAACTCGGCCGCATAGTCGAGCGAGGGGCTGACGATGAGGTCCGGCACGTAGCCGATCAGATTGTGCTGGCCAAGCTCGGCGGCTGTTTTGGGCAGACCATGCGCCTCGGCATAGGCGCGGGAGGCGAACAGGCCGAGCGTGTAATCGACCAGCTTCCCCGCCACCAGTCGGCCTTCCGTTGGCCGCTCGACGGTGATGGCGATGTCGGCCTCGCGCCTGGACAGCGAGAAGGAGCGCGGCACCGGCACCAGCTGGATGGTGAGTTCGCGGTGAAGCGCGGTGAGCTGGCCGAGGTGCTTGGCCAAAAAGGCGACGCCAAAACCGTCCGGCGCGCCGATGCGCACCGTGCCGGAGACATCGTCGCCCTCGCCGGCAACGGTGGAGCGCGCGGCGATCATGTCGCCCTCCATGCGCTCGGCGATGTCGAGAAAGCGCTCGCCGGCCGGCGTTAGCTCGCTACCGGTGGTAAGCCGGCGAAAGAGTTTCGTCCTGAGCGCATCTTCGAGCGCGGCGATGCGGCGCGAGACGGTGGCGTGGTTGAGCTCCAGCCGCTTGGCGGCGCCAAGGATCTGGCCGGCACGGGCCACGGCGAGGAAGATGCGGACGTCATCCCAGTTCATGGGAATGGTCCCGGTGAAAACGGTCAAGGCTCAACGTGTGGTTCCAGCAATCGATGCTGCACCCTATCATTTGCGGCAATTAATGCACAGACACCAACCGCTATCTATTTTACGCACAACGGTTGCGTTCTGGCTCGCGTTGCCATCGACCGCGCAAAGGCGTTGAATAATCCCATCACAACAAAGGGAGAGAAATCATGATCGACTACGGTCATTTCATCGGCGGCAAGCATGTCGCCGGCACCAGCGGCCGCAAGCAGGATGTCATGCAGCCGATGGACGGCACTGTGCGCGGCACGGTGGCGCTGGCTTCGCAGGCGGAACTGCGCGCAGCGGTCATCAATGCCAGGGAAGCCCAGCCCAAATGGGCGGCAACCAACCCGCAGCGGCGCGTGCGCGTCTTGATGAAGTTCCTCGAACTGGTCGCCAAGGAATACGACTCGCTGGCCGAGATCCTGGCGCGCGAGCATGGCAAGACCATCGCCGACGCCAAGGGCGACATTCAGCGCGGCCTCGAAGTGGTCGAAGTCTGCATCGGCGCGCCGCATATGATGAAGGGCGAATTCACCGATGGCGCCGGCCCCGGCATCGACGTCTATTCGATGCGTCAGGCGCTCGGCGTCGTCGCCGGCATCACCCCGTTCAATTTCCCGGCCATGATCCCGCTGTGGAAGATCGCGCCGGCCATTGCCTGCGGCAACGCCTTCATCCTGAAGCCTTCCGAGCGTGACCCGGGTGTGCCGATGCGCATCGCCGAACTGTTCATCGAAGCCGGCCTGCCGGCGGGCATCCTCAACGTCGTCAATGGCGACAAGGACGTGGTCGACGCCATCCTCGACGATCCTGATATCAAGGCCATCGGCTTCGTCGGCTCGACGCCGATCGCCCAGTACATCTATTCGCGCGGCACCGCGTCGGGCAAGCGCGTGCAGTGCTTCGGCGGCGCCAAGAACCACATGATCATCATGCCCGACGCCGACATGGACCAGACCGTCGACGCGCTGATCGGCGCCGGATACGGCTCGGCCGGCGAACGCTGCATGGCGATCTCGGTGGCGGTTCCGGTCGGCAACGACACCGCCAACCGGCTGATGGAAAAGCTGATCCCGCGCGTCGAAAGCCTGAAGGTCGGCCCGTCGACGGATTCGTCCGCCGATTTCGGCCCGCTGGTGACGGCGCAAGCGCTGGAGCGGGTCAAGGGTTATGTCGACATCGGTGTCAAGGAAGGCGCCAAGCTGGTCGTCGACGGCCGCGGCTTCTCCATGCAGGGCTATGAAGACGGCTACTATATGGGCGGCTGCCTGTTCGACAACGTGACATCAGACATGCGCATCTACAAGGAAGAGATCTTTGGGCCGGTGCTCTCGGTGGTGCGTGCACCGACCTATGAGAACGCCATCAAGCTCGCCAACGACCACGAAATGGGCAATGGCGTCGCCATCTTCACCCGCGACGGTGACGCGGCGCGCGACTTCGCAAGCCGTGTCCAGGTCGGCATGGTCGGCGTCAACGTGCCGATCCCGGTGCCGATCGCCTATTACACCTTCGGCGGTTGGAAGGGTTCCTCCTTCGGCGACCTCAACCAGCACGGCCCGGACGCCTTCCGCTTCTACACCAAGACCAAGACGGTCACGTCGCGCTGGCCGTCCGGCGTCAAGGATGGTGCGGAGTTCGTCATTCCGACGATGAACTAGCCGGACGATTTCCTGTTTGCGCGTCCTCGCCTTCGGCTGCGGGTGCGCGCGCAGGCATCAAAGATGGTGCAGAGTTTGTCATTCCGACGATGAACTGAGGTCGGATTTTATCGAGCCAAGGGCGCGGCTTTTGCCGCGCCCTTTTTTTGCACGGCATCGTGTTGTTTGGATCGTGTCATGCGGTGACAAAATCCTGTGCGGTGGCGCCGGTGACGGCAAGGCAATGGTGCTTGTTTTCGGATCGGGACCTCACCATATCGAATCCAGGGATGTGATAAACTCCCTGACGACAGACCGGAAACCAGAAGGAGTGACGTGATGAAGACGTCGGACCCGGCCTGGCACGATCCGGTATATTGAGGCTGCCTATATGTGCCTCCCTTTGCCGGAACGTGAAGGCGAAGGAGGTGCCAAATGGCACACAAATTTTCGTTTCGATGGATCAGGATAGCCGCGATCGCCGCCGCGTTGGCGCTGTCGACGCTGCCCGCTCAGGCACAACTCGTCTGCGGCGGCCACAGTGATGTTATCGCCGGACTGGCGCAGGCCTTTCAACAGAGGCAGATCGGCTACGGTGTTGTCGGGCAAGCTGCCGTTGTCGAAATCTATGTCTCGGCAAGTGGGACATGGACCCTGCTGATAACCGACGTAAACGGCCAAAGCTGTATCCTCGCGATCGGTGAGGGATGGGAGAATACCCTCACCGTGACCGCGATGGCGCACGGGAACTGAGCTGCCTGATCAGCGCGTGGCAGCTGCCTCGGCATGGCCGCGCAGCAGCGCCATCAGGCGCTTGGCGTCCTTGGCGGCGGCCTCTTCGTCGCCGGCCAAGATCGAGCGGATCAGCGCGACGTGGTGCTCGGCAGACTCAGCGAGGCCGGTGTCGGCCTTGTAGCGGAACCAGAAGCGGCGGCTGTGGGTCTGCAAGGGTGCGGCCAGCCGGGCAGCGAACGGATTGTCGGCGGCCAGCGCCAGTGCCTCGTCGAGTGCCTTGTCGGCCTGGATGAAGGCAAGCACATTGCCGGAGATGACCGCCTTCTGCATGGCAAGCGCCGCATCGTGAAACAGGTCGGCTGCCTCGCGGGTGACGAAGCGGGCGGCCGAGCGGGCCAGCACCACTTCGATGCCGCGCCTGGCGTCGAGAACGCGCAGCCAGTCGCCGGGATGCAGCGGGGCAATGGCAATACCGGCGCGCGGCCGCACATCCAGCAGGCCTTCCCAGGCCAGCCGCTGGATCGCTTCGCGCACAGGCGTGCGCCCGAGCTTGAGCCGTTCGATCAACGCGCCTTCGGTGACGAAGCTGGCGGGCGCCAGTTCAAGCGTCACGATCATGTGCTCGAGCACGCGGTAGGCTTTCGCCGCCACCGGCTCTGCGCTTTGGCTTTCATCGACCAATGCCAAGGGTCATCTCCTGATATATTTTGGATATATCACAACGGAATCCGCATTGACAGCGGCTTTCGCTTGAAATATATCACTGATATATCAGATGGAGAGATGACCATGTGGACCGGAGTTTTCCCCGCCGTCACGACCAAGTTCACCGCGGACGACCGCCTCGACCATGCCGAGATGGAGCGCTGCTTTGCGCTGCAGATGGAGGCCGGCTGCGACGGCATCATCGTCTGCGGCTCGCTCGGCGAAGGACCGATGCTGTCGCCTGACGAGAAGATCGAAGTGCTGAAGACGGCGCAGAAGATCGCCGGCAAGAAGCCGGTGCTGCTCACCGTCAACGAGGCCGGCACCCGCGAGGCCGCAAGCATCGCACGCCGCGCCGCGAAAGAGGGCGCCAACGGGTTGATGGTGGTGCCGAGCCCGATCTACCACACCAATGAGGAAGAGACGGTCGCAGCACTGCGCGCCGTCGCTCAGGCCGGCGATCTGCCGGTGATGATCTACTCCAACCGGCTTGCCTACCGCGTCGACGTCACCGTCGACCAGATGGAGGAGCTGGCGTCGGACAAGCGTTTTGTCGCCATCAAGGAATCCTCCGACGACATCCGCCGCTCGACCGAGATCATCAACCGCTTCGGCGACCGCTACGATCTGTTCACCGGCGTCGACAATCTGGCGTTCGAGGCGCTGTCGGTCGGCGCCATCGGCTGGGTGGCCGGACTGGTCGTGGCGTTCCCGCGCGAGACGGTCGCCATCTACCAGCTGATGAAGCAGGGCCGCCGCGAGGAGGCACTTTCCATCTACCGCTGGTTCCGGCCGTTGCTCGACCTCGACGTGTCGACCTATCTGGTGCAGAACATCAAGCTCGCCGAAGTTTTTGCGATTCAAACCAACGACCGGGTGCGCATGCCGCGCCAGCCGCTTTCGGGCGAACGCCGCAAGGCGGTCGAGAAGATCGTCAAAGACGCGTTGGCGGTGCGGCCGAATCTGCCGCAGTTTTAAAGGGACCGTCAGAGCAGATATGCAGCGCGGCACATGGCAATGAATGGTCATGCTACACTCGACGTCGCCATCGTTGGTGGCGGCATCATCGGCATCTGCGCCGCTGCCTTTCTGACTGAGGCAGGGCGCAACGTCACGATCTTCGACCGGACGGGCATTTGCGAAGAGACGAGCTCCGGCAATGCCGCTGCCTTTGCCTTTTCCGACGTGCTGCCGCTCGCCCACAAGGGCATGATCAGGCAACTGCCGAAATGGCTTGCCGACCCGCTCGGGCCGCTCAGCATTCCGCCCGCCTATCTGCCAAAACTCCTGCCCTGGCTGTTCCGCTTCTGGCGTGCCGGGCGCAGTGATCGCTATGAGGGCAGCATCGCGGCACAAGTCGCGATGATGCGGCTCGCCGAAGCCGAATGGGCCGGGCTGATGGCGCGCTCCGGTACCGGAGACATGCTGCACGAGGACGGCTCGCTCGAACTCTATGAGAGCGAAGCCGAGTTCAAGGCATCGCTGCCCGGCTGGGCGGCCAAGCAGCGTTTCGGCATCAGCTTTCGCCATGTCGATGGCGAAGAGCTGGCGCGGCTGCAGCCAGGTCTGTCACCGCGCTTCATCAAGGCCACGTTCGTGCCGGGATGGAAGACCGTCGCCGACCCGAAATTGCTCGGCAAAGCCATCTGGGCCTATGCGCAGAGCAAGGGCGCGCGTTTTGAAAAGGTTCGGATCGAACGTATCGATGCGGCTCAGGACGGCGCGACGCTGACGCTGGCCGATGGCACGACGCGGCAGGCAAAACACCTCGTCATCGCCGCCGGCGCCTGGTCGCATCTGCTGGCCAAAAATCTCGGCGACCGCATCCCGCTCGAAACCGAACGCGGTTACAACACGACGCTGCCGAAGACCGCCTTCGACGTGAAGCGGCAGCTGATCTTCTCCGGCCATGGCTTCGTCATCACGCCGCTCGATACCGGCCTGCGCGTCGGCGGCGCGGTCGAGCTCGGCGGCATCGAGCGGCCACCCAACTATGCCCGCTCGAAGGCGCTGCTGGGAAAGGCGAAAGCCTTCCTGCCGGGGCTCGATCCCTCAGGCGGCCGCGAATGGATGGGGTTTCGTCCCTCGCTGCCGGATTCGCTACCGGTCATCGGCGGTGCTCGGAACAGCCCGTCTGTCGTCTATGCCTTCGGCCACGGCCATCTCGGCCTGACAGTCGGCGGCTACCGGCCGCTTGATCCGCGATCTCGTTCTCGGGCAGACTCAGCCGATCGATCTCGCCCCTTTCAGTCCACAGCGGTTTTGAGTTTCCAGGAGACGTCATGGCCAAGCAATCCTTCTTCTGCATCGACGGCCACACTTGCGGCAATCCCGTGCGGCTGGTCGCCGGCGGCGGGCCGCTGCTCCAGGGTTCGACGATGATGGAGCGGCGCGCGCATTTTCTCGCCGAATATGACTGGATCCGCACCGGGCTGATGTTCGAGCCGCGCGGCCATGACGTGATGTCGGGCTCGATCCTCTATCCGCCGACACGCGAGGATTGCGACATCGCCATCCTGTTCATCGAGACGTCGGGCTGCCTGCCGATGTGCGGCCATGGCACCATCGGCACGGTGACGATGGCCATTGAGCATGGGCTGATCAAGCCGAAGACGCCGGGTATGCTGAGGCTCGACACGCCGGCCGGCCTGGTCACCGCCGAATACAAACAGGTCGGCGAGTATGTCGAGGAGGTGCGCATCACCAATGTGCCGTCTTTCCTCTATGCCGAAGGGTTGACGGTCGAATGCCCTGGGCTCGGCGAGATCAGCGTCGATGTCGCCTATGGCGGCAATTTCTACGCCATCGTCGAGCCGCAGAAGAATTATCGTGACATGGCCGACCATTCGGCCGGCGATCTCATCGCCTGGAGCCCGGTGGTGCGGCAGCGGCTCAACGACAAGTACACATTCGAGCATCCGGAGAATCCGGGAATCAACCGACTGTCGCACATGCTTTGGACCGGCAAGCCGACAGTGGCGGGCGCGGATGCGCGCAACGCCGTCTTCTACGGCGACAAGGCGATCGACCGCTCCCCGTGCGGCACCGGCACCTCGGCCCGGATGGCGCAGCTTCATGCCAAGGGCAAGCTTAAGGCGGGCGACGACTTCGTCCACGAATCGATCATCGGCTCGCTGTTCAAGGGCAGGGTCGAGAAAGAGGTCAGCGTTGCCGGCAAGCCGGCGATCATTCCCTCGATCGGCGGCTGGGCGCGAATGACCGGGCTGAACACCATCTTCATCGACGACCGCGATCCGTTCGCGCATGGCTTCGTCGTCAAGTGACGTCGACGTGTCCGGCCTGAGAGCCGCCTGCTTCCTTGTCAGCCGAAACCTCTTGACGAAACCAGTCGGCGAATTTGAACGCTGCCGGTGAGGCTTGCGCCAGCATGGTCAGGAAGTAGCCCTTGTCGCGGTTGGTCGCGATCTCCGACAGGACGATCAGGTCGCCGCGCTTCAGCTCATCGCGAAAAACTTCGACGGGGCAGAGCGCCACGCCGTGGCCGGCGATGACCGCCGTCGCAAGAATGTTGAAGTCGGCGAAAACCGGCCCGTTGCCGACATCGACGCCGGGCAGTCCGCTTTCAGAAAACCATTCGCGCCAGCCATCGCGGGTCTCGTCGTGCAGCAGGTCGGCGCCGGCAATACCGGCCGGCGTGCGCAGATGATCCCTGCCCGCGAGATAATGCGGGCTGCACACCGGCCGGTTGAGGCGGGAAAACAGCTTGAGGCTGGTAACGTCGGGAGAGGGATCGGCGCCGAGTGTGATCAGCACGTCGTTCTGACCGTCGATGAACCTCTCATCGGCCTTGGCATAGGCGACCCGCATGCCGATGCCGGGGTGACGGGCGGCAAAGTCGGACAGACGCGGCACGAGCCAGCGGCTGGCGATGGAAGGGATGCAGCCGACGGACAAGGTTTCCTGGCCGGCATTGCGGCGAATGCGGCGGCAAGTGGCGTCGAGTTCGGCAAGCGCGCCACTGGCCGAGGTCTGCAGGATCACCCCGGCTTCGGTCAGCCGCACCTTGCGGGCATCCCGGTGAAACAGTGAGACGCCCAGCCATTCCTCCAGCCGCCGGATCTGGTGGCTGATGGCCGGGTGGGTGACGTGAAGCTCTTCGCCGGCAGCCGAAAAGCTCAAATGGCGGGCCGCCGCCTCGAAAGCGCGCACGGCATTCAACGGGATGTAGTCCATCTGTCAAATTTACTAACATATCAGGTGAGAAGCAATCATTTGAAAGCGCCCCTCAGCTGCGGCATTCCTGCAGGCGGATCCCGGGATCATCGCAAAAACTTGAGATAAAGCAGCGCTATCCCTTAGTCCGTTTTGCGTGTCATGGCCTGTGGCCGTAGCTTTCGAAAGAACGATCATGTTTACAAGACAACTCACTGATGTAGAAAAATCTGACTTCTTCGTCGATTGGGGCAATGGCACCAGCCATCGCCTGCTGACCCAGCAGGACGGCATGGGGTTCACCGTCTGCCATACCGTCGTGCGCGCCGGCAGCGAATCACGGCTCCATTACATCAGGCATTTCGAGGCCTGCTACTGCATCGCCGGCGCGGGTGAGGTCGAGGACATGTCCGGCACTGTCCATCGCATCGAGCCGGGCACGATCTATGTGCTCGACGAACATGACGAGCATTTCCTGCGCGCGGATGCGGCCAATGACATGGTCCTGGTCAGCGTGTTCAACCCGCCATTGAAGGGCACCGAGCGGCACGTTCTCGGCCAGGACGGCGGTTCGGCCTACTGAACCCGGGCGGAGCGATCATTGCTCGATTGGATGGCCGGGTTGAAAGCCATCTCAATCGCCGGCCATGATCCGTTTTAGCGCAGGTTTGTCGCCAGCTAACAGAATCCGGAGCCGCGGGGCGCGAAAGGCGCGAAAACCGGATCGCCTTCAATGACGCAACGATCCTGCTCATCACCTAATTTTGACGGTGGTTTCTTCGAAACGAGGTGCATGATGCGGCCGAATCGTCAAAGACATTGCGTTATGCCAATGATAGGGTCCGCGATAGTCCAGGGGTCGGATAAGAAAAAACGGGCAATCTGATGGCGTGTCGGGAAAACACGCATGACCATCGAAAAATCACGTTGCAATCCGGGCTCGAAACTTTACGACTAGGGGAAATACGAAAAGGAATGCGTCTGCATGGGCGACATTCCAGGGGAGCCACAACAGCATGCAGTACTTCATCCAGCAGCTTATCAACGGGCTGACGCTGGGATCGATCTATGGGCTGATCGCAATCGGCTATACGATGGTCTACGGCATCATCGGCATGATCAATTTCGCCCATGGCGACATCTTCATGGTCGGCGCCTTCACCGCCCTCATCGTCTTCCTCATCCTCGGCGCCCTGTTCACTTCGGTGCCGATTGTGCTCGCGCTGCTGATCATGATGATCGTGGCGATGCTGCTTACCAGCCTCTACAACTGGACGATCGAAAAGGTGGCCTACCGGCCGCTGCGCGGTTCGTTCCGGCTGGCGCCGCTGATCACCGCGATCGGCATGTCGATCGCGCTGTCCAATTTCGTCCAGGTGACGCAAGGGCCGCGTAACAAGCCGGTCCCGCCGATGGTGTCCAAGGTCTTCACGATCGAGGGCGTCAGCGTGTCGCTGAAACAGATCATCATTGTCGTGGTCACCGCGATCCTGCTGGCGCTGTTCTGGTATCTCGTCAACAAGACCTCGCTTGGCCGAGCGCAGCGCGCCTGCGAGCAGGACCGCAAGATGGCGGCGCTGCTCGGCATCGATGTCGACCGTACCATTTCGATCACCTTCATCATGGGCGCCGCCCTTGCCGCCGTCGCCGGCACGCTGTTCCTGATGTATTACGGCGTGGTGGTATTTTCCGATGGATTCACGCCCGGTGTTAAGGCGTTTACCGCGGCGGTGCTCGGCGGCATCGGCTCGCTGCCCGGCGCCGTGCTCGGCGGGCTGCTGATTGGCTTCATCGAGAGCATGTGGTCGGCCTATTTCTCCATCGACTACAAGGACGTCGCCGCCTTCTCCATCCTGGCGATCGTGCTGATCTTCCTGCCGTCCGGCATTCTTGGCCGGCCAGAAGTCGAAAAGGTCTGAAATCATGGCGGTTACCGTTTCTCCGGAAAGCGACGTCGTCGCCAGCCCCGTCCAGCGCGCCTTTCGCGAGGCGCTTTATGCCGGCGCCATCGCGCTTGGCCTGTTCGTGTTGTTCATCGGCCTGAAGACCGACCAGAATATCTCCAACGAGCTGATCCTGGTGCAGCGCTGGGGTCTGCTGGCCATAGTGGTGCTCCTCACCGCCGCTGGACGTTTCCTCTATGTCGGGTTCGCACAACCCGCCCTTGAGCGCGCCAAGGCGCAAAAGGCCCAAGCTCCAGCAGTCGCGGCGCAACCCGGCTTCGTGCGCCGCAACTTCAACAAGATTGGCATAACCGTACTGTTCCTGTATCCGATCGTGATCGTTCTGCTGGTCGGCTTCCAGGGCTCGCTGAAGTGGGTCGACAATTTCGGCATCCAGATTCTGATCTATGTGATGCTGGCCTGGGGGCTGAACATCGTCATCGGTCTGGCCGGCCTGCTCGACCTCGGCTACGTCGCCTTCTATGCCGTCGGCGCCTATGCCTATGCGCTGCTCGGCACGCATTTCGGCCTGTCGTTCTGGATCCTGCTGCCGGCCGCAGGCCTGATGGCAGCGTTCTGGGGCGTGATGCTCGGTTTTCCGGTGCTGCGCCTGCGAGGGGACTATCTGGCGATCGTGACGCTGGCCTTCGGCGAGATCATCCGGCTGGTGATCATCAACTGGCGCGAGGTGACCAACGGCTCCGCCGGCATTTCCGGCATTCCGAAGGTCTCGTTCTTCGGCCTGATGTCGTTCAACGTCTCGGACCCGAACTACATCGCCAAAGTGCTGGGCATTGCCCAGTCGGGCGCCTATTACAAGATCTTCCTCTATTATCTCATCCTGCTGCTCTGTCTGCTCACCGCGTTCGTCACCATCAGGCTGCGCCGCCTGCCGGTCGGCCGCGCCTGGGAAGCGCTGCGCGAGGACGAGATCGCCTGCCGTTCGCTCGGCATCAACACCACCACCACCAAGCTCACCGCTTTCGCCACCGGCGCCATGTTCGGCGGCTTTGCCGGCTCGTTCTTCGCCGCACGGCAAGGCTTCGTCAGCCCGGAATCCTTCGTGTTCCTGGAATCGGCGATCATCCTGGCCATCGTCGTGCTCGGTGGCATGGGCTCGCTCGGAGGCATCGCGGTGGCGGCGCTGGTGATGATCGGCGGCACGGAAATCCTGCGCGAGCTGGACTTCCTCAAGGCCATATTCGGTCCTGACTTCACACCGGAGCTCTACCGCATGCTTTTGTTCGGCATGGCCATGGTCATCGTCATGTTGTGGAAGCCGCGCGGTTTCGTCGGCAGCCGTGAGCCGACAGCCTTCCTCAAGGAGAGAAGAGCGGTCTCGGGGTCCTTCACCAAAGAGGGACACGGCTGATGAGCATGAACTCGATTCAGAAGACCGATCCGTCCATGAAAGACGCCATCCTCCAGGTCGACCATCTGTCGATGAAATTCGGTGGTCTGGTCGCCATCGGCGATCTGTCTTTCCAGGCCAGGCGCGGCGAGATCACCGCACTGATCGGACCGAACGGCGCCGGCAAGACCACCGTGTTCAACTGCATCACCGGTTTCTACAAGCCGTCGGAAGGCATGATCACGCTCAACCTCAGCGGCGGCTCGAGTTTCCTGCTCGAACGGCTGCCGAACCATGAGATCCCGGCGCGCGCCAAGGTGGCGCGCACCTTCCAGAACATCCGCCTGTTCTCGGGCATGACGCTGCTGGAAAATCTTCTCGTCGCCCAGCACAACAAGCTGATGAAGGCGTCGGGTTATACGATGCTGGGCCTGTTCGGCTTCCCGAGCTACCGCAAGGCGTCGGCCGAATCGATCGACCTCGCCAAGCATTGGCTGGAGAAGGCCAATCTCGTCGACCGTGCCGACGATCCGGCCGGTGACCTGCCCTATGGTGCGCAGCGGCGCCTGGAGATCGCACGCGCCATGTGCACCGGTCCCGAGCTTTTGTGCCTCGACGAACCGGCGGCGGGCCTCAATCCGAAGGAATCGGCGGCACTCAACGATCTGTTGATGGACATCAGGAACAGCACCTCGATCCTCTTGATCGAACACGACATGTCGGTGGTCATGCAGATTTCCGACCATGTCGTGGTGCTGGAATACGGACGCAAGATCTCCGACGGCAGTCCGCAATCGGTGCGGACCGATCCGCGCGTCATCGCCGCCTATCTCGGTGTCGATGACGAAGAGGTCGAGACGGTGCTGACCGAGGTCGGTGACGAAGCCGTCATCGAGCAGTTGGACACCGGTCCCGACAAGGCGCACGGGTCCGACATGTCGTCGTCGATGATGGCTGGCTCGGTGACCGACACGATCGGCCACAGTGAGGGCGAACGCGTCACCGTGTCGAAAGGCGCCTCCAAGGCAGAGCAGGTCGATGCAAAGGCCAACTTGCCAAGAAAGTCGTCCGAGCGAGCCACGGCCAAGCCGACCGGGAAGTCCTCGACAACCAAGCCGCGCGGAGGACGCAAATAATGGCCGCCAATACGCTGCTCGATATCAAGGGCGTCCAGACCTTTTACGGCAATATCCGGGCGCTGAACGGTGTCGATGTCGCCGTCAACGAGGGTGAGATCGTCGCGCTGATCGGCGCCAACGGCGCCGGCAAGTCGACGCTGATGATGACCATCTTTGGCGCGCCTCGCGCCCGCGCCGGCACCATCACCTTCGCCGGCACCGACATCACCCAGATGCCGACCCACGAGATTGCGCGCATGCGCATCGCGCAATCGCCGGAAGGGCGCCGCATCTTCCCGCGCATGACGGTGATGGAAAACCTGCAGATGGGCGCCAGCCTCGACAACCTCAAGCATTATGACGAGGACGTCGAGAAGGTGTTCACGCTGTTCCCGCGCCTCAAGGAGCGCATCGCCCAGCGCGGCGGCACGCTGTCGGGCGGCGAGCAGCAGATGCTGTCGATCGGGCGCGCGCTGATGGCGCGGCCGAAGCTGCTTTTGCTCGACGAACCGTCGCTGGGCCTGGCGCCGCTGATCGTCAAGCAGATCTTCGACGCCATCCGCGAACTGAACCGCACGCAAGGGTTGACCGTGTTCCTGGTCGAGCAGAACGCCTTTGGCGCGCTGAAGCTCGCCACCCGCGGCTATGTCATGGTCAACGGCAACGTGACGATGAGCGGCACCGGCAAGGAACTGCTCGCCAATCCGGAAGTGCGCGCCGCCTATCTCGAAGGCGGCCATCACTGAGTTTGGAGCGGAATGTGCATCCGATATTCCGCTCCAAGTTGTTTGTTTGTCGCATGATCTTTGTCCGAAAAGTCTGCAACTTTTCGGGACCATGCTAGGGAGTCATCATCATGCAGGGCATTCTCTACGAGGAACCCTCGATCTGGCAGTTCTTCTTCGTCACCTGCCTGCTTGGCGGCTGGGCGGCATGGATGACCGGCAAGGCCAGTGCCCAAACATGGCGCAGCTTCATCCAGCTGTTCGCCTACATGCTCGGCCTCGGCATCGGCATCAGGTTCATCCATCATGCGCTGTTCGGCGGCACGATGTTTTCGCTGCATTACTACATCGTCGACACCATCGTGCTGCTGATATTGGGCTTCATTGGCTATCAATACACGCGCACCAACCAGATGGTGACGCAGTATAATTGGCTCTACGAACGAGCGTCGCTTTTGAGCTGGAAACCGAAGGGCTGACGTTCATCATTAACGCCGTTCCGGGGATGAATCGGCGTGACAAGTGCCTGAAAATCGGCAAAGTAAACTTTCTGCGAGCAAGAGTGGGCATCGCATGAAAGCATCATCCACGCCCACTCGGTAAATGGGAGCGTTATATGAAAAAGTCACTTTTGTCCGCCGTCGCCCTGACCGCGCTTGTCGCGTTCAGCGGTAACGCGTGGGCTGACATTCTGATCGGCGTCGCCGGTCCGATCACCGGCCCGAACGCAGCGTTCGGTGCCCAGTTGCAGAAGGGCGCCGAGCAGGCGGCCGCCGACATCAACGCGGCCGGTGGCATCAACGGCCAGCAGGTCAAGCTCGAAGTCGGCGACGACGTGTCGGATCCGAAGCAGGGCATCTCGGTTGCCAACAAGTTCGTCGCTGACGGCGTCAAATATGTTGTCGGCCACTTCAACTCGGGCGTCACCATCCCGGCGTCGGAAGTCTATGCCGAGAACGGCATTCTCGTCATCACGCCTTCGGCGACCAACCCGCAGCTGACCGAGCGCGGCCTGTGGAACACGTTCCGCACCTGCGGACGCGACGATCAGCAGGGCAAGGTTGCCGGCGACTATCTCGCCGCGCACTTCAAGGATGGCAAGATCGCGGTCATCCATGACAAGACGCCTTATGGCCAGGGCCTCGCCGACGAAACCAAGAAGGCGCTCAATGGCAACGGCCTGACCGAAGTCTTGTATGAAGGCATCAATGTCGGCGACAAGGACTTCTCGGCCCTCATCGCCAAGATGAAGGACGCCGGTGTCAATGTCGTCTACTACGGCGGCCTGCATACCGAGTTCGGCCTTATCGAGCGCCAGGCGGCTGACCAGGGCCTCAAGGTCCAGTTCATGTCGGGCGACGGCATCGTGTCGAACGAACTGGCTTCGATCGCCGGCGACGCCGTCGATGGCACGCTGATGACGTTCGCTCCCGATCCGCGCAAGAACCCGAACGCCAAGGAACTCGTCGAGAAGTTCCGCGCCGCCGGTTTCGAGCCTGAGGCCTATACGCTCTACTCCTACGCCGCCCTGCAGATCGTCGCCGCCGCCGCCGCCAAGGTCGGCTCGTCGGACGATGCGCAGAAGGTTGCCGCAGAGATCAAGGCGAGTGGCCCCTGGAAGACCGCTATCGGCGACATCGGCTATGACGCCAAGGGCGACATCACCCGCCCCGACTACGTCATCTATAATTGGAAGAAGGGTGACGACGGCAAGTACACCTACTTCGAGCAATAAGCCGACAAACATCTGAAATCGGAAAATGCCCGGCGCGCTGCGCCGGGCATTTTTCATGTCTGGTACGACCCCCTGCAAAACCCGAAATCGAGCCTCGATGCGGCGGGCGAAGGGCATCCGCCCGGATCGCAAATCGGAGGCTGCCGACGCGTCCAGGCAAATGCATGCCGCTTTCACGCGAAGAATCGATTTAAATCGGTTTAATCGCCTCCTGATTTTGTTTGCACTGCAGCATTTTCGCGTTAATCATTGCCTTTAGCCCCCATCCCCTCGTGTCTGGAGCCCAGTCCTTGGCAATCACGAAGATCCTTGTCGCCAATCGGTCCGAAATCGCCATCCGCGTCTTTCGCGCGGCCAACGAACTCGGCCTCAAAACCGTGGCGATCTGGGCAGAGGAAGACAAATATTCGCTGCACCGCTTCAAGGCCGACGAAAGCTACCAGGTCGGGCGCGGACCGCATCTGACCCGCGACATGGGGCCGATCGAAAGCTACCTGTCGATCGAGGAAGTGATCCGCGTCGCCAGGCTTTCGGGCGCCGATGCGATCCATCCAGGCTACGGCCTGTTGTCCGAAAGCCCCGAATTCGCCGACGCCTGCGCCGAGGCCGGTATCACCTTCATCGGGCCGAAGCCGGACACGATGCGCCGGCTCGGCAACAAGGTTGCGGCGCGCAACCTCGCCATCGAGGTCGGCGTACCGGTCATCCCCGCCACCGATCCGTTGCCGGATGACATGGAGGCGGTCAAGAAACTGGCCAAGGAGATCGGCTACCCGGTGATGCTGAAGGCATCGTGGGGTGGCGGCGGCCGCGGCATGCGCGCCATTCGCGCCGAAGCCGACCTTGCCCGCGAGGTCACGGAAGGCAAGCGCGAGGCGAAAGCCGCCTTCGGCAAGGACGAGGTCTATCTCGAAAAGCTGATCGAGCGCGCCCGCCATGTCGAGGTGCAGGTGCTGGGCGACCGCCAAGGCAACGCCGTGCATCTGTTCGAGCGCGACTGTTCGATCCAGCGCCGCAACCAGAAGGTGGTCGAGCGGGCGCCGGCGCCGTATCTCGAGATGGCGCAGCGCGAGGAGCTGTGCAGCTACGCGCTGAAGATCGCGCGCGAAACAGCCTATATCGGCGCTGGCACGGTCGAGTTCCTGCAGGATGCCGACACCGGCAAATTCTACTTCATCGAGGTCAACCCGCGCATCCAGGTCGAGCACACCGTCACCGAGCAGGTGACCGGCATCGACATCGTCAAGGCGCAGATCCACATCCTGGATGGTTTTGCTATCGGCACGCCGGAATCGGGCGTGCCGGCGCAGAAGGACATCAGGCTGAACGGCCATGCCCTGCAGTGCCGCATCACCACGGAAGACCCCGAGCACAATTTCATCCCCGACTATGGCCGCATCACCGCCTATCGCGGCGCCACCGGTTTCGGCATCCGCCTCGATGGCGGCACCGCCTATTCGGGCGCGGTCATCACCCGCTTCTACGATCCGCTGCTGGAAAAGGTGACGGCATGGGCGCCGACGCCGGCCGAGACCATCGCCCGCATGAACCGCGCGCTACGCGAGTTCCGCATCCGCGGCGTGGCGACCAATCTCACCTTCCTCGAGGCGATCATCAATCACCCGAGTTTTGCCGACAATTCCTACACGACCAAGTTTATCGACACGACGCCGGAGCTGTTCCAGCAGGTCAAGCGGCAGGACCGCGCCACCAAGCTGCTCAACTATCTGGCCGATGTCTCGGTCAACGGCCATCCCGAGACACGCGGCCGGCCCAAGCCGAAGGCCGATGCGGCGGCCCCTGTGGTGCCCTATCTCAACGGCAATGTGCCTGGCGGCAGCAAGCAGAAGCTCGACGCGCTCGGGCCGGAGAAATTCGCCGGCTGGATGCGCGCGCAAAAAGAGGTGCTGGTCACCGACACGACGATGCGCGACGGGCATCAGTCGCTGCTGGCAACGCGCATGCGCACGCATGACATCGCCGGCATTGCCGGCACCTATGCGCGGGCCTTGCCGCAGCTTTTGTCACTCGAATGCTGGGGCGGCGCCACTTTTGACGTCGCCATGCGCTTCCTCACCGAAGACCCGTGGGAGCGGCTGTCGCTGGTGCGCGAAGCCGCGCCCAATCTGTTGCTGCAGATGCTCCTGCGCGGCGCCAATGGCGTCGGCTACACCAACTATCCCGACAATGTCGTGCAGCATTTCGTCAAGCAGGCAGCTGCCGGCGGCATCGACCTGTTCCGCGTCTTCGACTGCCTGAACTGGGTCGAAAACATGCGTGTCGCCATGGATGCGGTCGGCGCCGAGGGCAAGTTGTGTGAGGCGGCGATCTGCTACACCGGCGACATCCTCGATCCGGCGCGGGCCAAATACGATCTCAAATATTATGTCGGGCTGGCCAGGGAATTGCAGGCGGCCGGTGCTCACATCATCGCCGTCAAGGATATGGCCGGACTATTGAAGCCGGCTGCGGCCCGCGTGCTGTTCAAGGCGCTGCGCGAGGCGAGCGACCTGCCGATCCATTTCCACACCCACGATACGTCGGGCCTGTCGGCGGCGACGGTGCTGGCGGCGGTGGAGAGCGGCGTCGACGCCATCGACGCGGCGATGGATTCGCTGTCGGGCAACACCTCGCAACCATGCCTGGGCTCGATCGTCGAGGCGCTGAAGGGCACCGAGCGCGATCCCGGCCTCGATCCGCTATGGATCCGGAAAATCTCGTTCTACTGGGAGGCGGTGCGCAACCAGTACGCTGCCTTCGAAAGCGACCTCAAGGGTCCGGCCTCGGAAGTCTATCTGCACGAAATGCCGGGCGGGCAGTTCACCAATCTGAAGGAGCAGGCGCGCTCGCTCGGGCTGGAGACGCGCTGGCACGAGGTGGCGCAGACCTATCACGACGTCAACCTGATGTTCGGCGACATCGTCAAGGTGACGCCGTCGTCCAAGGTCGTCGGCGACATGGCGCTGATGATGGTGAGCCAGGACCTGACCGTCGCCGATGTCGAGAACCCCAGCAAGGACATCGCCTTCCCGGACTCGGTTGTGTCGATGCTGCGCGGCGATCTCGGCCAGTCGCCCGGCGGCTGGCCGGAGGCGCTGCAGAAGAAGGTGTTGAAGGGCGACAAGCCGATCACGGTCAGGCCGGGCTCGCTGCTGAAAGCCGCCGATCTCAAGGCGAGCCGCAAGGAGATCGAGGAGAAGCTCGAGCGCAAGCTGTCAGAATTCGAATTCGCCTCGTGGCTGATGTATCCAAAAGTGTTTGCCGACTTCGCCGGCGCGCAGGAGACCTACGGGCCGGTCAGCGTGCTGCCGACGCCGACCTATTTTTACGGCATGAAGTCGGAAGACGAGATCTTTGTCGACATCGAGAAGGGCAAGACGCTGGTGGTGCGCTGCCTGGCCATCGGCGATGTCGACGAGAAGGGCATGGTCACCGTGTTCTTCGAGCTCAACGGCCAGCCGCGCCGCATCAAGGTGCCGGACCGGGCGCATGGCGCTTCCGCCGCCAAGGCGCGGCGCAAGGCCGAGCCCGGCAATGAAGCGCATGTCGGCGCGCCGATGCCGGGCGTCGTCTCGGCGCTCTCGGTTGCCGCCGGCCAGGCGGTCAAGGCCGGTGACGTGCTGCTGTCGATCGAAGCCATGAAGATGGAGACGGCACTGCATGCCGAGCGCGACGGCACGATCGCCGAGGTGCTGGTCAAGGCCGGCGACCAGATCGATGCGAAGGATCTGTTGATCGCGTTCAATTGACGCGCCGATCGATCGCTCTGGGGACGGCTGGCAGCAGCCGTTCACGAAGCGCCGATAATGTCTTGACCCGCCGCGCCCGCTCGGGCATCGAACCCGCTCCATTTCGCCGCGCCAGAATCGCGGCGCTTAAAAAGAAGCGGAGAAGAAAAATGGCCGACGACATCACCGATACCAGCCAGACTGTTGCCGCCGGCCAGTTGCGCGCCTTCATCGAGCGCATCGAGCGGCTCGAGGAAGAGAAGAAGACCATTTCCGATGACATCAAGGAAGTGTTCGCCGAGGCCAAGGGCACCGGCTTCGACACCAAGGCGATGCGGTCGATCATCCGGCTGCGCAAGAAGGACCAGGCCGAGCGGCAGGAAGAGGAAACCATCCTAGATCTCTACAAGGCCGCGCTCGGCATGGTGTAAGAGACTGTCTGGAAATTCTACTCCGGCGGCCATCTGATGGCGTTTTCTGTGCTTACCTAGGCTCACGGACCCAAATGTCTGCTGCGCTCCGGTTCTCGAAACCACCACCATATGACTCGCCGGAGCGAATTTCGAAAACAGTCTCAGGCCGAGCATGATGCTGGAGCGGGCCATGAGCGAATTCGATTTCGGCGCCCGCCGCGCCTCTGAATTTCGCCAACGCAGCTTCTGGACGCTGTTCGCGGAACGGCATCCGGAAGAACGGCCTCTAATGGCGCGGCGCGGGCCATGGTTCTGGCAGCGCGGGTTGCCCGATTTCGCCCTGGTGCTTTCCATGTATGTCGCTCCGGCGCAGAACCATGTCGGCGTCTTCTTCGGCCGCAACGAGAAGTTCGGCGCTACAGAATCCTGGTCGCGACTGAAGCCGTTCCAGGCGGCGATCGAAGACAGGCTGAAGCTCAGGCCGGAACAGAGTTGCGAGGGCCTCGGCATCAATTCGATGTGGCGGGTCAACTGCTTTGCCGAGGACAATTGGCCGGCGATGGCCGACTGGCTGGTGACGGAATGCTCACGCATCGAGCGTGCCGTCACCGATGTGCTGGGCCAGAGGTAGATCGCTGATGTCTGCCGCGGGATCCTTCTTTAGCTCGCGCTGGCAAGGTACCGTGCCGCTCGATCGGGTGTTCTGGCGCGACCTGGCCTTTATCGGCACCGCGATCAACATCGCCTCGACGGTGGCGGCACTCATCCTGCTCGGGCTGAAGCTGCCGCTGGCATTGGTTCTGGCAGTGCATTTTTCGCCGGTGCCCTACAACATCTTCCTGACCCTTGCCGTCTGGCGAGCCGCTGAGAAGGCCGGTGGCGCCAAGGCCTCGGCGATGATGCTCGGATCGGCGCTATGGCTGATCCTGACGGCTGTCGTCTAAATTAAAGCAATCGCTGAACGAAAAAGGGCGGCCGGAGCCGCCCTTCGCAAGATGACCGAATTGCGACTTAAGCCGCCGGCTCGAATTTCAACGCGACGCCGTTGATGCAATAGCGCAGGCCGGTCGGCGGCGGACCGTCGTCGAAGACGTGGCCGAGATGACTGCCGCAGCGGGCACAGTGGCACTCGGTGCGGACCATGCCGTAGCTGCGGTCGACCGTGTTCTCGACCGAACCCGGGACCGGATCGTTGAAGCTCGGCCAGCCGGTGCCGCTCTCGAACTTCAGCTTGGATTCGAACAAGGGCTGGTCGCAGCCGACACAGGAAAAGGTGCCGGCGCGCTTTTCGTAGAGCAGGGCGCAGCTTCCCGGCCGCTCGGTGCCATGGTTGCGCATCACCGCATATTGCTCCGGCGTCAGCCGGGCGCGCCATTCGGCGTCGGTGCGGGTGACGGGATAGGTGTGGGTGTCCATTTGATCTCCTCAGCCTTGCCGGCTCGTTGTTGATTGCAAGCTCGTATTCGCACCAACATAGGCATTTGTTACGCGTCTGCCCAGATTCAGGCGAGGCCGGCCTGCAAATGGCTGATACCTGCGCTTCCGGTGCTCACGTACTGCAAGTACGCTCCGGTTCTCGCACGCCGTCATTTTCGACTCGGCCTGACCTGAATCTTGGCCGCCCAGCCGCAAGTCAATGTTTCCTTGAAAGCTGCTTCGTCGCGCCCTCCAGACCGGCGAGCGTCAGCGGAAACATGCGGCCGCCGAAGATGTCGCGGATCATCGCGATCGAATGGGTAAAGCCCCAATTCTTCTGGTTTTCCGGATTGAGCCATACCGCGTTTGGCCAGTGCTGCAGCAGGCGGCCGAGCCAGACCACGCCGGCCTCCGGGTTCCAGTGCTCGACTGAGCCGCCGGGATGCGCGATCTCATAGGGGCTCATCGAGGCATCGCCGACGACGATCACCTTATAGTCCGGGCCGTATTTGTGGAGCAGGTCGAAGGTGGGGATGGTCTCCGCGTGGCGGCGGCGATTGTCCTTCCACACGCCCTCGTAGAGGCAATTGTGGAAGTAAAAATATTCGAGCTGGCGGAACTCGGCGCGGGCGGCCGAAAACAATTCCTCGACGGTTTTGATGTGATCGTCCATCGAGCCGCCGACATCGAAGAACATCAACAGCTTCACCGCATTGCGCCGTTCGGGCCGCGTCTGCACGTCGAGATAGCCGTGCTCGGCGGTGGCATGGATGGTGCCGGGCAGGTCGAATTCTTCCTCAGCGCCTTCGCGCACCCAGCGGCGTAAGCGCTTCAGCGCGATCTTGATGTTGCGGGTGCCGAGCTCGACGGCATCGTCGAAGTTTTTGAACTCGCGCTTGTCCCAGACCTTGACCGCGCGGCGATTGCGGCTTTCATGCTGGCCGATGCGCACCCCTTCGGGGTTGTAGCCATAGGCGCCGAAGGGCGAGGTGCCGCCGGTGCCGATCCATTTGGAGCCGCCCTGGTGGCGGCCTTTTTGTTCCTCGAGCCGCTGCTTCAAGATCTCCATCAGCTTTTCGAAACCGCCCAGCGCCTCGACCAGTTTTTTCTCTTCCTCGGTCAGGTGCTTTTCGGCGAGACGGCGCAGCCATTCCTCGGGAATATTGGCGACGTCTACCGCATCCGGCCCATCCAGCGCTTCAATGCCCTTGAAGACATGCGCAAAGACCTGGTCGAAACGGTCGATATGGCGCTCGTCCTTCACCAGGGCAGTGCGGGCCAGGTAGTAAAAACCCTCGACGTCATAGTCGACCAGTCCCGCTTCCAGCCCTTCCAGCAGCGACAGATATTCCCGGAGCGAAACGGGAACCCGCGCGGCCTTCAGTTCGAGGAAGAAGGGGATGAACATGGTCTTGTCTACATCAAATCATATTCGATAAAGCCGGTCCGCCGTGCGACATGATCGTAGAGCTTGCGCGCGGTGGTGTTGGTCTCGTGGGTCATCCAGTAGACGTTCTTGACGCCGATCTTTGCCGCTTCCTGCTTCACCGCTTCGATGAGAGCGGCGCCGATGCCTTTGCCGCGCACATCGGGGTCGGCGAACAGGTCCTGCAGATAGCAGTTGTTTTTCTCGGACCAGCCGGAGCGGTGGTAGAGATAGTGGGTGAGACCCACGGCCTTGCCGTCGAGCGTGGCGATGAAGCCCTTTGGCTCGAACTCACCTTCCGTGAACAGCCGCTTCCAGGTGATGGCGTAGACCTCTTGCGGCAGCACCGTCTCGTAGAAAGTCAAGTAGGCGGTCCACAGCCGCTGCCAGTCGGCATGATCGGACTGCGCCAGTGGGCGGACGGTGATCTCGGTCATTTCATTTTCCTCCGAAGCTTCATGCCCGAGGCTGCCTTGATGCCAGGCTGCCCGCAACCGTCCACAGCAGGGGAAAACCCTATTACTGCCGTCCTACCCCTGCCTTCTCGCCATAAAAGCCAGGCGCTCGAATAGGTGCACGTCCTGCTCGTTCTTCAACAGCGCGCCGTGCAGCTTGGGCAGCGCGTTTTTTGGGTCGGCGCGCAGATCCTCCGGCGCGATGTCGTCGGCCACCAACAGCCGGATCCAGTCCAACGCTTCGGAGGTTGACGGCTTCTTCTTCAGGCCGGGCACGTCGCGGATTTCGTAGAACTGGGTCAGCGCGGCGCGCACCAGGTTCTGCTTGATGCCGGGATAGTGGACGTCGACGATCTTGTGCAGCGTCTCGACGTCGGGAAAGCGGATGTAGTGGAAGAAGCAGCGGCGCAGAAAAGCGTCCGGCAGTTCCTTCTCGTTGTTGGAAGTGATGATGACGATCGGCCTGACTTCGGCGCGGATCGTCTCGCCGGTTTCGTAGACGAAGAACTCCATCCGATCGAGCTCCTGCAGCAGATCGTTGGGAAACTCGATGTCGGCCTTGTCGATCTCGTCGATCAGAAGCACGACTTTCTTGCCGGCGGCGAAGGCTTCCCAGAGCTTGCCGCGCTTGATGTAGTTCCTGATGTCGTTGAACCTGTCATCGCCGAGCTGGCTGTCGCGCAGCCGCGACACCGCGTCATATTCATAGAGGCCCTGCTGCGCCCTTGTGGTCGACTTGACGTGCCATTCGATCAGGTCGAGGCCGAGTGCGGATGCCACTTGTCTGGCCAGTTCGGTCTTGCCGGTGCCGGGCTCGCCCTTGACCAGCAAGGGCCGCTCCAGCGCGATCGCCGCGTTGACCGCAACCATCAGGTCTTTGTCGGCGACATAGGCCGCCGTGCCTTCGAAACGCATTTTTGCTCCTTGGTTCTCTTCAGCTGAACCGTAAGGACGCGGCCCTGCCTGTGCAAGGCTGCGGCGAAGCTGCCGTGAAACCTCGCGCCGCCAACTTCGTTCCTTTGTCATCCTTGGACCGAGGGCGACAGAGTTGAAAGAAAAGACATTCGGCAAGGCAGCGCTGCAAGTGGCTGTGGCGGTGCTGGCGGCGACACCGGTGCTGGTCGGCCTAGAAGGCATGATGTCGGGGCCGCAGTTCCTGCATGTCGCAGCACCGTGGCCGGTCGATCTCGACAGCCATTTCCGTTTCCTCTCCGGTTTCTTCCTCGCCGTCGGCATCGCCTGGTACAGCTGCATCCCCGGCATCGAGACCAAGACCGAACGGTTTCGCCTGCTTGCCGCCTGCACCTTCAGTGGCGGGTTGGCGCGGCTTTTCTCGCTGCTGGTGGCCGGTGCGCCGTCGGCGGGCCACATCGCCGGGCTCTGCGTCGAACTGCTGGCCATGCCGGCGCTGGTCTGGTGGCAGGGGCGGGTCGCGAATAATGCGGCCGAGAATGTCTTGGCATCTGGTCTATAGGCGGCAACAGGCCTATATCAGGGTCGACGGTCTGCGCTTCCCGGCAGGAGAACATTTTCCCCGGGGCCTTAATGATCCCTAGGGAGCTGTCCCTGGGAAGACCCGTGGGTTTTCTCATACGGCGCCCACCTACTTTGTAGGTTCCCGGGATCGCTCTCTCCACCGGTTGTGTGGATCGTCACTCAAACGCTTTGGATCCACTGACATTCCGGTGGATCATGCGGTAGAAAACGTCGCTCCTGACACTCCGCCCAAATCCGACCTTTTCTACCTTGGCTCCATGACCTCTCCGAAAGACCTGAAAAAGCATCTCCGCAAGGAAGCACTCGGCCGCCGCGATGCGCTCGATGAGTTCTGGCGGGTGGAGGCGGCTCTCGAAATGGCCGAGACGGCGCGCGATCATCTCGCTGTCGAACCGGGACAGATCGTCTCCGGCTTCTGGCCGATGCGCTCGGAAGTCGACGTGCGGCCGCTGATGTTTGCCTTGCGCGAGCAAGGAGCAAGGCTTTGCCTGCCGGCCATTCTCGACAAGACCACCATCGTCTTTCGCGAATTGGTGCGCGGCGCGCCGATGGTCGAGATGGGATTCGGCACGGTCGGGCCGCATGAAGAGGCCGAGGTGCTCGATCCCGCGGTGATGCTGGTGCCGCTCGCCGCCTTCGACGCACGCGGCCACCGCATCGGCTATGGCGCCGGCTATTACGATCGCGCCATCGCCAAGCTGATCGACAAGGGCCAGCCGCCCCGACTGATCGGCATCGCCTTCGACTGCCAGGAAGTGGCGCTGGTGCCGGACGAGCCGCATGACGTGGTCATCCCGGAAATACTCACCGAGAGCGGGTTGCGCCGGTTCTCGCCAAAATTGTAGATAGATTATCTTTCAGACGCATGATCCTTTCCAAGGGTCCATGCAGCTTTTCAGGACCTAGATGAGACTTCTCTTTCTTGGCGATATGGTCGGCAAATCGGGGCGCACGGCAGTGTGGGAACAGCTGCCCGGCCTGATCTCGGATTTCAAACTCGATTTCGTCATTGTCAATGGCGAGAATGCCGCCGGCGGCTTCGGCATCACCGAAGACATCTTTCGCGACACGATCGCGGCCGGCGCCGATGTCGTCACCACCGGCAACCATGTCTGGGATCAGCGCGATGCGCTGGTTTTCGCGCCGCGCGAGGAACGCTTCCTGCGCCCGTCGAATTTCCCAAAGGGCACGCCGGGGCGCGGCTCCGGCGTCTACATCGCCAGGAACGGCGCGCGCGTTCTGGTCGCCAACATCATGGGCCGGGTGTTCATGCATCCCGAGCTCGACGATCCGTTCCAGGCCGGTGAGCGCGAACTCGCCGCCTGCCCGCTCGGCGAACAGGCCGATGCGGCGGTCATCGATTTTCACGCGGAAGCGACTTCGGAGAAAATGTGTTTTGCGCATTTCGTCGATGGTCGCGCCAGCCTCGTCGTCGGCACCCACACGCACCAGCCGACCGCCGACCACCAGATCCTCAATGGCGGCACCGGCTATCTGTCCGACGCCGGCATGTGCGGCGACTATGATTCCTCGCTCGGCATGGACAAGGAAGAACCGCTCAACCGGTTCCTGTCGAAAGTGCCGAAAGGCCGGTTCGAGGCGGCGACCGGACCGGCGACATTGTGCGGCGTCGGCGTCGACATTTCCGACCGCACTGGCCTCGCCGAGAAGATCGCGCCGTTTCGCCGCGGGCCACGGCTGGAGGAAACCGCGCCGTCCTTCTGGTCGTGACATTGATATGGGTGCAGGCAGTACCTAACTGCCGGCCAACCGCGACACTGCTCTAGATCGTTAAAGAGGGGACGACCTCCATGCAGCTCATCGAATTCCTGGCGCCGCATTTTGCCTTCGTCAACGATCCGACCGCCTGGATCGCGCTGCTGACGCTGGTGGTGCTAGAGATCGTGCTCGGCATCGACAATCTGATCTTCATCTCGATCCTGACCAACAAATTGCCGGAGGCGCAGCGGGCCCGCGCCCGGCGGCTCGGCATTTCGGCGGCGCTGGTCATGCGGCTGGTGCTGCTTGCCACCATCTCGATCATTGTCCAGCTGACGACGCCGGTGTTCACCGCCTTCGGCCACGGCTTTTCCTGGCGCGACCTGATTCTGATCGCCGGCGGCCTGTTCCTGGTCTGGAAGGCAACCAAGGAAATCCACCATACGGTCGATCTCGACGATCACCAGGATTCAATGATGGGCGAGACGCTGCAGCTTTCGCTCGCCGGCGCGATCTTC
The DNA here is from genome assembly GCF_056404235.1 of Mesorhizobium sp. P2_E10. NCBI lineage: Bacteria > Pseudomonadati > Pseudomonadota > Alphaproteobacteria > Hyphomicrobiales > Phyllobacteriaceae > Mesorhizobium > Mesorhizobium sp. P2_E10. The sequence goes on from NZ_JBFUEK010000006.1 coordinate 101,389, forward strand.
CAGATCCTGCTGCTTGACCTCGTCTTCTCGATCGATTCGATCATCACTGCTGTCGGCATGACCGACGAGATTGCCATCATGTACATCGCGGTGATCGTGGCGGTGAGCGTGATGATGCTGGCGGCCGCGCCGCTGGCCAATTTCATCGCCAAGAACCCGACCATCGTCATGCTGGCGCTGGGCTTCCTGTTGATGATTGGCATGACGCTGATTGCCGACGGCATGGGCTATCATGTGCCCAAGGGTTACATCTACGCCGCCATGGGCTTTTCGGCGCTGGTCGAAGGCCTCAACATGCTGGCGCGCAAACGCAAGAAGTCCAAGTCCGGCGGCCATTAGCCCCAGAAAAGGCCGCGATCCTAAGCGCCTGCGTTGCTTCCACGGCGCGGCTGGACGAATTGAGCCGATTTATCTATAAGCCGGCCATTCCGACACAGAGCGCCGTTGCGTCCATCAGGATGCTTCAGGACGTTCTAGATTTTGAATTTGAGCATTGCGGAAGACGAGGTGAATCACCTCGCTTCAGGATGCTCTAGCCGAGAAGACGACAGGGGTGCCATGGCTGGCCATTCACAGTTCAAGAACATCATGCACCGCAAGGGCCGCCAGGACGCGGTGCGGTCGAAAATGTTTTCCAAGCTGGCACGCGAAATCACCGTCGCCGCGAAGAGCGGTACGCCCGATCCATCGATGAACCCGCGCCTGCGCCTTGCGGTGCAGAACGCCAAGGCGGTTTCGATGCCGAAGGACAACATCCAGCGCGCCATCAACAAGGCGTCGATGGGCGATGCCGAAAACTACGAATCCGTGCGCTACGAGGGCTATGGCCCAGGCGGCGTCGCCGTCATCGTCGAGGCACTGACCGACAACCGCAACCGCTCGGCCTCCAATGTGCGCGCCGCCTTCACCAAGGCGGGTGGGGCGATGGGCGAAACCGGCTCGGTGTCGTTCATGTGGGACCGCGCCGGCGAGATTTACTATCCAGCCTCGGCCGGCAACGCCGAGAAGGTCATGGACGCGGCGATCGAAGCCGGGGCCGACGACGTGCAGTCGGACGAGGAAGGCCACACCATCTACTGCGCCTTTGAAAGCCTGGGCGAGGTGTCGAAGGCGCTGGAAGGCGCGCTCGGCGAGGCCGAGTCGGTCAAGCCGATCTGGAAACCGCAGACCAATATCGCCGTCGACGAAGAACGGGCACAGTCGCTGATGAAGCTGGTCGCCACGCTCGAGGATGACGACGACGTGCAAAGCGTCTACGCCAATTTCGAGGTCGACGACGAGACCATGGCCAAGCTCAGCGCGGCATGATCGAAACTCGAACATGAGCGATCTCCCAGCCATCCGCATCACCTATTGCACGCAGTGCCAGTGGCTGTTGCGGGCCGGCTGGATGGCGCAGGAGCTGCTCTCCACCTTCGGCACGGATCTCGGCGAAGTGACGCTGGTGCCCGGCACCGGCGGCATCTTCACCATTTCCTGCAACGACACGCTGGTCTGGGACCGCAAGCGCGACGGCGGCTTTCCGGACGCGGCAAAACTCAAGCAGCTGGTGCGCCACGTCATCGATCCGGATCGGGATCTAGGCCATTCCGACCGCAAGGGTCACACGCAAAAGGACCCCGCCTGAGGCGAGGTCCTTTTGCGTTTGCGACGTGCCATTTTCACACCAATGCGAAGATGAAGCAGGCCATCGCCACGATGGCGGTGATGGTGCGGACGTGGTTCCACATTACCCATTGGCTCAGATGGTTCGCCCAAACGGCGGCGCCGTTGGCGCTGGTCGGGTCGACGGTGGCGAGCGCATCGTTGAGCGGCACGTTGAAGACCATGGTCACGATCGGGTTGCCGATCAGGTAGATCACTGCGCCGGCAAGCAACCAGTACGAGCCGGACTGGCTCCAACCCATGATGGCGGCGGCGATAAGCACCACACAGAGCAGGCCGGTGCCGAAAAGCGCCGTCATGAAGGTCGGGGTGATCACCGTGATGTTGATCGAATTCATCGCGGCGATGCCCGCTGGGACGGGCAATCGCGCGAGTGCTGCCATGACGAAATTGGAAAAGGCGAAGAACACGCCGCCGACGACGCCCGAGCCGATTGCGGCAATGATGGTGAAGGTGGGAAGAAGCTTGATCATCTCATTTGCTCCAGATGCCGGTTGCGGCGGTTTCGGTTGCGTAGGTGGAGAAGTCTTTCGGCGCACGGCCAAGCACGCGCTGGACGCCGTCTGTGAGCGCTTCGTTGCGGCCGTCGAGCACTTCGGTGAACAGCTCGTTGAGCAGCCAGGCGAACTCAGGCGGCATGTCGTGCGCGGCCACCGCGGTGGTGAACTCGGCGTGCGAAATCCTGACGAAGCGGATGTCGCGGCGGGCCGCCTTGGCGATCTCGGCGACCGCGTCGGCGAAGCTTAGGAGTTGTGGCCCCGTCAGCTCATAGAGCTGGCCGACATGGCCTGGCTGGGTCAGGGCGATGAAGGCGGCTTCGGCGATGTCGTCGGCATCGACGAAGGGTTCGCCGACACTGCCGACCGGCAACGCCACCTCGCCGTCGAGCAAGGAGTAGATGAGGAAGCCTTCGCTGAAGTTCTGGGCAAACCAGGCGCAGCGCAGGATCGTCCAGTCGGCGCCTGAGGCTTTGACCATCTCTTCGGCGCGTTGGGCCTCGGTCTCGCCGCGGCCGGACAGCAGCACCAGCCGGCTGACGCCGCTGGCCACGGCAAGCCTGGCGAAGGCACCGATTGCTTCGGCCGCACCCGGCACGGCCAGGTCGGGATAGTAGCTGATGTAGACGGCACTGACGCCCTCAAGTGCAGGAGCCCAGCTTGCGGGAACTTCCCAGTCGAAACGCGGCGTGGCGGAGCGCGAACCAATCCGCACCGGCAGGCCGCACGCCGTCAGCCGCTCGGCCAGACGGCGGCCGGTCTTTCCGGTGCCGCCAAGGATCAAGGTCGGTTTTTCTGTCGTGTTGTTCATCTCGATTTCCTCTCGCCTTGAAATATGAGCAATCCTCACATTTGCAAAACGTGATAAACCCTCGTATTTTGCGAGTCAAGCCAATTTCACGGCGGTTCAGCTGAGCGCGTTTGTTGGAGACAGTCATGGAAGGCACCGCCCCACCGGCCAACGAACAGATCGCCTCGCCGCGCCGGGCGCCGAGCCAGCAGCGCAGCCGCGAGCGGGTCGAGCGCATGCTGGCCGCCGCCTCGGCGCTAATTGCCGAACAAGGCAGCGACGCCATGCGCATGGGCGAAGTGGCGGAAAGGGCAGGTGTCTCGATCGGCTCGCTCTACCAGTTCTTTCCCGACAAACGTGCGATCGTCTGGGCGCTGGCAGAGCGCCATACCGCCGAAAGCCAGGCCTGCATCGCGGCCGCTTTGGCCGATGTCAGTGACGCCGAGGGCCTGCGGCGGGCGTTTTCGGAGCTGGTGGATATCTATTACGGGCTGTTTCTGGCCGAGCCCGTCATGCGCGACATCTGGTCGGGCACACAGGCCGACAAGGCGCTGCGTGAACTCGAACTCGCCGACAGCCGCGCCAACGCCGAATTCCTCACCGCGGTGCTGAAGCGGCTGCGGCCGGCCGCCGATCCGGCGGCGCTGGAAACCACGGCATTTCTCATCTGGCAGATGGGCGAGGCCGCCATGCGGCTGGCGATCTCGGTCGAGCGAGATGAGGGCGACAGGCTGGTCGCCGCCTACAAGCGCATGGCGTTGCGGGAGCTTCTGCTTGAGTAGGGAGCGAAAGCTGAACCTTAGGCGCGGTGACAAAAAACCCGCCTCAAGGGCGGGTTTTTGATCTGCGACAAGGCCGACGTGGCTTAGAGGCCGAAGCCTTCGAAACGCTTCTTGAACTTCGACAGGCGGCCGCCGCGGTCGAGCAGGGTCTGCTGGCCGCCGGTCCAGGCCGGGTGGGTGGTCGGGTCGATATCGAGGTTCATCGTATCGCCTTCCTTGCCCCAGGTCGAACGGGTCATGTATTCGGTGCCGTCGGTCATGACGACCTTGATGGTGTGGTAATCGGGATGGATGTCGGTCTTCATTGTTCTGATCCTGGGCTTTGTTCGTGGCTTGCCGAGCGGCCGACGGGCGCAAAGCCTGCGTCGATGCGCCCCTTTTTAAAACTCGAAGCCGCAGCTATTGAGGAGCCACGGCTTCTAAAACGGTCGGCGAGCCTATACATCAGCCGGAATTGAATCACAAGGCCGTGGCAGGCGCATATTGAATCGCCCACCCGGAAGCGGCCAGAGGAAACGGTCATGGCGGATATCAGCGGCGGGGAAGACGAGCGTCGGCGCTCGCTCGGGCCGCTGCGGCGCCTGTTTCCCTATCTCGCCCGCTACCGGAAAATGGTCATCGGCGCGGTCATCTCGCTGGTCGTCGCGGCGGCAACGACACTGGCGCTGCCGCTGGCCGTGCGGCGCATGATCGATCACGGTTTTTCGGCTTCCGATTCCAACTTCATCGCCGAGTACTTCGCCATGCTGGTGGTGATGGCTGCCTTGCTGGCGGCGGCGTCGGCCAGCCGCTACTATTTCGTCATCACGCTGGGTGAGCGCGTTGTTGCCGATATCCGCAGCGATGTGTTCCGCCATGTCACGACGCTGTCGCCGTCCTTTTTCGATACCTCCCAGTCGGGCGAGATCGTGTCGCGGCTCGCCGCCGACACAACGCAGATAAAGTCGGCTGTCGGAGCGACCGCCTCGGTGGCGTTGCGCAACGTCATCCTTGGCCTTGGCGCCGTAGCGATGATGGTCGTCACCAGCCCGAAACTGTCAGGGCTGGTCATTGCCGCCATTCCGCTGATCGTGCTGCCGCTGGTCGCTTTCGGCCGTTCGGTGCGGCGCAAGTCGCGGCTGGCGCAGGACACGCTGGCCAATGCCACGGCCTATGCCAGCGAGCAGATCGGCGCGGTGCGCACGCTGCAGGCCTTCACCAATGAGAAGCTGGTCACCAATCACTTTTCGGCTGCCGTGGAAGCCGCGTTCGATGCGGCGCGGGCCTCGGTCTTTGCCCGCTCCTTCCTCACCTTCTTCGCCATTTTCATGATCTTTTCCTCGGTGGTGGCGGTGCTGTGGTTCGGTTCGCGCGACGTGCTCGCCGGCACGCTGTCGCCGGGCACGCTCGGCCAGTTCCTGCTCTATTCGGTGTTCGCCGCCGGCGCGCTCGGCGCGCTCTCGGAAGTGTGGGGCGAACTTGCCCAGGCGGCCGGTGCCGCCGAACGGCTGACCGAAATCCTCGCTGAAAAACCGGCCATCCAGGCGCCGGCCGATCCGAAGCCGCTGCCGGCGACGGCGAAAGGCGCGATCGGCTTCGATGACGTGTCCTTCTCCTATCCGGCCCGGCCCGATCGCGCCGCCGTCCATGGCCTCAGCTTCCAGGTCAAGCCCGGCGAGACGGTGGCGATCGTCGGTCCCTCGGGGGCCGGCAAGAGCACGGTGTTCTCGCTGATCCTGCGCTTCTACGACCCCGAAACCGGCAGCATCGTCATCGACGGCGTCGACGTGCGCGAAGCCGATCCCGCAGCGGTGCGGGCGCGCATCGCCATCGTGCCGCAGGACGTCACCATCTTTGCGGCGACCGCGCGCGACAATATCGGCTTTGGCCGGCCGGGCGCCAGCGAGGCCGAAATCGAGGCGGCAGCGAAAGATGCGCTGGCCGACGAATTCATCCTCAAGCTCGAGAAAGGCTATGACAGCCAGGTCGGCGAGCGCGGCGTGACGCTGTCCGGCGGCCAGCGCCAGCGCGTGGCGATCGCCCGCGCGATCCTGCGCGACGCACCGATCCTTTTGCTCGACGAGGCGACCTCGGCGCTCGACGCCGAAAGCGAGACGCTGGTGCAGATGGCGCTGGAGCGGCTGATGCAGGGCCGCACCACCATCGTCATCGCCCACAGGCTGGCGACAGTGCTGAAGGCCGACCGCATCCTGGTCATGGATGGCGGCCGCATCGTCGAGGAAGGCACCCATCAGAGCCTCGTCGCCAAGGGCGGCATCTATGCGCGGCTGGCCAAGCTGCAGTTCGAAACCGGGGCCAGCGCGTTCAGGGGCGCGGCGGAGTAGGCATGCGCATTTCGCCTATTTGCCTAGGCGTCCCCATATCGTTTGCGCAAATGCTCGGTGAAATGCGCGGCATTGAGCTTTTCGCCCGTGGCGCGTTCGAGAAGTTCCGGCGTCGACCAATGCGAGCCCTGCGACCAGATTTTCTTGCGGCGCCAGTCGTTGATGGCGGCGAAATCGCCCCTGGCAAGGTCGTCGTCGACAGAGGGATGGTCCTTCGTCAGCGCCGCCCATTGCTGCGCCGCCATCATGGCGCCCAGCGTGTAGGACGGGAAATAGCCGAAGGCAGCACCAGGCCAGTGCACGTCCTGCATCGGCCCGTCGGCCGGATTGTCGATGGTCGACAGGCCGAGATAGTCGCGCATCTTGGCGTCCCAGGCCTCGGGCAGGTCGGCCGCCTGCAGCCGTCCCGAGACCAGTTCCTGTTCCAGCTCGAAGCGCAGGATGACGTGCAGCGGGTAGGTCACCTCGTCGGCATCGACGCGGATCAGGCCGCGCTCGACCCGGTGCACATGCGGCAGGATGTCGTCGAGCGTCCAACTCTCGCCAAGATGTCGTTCGATCACCGGCAGCGCCCAGCGCCAGAATTCTGGGTTGCGGCCGAGCTGCTTTTCGACGAACAGGCTCTGGCTTTCGTGCACCGCCATGCCGCGCGCCTTGCCGAGCGGCCAGTGCGCCCATGCTTTCGGCAGGTTCTGCTCGTAGAGCGCATGGCCGGTCTCGTGCAGCACGCCCATCAGCGCCGACAGGAAATCGGAGGTCTTGTAGCGGGTGGTGATGCGCACGTCGCTGGGCACGCCGCCGCAGAACGGATGGTGCGACACAGACAGCGAGCCATGGGTGAGGTCGAAGCCGACCGCCGCCATCATGGCGAGGCCGAGTTCGCGCTGCCTGTCGATGGCATAGCTGCCTGAAAGCGGTTTTTGCGGGCGTTTCGCCAGTCGCTCTTCCTGCACCGCCAGCGCTTCAGGGACAAAACCCTTCAGAAAGGTCTTCAATTCGGCGAACACCGGCGTGATGTCGGCGGCGCGGTTGCCGGGATCATATTGCTCCATCAGCGCGTCATAGGGATCGAGGCCGAGCACGTCGGCGCGCAGCGCCGCCTCCTCACGCACCAACGCCACGATGCCTTCGAGCGCCGGCAGGAAGCCGGCCCAGTCGTTCTTGCCGCGCAGGTCGCGCCAGAGCTGTTCCGAGCGCATCCGGGCGACCGTCTGCCGCTCGACGAATTCCACCGGCAGGCAGGTCAGGTTGGTGTATTGCCGGCGCAATTCCCTGACCGCGGCCTGCTGTTCCTCGTTCAGCGTTTCCTGCTCGGCCGCCGCAATCCAGTCGGCGATCTCCGGCGCCGTCGCCTGTCGGTGATGCATGCCGGCAAGGGCCGACATCGCCTCGGCGCGCTTCTCGCCACCGCCGACGGCCATATGGGTCGCCTCGTCTGCGCCGAGGATGGCAAGCGCGTGCTCCAGCGCTTCGAGCTTGTGGCCGAGGTCATCGAGTTTCTGAAAGGACATGGGCTGCTTCCGGTGAGTTTGGACGGCGGGAAAAGATACCAACGCACGGCTATTGGCAACCCTTCAGGGCGGCTCTCGCCGATGCAACTTGCGGAAGTGATGGCGCGCGTGGAATGCTGGCTGACGGCAAAAGACCGCGATAGAGGGGAGACAAGATGATCGGCAACATTCTGGTCGGGCTGGTGGCCCTGATCCATGTCTACATCGTCTATCTGGAGATGGTGCTGTGGGACACGCCGCGCGGCCATAAGGCTTTCGGCCTGACGCCGGAATTCGCCAGCGCTTCGAAAGTGCTCGCCGCCAATCAGGGGCTTTACAATGGCTTTCTCGCCGCCGGGCTGATCTGGGGCCTCTATCTCGGCGCCGCCGGGTTCCAGATCAAACTGTTCTTTCTGCTCTGCGTCGCCATCGCCGGTCTCTATGGTGCGGCGACGGTGGGCCGGAAAATCCTGTTCATCCAGACGGTGCCGGCAGTGCTGGCGCTGCTGGCGGTGTGGCTCGGCTGGTAAAAAGGACGCCTGCGGGGCAACGGCCCCGAGGCGCCAGGCAGTCCCTTCCTTGTCCTTGCTTGGATGATGTCAGCCGTTCGGATAGTTTCCGCCGTCCGAGCCGTCACCCATGTTGAAGCCGCTGCCGGTGTCGCTCAGCAGCCGCTGGTCGAGATCGTCGAGCCGGTGCAGCAATTGGGCGTATTGCGCTGCCGGTATCCTGCCATGGTCGGCGGCAGCGGTTTTTTCGGCAGCCTGGCTGATATTGGCGGCCCGCTGGTGCAGCCTTTGTGCCTCGGCCGGCGTGATCGTGTTCGCCTGCCTTGCGTCGGCGATGCCCTTGTCGACGCCTTGCACCTGATCGATCAGTGCCGCGACGCGCGGACCGGTGAAATCGGTCGGTGCAGCCTCGTCAAGGGCGCCCTTGTGGTGTCCGGCGGCGTAGGCGCCGGCGAGCGGAACGGCGATGAGAAGTGCGGTGAGAGTTGCAGTCCTGTTGAAAGAGCGCATGGCTGCGTCCTCCTCTTACTGGGGAAGGAGGCGATTGTTTCGCCAGGCTTCCGTCCGGGCCGTCCGGTTCCGTCGCGTCGCGATGATGGGAGCCATCGCCGGCGGTTCTCGGCCCAAGGCGAACGCTAGGAGCGCTCTGCGGCAAAGTGTAATTAAAAAAAGATAATCTTTTCAGGCCTTGCCGGCCTAGGCCTGCGCCCTAGAGTTGAGCCGGCAAACAAATTCGCGTGATATCGCGTGAAGATGGATCAACGTTCGGTGAGCTTCAATTCGATGCGGCGGTTCTTGTTGCGCGCCTCTTCGGTGTCGGCGGGATCGAGCGGCTGGAATTCGCCGAAGCCGGCGGCGACCAGCCGGTTGGCCGGCACGCCGTTCTCGATCAGGAATTTCACCACCGAGGTCGAGCGCGCCGTCGACAATTCCCAATTGTCGCGGTAGCGGCCGGCGCCGGACAGCGGCTTGTTGTCGGTATGGCCGTCGACGCGCAGCACCCAGTTGATCTCCGGCGGGATCTCTTTTTGCAATTCGATGATGGCGTCGGCAAGCTTCTTCATCTCGACCTTGCCGGCCTCGTTGATCTCTTCGGAGCCTGTGGGAAACAGCACTTCCGACTGGAAGACGAAGCGGTCGCCGACGATGCGGATGTTCTCGCGGTCGGCGAGGATTTCGCGCAAGCGGCCGAAGAAGTCGGAGCGGTAGCGGTTGAGCTCCTGCACGCGCTGAGCCAACGCGACGTTGAGGCGGCGGCCGAGATCGGCGATCTTGGTGTTGGAGTCGCGGTCGCGCGTTTCCGACACGTTGAGCGCGTCTTCGAGCGCGCCAATCTGCTTGCGAAGTGCTGCGATCTGCTGGTTGAGGATCTCGACCTGGCTCAGCGCCTGTTGACTGATCTGACGCTGGCTGTCGAGTTCGCCGCCCAGCTGTATGGCACGCTGGTTGGCGGCGTCGCCGGCGCCCGCACCTTGCGCCAGCAGCTGTTCGAGCCGGCTCTTTTCCGCCTCTGACGCAGACAGCGATGCCTGCAGATTGGCGAGCGAATCATCCTTGTCCTGCGTCGTCGAGCGCTCCAGCGCCAGCAACTGGGTCAGTTCGTTGATCTGCGAGTTGAGGCGGGTGAGCGCCGTATCCTTGCCGGAGAGTTCACGGCCGAGCAGGAATTGCGCCAGCACGAAAACGGTGAGCAGGAACATGATCGCCAGAAGCAGCGTCGACAGCGCGTCGACAAAGCCCGGCCAGTAGTCGATGCGGCGATCGGTGCGCCGCTTGGCGAGCGCCATGTTAGTGGACCCCGGGCTTCTTCAGGGCGTCGGCGATTTTTTCCAGCGTATTGCGCATCGCCTTCTGTTCGTCCGACTGGGCTTCGACCCAGTCGCGCATGATCTGCTGTTCCGAGCGCATGTTCTTGACCAGACCCGAAATGCCGTCGGCGAGATTGGCCATGGCGGTGGCAACGCGTGGATTGGAGCCGCCGTTCTCCTGCATGCTGCGCAGCCTTTCCGACAGCACGCGGATCTCGTCGGAGGATTCGGTCTTGGCCGGATCGGCGACGACGATGTCGGACGAGAGATCAGTGACCGAGGACAACCAGTTCTCAAGTTCGGTGTAGAAGCGGGTCTGGGCGCGGCCGGCCTGCAGGTCGAGGAAGCCGAGCACCAGCGAGCCGGAGAGGCCGAACAGCGAGGACGAGAAGGCGGTGCCCATGCCGGCCAGCGGCGCCGACAGGCCCTGCTTCAACGAATCGAGCACGGCGGCGGCGTCGCCTGTGCCGGGATCGAGCGACTCGATGGTTTCGCGGATCGAGCCGATGGTGTTGAGCAGGCCCCAGAAGGTGCCGAGCAGGCCGAGGAACACCAGCAGGCCGACAAGGTAGCGCGAGGTGTCGCGGGTTTCGTCGAGGCGGGTGGCGATCGAATCAAGCATGGTGCGCATCGAACTGGTCGAGAAGGCCACGGTCGACGAGCGGCCGATCATCGCCTTCATCGGCGCCAGCAGCACCGGTTCGGTGGTTTCGGAGCCGGCACGGAAGGAATTGACCCAGCGCACTTCGCGAAACAGCCGTCCGACCTGGGCGAAGGCGAGCAGGATGCCGACCGCCAGCACGCCGACGATCAGGCCGTTGAGGCCGGGATTGCTGCCGAAGGCGGTCGAGATCTGGCGGGTCAGGATGGCGGCGATGAAGGCGACGATGGCCAGGAAGATGACCATGGTCAGCACGAAGACCTGCGGGCTCGACAGTTTGTGCGGATCGTAAATCAGGACATCAGAACGCCTGCCCATGCCGAAGGATCTGAGAAAAGCCATCCGTGCCCCGTTTCCGATGCTCTTTATTTGCCTTGACGCAATTCCGAACGGGAAACCGCTCACACTTTCCCTGGAACTGCTCCAGTGCCGCCGATCACGTAATTCGCGACTTTAAACGGAATTGTGACCAAATTGAATGGCGCCTGGCAATATTGCCGGAGAGCCTAGAACCGGTTGATGACCAGGCAGTCGACCATGGCGGCCAGATGCAGGCCGGCGCCGGTGACGACGAAGCCGTGCCACAGCGCATTGTGGAAGCGGAGGCCTTTCCAGGCGAAGAAGATGACGCCGCAGGAATAGACGACGCCGCCGGCAACGATGAGCGCGATCGATGTCGTCGGCAGTGTCTCGACGAGTGGCTTGGCCACGACGATACCGCTCCAGCCGATGGCGAGATAGAAGACGATCGCCAGCCTGTCGAAGCGGCCGGGAAGCAGCACTTTTATGGCGATGCCGATGGCCGCCGCGGTCCACACCAGGACGATCATCGAAACGGCCAGCGGCGAGGTGTCGAGCTGGGCGAGGAAAGGCGTGTAGGTCGCGGCGATCAGCAGGTAGATCGCGGCATGGTCGAAGCGCCTCAGGATCCATTTTGCCGGTGACGACACCGGCCACAGATTATAGGCCAGCGACACCGACAGCACGGTCAGCAGCGAAATCACGTAGAAGGCGGCGGCGACATATTCGCCGGGACCGGCATGGAAGGCGGCCAGCGCCAGCAATGCCGAACCGGCCGATATCGCCAGCACGATGCCCACTGCATGGACGATGCCGTCGGCGATCATTTCGGCGCGCGAATAGTGCCAGCGACCCACGAAAGGGATTTCAATCTGGGATTCTGGCCGCGCGTCCGTCATGAATGATCCTGCATCCCCCTTATCTGGGCGCTTGCCGGACAGTATTTCAAGCTTTGGTTGCGGTTTTGCGACCGCGGCGCTTCAGCGCGCCGGGATCCTTTGGGCGCCAAGGTCCTCAGCGCGGCGTGACCGGCTTCTTGATCGTCTTCAACAGCGCGCGGTGGATGACCTCGTTGCCGGCGACGACCGAGCCGGCGTCCAGCATGTCCTGGCCGCCATCCATGTCGGAGACAAAGCCGCCGGCCTCGCGGATCAAAAGAATGGCGGCGGCCATGTCCCAGGCCGACAGGCCAACTTCCCAGAACCCGTCCATGCGGCCGGCGGCAACATAGGCGAGATCGAGCGAGGCGGAGCCGAGGCGACGGATGCCGGAAACCTCGGCCATCACATTGCGCAGCTCGACGAGGAAATTGCCGTGCTGGCCGTGCCCGAGATGCGGCACGCCGCAGCCGATGACGGTGTCGACCAGCTTGGTGCGGCCGGCGACGCGCAGCCGGCGATCGTTCATGAAGGCGCCGCCGCCGCGTTCGGCGGTGTAGAGCTCGTCCATTGCCGGATTGTAGATGACGCCGGCGACGATCTGGCCCTGGCGCTCCAGCGCGATCGAGATCGCAAACTGCGGAATGCCGTGCAGGAAATTGGTGGTGCCGTCGAGCGGATCGACGATCCAGCGGTGCTGGCCGTCGTCGCCTTCGATGGCGCCACGTTCTTCCATCAGGAAGGCGTAACCCGGCCGCGCCTTCGACAGTTCGGCAAACAGGATGTCCTCGGCCTTGCGGTCGGCCTGGCTGACATAGTCGCCCGGCCCCTTCATCGACACTTGCAGGTTCTGCACTTCGCCGAAGTCGCGCGACAGCGAGCGGCCGGCCTTCATGGCGGCCTGGACCATGACGTTGAGAAGTGCGGAGCGTGCCATCGTTGTTCTTCCTGCTGCTGCGCTTTAAGCTTTGTTTCGATGCATGTCGGTGACCCAAAACCGGGGCCACTTTTGGGCGACATGCATCAGTCCGCGCGGCGTACGTAGGTGATTTCGTTGGTGTCGACGATGATGCGCTCGCCCGAACCGATGAAGGGCGGCACCAGCACGCGGATGCCGTTTTCCAGCACCGCCGGCTTGTAGGAGGATGCGGCCGTCTGCCCCTTCACCACCGGGTCGGCCTCGGTGATGGTCAGCGTCACATAGTCGGGCAGCGAAATGCCGATCGGCCTGTCTTCATAGAGCTGAACCGTGACCATCATACCGTCCTGCAGGAACGCAGCACGATCGCCGACGAAGTCCTTGTTCAATTCGAGCTGCTCGTAGCTCTGGGTGTCCATGAACACCAGCGCGTCTTCCTGCGCGTAGAGAAAGGAAAAATCCTTCAGGTCGAGCCGGATCTGTTCGACCGTCTCGGCCGAGCGGAAGCGCTCGTTGAGCTTGGTGCCGTTGATGAGGTTCTTCAGTTCGACCTGGTTGTAGGCGCCGCCCTTGCCGGGCTTGACGGTGTTGGTCCTCACCGCCACCCACAGGCCGCCATCGTGCTCGATGACGTAGCCGGGACGGATTTCGTTGCCATTGATCTTGGCCATGATGATTTTTGATCCGGAATGAGATGTTCGCCGCTGCGAATTTCGGCCTCCAAGACCACAAATCGCCTGAAGAGGCAAGGGAGGCCGCCTAGAGGGGGTAGGTCGGGGGTAGCCCAGGGGGTAGGCGTCAGGGCAGGCGGTTTGCCCTCTGCAACGCCTGCTTGGTCTGGTCGTCGGTCAGCCCTTGCAGGAAATCGTCCATCTCAGGATCGATAAGCCCGGCGCGGCGGGCAACGATGTACCAGGCGCCGGCGAGGATGAGATCCGGATCGGTGCCGATGCCTTGCATATAGAGTTTTGCGACGCGATTCTGGGCGGCGACATTGCCGCCCTCGGCAGCCTGTTTCATCCAGCCGAAGGCGGATTTCAGGTCGCGCGCGCCGCCACGTCCCTCGATCATCCAGGCGGCAAGATCGATCTGCGCGGTGTCGTAATTCTGCCGTGCGGCCTGCGCCAGCAGGCGGCGGGCCTGGGCGTCGTCGCGCGGCCTGCCGCCGGCGCCATTGGCATAGATCTGCGCCATCGCATATTGCGCATCGGCAAGGCCAGTGGCGGCGGCCCGCTCATAGTAGGAGACCGCCTTTGCGATGCCGGCATCACCGGGGTCCTGCTCGACCAGCAACTGTGCGAAATTGAACTGCGCCAGCCGATTGCCGGCCTCGGCGGCAGCCTGCATCAACGCGTAGGCTTCTTTCTCGTCCTTCTTGACGTAGCGGCCGTCGAGCAGCATCAGCGCATACTGGAATTGCGATTCCGGCACGCCCTGCTCCGCCGCAAGCGCATACCACTTGGCGGCCTCCGCCGCGTTGAGCGGCACGCCCAGCCCGCGCGACAGGATCTCGGCCAACAGCGTCTCGGCCGCCGGATCGCCATTTTGCGCGCGGGTCAAAGCGAGGTTGTAGGCCGTCTTGTAAAGCCCGCGCTGAAAGGCGCCGTAGGCCGGGTCCGACGGCTTGGCGCCAAAACGGTCGGGATTGATGGCGTCGGCTGACGGCAGCGGCGCCGGTTCGGCGGTGGTGGCGGGCTGTGGCAGCGGCTTGTCGATGGGTTTGTCGACGTGCACGCCGATGTCTGGCTTGGGCTGCGGTAGCGGAATGGTCTGCGCGGCGGTGGCGGCGCCCTGCATCATCAAGACCGCAATCAGGGCCTGGAGAGGAAGCATTGGCGAGGACATTTCAGTCCTCGAAACGCGGCGCGGTTTCATCGAGAAGCACGTTGGCACCGGCGACAGCTGTCTTCGGGTCGACGCCCTCGGCAAAGACGGCGCTGGACAGCGCCACGAATTCGGCGCCGGTGGCGGCCACCGCTGTCACCGAAGCGAGATCGGACCCGGCCATGACGATGCACGGGATCTGGATCACGTCCGCCCAAAATTGTCCAAGCGACAGGTTGCGGGGGTGGGGCTCCGGCTTGTTGTCGTAGCCGAAGCGGCCGAAGAAGATGTAGTCGGGCCTCAACTCGCCGAGCTCCAGCGCATCGTCGCGGGTCTTGGCGCCGCCGGTGCCGACCATCATCTTTGCCTGGAAATGTCCGATCGTCTCGGCAAGTTCGGCCTTTCCAACCTCGACATGGATGCCGTCGGCCTGGACGCGGCCGGCAATGCGGGTGTCGCCGGCAATGATGACCGCGACGCCAGCCGCTTGCGCAACCGGCACGATCTCTTCGGCCAAGGCCTGGAAGGAGGCTTCGTCCATGCCGTTTTCGGGCAGGATCAGCGAGGCGACGTCGCCGCCTTCGAATGCCGCCGTAATGCTTTGCGCCGACACGCCTGGCGGCGCGATCAGCACGATGCGGCAGCGGTTTGGAGGTGTTGCTTCGTTCATAGGCCTTCGATCCCGGTTTTCGCCTATGCCGGGCGAAGATGGTTGGATTGCGGCATAGAGCAAAGTACAGGGATTGAACAGGCTGCTAGCCAGCAGGGGGCGATCGATGACCGGAGCGGATATCGCTGCTGGCTTTCATTATCAGATCGAACACCTTCGACGGGCTTTCGACCCCGAGAAATTGCGGGACGGGGTCAAGGGCCGGAAACCAGCCGCCCATCCTTGGATATCCGAAGGGAGTTGCCACCGATCCGAAGCGCAAATTCCCTCGTGTCGCTTTCTCACCGGTCAGTTGCACATCGGGAAGGCGCTCCAAATCGAGCGACCTGAAATTGGAAAACGGTGCGGTCCGCATAATGAGAATGCGTCTGTCCGTGACAGCGTAGGAGATCCTGCGTCGCAACCATGCATCGAAGGCAAATCTGCCAAAGACCATGAAGAGCCCGATGCAAACGAACATCGCTCCCCAGGCATAGAAGAAGAATGGCGCACCTTGCCTTGCCGCCGAGACCGTCCAGAAAATAGCAAACCCGCACCAAAGCAGGCTGAACGGAATGAGAAATACATCGCTAGGTACGAACAGCAGACCTTGCGCGGGAGATCCGGTCCACAAGATACGCTCGCGAGGCAATAGCCGATTCTGAAAGGATACGCTGTCCAAGCCGCCACCCGTCGCATGCGCCTGAAACGCTCATCGCATGAGTCAGGGTCCGGCGCAAATCCCGCAGCGTGTCTGCCGCAAGATCACGCGGCTGTGAGGCGGCGTCGTGATTTATCCGCTTGCCTGGGCATTCGCTGTCGGCGACTTCGACTTCCACAGCGTCCAGCCGAGATTCATGCCGGCTGCGGCGATCAGGATGGCGGTGGCGCCGACGATCTGGAGGGGATGCAGCCGATGGCCGAAGGCAACGACGTCGACCAGGATCGCGACCACCGGGTAGATGAAGGACAGCGAGCCTTGCAGGTGCGTCGGCAGCTTCTGGATGGCGCCATACATCAATATGTACATGAAGCCGGTATGGACGACGCCAAGCGTCACCAGCATGGCCCAACTCCACGGATCGGTGGGAAGCTGGGTGAGATTGGCAAAGGGCGCGAGCATGACGACGCCGACGCAAACCTGGATGAGTGCGATCAGGTGTGGTGGCGTGCCCTTGAGCTTCTTGGTGACAATGGCGGCGACCGCCCAGAAGAAGGCCGCCCCCAGCGCCATGGCGATGCCGGTGAAATAGTTGGTGCCGACGTCGCCTGCATCAGGCGTGGCCTGCACAATCAGCAGCATGCCGGCGAAGGCGATGCCAAGCCAGGTCAGCTTTGTGATGGTCAGCCGTTCGGAGAAGAACAGCGCACCGAAGCCGACCAGCATGAAGGGTTGGGTGTTGTAGACCGCCGTGGCGATCGAGATCGAGGCACGCGAAAACGCGCTGAACAGCAACAGCCAGTTGATGACGATGGCTGCGCCGCCGAGAGCGGCGATGCCGATGACGCGCAGCGACAGCCTGCCGCGCAGCAATCCAAGGGCGGCACAGATGACCAGCAGCGTTACCGCACCGAAAGCGCAGCGCCAGAACACCACGTCCATGATCGGCTGGCCGGAGAGCACGACGAACCAGCCGATGGTGCCCAGGATCGCCATTGCGGCGGACATTTCGATCGTGCCGCGTAGCGTGTTGTCCATCAGAAACCTCAACAGTTTGAGGTTTCATATTCTCATGCCTAATCGACCCTTTCTATGGTTCACGAAGGGGCGTATAGGGAAGGTCGCCTTATTATATAAGGGAAATGGCGTTTTCTCCTAAGGAACAGAAGTGCTGGACGAGCTGGACAGGAAGCTTCTCGAGATCCTGGTCAAGGATTCACGAACCTCGTTGAAGGAGCTGGCTGCCCAGGTCGGGTTGTCGTCGCCGAGCGTCTCGGAACGGCTTCGGCGGCTCGAGGAACGCGGCGTCATCCGCGCCTTCACCATCGAGATCGATCCGCAGGCGCTCGGTTTTACGCTGCAGGCGATCGTTCGCATCCGGCCTTTGCCGGGCAAGCTGCACATCGTGCAGAAGCTGATCGAGGAGATTCCGGAATTTGGCGAGTGCGACAAGGTCACCGGCGATGACTGTTTCGTCGCCCGGCTGTTCGTGCGCTCGATCGGCGATCTCGACCAGATTCTCGACCGCATCGCCGACAAGGCCGAGACCAGCACCGCCATCATCAAGGGGCAGCCGATCCGCCGCCGCCCGCCGCCGCTGGCGCCTATGCCGAATATGTGACGGGCGCTGGCGCGCCGCGCGATATTTGCAGTCGCGGCGCGACCATTTCTGGTCTATTCCAGAATTCACGTCTTCCCTCCAACCTCCCTCCCCATGTCAGGTCTGCTCGCCGATCCCTGGTTTTATGCCGCCGCCATTCCGGCGGTCATTCTCGTTGGTCTGTCGAAAGGCGGCTTTGGCGGCGCCGTCGGCTTTGTCGGCGTACCGTTGATGGCGCTGACCATGCCGCCGGTGCAGGCCGCCGCTATCCTGCTGCCGATCCTGTGCCTGATGGACATCGTTTCGGTGTGGACATGGTGGGGCGTCTACGACCGCAAGATGCTGGTCGACATGATGCCGGGCGCGGTGATCGGAATCGGCCTCGGCTGGCTGACGGCAGCCCTCGTCACCGAAGAGATGGTGCGGCTGATTGTCGGCGCGGTGGCGCTGATTTTCGTGCTGCGCTGGCTCTATCTGCAGTTCCGTCACGGTGCCGATCATGCGGCTGCCCCCAACCGCATCGCTGCCGCCTTCTGGGGCACCGTCGCCGGCTTCACCAGCTTCGTCGCCCATGTCGGCGGCCCGCCCTTCCAGGTCTATGCGCTGCCGATCCGGCTCGATCCGAAGGTGCTGTCGGGGACGTCGGCGATCTTCTTTGCCGCCACCAATGCGCTGAAGCTGGTGCCCTATTTCGCGCTCGGCCAATTCGACACCGCCAATCTGACGGCTTCCGCCGTGCTGATGCCGCTGGCGCCGCTGGCGACCATCGCCGGCGCCTGGCTGGTGCGGCGCATGCGCCCGGAGGTCTTTTATCCGTTCACTTACGCGACCGTGGCCGTCGTGGCGGTCAAGCTTCTGTGGGACGGGATCGTGGGGCTTATGTGATGCAAGCGGCTGCCTTGCAGGCCGCTCGCATCATCCGATGGCCTCAGGCTGCGCTCGGCACCAACTGGCGGCTGCCGCTGAAAGCCAGCACCGCGCCCGCCATGATCACCAGCACCATGCCGGCGAGAACGCCGATGTCGTGCGCGGTCGGCTTGAGCACCATGTCGGCGACGATCACCAGCATCACCGCATAGTCGAAGCGCGCCGCGCTCATCATGTGCTGACCGATGGCGAGAACGGCGGGCGTTACGCCATCCTTGGCGATCATGGCGCCCATCCGCTCGCCGGTCGGCTTGAAGATGAACATGCCGATCGAGAAGGTCGTGGCATAGCCGGCGAGACCGATCAGGATCCACAGGTCGGTGAAGCCAACCCAGAAGCTGCACATGACGAGCCCGAAGAGCAGTGTCAGCATCGACATCGGTGCAAAGAAACGACCGCCCAACTGTCCGCTGGCGCGCATCGCCTGCAGCTTGTCCTCGATGTTGCCAGCGCGCTCAGCCATCACTCCGAGCAGGAACAGGACGAAACCGCCACCGACCCACAGGGTCGCCGAAACG
This sequence comes from Mesorhizobium sp. P2_E10, assembly GCF_056404235.1. Taxonomy (NCBI): domain Bacteria; kingdom Pseudomonadati; phylum Pseudomonadota; class Alphaproteobacteria; order Hyphomicrobiales; family Phyllobacteriaceae; genus Mesorhizobium; species Mesorhizobium sp. P2_E10. The sequence goes on from NZ_JBFUEK010000006.1 coordinate 120,191, forward strand.
ATGTGCAGAAACTTGACGATCGAGTACCAGTCCATGGTTCTCTCCTTTGATTTTTTGATTGCGGGCAACGCTGGGGTTGCGCTGCGTGGGTTCGAGGAGCGGGCGTTTAGCGCGGCGCGTGTTTCGCAACGATGTCGCGTGGGCAGCCGGTTTGTTTCGGCGTTCAGCAAGCGTGGCCGAAATGGCAGGGAGTGTGTGAGGGTCCTGACGCGATTCCGGGCACCGGAGCAGCTGTGCTGTTCCGGCACAGAAGGGTGGCGCTCGATCGAAAAATATCCGCTCCGTTAAGGCTTCATTAAGCTTTACGGGCGTTTACTACGTTCATCCAGTTATCTGGATTCTTACCGAGTGGTTGGAGCCACTTCGTTTGACGCCTCCCTGTTAAACTCCTGAGAGCCGCCTTATCCGCGGCTCTTTTTTTGTCCGCTTTTCCGGGGTCGTCCGGCACCGGCGGCGGCGTTAACCGTTTGTTAAACATGTGCTTGCCTTCACCGGTGACGAAGCGCATTTTCAAGCTTCAGTCATTTAGGGTGCAGGCGGGACGGCGATGAAGCCGAATCAGCCAGCGGGTAGCAGGGGCGTCTCCAATGAACGAGCCTTCGAAGGGCGTTGCGAAAACCATCAAACTGGCGGAACGTCGGGTTTTCTCCCAATCCTTCAAGCCGCTCTACCAGGAGGGTATGGGCCTGGTCGAGCAAGCGGCAGAATATCTCGACGGCAAGGGCCGGGCCGAGGCGAAGAAGCTGTCAAGGTTGGCGGCGACGCTCTATGCCGCCGAATCGATGCGGCTGACCACACGGCTGATGCAAGTCGCCTCCTGGCTGCTTTTGCAGCGGGCCGCGAACTCCGGCGAGATGACCCGCGACCAGGTCGCTTCCGAAAAATCCAAGGTGCGTCTCGACACCGCTTCTGCGCATGATGAAGCGGCCGGCTGGAGCGAACTGCCCAAGGATTTCCTTGACCTCGTCACCCGCTCGTTGCGGCTGCAGGCGCTGGTGCGCCGCATGGACGAGGAAATCTACGGCGGCACGATGGTCGACACGCCGCCCATGGGCCGCCGCGCCAATCCGGTTTCCGACCAGATCACGCTGCTCAACACGGCTTTCGCCCGCGGCTGACAGCCTGCTTTATGATTCTACTCTGACGGCCATCTGACGCGGTTTTCTGCGCTTCCGATGCTCACATACTTATGTGCGTTCCGCTTCGGTTTTCGAAAACCGCGCCATCTGTCTCCTCAGAGCGAATTCTCAAACAGCCTGTTCGTTGTTTCTGGTTTGTTCACATTTCGCTGGCATCGCTGTCCGCCGGAGGTAAAGTCGGCGTATGGGGGAAGCGATTCGCATCATCGGCATCGATCCGGGGCTCAGGCGCACCGGCTGGGGCATCGTCGAGAGCCTCGGCAACTCCTTGCGCTTCATCGCCTCCGGCACCGTGCGGTCCGACGACAAGGCGGCGCTGGCGACGCGGCTGTGCCAACTGCATGACGGGCTCGCCGACATCCTGCAGCAGGCCATGCCGCACGAAGCGGCGGTCGAACAGACCTTCGTCAACAAGGACGCGGTGGCGACGCTGAAGCTCGGCCAGGCACGCGGCATTGCCATGCTGGTGCCGGCGCGGGCCGGACTTCTGGTTGCCGAATATGCGCCCAACGCCGTCAAGAAGGCGGTGATCGGCGTCGGCCATGGCGACAAGAAGCAGATCCATATGATGGTGAAGGTGCTGCTGCCAAAAGCCATTTTCGACACCGAGCATGCCGCCGATGCGCTAGCCATCGCCATCTGCCACGCGCACCACCGGCAGAGCGTCGCCTACAGGATGGCGGCGCTGGCATGAGGGATCGCCCATGATCGGCAAGCTCAAAGGCACGCTGGACGAGATCGACGAGGATTTCTGCCTCGTTGACGTGCATGGCGTCGGCTATGTCGCCTATTGCTCGGCGCGCACGCTGGCGGCGTTGCCGGCGCCCGGCGAGGCGGTGGTGCTGTTCATCGAGACCTATGTGCGCGAGGACATGCTGCGGCTCTATGGCTTCCAGTCGGTGCTGGAGCGCGAGTGGTTCCGGTTGCTGATGAGCAATGTGCAAGGCGTCGGCGCCAAGGTGGCGCTGGCCATCCTGTCGACGCTGGCGCCGACCGATCTCGCCAATGCCATCGCGCTGCGCGACATCGCCATGGTCAGCCGTGCGCCCGGCGTCGGCAAGAAGGTGGCCGAGCGCATCGTCACCGAATTGAAGAACAAGGCGCCGGCTTATGCCGGTTCCGCCTCGGGCACCATCGGCCTCAAGCAGGAACTCGGCGAAGGCGTCGCACCGGCGCCGATCACCGATGCCGTCTCGGCGCTGGTCAATCTCGGCTATTCGCGCGACACGGCAGCCAATGCGGTGGCGGCAGCGCTGAAGACCGCCGGCGAGGATGCCGACGCCTCGAAGCTGATCCGCTTCGGGCTGAAGGAACTGGCGCGGTGAGGCGTGGCTTGTCCCGTTCCCAGCGCTATGCGAGGAAGGTCGCATGAGCCTTTCGCCACGCCTCATTGCTCCGGAAAAACGCGGCGAGGATGCCGAGCAGACCCTGCGGCCACAGACGCTTGGCGAGTTTGTCGGCCAGGCGGCGGTGCGGGCCAATCTCAAGGTTTTCATCGAGGCCGCCAAGGGCCGCGGCGAGGCGCTCGACCATGTGCTGTTCGTCGGGCCACCAGGTCTCGGCAAGACGACGCTGGCGCAGATCATGGCGCGCGAACTCGGCGTCAATTTCCGTTCGACCTCCGGGCCGGTCATCGCCAAGGCCGGCGATCTGGCGGCATTGCTGACGAATCTCGAAGACCGCGACGTGCTGTTCATCGACGAGATCCACCGGCTCAATCCTGCTGTAGAGGAAATCCTCTATCCCGCGATGGAGGATTTCCAGCTCGATCTGATCATCGGCGAGGGGCCGGCGGCGCGCTCGGTCAAGATCGATCTCGCCCGTTTTACCCTGGTTGCCGCGACCACGCGGCTCGGGCTTTTGACCAATCCGCTGCGGGATCGTTTCGGCATTCCGGTGCGGCTCAATTTCTATTCGGTCGAGGAATTGGAGCAGATCGTGCGCCGTGGCGCCCGCATCCTGCAAATGCCACTCGGCGACGATGGCGCGCTTGAGATCGCCCGTCGCGCCCGCGGTACGCCGCGCATCGCCGGCCGGCTGCTGCGCCGGGTGCGCGATTTCGCCAGTGTTGCCGGTGACGGCCATGTCGGCCGCCAGATCGCCGACGAGGCGCTGACGCGGCTGGAGGTCGATGCGCTTGGCCTCGATGCGCTCGACCGCCGCTATCTCTCGATGATTGCCCGCAACTTCGGCGGCGGACCGGTCGGCATCGAGACCATCGCCGCCGGCTTGTCGGAGCCGCGCGACGCCATCGAGGACATTATCGAGCCCTATCTGATCCAGCAGGGGTTCATCCAGCGCACGCCGCGTGGCCGCGTGCTGACCGCCAATGCCTGGCGGCATCTCGGCCTCGACGCGCCGAAGGATCTGGCGCAGCAGCAGATCAGCCTGTTCCAGGAAGAGTAACCAATATTTCTGCCGCCGGCTTCGGTCCTGCGCAAAATCTCCTAACCTTCGCCGGCTTGCCGGCGCATTGCTTAGTTTTAACGAGCTTGGCGGTGTCGGTGCGGATTGCGCCAATCAAGTGCCGGAGTTGAGCAATGATCACCAGACGCGGGTTCCTGAAAATCGTCGGGGGTTCGTTCCTGTCGGTCGCTTCGCTCGGCGCCTATGCGGTCGGCATCGAGCCGATGCTTTTGACGCATGTGAAGCGCTATGTCTTGACGCCACCGCACTGGCCTGCCGGGTTGAAGCTGCGCATTGTCGCGCTGGCCGACATCCACGCCTGCCGGCCCTGGATGACACCCGAGCGGATCGCTTCGCTGGTCGAGCGGGCCAATGCGCTGCAGCCAGACCTGATCGTTCTGCTCGGTGACTACATTTCGGGTATGCCGCTGGTGACGGACCAGGTGGAAGCGCCCCAATGGGCCTCCGCCCTGTCCGGCCTCAAGGCTCCGCTCGGCGCGCTGTCGATCCTCGGCAATCACGACTGGTGGTGGGATGTTGCCGCCCAGCAAGCGGGAGTCGGGCCGACAGTGGCGCGCAAGGCGCTGGAGAACGTTGGCATTCCCGTGCTGGAAAACGACGCCGTGCGGCTGGAGAAGGACGGGCAAGACTTCTGGATCGCCGGGCTTGCCGATCAACTCGCCTTGCGACCGGGCAAAGGGCGCAGCGCATTCGAGGGCCTGGACGACCTCGACGGTACGCTGGCGAAGGTGAGCGACCACGCGCCGATTATCCTGCTCGCGCATGAGCCGGACATATTTCCGAACGTGCCATGGCGGGTTTCGCTGACGCTCTCCGGCCATACCCATGGCGGCCAAGTACGGCTGTTCGGCTATTCGCCGGTGGTGCCGTCCCGCTTCGGCAACCGCTTTGCCTACGGCCATGTCGTCGAGCACGACCGCCATCTCATCGTTTCCGGCGGGCTCGGCTTCAGCATCATGCCGGTGCGCTTTGGAATGCGCCCGGAAATCCTGCAGATCGATCTCGGTTCCGCCTTAAACGCTTAGTGAAGGGACTTGATCGCGTCCATCACGTTCGGTTCGGCTTTGTCGCCGTTGAAAGCGTCGACGATGCCGAAGGCGCCGCCGTAGCTCCATACCGACCACGAGAAGCCATGCGCTTCGGCGCGGGCGACCATATCCTTGACATAGGCAGCCCGGTACTCGGCCGGCATCACATAGGCATTGCCGTATTCCTGGCGGATCATGCCGAACTCGCCCAGCGTGATGTTTTCCGGCTTGATGCCGTTGGCCTTTGCCCAGGCTTCAACCAGGGTGAACGGCGCGTCCATCGCCGCGAGCAGCTTTTCTTTCGTATCCAGGGCGGCAACCTGCTCGTCGAGATAAGCAAGCAACCCGCTCCGCCGCGCCCATGGCGCGTCGGCCTTGATCCTGGCGCGGATGGTGTCGAGCGTCACGTCGAGCTGGGCGCGCGGCACCGCTGTCAGCGGATAGGGCAGGCCGGTCACATAGGGAATGAAATCGCCGGCCCAGGTCGCGCCTTGATGGGTGAGCAGGAACGGATCGTAGGAGTGGAAGGTCCAGATGACGTTGTCGTCGGGGATCGTTTTCGGATCGATCTTCGTCAGCGACGCCGCGTTGGAATAGCAGGCGCCGGTCAGGATCAGCGTCAGCCGGGTGGCCGAAGCACGCGTCGCTGCGAACAGTTTTTTCTGCCGATCCGGCCACAGGCTGGTGCCGTCGCTGTCGCAGTCGACGATCGGCTCGTTCATCGGTTCGAAGGCGACTTTCGTGGGATCCTCTGCGGCCAGCGTGTGGGCCATCTTGCGGATAATCTCGACATAGGCGTCGAAGGTTTGCGGATCGTCCATCACCTCGCCCATACCGACCTTGCGGCTGGCGCCGGACGGGATCAGGTGCATGTCGACGATCACCTTCAGCCCCGCACGGTTGATCATGCGTACCGAGTCCAGCACGCTGGCATAGAGGTCGTCGCGCAGCGCCGGCGTCTGGTCGGACAGGAAGGGCGACGGATCGACCGGCATGCGCAGGAAATCGAAGCCAGCGTCTTTCAGTGCCTTGAGGTCGTTCTCGCTGACAAACTTGCGCCATTCGGGATAGGGCAGGATGGCCCCTGGATCGCTCCATTTGTCCTCGCTTGGCCAGGTCGTCCACTGGTCGAGGTTGAGGCCGCGCTTCATCGAAAAGCTCGCGGCGTGGCCCGGCACGACCACACCGGCCAGTAGAAGCAGTGCCGCCATCAAGGTCTTGATCATCGTCGTCAACAGTGCCATCGGGTAGCTGCGCCACCACAAGCAGGTGCCCCGTCAGGGCCAAAAAGGAAAGCGCAATGGACGATCATGGTGAATCGGCGGCGCTCTCGGCCGGTCTTTCCGGCGCGCTGACGGCGTTCGGCCACCGGCTGATGGCACGGGTCTACTATGCCGACACCGATTTCTCCGGCGTCGTCTACCACGCACGCTATCTCGAATTCTTCGAACGCGGCCGTTCCGACTATCTCCGGCTTACCGGCGTCCACCACACCGAGCTTGCCGATGGCAAGCATGGCGAGAAGATCGTCTGGGTGGTGCGGCGCATGGAGATCGATTTCCGTGGACCTGCCCGCATCGACGACATCCTGACCGTCGATACGCGCACCGAGGAGATTTCCGGCGCCCGCATCTTCATGGCCCAGCAGCTGAAGCGGGGCGATGAGGTGCTGGTCGAGGCGCGGGTCGAGGCGGCAATCATCGGCGAGAACGGCAGGCCAAGACGTTTCCCCAGGGAATGGGTGGCAGCATTTCTGCCCAAGCCAAGCGCTTAGAAATCGCTTCTATCGTCATTTCCGGCAATCGAGCGAGGCGAGGCAGACCCTTTGCCTGGCGGCGAGGGCGCGGCAATGCGCCGCGCCTTATTTCCTAACCCATCCTTAACCATAACGGTTCATGAAGAGATTGGTGAAGATTGGAAGAATCCAAGCGCCTTCCTTTCACCAATATTTGCCCTGAAAAGGCCGCCAACGCTGCATTTTGGGGTTATTCCGCGAGCCTCGCGCGAACGGACCACAAGGGATGCCCAGGGGCCAGCCGCCAGCCATGCCCGGAAAATCTTTAAGGACGTAATCATGGAAAACATCGCACTCGCCGAACCGGGCGCGCAATTGTCGATTTGGGCGCTGTTCATGCAGGCCAGCTGGGTGGTCAAGCTGGTGATGATCGGCCTGCTCGGCGCTTCGATCTGGACCTGGGCGATTGTCGTCGACAAGCTTGTCGCCTACGCCCGCATGCGGCTCGCGCTCAACCGTTTCGAGCAGGTGTTCTGGTCGGGACAGTCGCTGGAAGAGCTTTACCGCACGCTCGCCGACCGCAAGACCGCCGGCATGGGCGCGATCTTCGTCGCCGCGATGCGCGAATGGAAGAAGAGCTTCGAGAAGGGCGCCAAATCGCCGCTCGGCCTGCAGACCCGCATCGACAAGGCGATGGATCTGGCCCTGACCCGCGAGATGGAGAAGCTGGAAGGGCGTCTCGGCTTCCTCGCCACGGTCGGCGCGGCCGCGCCGTTCATCGGTCTGTTCGGCACCGTCATCGGCATCATGACGTCGTTCCAGGCGATCGCCGGATCGAAGAACACAAGTCTTGCCGTCGTGGCGCCCGGCATTGCCGAAGCGCTGCTGGCGACCGCCATCGGCCTGCTCGCCGCCATCCCGGCGGTCATCGCCTACAACAAGCTGTCGTCGGACGCGAGCAAGATCGCGGTGCGCATGGAGGGGTTCTCGGATGAGTTCTCCGCCATACTCTCGCGCCAAATCGATGAAAAAGTCGCGCAGAAGGCCTGAGGAACGATCATGGGAATGTCTGTAAGCGCGGGTGGTGGACGCGGCGGACGCGGGCACAGGCGGCGTGGCCGTCATCATGGCCTGATGTCCGAGATCAACGTCACGCCGATGGTCGACGTGATGCTGGTGCTGCTGATCATCTTCATGGTCGCGGCGCCCTTGCTGACGGTCGGCGTGCCGATCGACCTGCCGGACACGCAGGCCAAGGCGATGAACGCCGACACCCAGCCGATCACCGTTTCGATCGATGCGGCCGGCAAGATCTTCCTCCAGGAAACCGAGATTCCGATCGACGAGCTGGTGGCCAAGCTGCAGGCAATCTCGAAAACCGGCTATGAGGAGCGCATCTTCATCCGCGGCGACAAGGCCACCGACTATGGCACGGCGATGAAGGTGATGGCCCGCATCTCGGCCGCCGGTTACAAGAATATCGGCCTCGTCTCGCTCCAGGAACAGGATCAATAGACAAGAAGATGAAGACCGGCCTCACCACATCGGTGATCTTGCATGCTGTCGTGCTCGGCTTCGGTCTGTTCACGCTGTCAGCGCCGGCTGCGCTTCCGACCGCCGCTGAGTCGGTCGCAGTCGACATCGTGCCGATGGAAGCGATGGCGCAAGTCCTGCAAGGCGACAAGAAGGCCGTGATGCACGAAAAGCCGGCGCCGTTGCCGACCCAGCGTCCCGATATCGTGCCGGCCGCCCAGAAGGTTGGCGAGAACAGTGTCGACACCGACAAGCCGGTGACGCCGGAAGCCAAGCCCAAGCCGGTCGACACCACGTCGGCTCCGCCGCCCGCACCGACACCGGTCGAGAAACCGAAGACCGAGGACGTGCCGAAGCCGCAGGAAAAGCCAAAGCCTATTCCGGCGACGGAAGTGGCGCCGGCGCCGCAGCCGAAGGAAGAGGTCAAGCCTGAGCCGGTCAAGCAGACGGACCCCAAGCCGACACCGGCCAAAGAGCCTACGCCGACGCCGCCGGAGGACAAGACCGCCGCGATCGAGCCGACGCCCGAGGTGAAGCCGGATGCGGTGGCTGAAGCCATAGCGCAAGATCCGCCCACCGAGGCGACACAGCTTCCGGATTCCGCGCCTGCGCCGGAAGCGCGGCCGAAGCCGCAGCCGGCGCAGGCCGAAAGCGCCAAGGCGCCGGAGCGCAAGGACGCCGACAAGCCGGTCAAGGAAGCCTCATCGAAGCCGAAATCGGATGACAAGCAGTTCAATGCTGACGAGATTTCCGCCCTCCTCGACAAGCAGAAGCCGTCGGGCGGTGGTGCCAAGCGCTCGACCCAACAGGCGTCGCTCGGCGGTGACAAGGACCAGGGCCAGAAGCTGTCGCAAAGCGAAATGGGCGCACTGTCCGATCAACTTGGCGGTTGCTGGACACTGCCGGTAGGGCTCGAGGGTTCGGAGAACTTCGTCGCGGTGGTCCTCTTCAATCTGGACGCCTCCGGCAAGCTCGATGGCAGGCCGACCGTCGAGAAATCGAGCGGAAACCGTCAGTTCGATGAGAGCGCCGTGCGTGCCGTTCAGAAATGCAACATGGCCGGCCTGCAGGTTCCTCCCGGTAAACAGGATATCTGGGCTCAGGTCCGGGTTACTTTCGATCCGAGGGAGATGCTTGGCCTCTAGGCCTGGCGTCCCCAGAATCAGTTAAGAGAAGCGAGAAGACATGAAATCCATCCTCAAGCCACTCCTGATGATCACAGCGATGGCGCTGGGCATGACTGCGAGCGCCATATTGCCGGCGTGGGCGCTGGTCGAGATCAACGTCAACAAGGGCAATGTCGAGCCGCTGCCGATCGCTATTACTGATTTTCAGGGCGGTGATGCGCTTGGCGCTCAGATTTCCGATATTGTCAGCGCCGATCTGAAACGCTCCGGCCTCTTCGCGCCGATCGACAAGAGCGCCTTCATCGAGAAAATCGCCAATCCGGACGCCGCCCCTCGCTTCGACGACTGGAAGGTCATCAATGCGCAGGCGCTGGTCACCGGCAGTGTCAACAAGGAGGCAGACGGCCGCATCCGCGCCCAATATCGGCTGTGGGATACTTTTGCCGGCCAGCAGATGTCGGGCGAGCAGTTCTTCGCCAACGACGCCAATCAGCGTCGCGTCGCCCATATCATCGCCGACGCCATCTATGAGCGGCTGACCGGCGAGAAGGGCTACTTCGACACGCGGGTCGTCTTCATCGACGAATCGGGCGCCAAGAACGCCCGCAAGAAGCGCCTCGCCATCATGGACCAGGATGGCGCCAATGTCCGCTATCTCTCCGATGGCAAGTCGATCGTGCTGACGCCGCGTTTCTCGCCGAACCGGCAGGAAATCACCTATATGTCCTATGAAAGCGGGCAGCCGCGGGTCTATCTCTTGCAGATCGAGACCGGGCAGCGCGAACTGGTCGGCAATTTTCCAGGCATGACCTTTGCGCCGCGCTTCTCGCCCGACGGCCAGAAGGTGATCATGAGCCTGCTGCGCGATGATGGCAATTCCAACATTTTCGCCATGGATCTGCGAAGCCGCTCGACGACCAGGCTGACCAATTCGACCGCCATCGACACTTCGCCGTCCTACTCGCCGGACGGCAGCCAGGTGGTGTTTACCTCCGACCGTGGCGGCCGTGCGCAGATCTATGTGATGGGTGCCGACGGTTCGGGCCAGAACCGCATCTCCTTCGGCGATGGCGTCTATTCGACACCGGTATGGTCGCCGCGCGGCGACCTCATCGCCTTCACCAAGCAGACCGGCGGCGAATTCCAGATCGGCGTCATGAAGACCGACGGCTCGGGCGAGCGCATCCTGTCTTCCGGTTTCCAGCAGGAAGGGCCGACCTGGGCACCCAACGGCCGGGTGCTGATGTTCTTCCGCGACTCTGCCGGAGGCCCGAAACTGGTTTCGGTCGATCTCACCGGCCGCAACGAACAGTCGATCCCGACCTCGAATTTCGCTTCGGACCCGGCCTGGTCGCCCCTGCTCGAATAAACCATGTTGGGGTTTTTCGGGCGAGCCTCCGCTCGCTTCGTTGCAACTTGGCAACAGTACCTCAAAAGCCCCATTTTGGGGCTTTTTTCACGCCAAAGTCGCGTTTTGGCCGCATTTCCGCCTACGGTCCGCGACCATTGTGACATCAGGTCATTTCGGCTGTGGACGGCAGCCGAAACCAAATCTTAACCGTGTTTGTTGAATGCCGGTTAACCCAAACGTGGTTACTGGGTGATCAATGAAATCACTCGAAATACGAAGGAGAGGCGGCATGGGCCGTATCGCAGCACTTACCAGAAACCCGGTCATGATCGCGCTCGTCGCGATGCTCGCCATCACCGGTTGCGCCTCGAAGAAGACGCCGAACAGCGCCGCCGATCTCGGCCTCAACGGCGCCGGCGCGGCAACGCCCGGCTCGGCGCAGGACTTCACCGTCAACATCGGCGACCGCATCTTCTTCGACACCGACTCGACCGCGATCCGCGCCGACGCGCAGACGACGCTTGCCCGTCAGGCGCAGTGGCTGAACCAGTACAAGCAGTATGCCATCGTCATCGAAGGCCATGCCGACGAGCGCGGCACGCGCGAGTACAATCTGGCGCTCGGCGCCCGCCGCGCCGCCGCCACCCGCGACTTCCTGGTGGCAAAGGGTGTTTCGGCCCAGCGCCTGAAGACGATTTCCTACGGCAAGGAACGCCCGGTCGCGGTTTGCGACGACATCTCCTGCTGGTCGCAGAACCGCCGTGCGGTCACCACGCTCAGCGGCGCCGGTTCCTAGCGCATGATCCCGAAAATCGGTTTCGATTTTCGGAAAGGGATCGTGCGCCAGGTCAAAGTGCTTCAGCGTCCTTTGCGCGTTCGAAAGAACGCGCGGCGCTGAAGTCGGCAAAAATACAACACATCCATGCGAAAGGCGGCCAAATGGCCGCCTTTTTCATATCTGGACCAGCGAAACAAAATTTGGCCGAAGTCTCACGTCCTGCTAAGAGCCGAGGGTGCCTGACCGGTCCACCCCGACCGGAAAGGCGCATACCAACGATTTTCACGGCGAGAGGCACATGCATTTCAGAACGGTCTTGAGCGGCACCCTTGCGCTGCTGCTCGTATCAAGCGTCGCCGCTCCGGCAAGCGGCACCGGGCAACCAGCGGAAAGTGGTTTTTCCTTCCATTTGCCCACCCTCGGCATTTTCGGCGACAATAAGAAACCGGATCAGCAGCAGGTCGCCCAGCAGTCGGACGGCACCACCGCCACGGCGCTCGAGGAGCAGCTGCGGCAGATGAACGGCAAGATCGAGGAGCTTAACTTCCAGGTGCTGCAGATGCAGGAGCAGATCCGCAAGCAGCAGGAAGACAACGAGTTCCGCTTCCAGCAGTTGGAAGGCGGTTCGCAAGGCGCACAGCAGCCTCCGGCACAGAAAAAGTCGGACGCCACGACCACCACCGACGACAGCGTCGCCGAGGCGCCGGCGACGCCGGCGCCGGCGCCGGCCGATGCCGGCACGGCGCCCGCCAGTGATCAATCCGCAGGCGGCCAGAGCGTTCAGGATGTCATCATCGAATCGCCGACCGGCGATCCCGGCACCACGGTGCAGGGCACGCCGCCGAAGACCTTCGGCACCATCACCGTCGACAAGAACGGCAATGTGGTCGACGCCAACGGCAACACGCAGGCCACCGCACCGGCGGAGACTGCCGTTCCCCCGACAGAAGCCCCGGCCGCCGGCGCCAAGGCCGGCAAAACCGCCAAGGCCGATGGCACGGTGGTCGCGGCGCTGCCCTCCACCAACGATCCGGAAGAGCTTTACCGCAATTCCTACCAGTTCATCCTGTCGGGTGACTACAGCACCGCCGAGGAAGGGTTTCGCGACCATATTTCCCGCTTCCCCAAGGACGCCAAGGCGGCGGACGCGCATTACTGGCTGGGCGAGTCGCTGCTCGGCCAGCAGAAGTACCACGACGCGGCCGAGGTTTTCCTTGCCGCCAGCAAGGACTACCCGAAAGCCAAGAAGGCGCCTGACATGCTGTTGAAGCTCGGCGTGTCGCTGGTTGGCCTCAAGCAGAAGGATGTAGCCTGCGCCACCTTCGGCGAGATCGGCAAGCGCTATCCCGACATTTCCGGCGCGCTCAAGGAACGCGTCAAGCAGGAGAAGGCGCTCGCGGCGTGCTAGCCTTTCCCTTGCATGTCGTTGTCCCAAAACCGGGACCACATTTGGGCGACATGCATGATGCTCGATACCGAGCCTGACCTTTCGGATTTTTCGCAGATCGACTTTACCAACGGCGCTGTTGCGGCCGTGTCCGGCGGCAGCGATTCGACCGCCCTTCTCCTTCTCCTCAAGAACCATCTCGAGCGTACCGCACTGGCAACCAAGCTGCTGGCGGTGACGATCGACCACGATTTGCGGCCGGGTTCGGCAGCAGAGGCGCAAGCCGTGGCTGGGCTCTGTGCCGGGCGCGGCATTGCACATCGCACTCTGCTCTGGTCCGGGCCAAAGCCATCGACCGGGCTGCCCGCCGCCGCACGCGAGGCGCGCTACCGGTTGCTGGCACAGGCCGCGCAAGCCGCTGATATCGGCCTGATCCTGACTGGCCACACCGCCGACGACCAGGCCGAGACGGTGCAAATGCGGCACGCGCGGGAGGAGGGCCGAGGGCCTGCTGAAACGGCAGGCCGCGGCCTCGCCGGTATGGCGCCGGCAACCCTCTACGATTGGCGCATCTGGATCTTACGGCCGCTGCTTGGCGTGCGACGGACGGCATTGCGCGCGTTCCTCCAGCGCGAACATGTCGGCTGGATCGAAGACCCGACCAACACTGACAGGCATTTCGAACGGCCGCGCATCCGCGCGGCGCTCGCCGGTGACGATGGGCAGCGGTTTGCGGCGGCGATCGCCTTGGCCAGGCAGGCTGCCACCGAACGCGAACAGCTTGGCCATCGCGCGGCCGGGCTGATCCGTGCCTTCGCCAGCCAGCCGACCCCTGGTCTCATCCGTCTCGACCCCGGCTTTGCCACCGCCAGCGATGGCCTGGCTGCAGTCTACGCCTTGCGCATCCTGCTGGCCGCTTGTGGCGGCGTTTCCTTTCTGCCGGACCTGGCCCGCAGCGAAGCGCTGTTCGACAGCTTAAGGGCCGGGCCGCTTTGCGCCACATTGTCGCGGACGGTGGTAGACGCGCGGCGGGCCGGCATCTTCCTGCACCGTGAAACCCGCGATCTGCCACCCGCGGCACCTGCGGCGAACGCTGCCCTTTGGGACGGTCGCCGGTGGATCACATCGGGTGACATTTCGGATGGATTGTTGATCGCGCCGTTGGGAGCGGCTGCTGCGGCCAGGCGCACTCTCGCCGAAGACGGCACGCCACCGAGCCTTGTCCGCGCCGCGCTCGCCGCTGAGCCAGCGTTTTGGCGCGACGGGGAATGGCTTGGTCTGGCGCAGGACAGCCCGGTGTTGCGGGCAATCGCGGCACATCCGGTCGTTGCGCCTTTTGCCCGCTTCCTGCCGTCCTTCGATCTGGCACCGGCCAGCGCTGTGGCCAAGCTGATCGGCGCGCCCCCCGTTCCGGCCCCGCCTTTCCACGGCCACACTGCCGGTTGATCATGGGCGAAAGCTTAACCCAGACGTGCTGTTATGCTTGGCAAGGGGAAGCGCTCTCCCTATGTTAGGCCTAAGTTTCCTCTCATGACTGTGTCCGCCAGCGGACGCCAACGGGACAATTGATGAATCCGAATTATCGCAATCTCGCGCTCTGGGCGATCATAGCGGTCCTGCTCATCGCACTCTTCAATCTGTTCCAGACGCCGCAGACGCGTGGAGCCTCGAGCGACGTCCCCTATTCGCAGTTCCTGCAGGAAGTCTCGGCGGGCCGGGTCAAGACGGTAACGATCGCCGGCGCCCGTATCTCCGGCACCTACACGGACAGCGCAAGCGGCTTCCAGACCTACTCGCCTGGCGATCCGCAACTGGTGTCGAGGCTGCAGGAGAAGAATGTCACCATCAATGCCCGTCCTGAATCCGACGGTTCGAACACGCTGTTCGGCACCCTGATCGGCTGGCTGCCGATGCTGCTCATCCTCGGCGTCTGGATATTCTTCATGCGCCAGATGCAGTCCGGCTCCGGTCGCGCCATGGGCTTCGGCAAGTCGAAGGCCAAGCTTCTGACCGAGGCGCATGGTCGCGTCACCTTCCAGGACGTCGCCGGTGTCGACGAAGCCAAGGAAGATCTGGAAGAGATCGTCGAGTTCCTGCGCGACCCGCAGAAGTTCCAGCGGCTGGGCGGCAAGATTCCGCGCGGCGTGTTGCTGGTCGGGCCTCCGGGAACCGGCAAGACGCTGCTTGCGCGCTCGGTCGCCGGTGAAGCCAACGTGCCGTTCTTCACCATTTCCGGTTCGGACTTCGTCGAGATGTTCGTCGGTGTCGGGGCATCCCGTGTCCGCGACATGTTCGACCAGGCGAAGAAAAATGCGCCCTGCATCATCTTCATCGACGAAATCGACGCGGTCGGTCGCCATCGCGGCGCCGGTCTTGGCGGCGGCAATGACGAGCGCGAGCAGACGCTGAACCAGTTGCTGGTCGAGATGGACGGCTTCGAGTCCAACGAAAGCATCATCCTGATCGCCGCCACCAACCGGCCCGACGTGCTCGACCCGGCGCTGTTGCGTCCAGGCCGTTTCGACCGCCAGGTCGTGGTGCCGAACCCCGACATCGTCGGCCGTGAGAAGATCCTCAAGGTGCATGTGCGCAACGTGCCGCTGGCGCCCAATGTCGATCTCAAGGTCATCGCGCGCGGCACGCCGGGCTTTTCCGGCGCCGACCTGATGAACCTCGTCAACGAATCCGCCCTGATGGCGGCGCGCCGCAACAAGCGTCTCGTCACCATGGCCGAATTCGAGGACGCCAAGGACAAGATCATGATGGGCGCCGAGCGCCGCTCGTCTGCCATGACGCAGGCCGAGAAGGAGCTGACCGCCTATCACGAGGCCGGCCACGCCATCCTCGCGCTCAATGTGCCGTCGGCCGATCCGCTGCACAAGGCGACGATCATCCCGCGCGGCCGGGCGCTTGGCATGGTCATGCAGTTGCCGGAAGGCGACCGCTACTCGATGAGCTACAAATACATGATCTCGCGCCTCGCCATCATGATGGGTGGCCGCGTTGCCGAGGAGTTCAAGTTCGGCAAGGAGAACATCACCTCGGGCGCCTCCTCCGACATCGAGCAGGCAACCAAGCTGGCGCGCGCCATGGTCACCCGCTGGGGCTTCTCCGACAAGCTCGGCCATGTCGCCTATGGAGACAACCAGGAAGAAGTGTTCCTCGGCCATTCGGTGGCGCGTACGCAAAACGTCTCGGAAGAGACGGCGCAGATCATCGACGCCGAAGTGCGCCGGCTGATCGACGAGGCCTATGTCTCGGCCAAGTCCATCCTGACCAAAAAGAAGAAGGAATGGATCGCGCTGGCGCAAGGCTTGCTCGAATACGAGACGCTGTCGGGCGAGGAGATCAAGCAGTTGATCGCCGGCCACAAGCCAGCCCGCGACCTTGGCGACGACACGCCGCCGAGCCGTGGCTCGGCCGTGCCGAAGTCCGGTGGCCGCCGCAAGAAGGGCCCGGAGCCCGAAGGCGGCATGGAGCCACAGCCGTCAAGTTAGGGTCTGGCCAGGACAGGTTTTTCAAAACGCTGCGGCTCAAACCGCGGCGTTTTCTTTTGGGGCAGGACATTTCCATTCGGGCGTTGCACCCCATCGGCTTGACTCCCCTCACAGTCGGTATTGAATCGATTAGCCGGCTGCCGCCGGATCAACCGGCGCGGCTGCGTGGGAGGTGTGATCAAATGGGCAAGAGGGACAAGCAGGCCAGAAATGCTCCGGTCGGAGGCGATATCCATCTCGACGCGGTCGAGGGCCAGGCAAAGGAAGCAGCCTGGCAATTGCCGAACGGCGATGCCGGCGGGGGCAAGAAAAAGAAGAAGAAGAAGGCCAAGCAGGCCAAGGCCAAAAAACCCTACCGCTATGTCGACGAGCTGGTCCGGCTGCAGTTCGAACTGATCAAGCTGCAGGATTGGGTGCAAAAGGAAGGGCTGAAGGTCGTCGTGATCTTTGAAGGCCGCGACGCTGCTGGCAAGGGCGGTGTCATCAAACGCATCACCGAAAGCCTCAATCCGCGCGTCTGCCGGGTCGTCGCACTGGGCACGCCGACCGAGCGCGAACGCAGCCAATGGTACTTCCAGCGCTATGTCCAGCATCTGCCTGGCAAGGGCGAGATCGTGCTGTTCGACCGCTCCTGGTACAACCGCGCCGGTGTCGAGCGCGTCATGGGCTTCTGCACCGATGACGAATATAGCGAATTCCTGCGCTCATGCCCGCTGTTCGAGGAGATGCTGATCAAGTCCGGTATCACCCT
Source organism: Mesorhizobium sp. P2_E10 (assembly GCF_056404235.1). Taxonomy (NCBI): domain Bacteria; kingdom Pseudomonadati; phylum Pseudomonadota; class Alphaproteobacteria; order Hyphomicrobiales; family Phyllobacteriaceae; genus Mesorhizobium; species Mesorhizobium sp. P2_E10. The sequence continues at coordinate 136,944 of NZ_JBFUEK010000006.1, forward strand.
GATCAAATACTGGTTCTCGGTTGGCGATGACGAACAGGAGCGCCGTTTCAAGGAACGTATCGACAATCCGATCAAGCGCTGGAAGCTGTCGCCCATGGACCTGAAGTCGCGCGAACACTGGGTCGAGTATTCGCGGGCCAAGGACATGATGCAGAAATTCACCGACACCGATCAGTCGCCGTGGAACATTGTCGATGCCGACAACAAGAAGAAGGCGCGGCTCAACTGTATCAGCCATCTGCTGACGCGGATTCCGTACAAGGAAATCCGTCCGGCGAAGATAAAGCTCAGCCCGCGTCAGAAGGACGACGGTTATGTCCGTCCACCCAAGACCAGCCAGCACTGGGTACCGACCGTCTACTGATCTTGCACAAAGAAAAACCCCGCGAACCTGGACAGGTCCGCGGGGGCCTGTATCAGCTCTTCAGCTTGGCGTTGCAGAGGCTGTAATAGCCGCCGCCCTTCTGGATCCAGCGAAGGCCGTTCAACGTACCTGCGTCCTTGTTGCCGTGGTAACCCTGCAAGCAGGTCTTCATCCGCGCCTTCGCGGGCTTTTCGGTCTTGAACTCGGCGGCGAGGGTGGTCGGGAATGTCACGCCCGCCGGCGCTACAGTGGGGGCGACCGCCGCGCTGGTTTCCTTCTTCGGCTGCGGCTCGGTTTTGACCGTATCCGCGCTGGCACTCTCCGCAGCTGACGTAGCGCACTTCTCCGTGCGGAAAGCGGTCCAATCCATGCCGTTCAGAGTGCCGCCTTCCTTGGCTGTGCGATAGGCCTCGCCGCATTCCTTCATCGTCAGTGCGCTTGCAGGGGCGACGCTCCAAGCAACCCATGCCGTCACAGCCAATGCCGCCAATTTCAATCTGGACATAAGACCCTCCTGGTTGACAAAAGTTCGATGTCCTTTTGTATACTGTTTGTTCTGCATATGTTCAATTGGAATCTTTGCAAACCACCGATAAGTCTGGCGGTGGGCAGTGTGGGCGAATAGATGACGCCGACAGCTTCCGCGATATGTAGACGCGAGCAAAGCCGGGCGTATTCGAGCGCAACAAAAAGGCCCGCGCATGTTGCAATGCGCGGGCCTTTGTCTGGAGAATATGGCTACGCGATCAGCTCTTCAGCTTGGCGTTGCAGAGACTGTAGAAGCCGCCGCCCTTCTGGATCCAGCGCAGGCCATTCAGCGTGTTAGCATCCTTGTTGGCGTAGTAGAGCTCGAGGCAGGTGTGCATGCGGCCCTTGGCCGGGGTCTCGCTGGCGTATTTCTTCGAGATCGCCGTCGGGAACTTCACACCTTTGGGAGCGGTGACCGAGGGCTTCTCGGGCTCGCTGGTATAGGTCGCCTCGCTCGGAGCCGGCACGGTGTCGTCGTCATCTGCGCCGGCGCCGCATTCGGCCTTGCGGAAGTCGTTCCACTTCTTGCCGCCCAGCGTGTTGGCGGTCTTGGCCGCCTGATACTTGGCGCTGCATTCGGCCATCGTCAGGCCTTTGCCGGCGTCGGCTGCCTTGGTCGTTGCTTTCACGGGTTCAGCCGTGGCCGACGCGCCGGCAGCGCATTCGGTCTTGCGGAAGTCGTTCCACTTCACGCCGCCCAGCGTGCCGGCGGCCTTGGCCGCCTGATACTTGGCGCTGCACTCTTTCGTGGTCAGGCCCTTTGCCTCGTCGGCAGGCGCGGCAGCCGCCTTGGTCGCTTTGGTCGTCGCCTTGGCTGGCTCGGCTGCAGCGGACGCGCCGGCGGCGCATTCGGTCTTGCGGAAGTCGTTCCACTTCATGCCGTTCAGCGTGCCGGCGGCTTTTGCGGCCTGGTATTTGGTGCTGCATTCCTTCGCCGTCAGGCCCGGCGCCGCGTCGGTGGCGGCAGCCTTGGTGTCGGTCTTGGCCGCGTCGGTGGCCTTTGCCGTCTTCTTGGCCGGCTTGGTATCGGTGGTGGTGGCGCTGGCGTCGGTGCCGCATTCAGCCTTGCGGAACTGGTTCCAAGTCGCGCCGTTCAGCGTGCCGGCATCCTTGGCGGTGTTGTACTTGGTGCTACACTCGGCCATGGTCAGCGCATTGGCTGGCGCCGCCAGAAACAAGGTCACGACGGCGAGGCCCGTCAAAGTGGCTAGTCGGTGGATGAGCATAGCGTTTCTCCGTTGCTGCAGCCCATAATATGTCCCTTGCAGATCATTAGCTCTCAACGATCGGTTGCGCCAGATACAACTGGTGCGGATGCAGCCAGAAACTGCACTCCTCCCGATAAGGTGATGAAATTGTTGTGTCCTGCGCCGTCGACGCAAGCTGTTCCTGGGGGAATCTTCACCGGCCGGCACGCCGTGGCCGGGTGTATTTCCGAAACCCCGTATTGCCATGGTAAGCTGTCGAATCATTTTGACAGCCGCCACAATGCTTTTCTAAGGAATCGTAATATATAATCATACAATGTGATGATCGGATGCGGCCCAATTGTGGCACTACGGGCGGCTGAAAAACCGACGGGGATCTGGCAAGCATGGCAGGGCGTTATTTCGGCACGGACGGCATTCGCGGGCGCGCCAACAAGTTTCCGATGACGGCGGAGATCGCCATGCGGGTCGGCATGGCGGCCGGCCTGTCGTTTCAACGCGGCAGCCATCGCCACCGCGTCGTGCTCGGCAAGGATACAAGACTTTCCGGCTATATGATCGAGAACGCGATGGTGTCGGGCCTGTGTGCCGCCGGCATGGACGTGTTCCTGCTTGGCCCCATTCCGACGCCTGCCGTCGCCATGCTGGTGCGATCGCTACGCGCCGACATCGGCGTGATGATCTCGGCCTCACACAATCCCTATTACGACAACGGCATCAAGCTGTTCGGTCCCGATGGCTACAAGCTCTCCGACGAGATCGAGGAGCGGATCGAGGGAATGCTGGACAAGGACATCGAACTGGCGCTCGCCGATTCGGACGGGCTTGGCCGCGCCAAGCGCGTCGATGGCGTGCATGACCGCTATATCGAATTCGCCAAGCGCACTCTGCCTCGCTCGATGTCGCTTTCGGGCCTCAGGATCGTCGTCGACTGCGCCAATGGCGCCGCCTACAAGGTGGCTCCGGCAGCCCTTTGGGAACTGGGCGCCGAGGTCATCGCCATCAATGTCGAGCCCAACGGTCTGAACATCAACAAGGAGTGTGGCTCTACGCATCCGGCCGGGCTGCAGAGAAAGGTGCATGAGGTGCGTGCCGATATCGGCATCGCGCTCGATGGCGATGCCGACCGCGTCGTCATCGTCGACGAAAACGGCGCCATCGTCGATGGCGACCAGATCATGGCGCTGATCGCAGAGTCCTGGCACCAGAGCGGCCGGCTGGCCGGTGGTGGCGTCGTCTCGACGGTGATGTCCAATCTCGGCCTCGAACGCTTCCTCGGCGGCATGAACCTGCAACTGCACCGCACCAAGGTCGGCGACCGCTACGTCGTCGAGCACATGCGCGCGCACGGGCTGAATGTCGGCGGCGAACAGTCGGGCCACATCGTGCTGTCCGATTTCTCGACCACCGGCGATGGCCTGGTCTCGGCGCTGCAGGTGCTGGCCTGCATCAAGCGGCAGAACCGGCCGGTCAGCGAATTGTCGAAGAAGTTCGAGCCGGTGCCGCAACTGCTGAAGAACGTGCATATTTCCGGTGGCAAGCCGCTTGAGGAGGCGCCGGTCAAGGCGGCAATCGAAGAGGCCCGCAATCGCCTCGGCAAGGCCGGGCGACTGGTCATCCGGCCCTCCGGCACGGAGCCGCTTATCCGTGTCATGGCCGAAGGCGACGACCCGCAACTGGTCGAGGCCGTCGTCAACGACATCGTCGAGGTCATTTCGGAAACGCGTAGCGCCGCCTGATCCCGGCGTGTCCAGGGGACGCGCAGCGCTGTCGGTTCGAGACGTTGCAAAGCCCGCCTGAAGGCGGGCTTTTTTTTATCCAGTCGACGCAATGCCGCGCCTTGGGCAGGCAGTGTCTTCCCGCTAAAATTGTATAGATTCGTGGTTAATCGACACGGTTAAACGCCTTTTAACCTTTGCAATTCATTATCCACAACTGAGGTCAATCACATTCGGGCGGGTTCGATGGTCCGAGAGTTCTCAGGGGTGACAAGCATGTTCAATACAGCACGAAAGGCTCTCTTTGCCGCGCTGCTCGCGGGAATGGCCGGACCAGTATTCGCCGCCGATTTGGCGGAGCCGCAGGTCGAAGAGGCCCCGCCGCCGGTTGCCTACGAGCAGCCCGCCGATTTTGGCGGCTGGTACATTCGCGGTGACATCGACTATCACTGGTCGAAGTTCGGTGGCGGCGACTACACCACCTACAATGCGGCACCGCCCCAGCTTCCCGGCAGCTTTGCCACCGGCTCGCTGAAGAGCGCTTTCTCGGCCGGCGCCGGTGTCGGTTATCAGATCAACCAGCATTTCCGCACCGATCTGACGGCGGACTGGATGTCCAGTTCGAAATTCCGCGGCTCGACCAGCGGCTTCTGTAATACGCCCGCTCCCGGCACGCCTTGCGTTTCGACCGACACCTCGTCCTATTCGGCGCTGCTGCTTCTCGCCAACGCCTATGTCGATATCGGCACATGGCACGGTGTGACGCCCTATGTCGGCGCCGGCATCGGCGGCGCCTGGGTCAAGTGGGACACGCTGCACAACAGCGATGCCGACGGCGATTTCTTCCATAGCGGTGGAAAGGGCTGGCGCTTTGCCTATGCCGCCATGGTCGGCGCTTCCTACTGCCTGACCGACCGGGTCAAGCTCGATGTCGGCTACCGCTACAGCCACATCAATGGCGGCAAGATGTTCGAATACGCCGCCGACAGCAATGTCGGTCCGGGCTACGACCGCGGCATCAGCGTCCACGAAGTGCGCGGCGGCCTGCGCTACCAGTTCGGCAGATCGGATTGTGCCCCGGCGCCGGAGCCCTACGTCCCAGAGCCGCAGCCGATCTACACCAAGTAGTCGCTTCGAAATCCTCAAGCTTGCGAACCGCCCGGCCTTGCCGGGCGGTTTTCGTTTGAGCCGAAAGCTCATCGAAATCAATTCGGTAACTCTCCGTTATCCTTAACCGGCACTTAACCACTATGGTTAACAATGCTCTCAAACGGCGCTCGTGATTGCGATGCGCCAACTTCGGGAGCCGAGGACCATGACCTTTAGATCGCGTATCGCATTGATGCTTGCCGCAATCGTCCTTATGCCGCTGGCGCCCGTGCATGCCGCCGACTACGACCCGCCGATCTATGTCGATCAGGCACCGGACTATCAACCGGTCGAGGTCGGCTCCGGATGGTATCTGCGCGGCGATCTCGGCTATTCCTTCAGCCATCCGTTCACCGACGAAAGCAACGCGCTCGGCGTCACCAACTTCTCCCAGAGCAGCAGCCTTTTCACCGGCAGTGTCGGCATTGGCTACCATCTCAACGACTATCTTCGGCTCGAGCTGAATGGTGGAATCCTGCCGAGCAACGAGTTCGGCGACCATGCATTGGTGCCAAACGGGTGCGCCGGAACGACAAACAGTCTGTTCCCTGACGGGAGTGGCGGGTTCATCATCGTTCCGGTGGCTGCGACCCAGGACTGTATGGCATCGAACTACGGTACCAACAAAGGCTACAGCGTCATGGCCAATGGCTATGCGGACCTCGGCACCTATGTTGGTATCACTCCGTACATCGGTGGCGGCGTCGGCATCGCCTACAACAGGTATTTCAAGACCCAGGGCGAGCGCGATTGCGTTGAAATCGCCCCTGATGCGACGTCGGGCGCTGGCGGCTTCGCGTGTAACGATCCGGCCGGATACAAAGGGTCGGAAGACTCCCAGGCCAAATTCAACCTCGCCTATTCGATCGGTGCCGGCCTGTCCTATCAGGTGTCCAAGAATGTCTCGCTCGACCTCGGCTACGAGTACTTTTCGATCCCGAGCGGTAAATATGTCGCTTATGACGGCGGCGCCTTCAACATCCACAAAGGCATCAGCTATCAGACGGTCAAGCTCGGCCTGCGCTACGACCTCTGGTAGGTGCGGCGAAGCTGAAGAATCAGAACGGCGGGTCTTGCGGCCCGCCGTTTGCTTATGCGGCCGGCATTTCGTCGCATGCGGCCAGTATCCTGGCCGCGACAAAAACTTTCCTCTTGACGCCTGAAGTCTGAACGCATATCGCCGTCCGTGGGCCACCCCTCCCCAACGAGGGGCCACTATCTGGAAGGATAGACCACGATGACGACGCATACGAAGCCTGGACTCCGTCCGGCAAACCCCAATTTTTCCTCAGGTCCCTGCGCAAAACGCCCCGGCTGGTCGGTCGAGGCGCTGAGAAATGCTGCGCTCGGTCGCTCCCACCGCGCCAAGATCGGCAAGACCAAGCTCGAACAGGCGATCGAGCTGACGCGCGAAATTCTCCAGGTCCCGGCAGATTATCGCATCGGCATCGTGCCGGCGTCGGATACCGGCGCCGTCGAGATGGCACTGTGGTCGCTGCTCGGCGAGCGCGGCGTCGACATGGTCGCCTGGGAGAGTTTTGGCTCCGGCTGGGTCACTGATGTGGTCAAGCAGTTGAAGCTCGCCGACGTGCGCAAGATCGAGGCTGGCTACGGCGAACTGCCTGACCTGAAAAAGATCGATTTCGACCGCGATGTCGTCTTCACCTGGAACGGCACCACGTCTGGCGTGCGCGTGCCGAACGGCAATTTCATCCCGGCCGATCGCAAGGGCCTGACCATATGCGACGCCACCTCGGCGGCGTTCGCACAAAGGCTCGATTTCCAGAAGCTGGATGTCGTCACCTTCTCCTGGCAGAAGGTGCTGGGCGGCGAGGGCGCGCACGGCATGCTGATCCTGTCGCCGCGCGCCGTCGAGCGGCTGGAGAGCTACAAGCCTGCATGGCCGCTGCCGAAAATCTTCCGCCTGACATCGGGTGGCAAGCTGATCGAAGGCATCTTCAAGGGCGAAACCATCAACACGCCTTCGATGCTGTGCGTCGAGGATTATCTCGATGCGCTTGCCTGGGCAAAGTCGATCGGCGGCCTCGAGGCCCTGATTGCTCGCGCCGACGCCAATGCCGCCGTGCTTGACGGCTTCGTCGAGAAGTCTTCGTGGCTCGGCCATCTTGCCGTCGAGCCGGCCACGCGCTCGAACACTTCGGTCTGCCTGTCCTTCACCGACCCGGATATCGCGGCACTCGATGCCGACGGCCAGGCGGCTTTTGCCAAGGGGCTGGTTTCGGTGCTCGATAAGGAAGGCGTTGCCTATGACATCGGCGCCTATCGCGACGCACCGCCCGGCCTGCGCATCTGGTGCGGCGCGACGGTCGAGACGTCCGACCTCGAAGCGCTGCTGCCTTGGCTCGACTGGGCCTTTGCCGCGCAGAAGGCGTCGCTGAAAGCGGCGGCCTAATCCCTCCCCCTTGAGGGGAGGGTGGCCCGAAGGGCCGGGTGGGGTCGTCTCCACCTGGCTCCACATCCCACCGAAAGAAGATTTGGCCGAGTCCGGCCGTACCGACCCCACCCCGGCGCTACGCGCCGACCTTCCCCTCAAGGGGGAGGGACGTCAATCGCAAAGGATCACGCCAATGCCCCGCGTTCTCGTCTCAGACAAACTCTCCACCACCGCCGTGCAGATATTCAAAGACCGCGGCATCGAGGTCGACTATCTGCCCGATCTCGGCAAGGACAAGGAAAAGCTGCTCGAAGTCATCGACCAGTATGACGGTCTTGCTATCCGCTCGGCGACCAAGGTCACTGAAAAGCTGATCAACGCCGCCACCAGGCTGAAGGTCGTCGGCCGCGCCGGCATCGGTGTCGACAATGTCGACATCCCGGCGGCAAGCCGCAAGGGTATCATCGTGATGAACACGCCCTTCGGCAATTCGATCACCACCGCCGAGCATGCGGTGGCGATGATCTTCGCGCTGGCCCGCCAGATCCCGGAAGCCAACGCTTCGACCCATGCCGGCAGATGGGAAAAGAACCGCTTCATGGGGGTCGAGATCACCGGCAAGACGCTGGGTGTCATCGGCTGCGGCAATATCGGCTCGATCGTCGCCACGCGCGGCGTCGGCTTAAAGATGCATGTCGTCGCCTTCGATCCATTCCTGTCCGACAAACGCGCCGAGGAGCTTGGCGTCGACAAGGTCGAACTGGACGAGCTGTTTGCCCGCGCCGACTTCATCACCTTGCACACGCCTTTGACCGACAAGACGCGCAACATCATCGATGCCGCGGCAATCGCCAAGATGAAGACAGGCGTGCGCATCATCAACTGCGCGCGTGGCGGGCTGGTCGTCGAGGCCGATCTGGTCGCGGCGCTGAAGAGCGGCAAGGTTGCCGGCGCCGGCATCGATGTGTTCGAGGTAGAACCGGCGGACAAGAATGAACTGTTCGGCATGGAAAACGTCGTGGCGACACCGCATCTCGGCGCTTCGACCGCCGAGGCGCAGGAGAATGTGGCGCTGCAGGTCGCCGAGCAGATGGCCGACTATCTGATCAAGGGCGCGGTCTCCAACGCCATCAACATGCCGTCGATCACCGCCGAGGAAGCGCCGCGGCTAAAACCCTTCGTCAAGCTCGCCGAAGTGCTCGGCGCCTTTGTCGGCCAGGTCACCGAGGACCCGATCACGGAGGTCGAGATTCTGTTCGACGGCTCGACCGCGACGATGAACACGCGCGCGCTGATCAGCGCCACGCTTGCCGGTCTGATCCGGCCGCAGGTCTCCGACGTCAACATGGTGTCGGCGCCGATCATGGTGAAGGAACGCGGCATCATCGTTGCCGAGGTCAAGCGCGACAAGTCGGGCGTGTTCGACGGCTATATCAAGCTGACGGTCAAGACCGAGCACAAGACGCGTTCGATCGCCGGCACCTGCTTCTCCGACGGCAAGCCGCGCTTCATCCAGATCAAGGGCATCAATCTCGACGCCGAGGTCGGCCAGCACATGCTCTACACCACCAATGCCGACGCACCCGGCATCATCGGCTTGCTCGGTACGGTCTGTGGTGAGAACGGCGTCAACATCGCCAACTTCCAGCTCGGCCGCAACCGGCCCGGCGGCGACGCCATCGCGCTGCTCTATCTTGATGCACCATTCCCGGAGAATGTGCTGGAACAGGTGCGGGCGCACAAATCGATCGACTCGGCCAAGCGGCTGCAATTCGATGTCGGCGGCGTATAGGCCGGATTTGCCATGAAGGATGGAAGGGCGCGAACCCGTTTCGCGCCTTTTCGTTTTCTAGACCCTCGTTGGAGCTGCCGATGCTTCACCGCCCTGCGGCCGCTATTTTCGGCAAGGCCGATGCCGCCCAACACCAGCGCCAGCGCCGCCCCACAGCAAGGTGGTGAACAGCAGGAACAGATAGGCGTTTCGATGCATGGCGAAATCCAGCCGGAGGAAGGCATGGCGAGGGTCGCTGCCGACCTATTGCGGCTGCTCAGCCAAGTAAATGATGCGAATAGCGAAAATTGTTGTGCCTCAGGGCGTTTTCGGCTGCAAAGAATGGTCGCGCCCGCCGGGTCTTGACGTTATAGAGGCCTGTCGTTTCGAACCGTCTTCAAGCCGCCATGGCGGCATCTCAAGGGAAAAGAAACATGGCCAATGTGGTGGTCGTCGGCTCGCAGTGGGGCGACGAGGGCAAGGGCAAGATCGTCGACTGGCTTTCGGAACGCGCCGACGTTGTCGTGCGCTTCCAGGGCGGCCACAATGCCGGCCATACGCTGGTCGTCGACGGCAAGGTCTACAAACTGTCGCTGCTGCCGTCCGGCGTGGTGCGACCAGGCAAGCTGTCGATCATCGGCAATGGTGTCGTCTTCGATCCGCACGCTTTCGTCGCGGAGGTGGCGAAACTGAAGGCGCAAGGCGTCGAGGTGACACCGGACCGCCTGAAAATAGCCGAAAACACCGCGCTTATCCTGTCACTGCACCGAGAGCTGGACGGATTCCGCGAGGACGCCGCTTCCAATTCCGGGACGAAGATTGGCACGACCCGTCGCGGCATCGGCCCCGCCTATGAAGACAAGGTGGGCCGGCGCGCGGTTCGGGTGATGGATTTGGCGGATTTGGAAACGCTGCCCCTGAAGGTCGACAGGCTGCTGACGCACCACAATGCGCTGCGTCGCGGGTTGGGCCATGCCGAAGTCACGCATGACGCCATCCTGCGTGAGTTGACCTCGGTCGCGGATGAGATCCTGCCCTATATGGACCGTGTCTGGAAAATCCTCGACGACAAGCGCCGCGCCGGCGAGCGCATCCTGTTCGAGGGCGCGCAAGGCACGCTGCTCGATATCGACCATGGCACCTATCCGTTCGTCACCTCGTCCAACACCGTCGCCGGCCAGGCTTCCGCCGGTTCCGGCGTCGGCCCGGGCGCCATCGGCTATGTCTTAGGCATCACCAAGGCCTATACGACGCGCGTCGGCGAAGGTCCGTTCCCGACCGAACAGAAGAACGAGATCGGCGAGTTCCTTGGCACGCGCGGTCATGAGTTCGGCGTCGTCACCGGCCGCAAGCGCCGCTGCGGCTGGTTCGACGCGGTGCTGGTGCGCCAGGCCGTCGCCGTCAACGGCATCAAGGGCATCGCGCTGACCAAGCTCGACGTGCTCGATGGCCTCGACGAGATCAAGGTCTGCACCGGCTACAGGCTCGACGGCGAGATGATCGATTACCTGCCGGCCAGCCAGGGTGCGCAGGCGCGGGTCGAACCGGTCTACGAGACGCTGGAGGGCTGGAAAGGCACCACCGCCGGCGCCAGAAGCTGGAACGATCTGCCGGCCCAGGCGGTCAAATATGTCCGCTACATCGAGGAGCTGATCGGCGCGCCGGTCGCACTCCTTTCCACCAGCCCGGAACGGGACGACACAATACTTGTGACCGACCCGTTTCAAGACTAGTTTCTCAGCCTTTCCGGGCATCGCGGCCGATTTGCGGGGGCCGGCCCAGGAACAAAATACAGGTCGACTGAAGCATGGCAGATTTTGTTGCTGTTCTGAAAAAGACGCTCGACAATCTCGGCGAAACGACGCCGGAGGTGCGTGCCAGGGTCTATGACAAGGCCCGCTCGACCATCGCGGCCAAGCTCGCGGCCATCACGCCGCCGCCGCCGTCGTCGGTCGCCGATCGTCAGAAGCGCGCGCTGGAAGATGCCATATCGAGCGTCGAGCGGGACTACGCCAGAACCGTGCCGGCGTCCGATCCGCTGGCGGAACTGGAACACATTTTTTCCTCCATCGACCGCAACAAGAACCAGCCGAGCCACACCAGGCAGCCGGTGAAAACCGAGCCGGCCTGGCAGCCGGCGGCACCAGCTGCCAAGCCGGAGCCGAGCTGGCAGAAAGCGACTCCGGTCCCGTCGCAGAAAGCGCCTACGGCCCCGTCGCCTTTCGACCCCGACGACAACCGTCTTCCGGACTTCGACGCGGCGTCGAACGACAAGGGCGATGTCTTTGCCAATGACGAGGAGCCCGTTGAGAATACATTCCAGCGCCTGCGTCCGGCCGAGCGTAAGCGCAGCTATGGCGGGCTGATTGCCGCCGCCGTCGCGTTGCTGGTGATTGCCGGCGGCGGCTATGGCATCTGGCTGAACAAGGATGCGTTCGGGAAGATGTTCAGCGGCAATGGCGCCGTTGTCGCCAAGGTCGAACCGGCGAAACCCGCCCCAGCCAAACCGGCGACCACCGATGCCGCGGCACCGGCTGCTGCAGATGCCGAGGGAACGAAGTTCACCCAGCGCCTGACGCCCGAAGGTAGCGAGGTCGACCCGGGTCCGGCGGCAGGACAAAGCGGCATTGGCGAGGGCGAATCCGTCGCCGCGCTGACCACACCGCCTCCGCCCGCACCTGCGCCAGCGACGCCTGCTCCGCCTGCCGGCGATGCTGCAGCCACGGCTGCGCCAACTGCGCCGCCGCCCGCCGATGTGGCTGCCCCGGCGACGCCGCCCGCCGCGGGCGCCGCGCCGGCAACACCGCCCGCCGAGGGTGCCGCGCCGGCAACACCGCCAGCCGCAGGCGCCGCGCCGGCGGCACCGACCGACGCTGCAGCGACTCCGCCGGCGCCAGCTGCCGCCGCCCCGACGACGCCGGCAGCGGCACCTGCCGAGACCTCACTGCCGGTCGGCCAGAAGGCAATCTTCTATGAAGAGCGCACCAGCACGGCCCAGGGTTCGGCCGAGCCCGGCAGCATCGTCTGGTCGCTGGTGCAGGAATCGCCCGGCGGTGACCTGCCGCCGGAACCGGCGATCCGTGCCGAAGCGACCATCCCCGGCAAGGACATCCAGTTGCGCATGACCATCCGCCGCAACACCGATCAGACGCTGCCGGCCAGCCACATCATCGAGATGATCTTCCTGACGCCGGACGGTTTTGAAGGCGGTGGCGTCGACAACATCCTGCGCGTCGCCATGAAGAGCTCGGAACAGGATGCCGGCAGCCCGCTGATCGGCATTCCGGCCAAGATCGCCGACGGCTTCTTCCTGGTGGCGCTCAACGACACCAAGGCGGACGAAGACGCCAATCTGACCTTGCTCAGGGGCCAGGACTGGATCGACGTGCCGGTGGTCTACAAGACCGGGCGGCGGGCGCTGCTGACCATGGAAAAAGGCATTCCCGGCGAGAAGGTGTTCGACGAGGCGATCAAGGCCTGGCAGGCGAAGACGGCGGGCTGAGGAACGTGTGTCTCGCCCTGGCTGTTGCCTTCGTTCAGAAGCCCTGGAACAGCATGTCGAGCGCGGCGACAATGTCGTCGTGATGTCTGGAAAGGTTTCCCTCTGGGTCCCTCAATTCGGAAGCGCTGAAGGCCGACATAAACTGTGTGACCATCACATGGTCTTTGCCGTTTACAACGAAGGTCGGGTTTAGTCGGCGGCCAGGAAGCGGGGCAATCCTGGGCTGCATCAAAGGAACGACGACCCTCGTGTTCAGTCCTTCAAGAATGTCTGACTGCACATCGAGAAGATAGCCGTCGCTCTCGGTATTTCGATAGAAATCGTAACGTGCCATCAGAACGGCCGGTGTTTAGCCAATGGCAGTCCGTTCCTTGTGACATATTCGTTGGAGCTTTCGATGGCGCCCTTGTTTTCTTCCTGCCATCGACGCGTCTTTTCCGCTGCAATCGCTTTCGCGATACCGGCCTCGGCAGCTCGGGAGATGTTGATACCCAGCGCTTTGGCGTCTTTGATCAACTGAGAGTCAATGGACGTGTTGACGGACGTCCTCTGAGTTTTTGGCGTCGATTGAAGCATGGAGGCAACCTCATTTATGCGCATAATATACGCGCATAAATGAGGGCATGCAATCGTCTACCCCTCCATCTCCTCGCGCAGCATCTCCAGCTCCAGCCATTCTTCCTCGAGCGCCGCCAGCGTGGCGCGCTCCTTGTCGAGGGCGGCGATGGTCTTCTGGAACGAGGCCGGATCGCGCTCGTAATAGGCCGGATCGGCGATGTTGTTCTCCAGCCTGGAGATTGAAGCCATCACAGCTTCGATTTTCTTGGGCAGGGATTCCAGCGCGAATTTCTGCTTGAACGACAGCTTTTTCGCCGGCCCCTTTGGCACAGAGGCTTCATTTTTGGTCGTTGCCGACGCGTCACCGGTTTCGGCCTTCGCTCGCGCCTTGCGATCGTCGAGCTTGGTGCCGCCACGCTGCGCCAGCATGTCGGAATAGCCGCCGGCATATTCGATCCAGTGGCCGTCACCGTCCGGTGCAATCAGGCTGGTCACGGTGCGGTCGAGGAAATCGCGATCATGGCTGACAAGGATGACGGTGCCGGCAAAACCGGCGACCAGTTCCTGCAACAGTTCCAGCGTCTCCATGTCGAGGTCGTTGGTCGGCTCATCAAGCACCAGAAGGTTTGCCGGCCGCGCCAAAACGCGGGCCAGCAGCAGACGCGCCCGCTCGCCGCCGGAGAGCTCACGCACCGGGGTGCGCGCCTGTTCCGGCTTGAACAGGAAATCCTTCATGTAGGAAACGACATGGCGCTGCTCGCCATTGATGACAAGGTTTTCACCGCGCCCGTCGGTGAGATATTGCGCCAGCGTTTCTTGCGGATCGACGGCTTCGCGCTTCTGGTCGAGCGTGGCGATTTCCAGATTGGTGCCGAGCCGCACCGAGCCGACATCCGGCTTCATCTCGCCGGTCAGCATCTTGAGCAGCGTCGTCTTGCCGGCGCCGTTCGGCCCGACCAGGCCGACGCGGTCGCCGCGCTGGATGCGGGTCGAAAAGCCCTTGACCACGGTGAGGTCGCCAAAGCTCTTCTCGATATTTTTCGCCTCTATCACCAGCTTGCCGGATTCGGCGGCGTCGCTGGCCACCATGTTTGCCGCGCCCTCGGCGCCGCGATGGCCGCGAAAGCGCTGGCGCATGGTCTGCAATTCGCCGAGCCGACGCATGTTGCGCTTGCGCCGCGCCGTCACGCCATAGCGCAGCCAGTCCTCTTCGCGCACGATCTGGCGGCCGAGCTTGTGCTGCTCGCGCTCTTCTTCTTCCAGCACCACGTCGCGCCATTCCTCGAAATGGCCAAAACCCTTGTCGAGACGGCGGGTCTGGCCGCGGTCGAGCCAGATGGTGGCGCGCGACACGCGCTCGAGAAAGCGGCGATCGTGCGAAATGACCACCAGTGCCGAGGAGGTGCGGGCGAGCTCCTCTTCCAGCCATTCGATCACTGAGAGATCGAGATGGTTGGTCGGCTCATCAAGCAGCAAGATATCAGGCTCCGGCGCCATGACGCGGGCAAGGGCGGCGCGCCTTGCCTCGCCGCCGGAAAGGTCGTTCGGCCGTTCCTCGCCGGACAGGCCGAGATGCTCCATCAGATAGGTGGCGCGATAGGGATCGTCGGCGGGTCCCAATCCTGCCTCGACATAGGCGCGGACGCTGGCGAAATCGTCCATGTCGGGCACTTGTGGAAGGTAGCGCACGGTCGCCGAGGGTTGGCGGAACACTTCGCCGTCCTGCGGTTCGATCAACCCAGCGGCAATCTTCAAGAGCGTCGACTTGCCGGAGCCGTTGCGGCCGACCAGCGCGATCTTGTCGCCGGCCGATGCCGTCAGCGCAGCGCCATCGAGCAGCGGCGTGCCGCCGAAGGTCAATTTTATCCCGTCGAGATTGAGAAGCGGCGGCGCCATGTCAGCTTTCTGGAAGAGGGTAGGGGTGGGCGAGCAACAGTGCGCGGCCACCACCCAGTGCAATTTCGAGCCGGCCCTTGACCTCGTTGGAAATGGTCAGCGAGGAGCCGAAGGCAACCTCGACATGGGCGAGCGGCCATTTGGCGCCAGTGACGGTCAGGCCGGACAGATCGGAAAAGCCAAGGATCGAAAACAGCGTGCCGTCGGCATAGTCGAAACCGGCCTTGCCCGGCAGCAACGGGATGCCCTCCTGCGCGCCACTGGTCAGAAGCACCTGCGTACCGGTCTCGGCCAGGTGGATGCTGAGCGCCAGATGCAGGAAAGCATGGTCGGCGCGTTTGCCGCCAAAGGCGCCGGCCAGCACCAGGCTGGTTGCCCCGCGTTCGAGCGCGGCGGCGATGGCCAATTCGCCGTCGGTCTTGTCTTTTTCCGGCGGAAACACCTGGCGGGGCACCGACGCCAGATCGTCCGGCAGATCGGCCGGCACGGAATCGAAATCGCCGACCCAGAGTTCCGGCATCACGCCCAGCATCCTGGCATGGCCGATGCCGGCATCGGCGGCAATGACGCGCGTGCCTTCGACCTGGCGGTCGAGCAGCGGCGTGCGGATGAGATCGCCGCCAAGCAGGATGGTGAATGTGCTCATATCCGGTGGCCCTTACCAGCCCGGCACGAGAAACGGAAGGCGGCAAACTCCCACTTGCGCGGTCGATCGGCCGGGCCTATGTGTCGAAACGCTCTAACGGGGTGCCGGACGCAATCTTCGCGGACCGGCTGAGAGGCAGATTTGCCAACCCGCTGAACCTGATCCGGTTTGTACCGGCGGAGGGATTAGACGTTTCGGATAGCCCGACGCCTCAATTCCTTTCAACGCGAACGAAGGAGGCGCCGATGCGCACGCTTTTTTACTCTCTTGTCTCAGCAACAGTTTTTGCGGCATCTGTTTTTGCCACGTCCGAGCCGGTATCGGCCCAGGAAAAGCTCACCGTCTACACCTATGAGAGCTTTACCGCCGACTGGGGTCCGGGCCCCGCGGTGAAGAAGGAATTCGAGGCCGAATGCGCGTGCATCCTCGACTTCGTCTCGGTCGCCGACGGCGTGGCGCTGCTCAACCGCGTCAAGCTGGAAGGCGCCGCGACCAAGGCCGATATCGTGCTCGGCCTCGACACCAATCTCACCGCCGAGGCCAAGGCCTCCGGCCTGTTTGCGCCGCATGGCGCGGTGACGGATGTCAACGTGCCCGGCGGCTGGAGCGACGACACTTTCGTGCCGTTCGACTATGGCTATTTCGCCGTCGTCTACGACACCGAAAAGCTAAAAGTCCCGCCCAAGAGCCTGAAGGAATTGGTCGAAGGCAGTGCCGACGAGAAGATCGTCATCCAGGATCCGCGTACCTCGACGCCGGGTCTCGGCCTGCTTTTGTGGGTGAAGTCGGTCTATGGCGACAAGGCGCCGGAAGCCTGGGCCAAGCTCAGGGCAAAGGTGCTGACCGTGACGCCGGGCTGGAGCGAGGCCTATGGCCTGTTCACCAAGGGCGAGGCGCCGATGGTGCTGTCCTACACCACCTCGCCGGCCTACCACGTGGTCGCTGAAAACACCGAGCGCTACCAGGCGGCTTCCTTCGAAGAGGGCGAGTATCTGCAGATCGAGGTTGCCGGCATCACCACGACAGGTGCGAAGAATCCGCTGGCGGAAAAGTTCATCGCCTTCATGACCGGGCCGAAATTCCAGGATGTCATCCCCGAGACCAACTGGATGTTCCCGGCCGGAAAGACCGACAAGCCGCTCAACCCTGCCTTTGACAAACTGGTCAAGCCGGCCAAGACCTTGCTGTTCAGTCCCGAGGAGGTCGCGGCCAACCGCAAGGCCTGGGTGGATGAGTGGCTGGCGGTGATGAGCAAATGAGCGCGCTCTTCACCCTCCCCCTTGTGGGGAGGGTCGATCCGCGAAGCGGAGCGGGGTGGGGGTCGCGACGCTGAGCCCAGCCTCACCCCCACCCCGGTTCGCGGACACCGCTTCGCGGCATCCGCGCTCCGACCCTCCCCACAAGGGGGAGGGTGGAAGGCGCGCGTCCTCTGACCCCCGCGTCACCGCCGGCATCGTCGCGCTCGCCGCAATCGCGCTGCTGATCGGCGGTGCATTCGCCGGGCTGCTCATCGAAGGCGCTCACGATTTCTCGGGCGCATGGGCAGCCTTCGATCCCTATCTCCTGCGTGTCGCCCGCTTCACGCTGTGGCAGGCGGCGCTCTCGACCCTGCTTTCCGTAGTGCCGGCGCTGTTTGTGGCACGCGCGCTGTCGCGGCATCCGCACTTCCTAGGGCGTGGCTTCATCCTGCAGTTGTTCGCCGTGCCGCTGGCGCTGCCGGCCATCGTCGCTGCACTTGGCATTCTCGCCCTTTATGGCCGCGCCGGCTATTTCGCTGGCGTGCTCGGTGCGATCAGCGGCCAAAGCTGGCCCGGGATATATGGCCTGTCCGGCATCTTGGTCGCCCATGTGTTCTTCAACCTGCCGCTCAGCGTGCGGTTGTTCCTCGAGGCGCTGGGGACGGTACCGGCCGACCAGTGGCGGCTGGCCAGCCAGCTTGGCATGGGCGCGGCGCCGGCCTTCCGGCTGATCGAGTGGCCGACATTGCGCGCGGCCCTGCCGGGCGTCGCCGGGCTCGTCTTCATGCTCTGCATCACCTCCTTCACCATCGTGCTGATCCTGGGTGGCGGGCCGGCCGCGACGACGCTGGAGGTCGCCATCTACCAGGCGCTGCGCTTCGATTTCGATCCCGCGCGTGCCGTCACGCTAACGCTGCTGCAGATCGCGCTGACCTTTGCCGTGGTGCTGGCCCTGACGCGGCTTGGCGCCAACATCGTCGGCGACGCCAATCTGCCGGTGGCATCGCGCCGCTATCTTTCGGCTGGTGTGACGGAGACCATGCTAAATGCCACGTTGATCGTCGTTGCTCTGCTGTTCGTCGCCGGACCGATGGCGGCGACAGTGATGTCGGGCCTCGACGCCGATCTCGGCCGTCTCGCCGGCGAAAGTGCGGTGCGGCAGGCGACGCTGACCAGCGCTGTGCTGGCCTTCCTGTCGGCGCTGCTTTCGGTGGCGCTGGCGCTGTCGCTGATCATGGCGCGGCGGGCGTTGTCACTGAGCCGACGCGTTGGCGCCAGAACGGTGCTCGAACACGCCGCCGACACCGGCGCCGGCTTTGTTCTTGTGGTGCCGCCGATCGTCATCGGCGCGGGTTGGTTTTTGGCCCTGCGCACGGTCAGCGATGTCTTTGCCATTGCTCCGATCATGGTCGTGACCGTCAACGCGGTGATGGCGATGCCGTTTGCCCTTCGCGCCGTCCGCCCCGCCTATGATGCGGCGAGCGAACGCCATGAGCGGCTTTGTTTACTGCTCGGCATTTCCGGCTGGAACCGGCTGCGGCTGATCGACTGGCCGTCGCTGCGGCGGCCGCTCGCCACCGGCTTTGCCTTTGCCATGGCGCTGTCGCTTGGCGATCTCGGCGTCATTGCGCTGTTCGGCAGCGATTCCGTGCAGACGCTGCCCTATCTGTTGTTGTCGCGCATGGGCAGCTACCGCACGGCCGACGGCGCTGGCCTGGCGCTGCTGCTTGGCGTGGTTTGTTTGGCGCTGGTGCTGGCGGCGGACTGGCTGGGACGGGGAGAAAAATCATGACGTCCGCGAACCAGGGCGCCGGCGACGAAAAAGGCGCGGCCGTGCGGTTGGACCAGGTCACGTTCAGCTACTCTGAAGTGCCGTTCTTATTCGACGTCGAGTTCGCGACGTCAAAAATCACCGCCATCATGGGAGCGAGCGGCTCGGGAAAGTCGACACTGCTCAATCTGGTCGCCGGCTTCGAGACACCGCAGTCGGGCCGGGTGCTGATCGGCGGCGCCGATGTCAGCGCCGAACCGCCCTCGGCGCGGCCGGTGTCGATGGTGTTCCAGGAAAACAATCTCTTTGCCCATCTTTCGGTGGAACGCAATGTCGGGCTCGGCCGCTCGCCTTCGCTCAGCCTGACCGAGGCCGACCGCGCCGCAATTGCCGAGGCGCTCAAGCGCGTCGGCCTTGCCGGCAAGGAGAGACGCCTGCCAGGCGAACTCTCCGGCGGCGAGCGCCAGCGAGTCGCGCTCGCCCGCGTTTTGGTGCGCGACCGGCCGGTGCTCTTGCTCGACGAGCCTTTC
The DNA here is from genome assembly GCF_056404235.1 of Mesorhizobium sp. P2_E10. Classification (NCBI taxonomy): domain Bacteria; kingdom Pseudomonadati; phylum Pseudomonadota; class Alphaproteobacteria; order Hyphomicrobiales; family Phyllobacteriaceae; genus Mesorhizobium; species Mesorhizobium sp. P2_E10. Next base: position 156,218 of record NZ_JBFUEK010000006.1, read on the forward strand.
GCCTCGCTCGGCCCGGCGCTGCGCGACGACATGCTCGACCTGGTTGTGGGCGTTCATGCGGAACGGCAGATGACGGTGCTGTTCGTGACCCACCAGCCTGAAGACGCGCGCCGGGTCGGCCAGAACATGGTGTTCCTGGACAATGGTACGGTTGCGGCAAGCGGAGCTGCAGCTGATTTCTTCGCCGGGGCTGGCCCCGACGCCTTTCGGCGCTATATCGGCACGGGTCCGGGCGGATCACGAGATGTTGCCCGGAAGCGGACATAATTTACGGCCAAACCGGGTTAAGGCGAAGTGGCGCTTGCTTGCCATGGTCAAGGTAGTGTGGCTAGGTCCGCCCTGTACTGGTCCGGCACAGGCCGTGATTTGCCCCTACAGCGTCGTGTCCATTCGAACGACAAGGATGCTGTAGGTTTTTAATTTTGTGCATGATCCCAGCCGCGAACCTTCGGTCCGGGATCATGTGTTGAGAGCCGAAAGGAAGCTGTTCTGCCGACCGGCACAGACACAGTAAGACGCAGTCCGCTGGCGCGCTTTCTCACGCTGGCCGGCTTGGCCGTGGCGCTGGCAAGCTGCCAGATGTTCACGCCTCCGGACGTGCAGGAATCCGGCTTCCAGCCGTCCGACAAGCCGATCACGGTCGACAATGTTGCCGCCAACAGCAAGCTCGCCGAGCTGGCGAAGGCGCAGCACCCGCGCATCCTCGCCACCTATGGTGGTGAATATTCCGATGCCAAACTCGAGCGCATGGTCGCCAAGGTCGTCGGCAGGCTGACGGTGGTGTCGGCCAATCCGACACAGACCTATCGCATCACCATCCTCAATTCGCCCAACGTCAACGCCTTTGCACTGCCGGGCGGCTATCTCTACGTCACCCGTGGCCTGTTGGCGCTCGCCAATGATTCGGCCGAGCTTGCCGCGGTCATCGCTCATGAGATGGGCCACGTCACCGCCAACCATGGCCTGCAGCGCCAGCAGCTGGAGGCTGAGGAAGGGTTGGCGACCAAGGTCGTCTCCGACGTGCTCGGCGACAGCCCGAGTGCCAAGGCGGCGCTGATCCGTGGCAAGTTGAAGCTCGCCCAGTTCTCGCGCAATCAGGAGCTTGAGGCCGACGCGATCGGCATCAAGTCGATCGGCGAAGCGGGTTTCGATCCGTTTGCCGCCGGCCGCTTCCTGCAGTCGATGTCAGCCTATACCGATTTCCGCTCGATCAGCGGCGCCACCGATGCCAGCCTCGACTTCCTGGCGACGCACCCCAATACGCCGCAGCGCATCGATCTGGCGCAGCGCCATGCCCGCCAGTTCGGCGCGCCCGGTGTCGGTACGCGTGATCGAGATTCCTTCCTTGCCGGCATAGATGGCCTGCTATACGGCGACACGCCGGAGGAAGGCTATGTGCGCGGCCAGACCTTCATGCATCCGGGGCTCGGCGTGTCCTTCTCGGTGCCGGACGGTTTCATCATCGACAATTCGGCCGCGGCGGTGACTGCCACCGGCCCCGGCGACATGGCGATCCGCTTCGACGGTGTCGCGATCGACAAGAACCGGCCGCTGACCGACTACATCCGCAGTGGCTGGGTGGCCGGTCTCGTCGAAAGCAGCGTCAAGCAGGAAACGATCAACGGCAACGAAGCGGCGACCGCGCATGCCGGCGCCGAAGGCTGGCAGTTCGATATCGCGGTGATCCGTGCCGGCGGCCAGGTTTACCGGCTGCTGACGGCGGCACCGTCCGCCAGCACCGCGCTGGACCCGGTGGCGCGCTCGGTCAGCGGCTCGTTCCGCATCCTGAGTGCGGCCGAGAAGGCGGCGCTGAAGCCGTTGCATATCCGCGTCGTCACCGTGCAGCCGGGGCAGACCATGGGGTCGCTGTCGGCGCAGATGGTCGGCGTCGATCGCAAGCTCGACCTGTTCCGGGTGCTCAACGCGCTGTCGCCGGGGGCCGCTGTTTCGGCCGGCGACAAGGTCAAGATCGTCACCGACAAGTAAGAATCGGACGGGCAGGCGGTGCTATAGCCCGCCAGCGGGTGGTGGCGAAGGTGATTCCACTCACATCGCCTGGTCAGCCGCCAACGACCGCCGCCGTCAGCCAGGGCTGCCGCCGCCGCTTTGCCTGCCACTACCGCCATTGCCGTTACCGCCGCCACGCCAGGGCGGCGCAGTGAATGGATCGGGTTCGTTCGGTACCGGTCCGAGAAGTTTCGGGAGGTACTCCCTTTTGGGCTTGGCGACCTTGGGCGGTTTCGTGCGAATGACCTTTATCTTCGTGATTGTTTTCGTTTCGGGCGTGCAGGCGGCGATCGCCAGGGCATTGCGCCCGGCAGGACCGAGAATGCTCATCGCATAGATGTTCTGCCGTTCGATACCGGCCCTGAGGAAGGCGACGGCACGGGCCGAGTCGGCGGGCACGCCATTGCGGCCGTCCTTGAAGATCACGGCGAGGTCGTTCATGGCATTGCTATGCCCTATCGCCGCCGCCTTGAGCAGCAGGTCCAATCCCTTGCCGGTATCGCGCTTCACGCCGAGGCCATTGAACAAGGACCGTCCCCACGCCGTCATCGCGTAAGGGTCTCCCTTGGCGGACGCTTCTGAATAGAGGCCATTGGCTTTCGTGACATCCGCAGGCGTCCCTATTCCGGACGAGGCGATGCGGCCGAGTTCGAAGACGGCCCGGACATGTCCCCGGTCGGCAGCCTCCTGGATCGCCTTGCTGGCTTCGTCGACCTTGCCTGACGCCAGCAAGGCACGGCCCAGTTCGTAGTGGAAGCGGGCGATGTCGGGGTAGGCCTTGACCGCCGCCTGGCAAAGCTCGACCGCGTTGCCGCCGATCTCGTTGGGCAGCAGTCCTGGGACCACACCTTGCAGGTCGAGGGGTTCGCCTGCCGCCTGGTCGCAAGGGTCGACGCTTGGCGACAGCGTCATCGTCGCCCGCTTCGACGAATTGTTGGCTCGGATTTCGAAGCCGATCTCGACGGCAGCTGTCGAACCGACCTGTGGCTCATAACGCAAATCACTGACTTCATTGGCCATCAGGCTCGATTGAGGCGACAGGATGCGGTCCGGCAGCGACAGCGTTCCCGTTGCCGGATAGCTGGCGAGCTTAAGGCTGATGCCTGGATCCTTTGCCGGCAGATCCAGCTTCAGCGGCACCGGGCCTATTCCGATCGGAACCTTGACATCGCGATCCCCGATCGCCTCGGCGGCCCCGGAGACATGGATGCCGCGCTCAAGCACCCGCTGCTTCTGCTCATTCTTGAGCGAGGCGATGATCTGCTTGCCGTCGGCGCCCTCGCCGCTTATGACCCGCAGCACCAGAACGCCTTTGGATTCGCCGCCCCAATCGTCATGCGTGGCGTAGGCCACCGTGTCCACTTGTTCCTGCGCGCCGACGCCCTTGGGAACCTCCATCTTCAGACGCGGCAGATCCTTGCCCTGGATCGGCTGGCCCACTTCGACGGGTTTGCCATCCAGCGTCAGCCGGCCGAGCGTCGGCGGGCTTTCAATGCTGACGGTGACCGCGCCGCCGTCGACGTCGACAGGCTGCGGCAGGTCCAGCGCGACAGGACCGGCGCCGGACGGCACGACCTTCTCCAGCACTGGCGGCAGCGAGGGCCGGGTCACGCGACGCATCAGCACGACGTCGTCGATCAGCGAGGAGTTTTCCCACGGAACCTGCTTGCCATCCGTGGCCTTGACGACATCACGGCGCACCGCGGCCATGACCGTGCGTATCTCCTGGTTCGGCGCCAGTGCCCGGCGCGAGAATGCCGACGAGAAGGGGCTGAGATCGCCGGTTCCGTCATAGGCGATTGCTCCCGGTTCCGTGGCAAAGGCGATCAACGTGTTCTGCGAGCCTTTGACTTGCGCGAGGCCGGTGCCGCCGGTGATGACCAGCTGGTCGCGCAGCCAATAGTCCTTGCGTGGGAACGGATTGTTGCGGCAGGCATCGAGAATGATCACCTGGATCTTGGATTTCGAGCGCAGCTGCTCAAGCACATCATCCAGCTTGACAGCCTGGACCTCGATGTCGGCTGCATCCTTAAGCGATGCATCGACCGGGATCAGGAAATTCTCGCCGCCGATCTGGAAGCCGTGGCCGGAGTAGTAGACGACGGCCAGATCGGCGCCGTCCGCGGCCGCGAGATAGTTGCGGAACTGCTCCTCGAACTGAAGCCTGGTGACGTCCTTGGCAAGGAACACATCGAAGCCAGCCTGCCGAAAAGTGTTCGACACATCGTCGGCGTCCTTGTCCGGATTCTTGAGAGCGGGAATGTCCCGGTACTCGGAATTGCCGATGACAAAGGCAACCCGCCGATCGGCTCGCGCATCGAATGTCGTGAGGCCCACAAGGACCAAGGCTCCAAGGATCGCGTAGCATCGCAACATGGCAAATCCCCATCCGCTATGACCTGTTCGGTCGCAAGAACGCAATTTGCAGCGGCCGGGTCTGTAAAAGGGGTCACAATCCACAAATATAGAGGAATGCCGCCATGGCGGCGATATATTCTTATATAATTAAAGTCTTACGTTGACCCTCAGAGACACCACAGGTGCGTTCAGGCGGCCGTCGCCAGGAACTCCGGGTTCTGCCGCACCAGCGCTATTTTCAGCTTTTCCATGGCGCGCGCCTCGATTTGGCGGACCCGTTCCTTGGAGATGCCGAGCGTCTCGCCGAGCGCTTCGAGCGTCGCGCCCTCGTCGCTCAGCCGGCGTTCCTCGATGATCCTGAGTTCGCGGGCGTTGAGCGCGCCGAGCGCCGTCTTCAGCCAGCCAGACCTGCGTTCGACATCGATGGTGTCGCCAGCGATCTCGTCGGGCAAGGGGTCGTCCGAGATCAGGAAATCCATCCGCTCGGTCGCGCCAGCGTCGTCGGCGAGCGGCGCATTGAGCGAACTATCGGGCGCCGAAAGGCGCGAATCCATCATCGCCACATCGGCTTCGGAAACGCCAAGCGCCACCGACACTTCGCGGTAGAGCGTGGCGTTGGAGATCGGCTCGGCGCCTTGCGCTAGTCGGGCGCGCAGGCGCCGCAGGTTGAAGAACAATGCTTTTTGCGCCGAACTGGTGCCGCCGCGCACGATCGACCAGTTGCGTAGGATGTAATCCTGCATTGAGGCGCGGATCCACCAGGTCGCATAGGTCGAAAACCTGACTTCGCGCTCCGGCTCGAAGCGTGCCGCCGCTTCCAGCAGGCCGACATGGCCTTCCTGGATCAGGTCGCCGAGCGGCAGGCCATAGTGACGGAATTTGGAGGCCATGGAGATGACCAGCCGCATATGCGCGACGGTGATCTGGTGCAGCGCGTGCTGGTCCTGGTTCTCCTTCCAGCGCAGCGCCAGGATGTGCTCCTCGTCGCGCTCGAGATAGGGAGCTTTCATCGCCGTGCGGACCATGGTCCGTCCTGCCGTGTCTTCCATCATGCGCCGCGCTCCCTGTTACGGGCATTGCGGACGGCTTGGCGACCGCGATCCCTGGTCTGGCGTCGGGTGGTTGAAATGGTGACGCCGTGCCCTACAACAGCCAAGAACGTGCCATGCGCGGGATTGGTTCCGCCGCTCATGTCGCGTGGGTTGTGCTGCCGGTAACAAGGTTGCAGCGACCCGAAGCGCGGCTGGTTGGCGCCAGCCGGCATGGTTTTGAGAATTCGGTTTCGGGCGCGGCCGATTTTTGAAATCTGGTTCCTTATTTTGCGGCTCGGCATCTGTCAGTTTCCGGCTCTCACAATGCGCCGGACACCGGCCAAGGACGGGATCACAGAAAAATGAAATGGCTCAACTCACTTGTCATCGCCGGAACGCTGCAGGTTCTGGCAATCACAACCGGCCACGCCGGTGCCAATCTCGACCAGATCAAGCAGGCCGGCACCATCAAGGTCGGCACGGAAGGCACCTATCCGCCCTTCACCTATCACAATGATGCCGGCGCGCTGGTCGGCTTCGACGTTGAGATTGCCAAGGCGATCGGCGACAAGCTCGGCGTGAAAGTCGAGTTCCTCGAGGGCAAATGGGACGGGTTGATCGCCGGCCTCGACGCCAACCGTTATGACACCGTCATCAACGAAGTCGGCATCACCGACGCCCGCAAGGCGAAGTACGACTTTTCCGATCCCTACATCGCCTCCAAGGCGGTGCTGATCGTGCGCGGCGACGACACCGCCATCAAGGCGTTCCCCGATCTCAAGGGCAAGAAGGTGGCGTCGTCGCTGACCTCGAATTTCGGCAAACTCGCCGAGGCCAACGGCGCCGAACTCGTCGGCACGGACGGCTTCGACCAGTCGATCCAGCTTCTGCTCACCGGCCGTGCCGATGCCACGATCAATGACAGCCTGTCCTTCCTCGACTTCAAGAAGCACAAGCCGGACGCCAATGTGAAGATCTCCGCGCGGCAGGAAAACGCCGAGTATTCCGGCGTCATCGTGCGCAAGGGCGATCCTGAACTGGTCGCCGCCATCAACAAGGCGCTGGCCGACATCAAGGCTGACGGCACCTACAAGAAGATCGCCGACACCTATTTCGGCCAGGACGTGTCGCAGTAACGGCATTCCCGGAGCGGGTAGCTTGCCCGGCCCGATCACAAATAGCGGCGGGCCGTCTTTGATGGCTCGCCGTTTTTCGCTTGATATGACAACCGATAGTCGCACTGCCAGACTGGGAACGGCAGTTGTGTGAGGGGAGGAGCCGTTCGTGCCGCACTGGCTGCAACTGATGCTGGACTCGTTGCCGACGCTGTTGTGGGCGGCGCTCATCTTCACCGTACCGCTAACGCTGCTGTCTTTCGTCCTCGGCTTGGCTGTTGGCCTGGGCGCAGCACTTGCCAGGCTGTTCGGACCGAAGCCGCTGGTCGCGCTTGTGCGCTTCTACGTCTGGATCTTCCGCGGCACGCCGCTCCTGGTGCAGCTGTTCCTGATCTTCTACGGCCTGCCGTCAGTCGGCATTCTGCTTGATGCCTTCACCGCGGCGCTGATCGGCTTCACGCTCAACATCGGCGCCTACACCTCGGAAATCATCCGCGCGGCCATCGGCTCGGTGCCGAAAGGCCAGTGGGAAGCCGCCTATTCAATCGGCATGACCTGGAGCCAGGCGATGCGGCGCACCATTCTTCCACAAGCCAGTCGGGTTGCCGTGCCGCCGCTCTCCAACACCTTCATCTCGCTGGTAAAGGATACGTCGCTGGCCGCGGCCATTACTGTGCCGGAAATGTTCCAGGCGGCGCAGCGCATCGTCGCCACCACCTACGAGCCGCTGATCCTCTATGTCGAGGCGGCGATCCTGTATCTGGCGCTGAGCTCGGTTCTCTCAGCCCTGCAGACGCGACTGGAAACCCGGCTTAACCGCTATGGCGGCTTTCTGGAGGCGCGCTCATGATTGGTCTCACCAGCATCGAGAAGCGGTTTGGCGACAACCTTGTGCTAAAGAGCGTCAGCGTCGCCATCGAGGAGGGCAGCGTCACCGCGCTTGTGGGTCCCTCGGGTGGCGGCAAGAGCACGCTTCTGCGCTGCATCAACCTCTTGGAAATCCCGACCTCGGGTACGGTGCGCATCGGTGATGAGACGCTGGAGTTTCGTCCGGGCGTCAAGGTCTCCACGCGGGATATCCAGCGGTTGCGGCTGCAGACCGGCATGGTGTTCCAGAATTTTCAGCTTTTCCCGCATCGCACCGCGATCGAGAATGTCATGGAGGGGCTGGTGACGGTGCTGAAATGGCCGACTGCCAAGGCGCGCGAGCGGGCGCTCGCGCTGCTCGAAAAGGTCGGCATGGCGCACAAGGCCGATGCGTGGCCGGCAACGCTATCAGGCGGCCAGCAACAGCGCGTGGCGATCGCCCGGGCGCTGGCGCCGTCACCGAAAGTGCTGCTCTGCGACGAGCCGACCTCGGCGCTCGATCCGGAACTGGCGCAGGAAGTGGTCGACGTGCTCGGTCAGCTCGCCAGCGAAGGCACGACCATGGTGATGGCGACGCATGATCTGAGGCTCGCCTCCAAGATCGCGCAGGAAGTGGTGTTTCTCGATGCCGGCGTCGTTGTCGAAAAAGGTCCGGCAGCCGTGCTGTTCAGCAATCCGGAACAGCAGCGGACCAAGCGTTTTATCGCGACGCTGAAGCAAGAGGCGGGCGAGGCGTAGGCAATCGCAGGGCCTTCTACCCCCCTTGTGGGGAGGCCCGGGTCGGGGGCTGCGCTGCACCCCCACCCCGCTGCTTCGCAGCGACCCTCCCCACAAGGGAGAGGGTTTACCCCAGAAACAAAAAACCCGGCGCCAGGCCGGGTTTTTCATGAATTCTGGGACGAAAGCGATCAGGCAGCTTCTTCCTGTTCGGATTCTTCGTTGTCGGCCTTGGCGCCGCGCTTCGGACCCTTGTTGAGGTTCACCTCGATGAGGCGCACCGCTTCGGTCTCCGACATGCGGTTGACGGCCGCGATCTCGCGCGCCATGCGGTCGAGCGCCGCCTCATAGAGCTGACGCTCGGAATAGGACTGCTCCGGCTGGTTGTCGGCGCGGTAGAGGTCGCGCACCACTTCCGAGATCGAGATCAGGTCGCCGGAATTGATCTTGGCATCATATTCCTGGGCGCGGCGCGACCACATGGTGCGCTTGACGCGGGCGCGGCCCTGAACGACCTTCAGCGCGCGCTCGACATAATCCTCTTCCGACAGCTTGCGCATGCCGATGGAGGTCGCCTTGGCGACCGGCACCTTGAGGCGCATCTTGTCCTTCTGGAAGTCGATGACGAAGAGTTCCAGCTTGTGGCCCGCAACTTCCTGCTCGTCGATCGAGACGATCTGGCCAACGCCGTGCGCCGGATAGACGATGTACTCGCCGGTTTTGAAACCGTGACGCGCCGCGGTGGACTTCTTCTGCGGGGTGATCGTTGCCATTACGCCCTGAACTCCTTCGTTGTGGTACCGGCGTCCTGCCGGCCCGAACTCGCCCGATCGGGATTACCGACCGTTAGCCGCACAACAGGTGAGCCCACCGGAAAAGCCGGGACCGGCAAACCGCACAGAATGCGACCGCCCGCCCCAGATCGCTCTGGTCCGGATTGAGAAACTCACCTTTCAGTGATTTGGGGCGTTTGCGCCATAAATCGACGTTGTGTCACCGGCATGTTGGGCTGATGTAACACAAAAAGTCGGAAGAATCAAGGTTTTGCTGCATTCGCGAAGGCCAAGCACAATCGCTGCCTGTCAAGGCAGGTGATGTGTCACGTCCGTTATGCAGCGTTATGCCGGCCAAACCGGCACTCTCGTCAGTCGCCTTCGCCGGGCTCGGCGGAGAAATACTTCTCGAATTTTCCAGCCTCGCCATCGAAGGATTTGGCGTCTGCCGGCGGCTCCTTCTTGGCGGTGATGTTGGGCCATTTCTCGGCGTATTCGGTGTTGACCTGCAGCCACTTTTCCAGACCCGGCTCGGTGTCGGGCTTGATCGCGTCGGCCGGGCATTCCGGTTCACAGACGCCGCAGTCGATGCACTCGTCGGGATGAATGACGAGCATGTTCTCGCCTTCGTAGAAACAGTCGACCGGACAGACCTCGATGCAGTCCATGTACTTGCATTTGATGCAGTTGTCGGTCACGACATAGGTCATCGGTCGGCTCCGGTACGTCCCATTTTTGCTGGGCTTTTTTGGTGAGGTAACGCCTTTGTCCGCCGCTGGCAAGGGCAGCCATTCCTGGCGGCATCAGCGCGCCCGGAATGGAATTCCACAACGTCGCTGCGGCGAAAGCCGGTTGTGGCTCAATCCTCGCCGATCAGCCAGTCAGTCTGGCGGCGTTGCTTCTTGGTTGGACGGCCGCTGCCTGCCTCGCGCAATGCCGGGATCGCGTCCGGCACGGCCTCGTCTTTCGGCACCGGCGGTGGAGACATGTCTTCGTAAAGCAGGCGCGCCTCCTCGGCAGGGCCGCGCCGCGTACCGGTGTTCAGCACCTTCCAGACGAAGATGCGCCGCTCCAGCGTGATGGTCAGGACGTCGCCGGGCTTGACCATATCGGAGGCCTGCGCTGCTTTGTCGCGATTGATGCGGACGCGTCCGGCGACCACCAGCTTGGCCGCCAGCGAGCGCGATTTCACCGCGCGCGAAAAGAACAGCCATTTGTCGATGCGCTGTCGGTCTCTGGCGACCACTGGGGCAACCATCGGAGCGGACCGAGCCTACTTCTTCAGCTGGTCGCGCAAGGCGGCGAGCTTGGCGAAGGGCGAGTCCGGGTCAAAGCGCACCGGGCGCTCTTCGCGCGGCTTGGGCTGGAAGGCGGGCTTTGCGCCCGGCGCGCCACCCTTGCCCTCCGGTCTGCCACCCTTCCAGTCGGACCTGTTATCGCGGCGATCGGGACGCTCGCCCTGCGGCTTGCCATCGCGGCGCTCTGCGCCTTCGCCTTGCGGCTTCGGCTTGAACTTCGAGCGGTCGAAGCGCGGCTTGCCGGCACCGTCGCGCTGATCGCGGCGTCCCGGATGGGCCGGCCGATCGCCCGGCGCGCCTGCCGGCTGCCCGCCGGCGGCGTCCGCCGGCGCGTCGCTGCGCGCGGCCTGGCCGTTGCGCGGACGGCCGCGGTTTTCGTGCTGACGATTGCGCGGGCGCTGGTCGAAGCGACCCTGGCGCCACAACAGGATGGGTTTTGGCGCTTCGGCCTCCGGCACAGGCTCGCCGGCGGCGGCTTCCGCCACCACGGCTGGCTCAGCCGCTGTATCTTCGCTCGCGGCCGAAGCCTCGGTTACCGGTTCTGCCGATGCTGCTTCCGCTTCGACGACTTCGACTTCCGCCTCGAGCTCTGCCGGTGCGGCTTCAACCCCGACAGCTTCGGCCTCAGCCGCTGGTTCCGCAGGGGTTTCTGCTGCGGCTTCGGCTACCGGCGGCGCGTCTTCCGCGACCGCAACCGGAGTTTCCGGCTGGGCGTCCGCAACGGCCTCCGCTGCTGCTTCGGCAACAGGCTCCGCGACAGCCTCGGCTGCAACCTCGGTAGCGGCAGCCGCATCAGGCTCCGAACCTTCAGCTGGCGCCTCGACAGCCGTATCGGCAGTCGCGGCTTCTGCCGCCTTGGCCTGCTCGGCGCGGGCAGCCTCTTCCGCCGCCAACTTGGCTGCGGCGGCTTCACGCGCGGCATTGTCCTGCGCTTCGAGCCGCGCCTTCACTTCGGCCGCCGGCTTGGGCTCGGCGCGATAGCCGAGGCCTTTGAGGATCTCTTCCATGTCGTCGGCGGTGGCGCCGAGGATGGACATCATCGGCGGCGTCACCATGAAGGCCTGGCCGTCATAGGCGCCGTCGGGGCGCTGGCCGAGACCGGGCTTCCAGTTGGTCGCCGGACGGATCAGGTCGGCCAGCCGCTCCAGAATGTCGATGCGCACGGCGCGACGGCCGAGATTGCGGTAGCCGGCGAGCTTGTAGAAGGTCTTGTCGAAAGCTGGGTCGATGACCACCGAGGTGCGGCCGGAAGCCAGCGCGTGGACCACGTCGCCAAACCCCGGCTTGTCCTTACCGTCATTCTTCAGCGCCCACAAAAGCGTCACCAGACCGGCCGGAGCCGGCTTGATCAACGCCGGCACGAAGACATGGTAGGCGCCAAAGCGCACGCCGAGGCGGCGGAGCGCGGCGCGTCCCTCCTGGTCGAGCGACTTCATCTCCTCGGCGATGTCGCGGCGGTTGATGAGGCCGAAATGCTCGACGAGCTGGAAGGCGATGCCGCGGCCGATGCCGGTGATCTGCTCGGCGTTCTTGAGGTCGACCAGCGGCTTCAGCAGGGATTCGATCTGCAAATTGACGAAGCGCTCGGCGCGCGCCGCGACCTTGTCGCGGGCGGGGCCGGTGAGCTGCTCGTCGGCCAGCAGCACGAGGCGCGGCTTCAGGGCTTCGTCGCCCGAAACCAGCGTGCCGATCGGCGCGCCAATCCAGCGCAGCGTGCCGTCCGAGCCGAGCGCGATATCACCATTGGACGAGGCACCGAAGCGTTCGGCGCGCGCCTCGAACTCGGCGGCAAGCGCCTTCTGGGCTGCCGCACGCACGGCCTTGGCGTCTTCGCCGCCGGCGCTCTGGTCGGCGGTGAAGCGGAATCCTTGCAACTCGCCGACATGGTGGCCTTCGACAAGGACGGTTCCGGTTGGGCTGATTTCGGCTTCAGGCATGGTATTTTCTCTAAGGCGCCGCATGAGGACGGAAGTCCTGCGGTCTACGAAGCGTTTCGTCAACCGCTCATGCAGCGCATCCGACAATCTGTCTTCGATTTCGCGCGTCTTTTCCTGCCAGTGTGCCTGATCGGCCAGCCAGCCGGGTCGGTTGGACACGAATGTCCAGGTGCGGATCTCGGCAATACGGTGCGACAGCGTGTCGATGTCGCCCTCGGTGGTGTCGGCGCGGCGCACCTGCTCGGCCATGTAGTTCTCGTCGACATGACCGTGCCTGGCCAGGTCCATGTAGATCGAGGCGATGAGGTCCGAATGCTGGGCCGGCGCGATCTTCCGGTAGTCGGGCAGGGCGCAGGCTTCCCACAGAAGCGCAACGCGTTTGGGGTCGGTGGCCAGCGCCTTTATGTCCTCGTCGCGGGACAAATACTCGAGCGCCTGAGCGTCGACCGCCGGCAGCGCCCGCGTCAGGCCTTCGACCGGCGCGTTGGTCTCGATCGAGCGCTTCAGCGCATCGAGGCTGGCAAAGTCGAAACGGGCAGAGCGCCATTGCAGCACTTTCACCGGATCGAACTCATGTCCTTCGATCCGCTTGACCAGTTCCTCGTCGAGCGGATCGACCTGGCCGGTGACGCCAAAGGTTCCGTCGCGCAGATGCCGGCCGGCACGACCGGCGATCTGGCCGAGTTCGGCCGCCGTCAAATTGCGGTACTGGTAGCCGTCGAATTTGCGGTTCTGGGCGAAGGCGACGTGATCAAGATCGAGGTTGAGGCCCATGCCGATGGCGTCGGTGGCGATCAAGTAGTCGACATCGCCCGACTGGAACAGCGCCACCTGCGCGTTGCGGGTGCGGGGCGACAGCGCGCCGAGCACGACGGCAGCACCGCCCTGCTGGCGGCGGATCAGTTCGGCAATGGCATAGACCTCGTCTGCGGAGAAGGCGACGATCGCCGTGCGCCGGGGCAAACGGGTCAGCTTCTTCGATCCGGCATAGGCGAGATGCGACAGCCGCGGCCGCGTCACCACCGAGACGCCCTTCAGCAGGCGCTGCAGGATGCCATGCATGGTGGCGGCGCCGAGCAGCAACGTCTCCTGGCGGCCACGCAGATGCAGGATACGGTCGGTGAAGATATGGCCGCGTTCGAGATCGCCGGCCAGCTGCACCTCGTCGATGGCAACGAAGGCGGCGTCGGTCTCGCGCGGCATGGCTTCGACGGTACAGACGGAATACCTGGCGCCTGCCGGTTGGATCTTCTCCTCGCCGGTGATGAGCGCCACCTTGTGGGCGCCGACCTTCTCGCAGACGCGGGCATAGACTTCGCGGGCAAGCAGCCTGAGCGGCAGGCCGATAATGCCGCTTTCATGCGCCACCATGCGCTCGATGGCGAGATGGGTTTTGCCGGTGTTGGTCGGGCCGAGCACAGCGGTCACGTCGCGGCCCGACAAGATCAGCGGCTCAGTGTGTTTCGGCTGAATGTTCATCGACCTGGAAATAAGGCTTTCTGCCGTGTTGTCGGGAGCGCGCCTCAATGTGGCGCGTGTGACAGGCGACACATAGGGATTTCACGCGCGAAGCGAAAGCGGAATGTTCCTGCCTGCTGTCCGAGGGTCGCGTTCGAGGGCCGAATCCGTCCGCGGTTAACAGTTGGAACGAGTCTGGAACGAATCGGCGACGAATCAGTGACTCCTGCAGATTCAGCTTTTGTTCACGGCTACATGTGGATTTTTGACCGGCGAGTCTCACCACATGCTGAATCGCTGGAACTGGCCCGATTCATGCAGGCGAACGCTGATGTTAACCTTTGCCGGGGAAGGATCGGATCCTGGCGGCGGACCTCGCCCAAGATTATGAAATTGTTGATCTTTCCTAACGCGCTTTAATCATTTGGAGGGTGGTTTCAGACTTCGCCGTTAACGTTCCGGTCAAAGCCGGAACGAATCGGCGACGAATCAGCGATGGCCCGATTTTCCCGGTTTGTTCACTCCAATATCTTGTGTTGTGAACAGGTTTTCCACCGAGAATCCACAGGCTTGCTAACAGGTTTCGCACAGGCGGCGCTGTTGCCGTTAACATCTGCGTACCGGAGTGGCACAGATCGGCATCACGTGCTTTGGCCGGTGCAGTCGCTGCACGACGGCCTGACCCGACCAACAATGGTTCTCAGCGTCGGTTTAGGGTGCGCCCTCTCCCGTTGCATAGCGCTGCAATGTCGGGCCGACGTTCAGGATGATTTCGTCGTGGGACAAGGCGACGACGGGCGGAAGCCGCAGCAAGTATCGACACATCGCCAAACCCAGCAGCTGGCTTGATACGAGCCCGGCCCGTCGACCCGCATCGGCGGCGGCTCCGGCCGACCCAACCACTGGCCACACCTGGTTGGCAAACACCTCGCGCAATTTCTCGGCGGCAAATTCGTTCGAGGTTGCCGAACGCAGCAGAATTGCCATGCCGGGACCGCTGGTCGGACCTTCCCAGATTTCGAGGAAACGTCTGATCAGGGCTTCGCCGACGGCGCTGCGGTCGATCACCTGCAATTCCGGCAATTGCAGATCGACGACCGCTGCCCTGGCGAACAGTTCGTCCTTGCTGCGGAAATAGCGGATCACCATGGCCGGATCGATAGCGGCCTGCGCGGCGACGTCGCGAATGGAGGCGCCCTCATAACCCTGCTCGGCGAACAGGAGCCGTGCGGCTTCGAGGATATGGGTCCGCGTGCGGTCCGACTTGCTGATTTTCATAGGCTGATTCTCGATCATGAACCTCATATGCCAACGACTGTTGACAAATGCAATGGCGTCGATTAAAAAGTCAACACTCGTTGATAAATGGAGAGAGAAATGCTACCCGATACAACAGAAGTGATGATCATTGGCGCCGGCCCGACCGGCATGGCGCTGTCCATCGTGTTGCACCAGGCCGGTGTCGACCACGTTCTGATCGACAGGCTGGAGCAGGGCCTTCAGAGCTCGCGCGCCGGCGTCATTCACGCGCAGACGCTGGAAACGCTGGAGCCTCTCGGCGTGACGCCGCGGCTGGGCGAACTTGCCCTGAAGCTGCAGAAATTTGCCTTCCGCGACCGCAACCGGGCGCTGCTCAACCTCGCTTTCGGCACGCTTCCGTCAAAGCATCCCTATTTGATGATGCTGCCGCAGAACCTGACCGAGCAGGTGTTCGCCGAACGGATCGCCGCCCTGGGCGGAGTCATTCACCGCGCAGTCGAGGCCAAGGCAGTCTTTCAGGACGTTGACGGTGCGCATGTGACGGTGGTTGAGAACGGCCGCGAGAGACTGATATCGGCACGCTACGTCGTTGGCGCCGATGGTATGAACAGCCTGGTGCGCAAGTCCGCCGGCATCGAGTTCGACGGTGCGGCCTATGACGCGTCGTTCGTACTCGCCGACGTTCGTCTCGACTGGCCCGTTGGGCCGACCGAAGTGTCGCTGTTCTTTGCGCCAGCCGGGTTGGTCGTGGTGGCGCCGCTTCCGGACGGGTCGTACCGCATCGTCGCAACAATGGACAACGCACCGGAAAAGCCTGAGGTCGCCGACATCCAGGCGCTGCTCGACAGCCGTGGGCCGACCGGGAAACAGGCCCGGGTGCTCGGCCTGACGTGGAGCTCGCGTTTTCGCGTGCATCACCGCCTGGTCCGCTCGTACCGCAAGGACCGGTTGTTCCTGATGGGCGATGCCGCGCATGTGCACAGCCCGGCTGGCGGGCAAGGCATGAACACTGGCATCGTTGACGCGGTCGTGCTTGGCCAACTGCTAGCCGATGTGGTGAACGGGGTGCGCGCGGAGGTCGAGCTCGACGTCTATGAAACGCTGCGGCGTCCGGCAGCCCAGGAGGTGCTTGGTCTGGCTGGCAGGATGACCGAGATGGCGCTTGCCCGCAGCCCGGTGAAGCGCCTCGTCCGCAACCTGGCGCTTTCGCTGCTGAACCTCAATCCATTCCTGAAGCGTCGCATTGCCTTGAAGCTGTCAGGTCTCAGCCGGGCGCCACTTGCCCGGCTGCCGGCGCCTTCCCGCCGGCCGGATCCGATCGCCCAGACTAAGCCTGCAGCCAAGCCAGGGCTGAAGCTCGCTGCCTGACGGCCATTGTCAGGCTCGCTGCCTCGTCGCGGGTACCGGCCGTTGGGCCGGTACATCGCTTGTCAGCGAGGGACGCCAAAGCCTCAGGCGAAGTATTGGCCGCCATTGGCAGAAATGGTCGAACCGGTGATGAAGCCGGCCTCGTCGGAGGCGAGGAAGACGACGCAGCGCGCGATCTCCTCGGGTTCGCCGAGGCGGCCGACCGGTATCTGCGGGATGATGCGTTCGTTGAGCACTTTTTCGTCGATCGCCTTGACCATCTCGGTTGCGATGTAGCCGGGGCAGATGACGTTGACGGTGATGCCGGCCCGTGCGCCTTCTTGGGCCAGCGCCTTCGAGAAGCCGATGTCGCCGGCCTTGGCGGCGGAATAGTTGACCTGACCGGCCTGGCCCTTCTGGCCGTTGATCGA
Organism: Mesorhizobium sp. P2_E10; assembly: GCF_056404235.1. Taxonomy (NCBI): domain Bacteria; kingdom Pseudomonadati; phylum Pseudomonadota; class Alphaproteobacteria; order Hyphomicrobiales; family Phyllobacteriaceae; genus Mesorhizobium; species Mesorhizobium sp. P2_E10. Next base: position 172,817 of record NZ_JBFUEK010000006.1, read on the forward strand.
GGAGATGGTGATGACGCGGCCGAACTTGCGGTCGCGCATGCCGCCCCACAGCGGATGCGTCATGTTGAAGACGCCGGACAAATTGGTGTCGATGACCTCTTTCCACTGTTCGCGTGTCATCTTGTGGAACATGCCATCACGGGTGATGCCGGCATTGTTGACCAGCACGGAAACCGGACCAAGGTCGGCTTCGATCTGCTTAATGCCGGCGCTGCAGGCATCGTAGTCGGCGACCGACCATTTATAGGTCTTGATGCCGGTCTCCGCGCTGAACTTCGCCGCTGCCTCGTCATTGCCGGCATAATTGGCGGCAACCGAATAGCCGGCGTTTTTCAGCGCGATCGATATCGCCGCACCAATGCCGCGCGACCCACCGGTGACGATTGCAACCTTGCTCATGCGCTTCCCCTTTTTGATATCGCCCTGTTGTCGGGCTTTTCAGGCACTGGATAAGGAACGGGCGGCTTGCGCCGCCCGGATAATGCTACAGGGCTTCGATGCACATGGCGACACCCATGCCGCCGCCAATGCACAGTGTGGCAAGGCCCTTCTTGGCGCCGCGGCGACGCATTTCGAAGACCAGCGTGTTGAAAACGCGGGCGCCGGACGCGCCGATCGGGTGGCCGATGGCGATGGCGCCGCCATTGACGTTGACGATCGAGGTATCCCAGCCCATGCCCTTGTTGACGGCACAGGCCTGGGCCGCGAATGCCTCGTTGGCCTCCACAAGGTCGAGGTCCTTGACCGACCAACCGGCCTTCTCCAGCGCCCTCTTCGAGGCCGGGATCGGGCCTGTGCCCATGATCGCCGGATCGACGCCTGCGGTAGCCCAGGACACGATGCGCGCCAGCGGGGTGATGCCGCGCCTGACAGCTTCCGCTTCACTCATCAGCAGGGCGCCGGCAGCGCCGTCATTGATGCCCGACGCGTTGGCGGCGGTCACCGTGCCGTCCTTGTCGAAGGCCGGCTTCAGCTTGGTCATGGCGTCGATCGTGGCGCCGTGGCGGATGTACTCGTCCTGGTCGACAATGGTGTCGCCCTTCTTGCCCTTGATGGTGACGGCGACGATCTCGTCCTGGAACTTGCCGGCCTTCTGCGCGGCCTCGGCCTTGTTCTGGGAGGCCAGTGCGAACTGGTCCTGGTCGTCGCGGGTGATCTGGAACTGGCGAGCGACGTTTTCGGCGGTGTTGCCCATGTGATAGCCATTGAAGGCGTCCCACAGTCCGTCCTTGATCATGGTGTCGATCAGCTTGAAGTCGCCCATCTTGACGCCGGCGCGCAGGTGTTGGGCATGCGCCGAAAGCGACATCGATTCCTGTCCACCGGCGATGACCAGCTTGGCGTCGCCGGCGGCGATCTGCTGCATGCCGAGCGCAATGGCGCGCAGGCCCGAACCGCAAACCTGATTGAGGCCCCAGGCGGTGGTCTCTATGGGCAGGCCGGCATTGATCGATGCCTGACGGGCCGGGTTCTGGCCTTGCGCGGCGGTCAGCACCTGTCCGAGGATGACTTCGTCGACCTCGCCCGGTTCGACACCGGCTCGCGACAGCAGCTCCCGGATGACGACGGCACCGAGCTCATGCGCCGGCGTGTTGGCGAAGGCGCCGTTGAAGGAGCCGACGGGGGTGCGCGCCGCACTGGCGACAACGATGGCATTGGCAGCGGACATTTTCTTCTCCAGACTTCGAGCTTGTTTTTTGGCTATGGTTGGAGACTTTTCTTGCCCTTTCCATGATCCAAGTCAAACCGGAAATGGGCATGCCGGCCATGCGCCGCAAGCATGCCGCACGTGCTCACGGCAACGGCACCGCCTTTGCTGCGCAGCATATTGTGCCTGCCATGCAGCATTAATTGATGCCGCACTGCACAAACCACTTGGAATTGTGACGCTTTTGCGCATATCCTCGAAAGAGGCGCAATCGTCACCGGCTGCTTACTCAGGCCAGCCGGGGTCCCGGGGAGGATACTGATGGCCGCGAAAGACGATCCGATCATTATCAAGAAGTATGCCAACCGCCGTCTCTACAACACCGGCACCAGCACCTATGTGACGCTCGAGGACCTGGCCGACATGGTCAAGAAGGGCCAGGAGTTCACCGTCCAGGACGCCAAGACCGGCGATGACATCACCCATCCGGTGCTGACCCAGATCATCTTCGAACTGGAGAACAAGGATGGGCAGAACATGCTGCCGATCCCATTCCTGCGCCAGCTCATCGCTTTTTACGGCGACCAGATGCAGATGATCGTGCCGAGCTTCCTCGAGCAGTCGATGATGGCCTTCTCCAAGGAGCAGGAGCGCTTTCGCGAGCAGATGAAGGGCGCGCTGGTCAAGTCGCCGCTCGACATGATGAAAATCGCCACGCCGATCAAGGCGCTGGAGGAACAGACGCGGCGCAACATGGAAATGTTCCAGAACGCCATGCGCCTATTTACGCCATTCCCGCCCGTCGGCTCGAATGGCCCAGCTCCGGCGCCGACCGAGCCGGCCAGGAAGGAAGCGCCGGAAAAATCCGACGACCTTCAGGAGCTGAAGGAACAGATCGCCGCCATGCAGCGCAAGCTCGACACCATGTCGTGACGTGATCGAAAATCCTGCAACCCGGAAATCTATGGCAACGGTCCCTCGTAGCGGGCGCGCGGCCTGATCAGGTCGCTGCTGGTGACCTGTTCGACGGCGTGCGCGGTCCAGCCGATGCTGCGGCCGAGCGCGAACAGGCGGAACGGCGCATCGGGCGGCAGGCGCAGGCTGCGGGTCAACGCCGCCAGGGCGAAATCGATGTTCGGGTGCAAGCCCGTTGCGGCAAAGGCCGCGTCGCGCAGCCGTGAGAACCCTCGATCGACCTTGAAGACAGCCAGCAAGGCTTCAGCCCTGGGATCGCCTTCGGGGTAAAGCGGATGGCCAAAGCCAGGCATTGGCCTGTCATGACCAAGCCAGCGCTCGACAGCCGTGTCCGGTCCCAGCCTTTGCGCATCCTCCGCGAGGATCATGACCGCCTCGCCCGCGCCGCCATGGCGCGGTCCCGAAAGCGTGGCGAGGCCGGCCAGCAGGCAAGCGGCAATCGGCGACCCGGTGGAGGCGGCGACACGCGCTGCGAAGGTCGATGCATTCAATTCATGATCGGCCAACAGGACGAGCGCCCGGCGGATCAGGGCTGCGCCTGCGGTGTCAACGGACCAGCCCCGCGCCAGTCTTATGTGGAGGGCAGCCGTTCCGGCAACCGCGCCCAACGCTTGCGCGATAACTCCGATGGCGCCAGCCGCATCCTGATGCAGCGAAGCCGGCATGCGTCCGAGCGAAGGCCGGCCCTCGGCTGCCAGCAAAGCCAGTTTGGCGAAGGCAGCCGGCCGGCCGCGTTCCTGGCCGCTGTGAGGGGCCGGCGAAGCGAACGACACAGGACCATCGGATGCCCATAGCAGCCTTGCCGTGTCCTCCAGCGAGGCCTTCTCGGAGAGCGCAACCGCATCCTGGCCGCGATAGACGAGGCGGCCGTGAACGATGGTCGATATCCCGGTGGCAATCGCCGGCTCACCCCAGGCGATGGCGCTTTCGGCGATGGCCTGGGGCGTTCGCCCGCGCGCCCGGCGGGTCGCCAGCGACGCGATGTCGTCGGCGCGATACTGGCTTCGGCGCGGATCGGCCTGGTCCGGCCGCATGCCGATGCGGCCACGGCTGACATAGGCGTAGAGTGTCTGCGGGCGCACTTTCAGGCGCTCCATCGCCTCTTCCCGGGTCAACCACTCCGACATGTTGACGCTCCGACATATTGATTCACTTGATCAAGATTGATGATTCGATCGCTCACCATTATCTCCAATACGAAATTGGTCAAGGAGACAGCCATGGCAAACGGGCTCGATGACGTGGTGGCGGCGGAGACAGTGCTTTCCGACGTCGATGGTCTTGGCGGTCGTCTCACCATCCGCGGGCATTCGCTGCCGGAACTGGCCGGCCGCTGGCGCTACGCACAGGTGGTTCGCCTGTTGCTCGACGGCTTCTTCGAGGATCTTCCGGGCGATGCGGAACTGGCGGAGAGGATCGGCGAGGCGCGCGTTAACGTCCTCGCGCGGCTTCACCCGATGCTTGCCTCGCTGGCGCCGCTCGACATCTACAGCGCCATGCGCGCCGGCATTGCGATGCTGCCGGACGGCGACACATTGATGGATGCGCTGCGGCTGATCGCGGCACCTGCGGTGCTGACGCCGGCCCTGTTGCGCGCCAAGCGTGGGGCGCCGGCGATCGCCCCCGACCCGCACGCCGATCATGCCGGCGACATGCTGAGGATGCTGACCGGCACTGCCGCGTCACCGGCGCTGGCCACGGCGCTCGACACCTATCTGGTGACCGTCTGCGATCACGGCCTCAACGCATCGACCTTCGCGACGCGCGTGGTGGCATCGACGCAGGCCGGCCTGACATCGTCGGTGCTGGCAGGGCTAGGTGCCCTCAAAGGTCCGCTGCATGGCGGGGCGCCTGGACCGGTGATCGAGATGCTGGATGCGATCGATGCGCATGGCGATGCCGCCGGCTGGCTGCGCGCCGAAATTGCGCGCGGCGAACGCATCATGGGCTTTGGTCACCGCATCTATCGGGTGCGCGATCCGCGCGCCGACGTCTTGAAGGCGGTGGTGCGGCAACTCGGCAGCCAGGGCGAAACCGGTCGCCGGCTGGCCTTCGCCGAGAAAGTGGAGCAGGCCGCGCTCGACGTGCTCCGGGTCGCCAAGCCGTCGCGCTCGCTGCAGACCAATGTCGAGTTCTACACCGCGCTGCTGCTGGAGGCGGCGGGCTTTCCGAAAGAGGCGTTCAGCAATGTCTTTGCCGCCGGGCGGATGGCGGGCTGGATCGCGCACGCGCGTGAGCAACAGGCGACCGGACGGCTGATCCGGCCACAGTCGCGCTATGTCGGACCGGTGCCGGATTTGGTGGCCTGAGCTTCCCAGCGTTCGAAGCCAGCTCTCCGCTTCGAAGTGGAGAGGCTTTTTCTTCATGACCGAAATTTCATGTGATCACGCGACCGTGTTCGTGTTCTTGCCTTGGTCGGGACTTATATGCTGCACTGCAACATAAGTCCGCTGCAGCCGAGCCGCTCCGATTCCCGGATGCAACGAGGTACGCAGCAACCAAATCGACAGGAACGCCATGACGAAGAACGGCAAGGCGGAGGAAACCAAGAAGATCAACATTGCGCTGCAGGGCGGAGGCTCGCACGGGGCTTTTTCCTGGGGCGTGCTCGACCGGCTGCTGGAGGATGGCAGGCTCGACATTTCAGCGGTTTCCGGCACCAGCGCCGGTGCCATGAATGCGGTGGCGCTGGCCGACGGCTTTGTTCGCGGCGGAGTCGACGGCGCGCGGCAAAAGCTCGACGATTTCTGGCGCGCGGTGGCGGCCAAGGGCCGCTTCAGCCCGGTGCAGCGCATGCCGTGGGATGTCGCCTGGGGCAATTGGTCGATCGAGAACACGCCCGGCTATTTCTTCTTCGACACCATGTCGCGGGTGTTTTCGCCCTATGTCGCCAATCCGCTCGGCCTCAACCCGCTGCGCGACGTAGTCGAACAGGAGATCGATTTCGGCAATGTGCGTGCCTGCAAATCGATGGAGCTGTTCATCTCGGCCACCAATGTCGAGACCGGGCAGCTGCGCGTCTTCTCGGACGGCGAGATCGACCTCGACACGGTGATGGCCTCGGCCTGCCTGCCGCAACTGTTCCAGGCCGTCGAGATCAAGGGCGTGCCCTATTGGGATGGCGGCTATGGCGGCAATCCGGCGCTTTATCCGTTCTTCAAGACGGCGGCGACCGAGGATGTGCTTCTGGTGCAGATCAATCCGGTGGTGCGCGAAGGGACGCCGAAGAGCGCCAACGAAATCCAGAACCGCATCGACGAGATCACCTTCAACGCCGGGCTGCTGCGGGAATTCCGCTCGATCGCCTTCGTCAAGGAACTGATCGCCGCCGGCCGCTTGCCGCATGGCGAATACCGCGACATTCGCATGCACCGCATCGATGCCGACGAGGCGTTCAAGGACCTGTCGGCATCGTCAAAGGTCAATGCCGAATGGGCCTTCCTGGCCTATCTGCGCGACCTCGGCCGCACCGCCGCCAGCGACTGGCTGGAGGAGAATTACGACGTCGTCGGCAAGCGGCCGACGCTCGATCTCTCCGGCGAACTCGATGACGGTTTCAAGCCGGTGCGTGGTCCCGCACCTGGCCGGCGGGTCAAGGAATTTCTGGCGGCGCGCAAAAGGCCTGAGCAGGTACGCCGTCAGGCATAGATCAGTCCGTCAGGACCGGTGTGGCGCAGTGCTTCCCCAGGGGAACCGGGGAAGTGCTGGATTCGGCCCATGGCGCGTTGTAGCTTACCTAGACGTAAACGGGAGGTTGCGATGTTGCAGACCAGACAGGATGCCCTCGGCGCATTGTTCGAGCTGCAGTGCAGGGCATTCGAGAAAGAGCCCTTTCCAGGCTTCGACGTCCGCAAGGATCGCCTCAAGCGCCTGCTGGCGCTCACCGAGCAGCATGAGGCCGAAATATGCTCCGCCATCGACGCCGATTTTGGCGGCCGGTCGGCCGAGGAGACGCGGCTGGCGGAATTGTTCGTCGTCCGCGCCGGGATACGGCATGCACTGGCGCATTTGCGCGGATGGATGCGGGAGCGCCGCGTTGCCACCAGCCTGCCGTTTCTGCCGGGACGCAACCGCCTTCTTCCGCAGCCGGTCGGTGTCGTCGGCATCGTGTCGCCCTGGAACTATCCTTTCCAGCTCGCCATCGCGCCGGCCACTGCCGCGTTGGCCGCGGGAAATCGCGTTCTGCTCAAACCGTCCGAACTGACGCCGCAATTCTCCGCGCTGCTCGATCGACTGGTCGGCAAGCATTTTGCGCCCGACGAGATGAGCGTCGTCATCGGTGATGCCGACGTCGGAAAGACATTCGTATCGATGCCGTTCGATCATTTGCTGTTCACCGGCTCGACCGCAATCGGCCGTCAGGTCGCGCTGGCGGCGGCGGCCAATCTGACGCCGGTCACGCTCGAACTCGGCGGCAAGTCGCCGGCCATCTTCGACGCGTCCTGCGATCTCGATGCGGCGGTGGCCAGTGTCGCCTATGGCAAGCTTCTGAACGCCGGACAGACCTGCATCGCGCCCGACTATCTGCTCGTCCCGCAAGGGCAGAGCGAGGCGATCGCCGCAAAACTTGCCGCGGCCATGAAGCGGCTCTACCCGAGCCTGCGCGACAACCCCGACTATACCTCAATCATCAGCGAACGGCATCGTCAGCGCCTTGGCGATATGATCGCCGAGGCCCGCGAGAGCGGCGCCGAAATCATCGAGATCAACCCGGCCGGCGAAGACCTCGGCGCCACCAACCGCAAGATGACGCCGACCCTGGTCAGGAACGCAGGCGAAAATCTGCGGCTGATGCGCGAAGAGATTTTTGGGCCGGTGCTGCCGATCATCGAATACGGCACGATCGACGACGCCATCGATCACGTGAACCGGGTGGAGCGGCCGCTTGCGCTGTATTGGTTCGGGCGCGATCACGGCAACCGCCAGCGGATCCTGCGCGAAACCATCGCCGGCGGTGTCACGATCAACGATTGCATGCTGCATCTGGTGCAGGAAAGACAGCCCTTCGGCGGTGTTGGCGCCAGTGGCATGGGCGCCTACCACGGCGAATGGGGCTTTCGCACCTTCAGCAAGGAGAAGCCGGTTTTCCTGCAGTCCAAGCTGAGTGCTGGTGGCTTGTTGCGTCCACCCTATGGCAAGACATTCGAGAGGCTTTTCCGTCTGTTGAGGCTGATTACCTGACGGATTCGCCCCTGGTTACTTCACATAGTTGAGAGGTTGCACATTATCCTGACGCCTACTGCCACGAGCATGAAGACCAGAGAAAGCGGGCTGGCAGGCGGCCAGAAGCCTGGGAATGGCGGGTGCGCCTGCCCGGTGGCACCATAACCCATCAACTTTTCTGACTATTTTGCGGTGCAACTTTGATGTAGAAGCGCGCTTCGCCGTTCACGGCAAATTGAACACGGCCTTGCGCGCACCCATATCGGCAGCGCGCCCGAGTAGAAGACGCGGCCTGGCCATGCCCCGCACAGTGGAAAAACGATGATGAAGATCAGGTTTCACAAGCTTGCAGCCGTTGTCGTGCTTGTTGGCTTCGCGGCGTGGGTTGGGACGGGCGTGTTCTCGTCCGTCGGCAGCGCCTCCGTCGACAACAAGCCCAAGGCAGCGGAAGTCGAACAGCCAAAGCCGCCGGTTCGCACCGTCGCCGTGGTGACGCCGCCGCGCGCCACCTATGCCCGCGCCATCCGCATTTCGGGATTGACCGAAGCCGACAAGCGCGCCGTGCTGGCGACGCGGGTGGCTGGCGTCATTGCCGAGTTGCCGGTCAAGCAGGGCCAGCACGTCAAGGCCGGAGATCTGGTGCTGATGCTGGCTGCCGAGGAGAAGATCTCGGCTGTCGACAATGCCAAGCAGCTTCTGGTGCAGCGCCAGGCCGAGCTCGAAGCCGCCCTGCGGCTGATGAAAACCGGCAATCTGCCCAAGCTGCAGCTCGATACCGCCCGCTCCAATTTGACGTTGGCGCAATCACAGCTGGAAGCCATGCAAGCCGAGCTTGACCGCAACGAGGTGAAGGCGCCGTTCGATGGCATCATCGACCGCGTGCCGGTGGAGCTTGGCAGCGCCGTCATGCAGGGCGGCGAGGTCGCCACCATTCTCAGCCTCGATCCCATTGTCGCCCGGGGCGAGGTCAGCGAAAGCGATCTCGGCTATTTGAAGATTGGCGATAAGGCGAATGTGCGACTGGTCAGTGGCCAGATCGTCGACGGCACGGTGCGCTATATCAGCCGCGATGCGTCGTCGGCCACCCGCACCTTCCGTATCGAGGTCGCCATCCCCAATGCCGACGGCGCTCTGCCGGCGGGCATGACGGCGGAAATTTCGCTCAGCGCGCAGCCGACCGATGCGGTCATGCTGCCGCGTTCGGTGGTAACGCTCGGCGACAAGGGCGATCTCGGCATCCGCGCCGTCGACAAGAACAACAAGGTCGTCTTTTACCCGATCGATCTTGTCGACGATTCGCCAAAGGGCCTGGTGCTCGGCGGCATTCCCAAGGATGCCCGCATCATTGTGCAAGGACAGGACCTGGTGACCGAAGGCGATACAGTCAACGCCGTCGAAGCCGATCCGGCGATGATCAAGAAGCTGATCGGCGAAGCCACCGGCGCGACCCAGTAAGCGGCGCAACACAACAGGCAACGGGAAACTTTGCGAATGGGTATCGTTGGTTTTGCGATCCGCAATGCGCGGCTCACGCTGTCCTTCATGATCTTCTTCATCGTGGCCGGCGCGCTGTCCTATATGTCCATCCCGAAGGAAGCAGAGCCGGACGTCCAGATTCCGATCATCTATGTCAGCCTGAGCCTGCAGGGAATCTCGCCCGAGGATTCGGAGCGGTTGCTGCTGCGTCCGGTCGAGACGCGCATGAAGAGCCTTTCCAACGTCAAGGAAATGCGCTCGGCCGCCTTCCAGGGCGGTGGCTACGTGCTGGTCGAATTCAACCCCGGCGCCAATCTGTCGACGGCGCTGGAGGATGTCCGCGCCAAGGTTTCGGACGCCAAGCGCGACCTGCCGCAATCGGCCGACGAGCCCACCATCAACGAGGTCAACCTTTCGGAGTTCCCGGTTCTGGTTGTGACTTTGGCGGGCAACGTCCCGGAAAGGGCGCTGACGGCGGCGGCGCGCGACCTGCGTGACCGCATCGAAGAGGTTCCGGGCGTGCTCGAAGCCGATCTCGAAGGCGCGCGCGACGATCTCGTCGAGGTCATCGTCGATCCTGTGAAGCTGTCGTCCTATGGACTGCAGCTCGACCAGCTCATCGCCGGTGTCGGCGCCTCCAACAGCCTGGTTGCGGCCGGCAACATCGAGGGCGCCGAAGGAAAATATGCGGTCAAGGTGCCGTCGCTGATCGAGACGCCGGAAGATGTCGCCAACCTGCCGGTGATCGCCGGCCCGAACGCCGTGGTGCGCGCCCGCGACATCGCCACCATCCGCTCGACCTACAAGGATGCCGAGACGATCACCCGGCTCAACGGCAAGCCGGCCATCGCCATCGAAGTCAAGAAGCGCATCGGCGCCAACCTCGTCGAAACCGTCGACGCGGTGAAGGCGATCGCCGACGAGTATGCCAAGAAGCTGCCCGAAGGCAGCATCGTTTCCTACAGCCAGGACAAGTCGACATCGATCCGGCAGCTGCTCGGCGACCTGCAGAACCACGTGATGATCGCCGTCATCCTGGTGTTCATCGTCATTCTCTATGCACTGTCTGGCCGTGCCTCGCTGTTGATCGGGCTGGCGATCCCGTCATCGTTCCTGCTCGGCATATTGATGCTGTCGCTGCTCGGCTTCACGGTGAACATCGTCGTGCTGTTCAGCCTGATCCTGGCCGTCGGCATGCTGGTCGACGACGCCATCATCGTCACCGAATTCGCCGAACGGCGAATGACCGAGGGCATGGACAAGAAAGAGGCCTATGCGCTGGCCGCCAACCGCATGGCCGGACCGGTCATCGCCGCGACCATGACGCGCATTGCCGCCTTCTCGCCACTGCTGTTCTGGCCGGGCATCGTCGGCGAGTTCATGAAATACATGCCGATCACGCTGATCGTGACGCTCGGCGCCTCGATGCTCTACGCGCTGGTCTTCACACCGACGCTGGGCGCCATTTTCGGCAAGGCGCACAAGGAGCCGGAGCACAAGGACGGCGTGTATATGGGCACGGTCAAACTCGCCGTGCGCCATCCGATCATAACGCTGCTGCTTACCGTCGTGCTGCTGGTTGGTTCGGTATGGACTTATGTCCAGAAGGGTAACGGCGTCGAATTCTTCCCCAACGTCGAACCGGATTACGGTCTGCTCTACGTCCATGCGCGCGGCAACCTTTCGCTGGACGAGATGGACGCGGCCGTCGGCCAGGCGGAAAAGCGCATCCTCGGCTGGCCGGGCATCAAGTCCGTCTACACACGCGCCGGCAAGGCGCAAGGATCGGCCAACAACGACGTCGCCGAGGATGTCATCGGCGTCATCCAGTACGAATTCGTCGACTGGCGCCAGCGCAAGCCCGCCAATGACGTGCTTTCCGACCTGCGCGTCGCCATGGCCGGCATTCCCGGCGTCGACGTCGAAGTCAGGGTACCGGATGCCGGTCCGCCGACCGGCAAGCCGATCCAGGTCCGCCTGTCGGCGACCGACCCTGCCGGCTTGAACGACAAGGCCCGCGAAGTGGCCAAAATGCTGAAGACGGTGCCCGGTGTCATAGACATTTCGGACGGGCTGCCGCCGCCAGGCATCGACTGGGCGCTGAAGGTGGACCGCGCCAAGGCCGCGCAATACGGCATCAGCCCGGCCTCGGTAGGCACGGTCGTGCAACTGGTGACAACCGGGCTGAAGCTGTCCGAATATCGTCCGCCAGGGGCCGACGACGCCGTCGACATTAGGCTGCGCCTGCCTGAGGACCGCCGCACACTGGCGACGCTGGACCAATTGCGGGTGCAAACGGCGCAAGGGTCGGTGCCGATCTCCAATTTCGTCAGCCGCGAACCCGAACTGACGACCGGCATCCTCAACCGCATCGACGCGCAGCGAACGGTCACCGTTCAGGCGAATCTGGCGACCGGCACCCAGCCGGCGGAGGCACAGGCCGAGGTCAAGAAGAAGATGGCCGAGATGGAGCTTCCGGGCATACGCTGGAAGCTCGCCGGCCAGGACGAGGAGTCGGCAAAAGCCTCAGCCTTCCTTGGCAAGGCCTTCGGCGCCGCGATCTTCATGATCTGCATCGTGCTGCTCATGCAGTTCAACAAGTTCACCAGCGTGCTGATGGTGCTGTCCTGCGTGGTCATGTCGACGATCGGCGTGCTGCTCGGGCTGCTGATCACCGGCCAGCCGTTCGGCATCGTCATGTCGGGCATCGGCGTCATCGCCTTGGCCGGCGTGGTGGTGAACAACAACATCGTGCTGATCGACACTTATGACCGGCTGCGCCAAGAAGGCTGGGACAAGATGGACGCCGTGCTGCAGACCTGCCGCGAGCGTGCGCGGCCGGTGGTGCTGACCGCCATGTCGGCCATCCTCGGCGTGCTGCCGATCGCCTTCGGCCTCGGCCTCGAAATCTTCCACCACGAGACGACGATCAACGCCCCGTCGACCCAGTGGTGGATTTCGCTGTCGTCGGCGATCGTCTTCGGCTTGTCCTTCGCCACCATCCTGACGCTGGTGGTGACACCAGCAATGCTGATGGTGTTCACACGCAGCAAGAACAGCCGCTTCTATGCGTTCTTCCGCCGGTTGTTCCGGCGCGACAAGAAGCCCGATGCGGTCGCAGGGCCAAGACCAGGTCCGCTTGACGAACCGGCAATCGCCTTCCCGAAGGCCGCCGAATAGCTGCATTCGATCAGCCAGACAAAAAAGGCCGTCCGGAACAACCGGGCGGCCTTTTGCATTGTCCCCAGGAGCAACGCAAAGCGTTGTCTCCGAGCAGCACGCAAAGCGGGAGCTTCCGATGCCGATCAGCACCATCCTCATCATCGTCCTTGTTCTCGTCCTGATCGGCGCCGTGCCGAGCTGGCCGCACTCGCGATCCTGGGGCTACGGCCCGTCGGGCATCGTCGGCCTCGTCCTGGTGGTGCTTTTGATACTGCTGCTGATGGGCCGGATCTAAGCCCCCGATGCAACGACAAAAGCCATGCAAGCCGTTGAGCTTGCATGGCTTTTCTTTTCACCGGTTGCTCAGGCGGCCTTGCTCCTGTTTGCCTTGTCGACGCTGGCAATGCCGATGTCGTCCAGGGCTTGCGAGATGGCCGCATCCAGCGGGGTGCGCGGGATTTCGCCGATGATGTCTTCCAGCCGGTCGGAAACCAGCCGGTGCGGTTGGAAGCGCAGATACGACATCGAGACGATTTCGCGCCACATGGCCACGAACGGGCTGCCGGCGCGCAGCACCCACCAGGGCATGAACGTCAGTTTCAGCGGATGGCCCAGCGCCTTCTCGGAAGCTGCCTTGATCTCGAGATCGGTGACGGCGTGGCCGGGGAAGTTGAGCGCCTCGTAGAAGCCGAGCTTGTCGAGATTGCGCGCCACCCCGACGAAACCCACGGCGAAGTCCGGCAGATAGGCCCATTCATGCACGAGATTGGCCGGACCAGGCGCCGTATAGACGCCCTTGTTCATCTTGGCGGCGACCACCAGATCGAACCAAGATCCGCTGCCGGTGCCGCCGAAGAAATCGCCAGCGCGCAGAATGATGGTGCGCACCCGGCCGGCGTCTGCCTCACGGCGAAACAGCGCCTCCATGGCGACACGGATGCGGCCCTTCTCCGTCGTCGGGCGGAACGGCGTGTCTTCAGTGACCACCGCCGGCATGGGCGAGCCATAGTTGTAAACGGTGCCGGGGAAGAGGTGCAGCGTGCCGTTCGCATGACAGGCGGCCATGACGTTTTCGGCCATCGGCAGGCATTTGCCCCAGTCGGTGTAGATCGGGTTGAGGCCGTTGAAGATGATGTCGACACCTTCTGTGGCGCGGATCAGCGCTTCGCGGTCGAGCGCATCGCCGGCGACGGCTGTAGCGCCGTTCAGTTCAGCCGGTACCTTGCCGTTGCGGGTGACGGCGCGGACGTCGAAGCCGGCGTCGATGAAGGCCTTGCCAACCACGCGGCCGAGCCGGCCATTGGCACCGAGGATTGCGATCTTGGTCATTTTTCGTCTCCGTGTTTGCGTTTAGGTCCGCAATGTGGAGCCTTTGCAAACGAATAGAAATTGACTGACATTGGTGTTCTGATATTCACAAATGAATGGCTGAAATCGACTGGAACCTGATCAAGAGTTTCGTCACCGTGGCGGAGACCGGCAGCCTGTCGGCTGCGGCGCGAAAGCTGTCGGCAAGCCAGCCGACGCTCGGGCGTCACATCGGCGAACTGGAACAGGCGCTGGGCGTCACGCTGTTCCGGCGTGGGCGACATGGCTATGAACTGACGGAAGCCGGCAGCACGCTGTTCGAGCGCGGCAAGGCGGTCAGCGAGCAGGCGAGCGCCTTCTCACTGTTGGCGCTGGGCTCGGTCGAAGCGATCGAGGGTACGGTGCGCATTGCCGCCAGCGAGGTGGTGGCGGCCTATGTGCTGCCCGAGATGACGGCGCGGCTGGGCGTCGAGGAGCCCGGCATCGAGGTCGAGATCGTCGCCTCGAACCAGGTCGAGAACCTGCTGCGACGCGATGCCGATATCGCCATCCGCATGGTCAAGCCGGCGCAAAACGAGCTGGTGGCGCGCAAGGTCAGCGATATCCCGCTCTGCGCCTGCGCGGCCAAATCCTATCTCGACCGGGTTGGCCGTCCCCTCAAGCCAGCCGACCTTGCCGGCCACGCCTTGATCGGCTTCGACCGCAGCGACGATATCATCCGCGGCTTTGCCCAATATGGCATCCCGGTCACCCGCAGCAGTTTCCGCTTCCGCGCCGACAACCAGATCGTCTTGTGGGAAGCGGTGCGGGCGGGAAACGGCATCGGCCTCGGCCAGGAGCCACTGGCCGAGCGTGATCCCGTGGTCGAGAAGGTGCTGCCGGGCCTGCCGCTGCCGGTGCTGCCGGTATGGCTGGTCATGCACCGCGATGTGCGCACCAGCGTACGCATCCGCCGCGTCGCGGATTTCCTCTACGAGGAACTGAAGCGCTATTCGGCCGGAGCCGGAGCGAACTCGGCGCGGTGAGCCAGTCCGGCCATCAGCAGGACGATGACCAGCAGCCCCGACAAAGCAACGAAGATCGGACCGAAGCTTGAGTGCTCGGCAACGAAGCCGATCGCCGACGGCGCCACCAGAATGCCGGAATAGCCCATGGTGGTGACGACGCTCATGCCGGTGCCCGAAGACATGCCTTCCTGATTGCCGCCGGCGGAAAAGATGATCGGCACCATGTTGGCGATGCCGAAGCCGCAAAAGGCAAAAGCCGCGATGGCGAGCCAGGGCGACGGCGCCAGACCAGCGACCAGCATGCCGGCGGCGGCGACAAGCGCCGAGACGCGGAGCATCATCACCGCGCCGAAGCGGTTGCGCACGCCGTCGCCGAGGAAGCGCATGAGCGCCATGACGCCAGAAAAGGCGGCGTAGGCGAGGCCGGCAACGGCCAGGTCGGCACCGAGTTCCTGGCGAAGATACAACGCCGCCCAGTCGAGCACCGCACCCTCGGAGATCATCGTTAGCAGCGCCATCAGCCCGACCAGATAGACCAGCGGATTTGCCGGCAGCGTGAATTTATGATGCTCGGCAACCTCGGGCTTATCTTCGACGATCAGATGGCGGACCGCTACCGCGAGCACGGCAAAGGCAATCGCCGTCACCACAACTGCGTGGGCCAGATGCCCGTAGTTCTGGATGGCGAAGCCGCCAAGCGCCCCGCCGGCAAAACCGCCGAGGCTCCAGAAGCCGTGCGAGGACGACATGATCGCGCGGGAAAGCCTTCTTTCCACAACCACCGCATTGGAATTCATGGCGACATCCATGCCGCCGACCAGGCCGCCGAAGATGAACATGGCGATGGCCGCCAGCGGCACATTGGGCGCCAGCGCGACGACCAGCAGGCCGAGGCTGCCGCACAGGCCGAACCAGCGCAGCACGGTGCGGGAGCCGTGCCTGGAGATCAGGTGGCCGCACCAGGTCATGGCCGCGACAGCGCCGGCGCCAAACAAAAGGATCAGCAGGCCGAGCGTGAATTTGGAGATGTCGAGCCGGGTCAGGAACACCGGGATCTGCGGCGCCCAGCTGCCGGTCAGGAAGCCATTGGCGAGGAAGATGCTTGCCACGGCCCATCGCCCGCGAATGGCGGTCTGCATGACGTTTTGCGCGTCCATAAGGTCGAATCCGCTGCGGAATTGGCTTTGCGCGGCAAATTAGATCGATTCAATCTTCAGTCAAGCATTCGTTGCCGAAAGCGCTTAGGCCAAGCTGGGGTCAGTGATCCTTGGGCCGCCTTGCCTCGAATTCGGCCTTCTTGGCGTCGGAGGCGTCAAGCTGGTTGAGCGCCTGCCATTCGGCATAGGGCATGCCGTAGACGATTTCCCGCGATTGATCCTTGCTGAGATCGACGCCCTCGGCGGTCGCGGCATCGCGATACCAGTTGGACAGGCAATTGCGGCAGAAGCCGGCGAGGTTCATCAAATCGATGTTCTGCACGTCTGAGCGCTCGCGCAGATGCGCCAGCAGCCGGCGGAAGGCGGCGGCTTCGAAATCGCGTTGCTGCTCGTCGCTGAGTTCGGTCATCATAAACCTCCTAACAGCGGCCCGGTGCGCGAGCCGAAGATTTTCACCTGGTGTATATCGGGACGACGATCGATCGCGTCAACGATCGGCGCCAGCCGTTCGGCCCAGGCGAGCGCGCCCTTCTGATCTGATATCAGGTCCTGGCGGATCTCGATCAGCACATGGGCAAACCCGTTGACGATGGCATGCTTGAACATGGTGTCGCCACGCAGAGCGCCGTCATAAGGTTCGTTGTCGCCGACGATGAGGGTTTTGTCCTCGGCCAGCATGTCGATCAGCGGCCGCGCCACGCGGTCGTCGAGGTCCCACAATATGCCGACGTGCCAGGGGCGTTCGACGCCCTGCATCACCGGCGTGAAGGAATGCACCGAAAAGATGAAAGGCGCCTGCGCGGAAGCCTGCGCGACGGAGGCGATCATGGCGCCGACCGCGTCATGGTAGGGCCGGTAGAAGCGGTCCAGCCGCCGTTCCCGCTCCTCGGCAGCGATGGGATAGTTTCCCGGCACGACGGTGCCGTCATAGAGCTGCCGAATCAGCGTCGGGTCGTCCTCGCCGCGATTGGGGTCGATCAGCAGTCGGGAAAAATTGGCGATCAGCGCCGGCACGCCGAGCAGTGCCGCCAGTTCACGCGTCACCGCCTCAACGCCGATGTCGTAGGCGATGTGGCGCTCGAATTCGGCTGCGGGCAGGCCGAGGCTGCCATACTCCTCGGGCAGGTCGCGCCGGGCGTGGTCGGCCAGCAGCACGATGCCGCGCTTGCGGTCGCCTTCGACGATATCGAAAGGCGCGAAAACTGTGGATCGGGTCATTGGCTGGAAATGGTCTGTTCGCTGGCTTCCGGGGAGGGTGGTATCGTCATTCCACGAAGAGGACGCTGGCGCAATGCCGTTGTTTGGCCACGGTTTCTGCGAAAATCCGACAAAAGGCGGCAGACCGCGCGCCGGGGGCGTTTCTAAATCGATTGGAATTGGACAGAACGGCGCGTTGACATGCGCCCGGACTTTTCCGAAAAGGGGCGTTGAGAGATGCACATGTGGTTGTTGAGGGGTTTCAGGATGGGTTCCGCCGGCAGGCCGCGCATGCGCACCGCCTTTGCCATGCCGATCCTGGTCCTCACGGTTGGCTTGTCGGCGATGGTTTCGGCCTCGCCCGCCCGCGCCGACTTCCGCGTCTGCAACGCCACGCAGAACCTTGTCGGCGTCGGCATCGGCTACCGCGCCAAGGCCGGCTGGATTACCGAGGGCTGGTGGCACATCGAGGGATCGAGCTGCAAGACGCTGATCGAAGGTCCGCTGTCATCAAGGTTTTACTATCTTTATGCAGAAGACGCCGAGCGTGGCGGGCGCTGGGACGGTCCGATCAACATGTGCGTGGCCGAAAAAGAGTTCAAGATCGCCGGCGTAACCGATTGCGTCGCCCGGGGCTTCCAGCGCGCCGGATTCCAAGAATATGACACGGGTGAACAGGCAAGCTGGATGGTCCAGCTGACCGATGAGCCCGCAACGGGAGGCGCCCCAGCCGCCCCGGGAACAAACAGTCAATGAGACGTAGCCGCAAGGTCAAGATCCTCGCCACCATCGGTCCGGCCTCCTCGTCCGAGGAGATGCTGAAGAAGCTTTTCGAAGCCGGCGCCGATGTGTTCCGCATCAATATGAGCCACACCGATCACGATCTGATGCGCACGCTTGTCGGCCGCATCCGCACGGTCGAGGAAGCGGTCGGCCGTCCGATCGGCATCCTCGCCGACCTGCAGGGACCCAAATTGCGCGTCGGCAAGTTCGCCAACGGCAAGGAGGTGCTGACCGTCGGCCAGACCTTCACGCTCGACAACAATCCGGAACCCGGCACGTCGACAAGGGTCTATCTGCCGCATCCCGAAATCCTGAGCTCGGTCGAGGCCGGCCATCGCCTGTTGATCGATGACGGCAAGCTCGAATTGAAGGCGGTAAAGAGCGACGGCAAGGCCATCGTCTGCACCGTCATTGCCGGCACCACCATTTCCGACAAGAAGGGCGTCAGCCTGCCCGACACCGATCTGCCGGTCGGGGCGCTGACCGACAAGGACCGCAAGGACCTTGATGCGGTGCTGGCGACCGGTGTCGACTGGGTGGCGCTGTCGTTCGTGCAGCGGCCAGAGGATCTGGCCGAGGCGCGCAAGATCGCGCGCGGCCGGGCGCTGATCATGGCCAAGATCGAAAAGCCGCAAGCGGTGGCCCGGCTGGCCGAGATCATCGAACTCTCGGACGCGCTGATGGTCGCGCGCGGCGATCTCGGCGTCGAGATGCCGCTCGAAGCCGTGCCCGGCATCCAGAAGCAGATCACGCGTGCGGCGCGGCGCGCCGGCAAGCCGGTGGTTGTCGCCACGCAGATGCTGGAATCGATGATCACAGCACCCGTGCCGACCCGCGCCGAAGTCTCCGACGTATCGATCGCCGTGTTCGAAGGTGCCGACGCCGTCATGCTCTCGGCTGAATCCGCCGCCGGCGCCTATCCGGTCGAAGCGGTGGCGATGATGGACCGCATCGCCACCAAGGTTGAAACCGATCCCACCTATGCCGGCATCATCAACGCGCAGCGCTCGGAGCCGGAAGCGACCGGCGCCGACGCCATCTCGCTTGCCGCCCGCGAAATCGCCGAGACGCTGAAACTGTCGGCGATCATCACCTATACGGCGTCAGGCACCACCGGCCTGCGCGCCGCGCGTGAGCGGCCGCAGGTGCCGATCGTGGCGCTGTCGCCGATCCTCAACACGGCGCGACGGCTGTCGCTTTTGTGGGGCACGCATTGCGTGGTCTCGCCCGATGCCAGCGACCTCGACGACATGGTCGACCGCGCCTGCCGCATCGCTCTCGAGGAAGGGTTCGGCAAGCCCGGCGACCGAGTCATCATCACGGCCGGTGTGCCGTTGCGCACGCCCGGTTCGACCAACATGCTGCGCATCGCCTATATCGGCTCGGACTCGCACGCCGGCCACTAGGTCGGCGCGAGTTCGGCCTCAGGCACTTTGAGGTCGGCGCATTTGCCGGCGCCATAGGCATCGCCGGCGATCCGTGCTTCCACGGTCTTGGCCATCGCCTGCAGGTCGATGGCCTTGCCGGCCACCTTTTCGATCGCGCCGACGACCAGATCGGGCGCGATCCAGTCGGGCTTGTGACCGAGATTGTGGACCCAGACCAGTTCGGCGCCGGGGATATCACGAACCAGACCGACCGAATGGATCGTGGCATAGACCACCTTGTCGCGATCCCCTGAGATAACCACGGTCGGTGCCTTGATCTCGCGGTAGTGCGGCGAGGCGTCGAGCGCATAGCGGTAAAGCCCGGCGACATCGGTGGCGTTGGAGCGGAAGGCTTTGGGCCTGAGCACCAGCGGGATCGAAGCCCTATCGACATAGTCGTCCGGCACCTTGTTGGGGGAAAAGACGCAGGTGGTGGCGTCGTCCATCTGCAATGTTCCCGCCGGATAGGTCAGCGTTTCGGAAAACAGCCAGCCGACGACCGGAAGGGTGGTCAGACTGTAATACCAGGAGGTCGCGCCGCCCGGCCAGGGATGGCTGACGGGCGAGATGAAGACGAGGCCAAGCGTCCTGTCCTGGTGTTCGCGGCCAAAGGCTGTTGTCACGGCGCCGCCAAAGGAATGGCCGACGATAATGGCTTGTCTGATGCCGAGACGGTCCATCAATGCCGCGATGGTGTTGGCCTGCGCCGACGGGTTCTCGTTGCTGCCCGGGCCGCGCCCCGACCAGCCGTGACCTGGGCGGTCGAAGAAAACCATCTCGGCACGGCCTTCAAGCAAGGGCCGCAGCGGCAGCATCTGGTCTTTTAGATTGGCGCTGGCGCCGTGGATGAAGATGATCGGCGGCAGTTCGGCATTTTCCGGCGCCGGAACATGAACATAGTGGATGCGGGCGCCATCGATGTCGACGAATTCGCCGCCTGGCGGATTGCGACGTTCGATCAGCCACGCGCCGGCGCGGGTAACCCCGACAAGGGTAAGGACAAGCGCCATCAGGAAGGCGAGCGCGGCGTAGATCAGGTTCATGGGGGATATACGGGGGTGGAGAGGGATAAGTTTGTGGGGTGGGCAGTAGGCAGTAGGATGTGATCAGCCGCTTATCCTACTGCCCACGCCCTATTCCCTACTGCCTATATTAAATTCCTTCGCCGGCAAGCTCCTCCGAAAGCGTCGCGACCTGATCCTGGGCGCTGCGCATCATCGGATAGATGCCCAGCACCTTCTGCCAGGCTTCGAGCGCCGATTGCTTGTGGCCGGTCGCCGCCATGATCTGCGCCAGCCCCGAAAGCGCGCCGAAATGGCGTGGCTCCAACTGCAGTGTGTGGTCGATGTCGGACATCGACTTTCCAAAATTCTTCATCATGTAGTGCACGGTGGCGCGCCGGTTCCAGCCCTCGGCATAGGTCGGCTGCAAGGTCACAACCTGGTCGAGGAAATCGAGCGCGACGTCGAATTTCTGGTTCTCGATCGCCTTTTGCGACCACAGCATCATCAGGTCAATCGAAGCGCTGCCGGATTGGAACCATTCGCTCCAGATGTGCCCGGCAATGCGCTCGGCGGCCTTTTCGTTGCGTTCGCGCTTCAGGTCGGCGAACAGCTGGTCGAGCCTGGCTGCCTTGGTCTCGGCAACCGGAGGGCCGACCGGGTCGTCCGCCCAAGCGGGCAAGACGGCGCTGGAGAGGAAAAGGGCGGTTAGAAATGCAAAAAGAATCCGCATCGCCGGAATCTAACCCCGGACGGCGGATCGTCAAACTGAAATTAGCGTGAAAAGGCCGGCAAGCCGGCAATAAACATCATGCGGGCGGAGGCAGAGAGCCTCCGGCCGAAAACTCAGCCCTGGCGCGCCTTGTAGCGCGGAGCGGTCTTGTTGATGATGTAGACGCGGCCCTTGCGGCGAACCAGCTGGTTGTCGCGGTGACGCGCCTTCAGCGCCTTGAGCGAATTCTTGATCTTCATGGTCTTGCCCGTCGGTCTGGGCCCATCCCGGGCCGAATTATTAAGGCGCGCTCGGAAAGCGCGCCTTGAACTTGTGCGTGGCTCATAAACGAGGAGCCTTGTCCGTGTCAACCGCAAGCGTGCTCATAGACGACGCGAATGCATCGCACCATCAAATATCTACCATCGGCGCCTTGAGGCATTGCGCCGTCCGGGCCCGGCTGGAATGATGCCGAAGCCGCGAAGTGATTTGGGGACCATCATGCGCCGAATTTTTCTGACCGCCTGTCTTGTCGTCCTGGCGTCGGCCGCGCGTGCGGAAGATTGCGACCGCAGCGACGACAGCCAGCAGATGATGACCATCTGTGCCAGCGAAGACTTCAGCGCGGCCGACGCGAAGCTCAACGAGACCTACCAGAATCTCATCGGCGCAAGTGACGCCAACACCGGGAAACTGCTGCAGACCGCGCAACGCGCCTGGATCGTCTTTCGCGACGCGGAGTGCCAATATGCCACCGCGGGCAGTGAAGACGGCTCCATCCATCCGATGGAGGTTTCGGCATGCCTGACACGCTTGACCAACGACCGCATCAATCAGCTTACCGCTGCTACGAACTGCGACGACAGCGATGCGAGCTGCGCCAGCCCCGACGAGGACGAGGGCGACATCCAATAAGATGGTTTAGCCGCGGCGGCTGATCCGGGTGAAGTGGCCCATCTTGCGGCCGGGGCGCGCCTCGGCCTTGCCGTAGAGATGCAGCATCAGATCGGGCTCGGCGAGCAGGGCGGGAACGCGCAAGATATCGTCGCCGATCAGGTTTTCCATGACGCAGTCCGAATGCCGGCCGGGGTTGCCGAGCGGCAGGCCGGCGACGGCGCGGATATGCTGCTCGAACTGCGAGACGACGCAGGCGGCTTCCGTCCAATGGCCGGAATTGTGGACGCGCGGCGCAATTTCATTGGCCAGCAGCGAGCCGTCGGCGAGAACGAAAAACTCGACGCCGATGACGCCGACATAGTCGAGCGCCGCGAGTATCTTTGCAGCCGCGGCCTGCGCTGCCGCAGCTGTCTCGCGCTTTATCCCGGCCGGCAAGGTCGAGCTGTGCAGGATGCCGTGGCGGTGGACATTTTCGGCCGGATCGTAGGCGGCGACAGCGCCGTCCAGCCCACGCGCTGCGATCACTGAAATCTCGCGCTCGAAGGCGACGAAGGCCTCGAGGATCAGCGGCACGCCGCCCATCGCCTCGCAGGTGCCGGCAAAGCCGCCCGCTTCCATGTTGCGGAAGACGCGCTGGCCCTTGCCGTCATAGCCCATGCGCCGCGTCTTCAGGATGCCGCTGCCGTCGAACTTTTTCAGCGCCGCTGTCAGTTCGTCGTCATTGTCGACGGGGCAGAAATCCGCGGTCTGGATGCCGATGCCGTTGAGGAATTTCTTCTCGGCGACACGGTCTTGTGCCACCTCCAGCGCGCGCGCCGGCGGGTAAACCGGAACCGTTGCGGCAAGTGCGCTGGCGGCCGCGACCGGAACGTTTTCAAATTCGTAGGTGACGACGGCGCTGACTGCTGCCAGGTCCGCAAGAGCGGTTGCATCGTCATAGGCGGCTGTGATCTGCCGGTTGGCGACCTGTGAAGCCGGACAATCCGCTTGCGGCTCCAGCACCACCGTGCGGTAGCCGAGGCGGGCCGCTGCCATGGCCAGCATGCGGCCGAGCTGACCGCCGCCGATGATACCGATGGTCGATCCCGCCGGCAGGCTCACGGCGCGTCCGTCGGTTCGGCGGCGACCTTGGCGGTCTGCGTGGCACGCCAGGCATCGAGCCGAGCAGCGAGCTTGTCATCGTAGAGCGCCAGCACGGCCGCGGCCAACAGGGCGGCGTTGGCAGCACCGGCCTTGCCGATGGCCAGCGTGCCGACCGGAATGCCGGCCGGCATCTGGACGATGGAGAGCAGCGAGTCCTTTCCCGACAGCGCCTTCGATTCCACTGGAACGCCGAACACCGGCAACGGCGTCATCGCCGCCGTCATGCCCGGCAGATGGGCAGCACCGCCGGCACCGGCAATGATCACCTTGTAGCCGGCCGCCTTGGCGCCCTTGGCAAAGTCATACAGCCGGTCGGGGGTGCGGTGGGCCGAGATGATCAGCCGGCTGTGCGGGATGCCCAGCGCCTCCAGCGTTTCGGCGGCATGGCGCATCGTCGCCCAATCAGACTGGCTGCCCATGATGATGGCGACGTCGGCGCGGTGATCGTTCAAGCTTTTGCTCCCGGCGGCAAAGGCGCGCATTAGCGGAATTCGCGCAAAGCCGCAAGGAACAAGCACCTGCCGGTCGAGACAAAGGGTTTGCGGGGATCAGTCGACCCTGACGACGAAGTGCTTGGTCACCGGCTCGATGATCTTCCACGTGCCCTTGAAATCGGCTTCGACCACGAAAGCGTCGCCAGGGCCGACTTCGACGGGCGTGCCGCCATCGGGCGTGATGATGATGCGGCCGGCGATCATGTGCACGAACTCATAGTCGCTGTAGGTCGCGTGCCAGGTGCCCGGCGTCGCCTGCCAGGTTCCTGAGATAACCTTGCCGTCGGCGGTGGTGTGCTGGACGGCGGTTTTCATGGTCGGCTTGCCCTCGACCACGACCCAGCCCGCAAGATCGCCGGCCTCGGCGTTGTCGACGGCGCCGAATTTGAGGATGGTCTTGTCTGTCATGATCGGGCTCCGTGTGCCGGCATTGGCTGCCCGGTCAATAGCCGATGCGCCCGGCGCGGGCAACGCGGATGCGATGTCCAACCGGTCCAGCCGGCCAGTTTAGTCCGGCCAGCGCAAGGCGCCGGAAGACTCCTTGCGGGGGGACTTCATGGCGTCCTTGGGACGGTCAGCTGCGCTCAACACCGCGCGCAGCCTTTCGGCGACGATCTCCGCCTCGCCGGGGTGCAGATTGCAGGGGTCGAGGAAGAAGTGGCCGCGCTCGACCTCGTGGTTGCGGACGATGATCGGCGGCGAGCCCGCGGCAAGCGCCGAGGCAAGGCCGGCGGCGCTGAAGCGGCTCTCGGGTGAGACAAAGATCTGCAGCCGGTCGAGCGGGTTGGCTGTCGGATCGGGAATGATGATCGCGGCGATGCCGGGCAGCCCTTGCAGTGCGTCTTTCCAAAGACGCAGCGCTGCGTCCTCGCGCTGGCGGATGCCGGCATGGTCGCGCTTTTCCCAGGCTTCCAGAGCCGCCATGGTGCCGGCAATGCTTTCCTTGCCGACCTTCATGGCGCGGGCCACGCCTCGGTTCTGCAGATAGGCTGTGCGCACCAGATCCTTGCGCCCGGTGACGATGCCGCTGGTCGGTCCTGAGAGGAATTTGTGGCCGCTGTAGACGACGATATCGGCGCCGCGCGCGAGGAATCTGCGCAAATCGTATTCCGAGGCGGCGTCTACGATCACCGGCACGCCCTTGGCGTGGCAGATCTCGCAGAATTCCTCGAGCGACAGCATGCCATACTGCACCGTGTGGTGGGCAACGACGTAGAGTGCCGCCGCCGTGCGCTCGTTGATCGCCTCGCGCACGTGATAATCCTGCGTCACGCTGACCGTGCCGGCAGGTATCACCTTGGCGCCGGCCACCCGTACTGACTGGTCGATGGGCGCGCCGTAATTGACGATATGGCCAAGCTGGATGACGACTTCGGACTTCAGCCCTTCGGTATCGTCGGGCAACCGTTCGATCGCCAGCAAATTGGTGCCGGTCATTGCCCCGGCGATGGCCATGGTGATGCCGCTGGCACAGCATGCGGTGATGAAGCCGGCCTCGCCGCCGGTGAGGCGGGCAATGACCGTGCTTGCGGCACGTTGCAGGTCGTCCATCTCCACCCATTGCGAGGCGATTTCCGCCATCGCGCTGATCGCTTCCGGGACGATGATCGAGGCGCCGAGCGTCGTCATCGTGCCGGAGACGTTGATGATCGGTCGCAGGCCGAGCCGTTCGCGGATCGTGGTGTTGGAGCCGTTAGCGGAATAGGTTTTCATCTCGGCAGATCCATTTCCAAAAAGTCAGGCGGCGATCTCGACGACCGCCTCGATTTCGACTGTGATGTTGCCCGGCAGCGAGCCGACGCCGATCGCCGAGCGGGCGTGGCCACCGATAGTATCGAAAACAGCGGCGAAAAGATCGGAGCAGCCATTGACCACCTTAGGGTGGTCGCTGAACGTCGGGACGGCATTGACGAAGCCAAGCAGCTTGACGATGCGCACAATGCGGCCGAGATCGCCGGCCGCGGCGTGCATGACGGCGAGCAGGTTCAAGCCGGTGAGACGGGCATGGCCATAGGCTTCTTCCACCGTGACGTCGTCGCCGACCTTGCCGGTGCAAAGCGTGCCGTCGGCGCGCAACGGCCCCTGGCCGGAAAGGAAGATCAGCCGTCCGCTCTCGGCATGGGTGACGAAATTGGCGATCGGTGTCGGCGGCTCGGGCAGCGTCAGGCCCAGTTCGGCGAGCCGGATGTAAGGCGTCATAAAAGGGCTCCTTGCAACAGCTTGCGCTGCCGATGTCAAAAATGCGAGGCGCGGAACCGCGCCAGGAAGCTGCGAAGACGTTCGTTCTCGAACCCCTCGGCCAGGATTTCGGCAGGCGGGCCTACGGCGCTGACGCCGCCATCGGCCATGAAGACGATGCGGCTCGAGGCGTCGCGGGCAAAGGCCATTTCGTGCGTGACCATCAGCATCGTCATGCCGTCCTCGGCCAGGCTGCGCACGACTTCGAGCACCTCGCCGACGAGTTCGGGATCGAGCGCCGAAGTGATCTCATCGAGCAGCAGGATTTTTGGCTCCATCGCCACGGCGCGGGCAATGCCGACGCGCTGCTGCTGGCCGCCGGAAAGCTCGGCCGGCAGGCTGTCGGCCTTGTGGGCGAGGCCGACCCGGCCGAGCCAATGTTCGGCAATGGAACGCGCCTCGGCTTCGCTTTTTCCCCGCACCTTGCGCAGGCCAAGCATGATGTTGCCGGCAGCCGTCAGATGCGGAAACAGGTTGAAGCCCTGGAACACCATGCCGGTCTCGGCGCGCATCGCGGCCAGGTCGCGCTCGCTGCGGCGCTGGCGTGTTCCCGTCTCGCGATAGCCGACTTCCTTGCCGTCGATGCGGATCGAGCCGCTGTCATAGCTTTCGAGGAAGTTGACGCAGCGCAGCAGCGTGGTCTTGCCGCTGCCGGAGGGGCCGATGACGGTTACCACTTCGCCGCGCGTGACCTGCAGGCTTACGGAGCGCAGCACGGCGACGGTGCCGAAGGCCTTGGAGACATCGCGGACTTCAAGCAGCGCGGGGCTGGCGTTTGTGGCGTCGGACATCATGCTATTCCCGAATGAAGGAGAAACGCCGCTCCAGCCGCCGGCTGGCGAGCGAGAGCGCGTAATTGACGGCGAAATAGATAAGCGCGCCGAGGATATAGAGCGGCATAGCCTCATAGGTGCGGCCGATGACCTGGTTGATCGCCTGCATCAGGTCGGTGATGCCGAGCAGCGAGACTAGGGCGCTGCCCTTGACCGCATCGGTGACGCCATTGATCCAGGGCGGCAGGAAGCGCCTGAAGGCCTGCGGAAAGATGACGTAGGTGAGACGTTGGCGAAAGGTCAGCCCGATCGCCATCGCCGCTTCGGATTGCCCCTTCGGGATGGAGCCGACCGCGCCTCGGAGATATTCGATGACTTGCGCCGTCTTGAACAGGGTGAGCGCCAGCACGGCAGCCCAGAAGGACTCCAGATGGATGCCGACTGCAGGCAGGCCGTAATAGACGAAGAAGATCAGCACCAGGATCGGAATGCCGCGGATGGTGTCGCTGAAGATACGCACCGCCCAGCGTAAGGGTGCTGGACCGTAGACAAGGCCGACGCCCATCGCCACGCCGGCCCCAAGTGAAAAGACGACGACCAGCAGCGACACCCACAAGGTCAGGGCGAAGCCCTGGGCGAGGAACGGCAGAGCGTAGAGGATCTGGGTGAGCATGTCAGCGTGCCGCCCTGAACCGGCGCTCGACGAGGCGCAGCGCAAAAAGCAGCGCGTAGCCGGTCAACAGGTACATCGCCGTTGTGACCAGGTAGACCTCGACGATGCGGAAGGTGTTGAAGTTGATCCATTGCGCGCCGTAGGTGAGTTCGGGCACCGAAATGACCGACGCGATCGACGTGTCCTTGAACAGCGATATGAAGGTGTTGGAAAGCGCCGGCAAGGTTATGCGCAGCATCGTCGGCAGACGCACATGCAGCAGCCTTTGCCAGGGCGTCAGGCCGATCGCCTTGCCGGCGTCGAGCTGTCCGCGCGGCACGGCTTCGAGTCCTGAGCGGAACACCTCGACCAGATAGGCGCCGCTGTAGAGCGACAGCGTGGCGACGAACGAGGTCTGGGCGTTGTAGGCGAGATCGATGACCGTCGGCAGGCCATAGAAGACCAGATAGACCAGCAGGATCAGCGGCACGTTGCGGATGAATTCGACATAGGCGGCGATGATCGACCGTACGATGCGCCCGGCCGAAACGTACCAGACCGCCAATACGAGCCCGATGACGATGCCGATGGCGATCGAGATGACGGCGAGCTCGAGACTGAGCAGCAGGCCGCCCCAGAGCTTGTCGAAATGCCGCCAGATTAAATTGAAGTTGAGGGCATAGCCCATGCGTCTGCCTCAATACCCAGCATGGCTCACGCTGTCGAGGAGAAGGAGGCGGAAGGGCGTTTGCTCGCCCCTCCGCCGGCTTTTTGTCAGATGACCGGAAAACCGGGATGCCGCGCCGGCGGCTCCAGCCCGAAATAGTCCTTGAATGCCGCGTCGTAGAGCGCCGTTTCATGACCGAACATTGCGGTCGCGAAGGTCGTGTTGACGAAGGTCAGCCAGTCGAGATCGCCCTGCCGGAGTGCGGCTCCATAGAGCATCGAGAACCAGCTCTTGCCGGCGTCGAAGTACTTGTCGGGATTGCGCGAGGCGAGCCAGCGGACCGTCGAGAGATCGACGGCGGCAGCGTCGACGCGCTTCGATTCCAGTGCCTGCAGCACGTTGGCCTGTGTGTCGATCTGCATCACCTGCGACTGTGGCAGGACGAGATGGACATTCTGCTCGGCATCGACGTTCTGCAGGATGGAAATCCGTGTCGCCGAACCGCCGGCGAGCAGCTTGTCGAATGTCTTGTTCTCGGCGGTCGGAAGCGTCAGCAGCGCGACGCCCTCGACATAGTAGGGCCGGGAAAAATTGATCAACTGCGAGCGTTGGGCGGTCATGGTCATGAACTGGATGGTGATGTCGACCTTGTTGGTGGTGACATTCGGAATCCGCTGCGCCGGGTCCTGCATGACGAACTCGACCTTGGTCGGGTCGTCAAAAAGCCCCTTGGCGAGAATGTGCCCCATGGTGATGTCCATGCCGACGAGTTCGCCGGCATCGTTCTCAAAATGCCAGGGTGCGTTGGTGCTGCCGGTGCCGACGATCACCTTGCCGCGATCGAGAACGGTGCGCAGGAGGCTGTCGGGTGCTGCCTGGGCAGCCGCTTTCTTGACATCGACCGCGGTTGCCGCGCTCATCACACCGGCCGTTGCCAGCCCGGCCATTCCCAGTTTCAGAAAATCACGTCTCTTGGATGTGTCGTTCACTGCGACCTCCTTTTCGTGTGTATTCCCCTTTTTCAGACACATGCGTCTGTTGATTTCGCGATTTGTCTCTTACAAAAGACACATGTATCCTATACAAGACAGATACTAACACGAGGAATCGACAATGCAAGATGGCAATGGCTTGGCAGCCGTTTCGGATATCGGTCAGGACGAAGACAGGGTTTCAGGCTCCCGCGAGAAGGGCCTCACCCGGGTGCTGCAGATTCTGCAGTTCCTGCACACGACCCAGCGCGCCATCGGTATCGGCGACCTCGCCAAGGGCGTGAACGCGCCGCGCTCGACGACCTATACGCTGGTGCGCTCGCTGGTCGATGCCGGCCTGCTGGAATTGGCCGGCGACGGTAATCGCGTCTATTTCGGCAAGAAGCTTTATCTCTACGGAATGGATTATGTGAGGGGCAACGACCTGCTCAGGCGAGGGCGCCAGGAGGTCGACAATCTGTCGCGCGAGACCGGCGAGACCTCTGAACTGTGCATGCTGCAAAGCGGCCGTTACACGATCGTCCATTCAAGCCCGGGCACCAGGCCGTTCCGCATCAGCTCGGCGACAGGCCTGCAGATACCGCTGCCCTGGACCGCTTCGGGGCGGCTGCTGCTGGCAGGTTTCGAACGAGCCGTCATTGAAAGCATGGTGTCGGAGGACGATCTCGTGCTGCCTGACGGTCGCAAATTGAAGCTGGACGATTTCATCGCCGATATCGCCGTCGCCGAGACCACAGGCTATTGCGTCACGTCAGGACTCGTCGATGCCTACACCAAATGCCTGGCCGCGCCGGTGCTTTCGGTGTCAGGCAAGGTCGAGGCGACGATGTGCCTGGTGGTCCCGATCGACACCTCAAAGGAGAAAACCGGCGAGCTCATCACCCTGTTGCGTGAACGCGCAAGGAAGCTTTCGATCGCCGGATAGCCCCCTTGTTCGGGCGCAGCCCGGCAAACGCCGTTCAGGCGATGATGTCTGGGATGATCTTGTCTTCCAGCGCCATCAGCCGGTCCTTCAGGAACAGCTTCTTCTTCTTCATGCGCTGGATCTGAAGGGGATCACAGCCCATGGCGATCATCGCATTGATGGCCGCATCGAAATCGGCGTGTTCTTGCTTCAGCCGAGAATATTCGAGGCGGACATCAGCCTGTTCCTGGTCGGACATTATCTACCGTCTGCACGTCTGCGGCGCCCAAAATGGGCCTGATTGGGCGGGACCGGCGTCTTTTTGCAAGCCGGCGCGCAGCCCATATCACATTTCACATTGTCGTGGAATGCTACCACGCAGCATTCGACATCAATGCCGGATGGTGGCAGACTGTCACCGTGCCGTCACAGAAGCGAGCCTGCGGTGGACGCCTTGGCGGCTGCAATCGAGGAAACCATGAAAGGGAGAACCAATCATGTCTCTTGCTTCCCATCTTGATGAGTTGCAGCGGAAACACGGCGACATCGAACGCGAAATCGATGATGCAATGAACCATCCATCGGTCGACGACCTCGAAATCGTGAATCTCAAGCGGCGCAAGCTGGCACTCAAGGACGAGATTGAAAAACTGAAAGCGACGAAGCCGACGACACATTGACGCTCCACAGCTGAGATAGCCGCTTCACGCGGTGAATTGTCTTGCCGGCGGCAGGTGCTGTCGCCGGAAGCGGCTGTGTTTGGCAGCAAATTTCCGAAATCGATGCTTCTGGCGGCACCCCGCAATGCGGTTCCTGCCATGATTGCGTGAGCGATTTGATCGCCCAGTGGCGACCTGTCGCCATTGACAAGCCATCTTTGCTCCTCCACCTCATGCCCGGACCTTGCAGATAAAAGGCGGCCGGCCATGACCGGATATTTCTCTTCTCCCTTCCCGCGCCGCACATCGGTCGGCGTCGATGTCGGCGGCGTGATCGTCGGCGGCGGTGCACCGGTCGTCGTGCAGTCGATGACCAACACCGACACCGCCGATATCGACC
The DNA here is from genome assembly GCF_056404235.1 of Mesorhizobium sp. P2_E10. Lineage (NCBI taxonomy): Bacteria > Pseudomonadati > Pseudomonadota > Alphaproteobacteria > Hyphomicrobiales > Phyllobacteriaceae > Mesorhizobium > Mesorhizobium sp. P2_E10. The sequence goes on from NZ_JBFUEK010000006.1 coordinate 203,652, forward strand.
AGACGGTCGCGCAAGTTGCGGCGCTGCATCGCGCCGGCTCCGAGATCGTGCGCATCACCGTCGATCGCGACGAGAGCGCTGCCGCCGTGCCGCGTATCCATGAGCGCTTGCAGAGGCTGGGCATCAACGTGCCGCTGGTCGGCGATTTTCACTATATCGGCCACAAGCTTTTGGCCGACCATCCGGCCTGCGCCGAAGCGCTGGCCAAATACCGCATCAACCCCGGCAATGTCGGCTTCAAGGACAAGAAGGACCGCCAGTTCGCCGCGATCGTCGAGATGGCGATCAAGTATGACAAGCCGGTGCGGATCGGCGTCAATTGGGGTTCGCTCGACCAGGAGCTTTTGACCCGGCTGATGGACGACAACCAGGCCAAGGGCTTTCCGCTGACCGCGCAGGAAGTGACGCGCGAGGCGATCGTGCAGTCGGCGATCCTGTCGGCGGAGATGGCCGAAGAGATCGGCCTCGGCCGCGAAAAAATCATCCTGTCGGCCAAGGTCAGTGGCGTGCAGGATTTGATCGCTGTCTACACCGAGCTCGCCACCCGCTCCGACCATGCGCTGCATCTCGGCCTGACCGAGGCCGGCATGGGCTCGAAAGGCATCGTCGCCTCGTCGGCTGCCATGGGCATCCTTTTGCAGCAAGGCATTGGCGACACCATCCGCATCTCGCTGACGCCGGAGCCGAATGGCGACCGCACGCGCGAGGTGCAGGTGTCGCAGGAGCTTTTGCAGACCATGGGCTTCCGGCAGTTCGTGCCGATCGTCGCCGCCTGTCCCGGTTGCGGCCGCACGACCTCGACCGTGTTCCAGGAACTGGCGCAGAACATCCAGGCCGATCTCAGGAAGAACATGCCTGCGTGGCGCGAAAAGTACCCGGGCGTCGAAAATCTCAAGGTCGCGGTGATGGGCTGCATCGTCAACGGTCCCGGCGAATCCAAGCACGCCGATATCGGCATTTCGCTGCCCGGCACCGGCGAGACGCCGACGGCGCCGGTATTCGTCGACGGCAAGAAGGCAGCGACGCTGCGCGGCCCGTCGATCGCCGCCGACTTCGAGAAGATGGTTGCCGATTACATCGAGCAGCGGTTTGGACAGCACGGCAAGGCCGCAGCGGAATGAGCCCATGCCGAAAATCCACTCCGGCGGCCACCTGAAGGCGTCTTCTGCGCTTCCGGTGCTCACGGACCGAATGTCCGCTCCGCGCGTCGCGAGGGCGACCCCGAAGCCACCATCATCTGGCTCACCGGAGCGATTTTCAACACGGGCTCAGCGTTTGGCGCACGTCCTCGCGCTTATTGTTTCCCTGGTTTCTATCTGGCTTCTGGGGAGCAACGGGGCTCAGGCCGATCCACCGCAATCCGCCGCCAAAAGATTGATCGGCCGGGTCTGCGACCTGATCGAGACCCAGGCCGACCAGAACGGCCTGCCAAGGGACTTCTTCGCCCGGCTGATCTGGAAGGAGAGCCGCTTCGATCCGAACGCGGTCAGCCCAGTTGGCGCCGAGGGCATTGCCCAGTTCATGCCGGGCACCGCCAAGATGCGTGGCCTCGCCAATTCCTTCGACATTGCTCAGGCGATCCCGGCTTCGGCGAAATACCTCGCTGAAATGAAAACCGGTTTCGGCAATCTCGGCCTGGCGGCTGCCGCCTACAATGCCGGTGAGAGCCGGGTGTCGCGCTGGCTTGATACCGGCGGCTTTCTGCCGATGGAGACCGAGAGCTATGTCTTCGACATTATGGGCGAGCCGGCCGACAAGTTCACCGACACCGCTTATGCCGGCACCATCCAGCCGCTCGACAAGAAAGCCCCCTTCGCCGTCGCCTGCCGCAAGCTGCCGGTGATCATGTCCTCGACCGTGGCGATGGCGTCGATCAACATCAAGCCGTGGGGCGTCCAGGTCGCCGGCAATTTCCGCCGCGGGGCGGCGATCAATCAATGGATCAGGGTCAGGAGCCGGTTTCCGGCTCTGCTTGGCGGCCATGATCCTGTCGTCAGCCGGGTGCGCACGCCGATCGGCCGGCGCGGCATCTATGCGGTTCGCATCGGCGTCGACGATCGCGCCGCCGCCAACGTCATCTGCCAGAAACTGCAGAGCATCGGCGGTGCGTGTATTGTTGTGCGCAATCGGTAGAGCTTCCGAAGGCGCGTTGCAGATGACCGCTAAAATTATCCTCCGGCGTCGGCAGTGCCGGCAAAGATTCCAGCTATAGGTTGCCATGACCGACCGCCTCTACAGCGACCTCGTCCAGTTCTACGACATCGAAAACGAGCGCGGCGTTGATTTCGACTATTGCGTCCGCTTCGCCCAAGGTGCTCGCTCGGTTCTCGATCTCGGCTGCGGCACCCGGCAACTGGCCGCGGCACTTGCCGATGGGCGCAGCGTCACCGGCGTCGATCCCGCCTCGGCAATGCTCGATATTGCGCGCCGCAGAGCGGGTGGCGACAGCGTCGACTGGGTCGAGGCCGATGCGCGAAATGTACGGCTCGGACGGCGCTTCGACCTGGTGCTTTTGACCGGGCATGCGTTCCAGGTGTTTCTCACGATGGGAGATCGCGAGGCGGTGATTGGCACCATCGCGGCGCATCTTGTTCCCGGCGGCCGCTTCATCTTCGACACGCGCAATCCCGCGGTCGAGGAATGGCTGGAATGGACGCCAGAACGATCGCACCGGATGCTGGATCATGTCGGACTGGGCACGATCAAGGCATGGAACGATGTCCGGCGCGATGCCACCACCGGCGTCGTCACCTATTCGACCCAATATGACATTTTGGGCCGCAAAGAGATTCTGAGCGCCGAATCGAGAATCGCGTTCCCGGCAAAGGAAGAACTTGCGGGTTTGATCGATGAGGCGGGCCTGACCGTCGAGAAATGGCTCGGCAGCTGGCTTGGCGAGCCCTATGGTCCGACATCGCCGGAGATCATCCCGATCGGCCGGCTGCGCTGACGGGCTATGCCGTCTTCGCCACCACCGTCTCGCTGAGCCAGGTGCCGATCTTGCTGCCGAGGCGATCGGGCGAAACCGGCTTGGGCAGATAATCGTCCATGCCGGCTTCGATGCATTTGTCGCGATCGCCCTTCAGCGCGTGCGCGGTGACGCCGATGATCGGTGTGTGGCTGCCAGTCGTGGCCTCGATCGCCCTGATGGCGCGGGTCGCCTCGTAGCCGTTCATCTCCGGCATGGAGACGTCCATCAGCACCAGCTTGGGGCGAAGCGCTCGATACATCTCGACCGCCGTGCGGCCGTTGCCGGCGATGCGGTAGCTCAGGCCGAGACCGTTGAGGATCTGGCCGAAGACCAGCTGGTTCACGTCATTGTCCTCGGCAATGAGGATATCGATGGGTCCGTTCGGCGTGGCGGTCGATTCCGGTGCGACCGATGCCGGCATTGCCGGCCCGCGGATGACGGTAAAGGCAGGCGGCGCTACCTGGGGGATGACCGGTTCGCGAACGAACTGTGCCTTGCCGACCTGGGCGCGGGCCCTCTGGATGACCGATATGACGGTGCCGAGCAGGATGGCCGAGCGGGCCGGCTTGGTCAGATGCGCGGCGATGCCGAAATCGATGACCATCCTGCCGAAATCGATCTGGTCGACCGAGGTTAGCAGCACGACCGGAATGGCGGACAGGCGGCTGTCCGAGGCAATGGCTCTGGCGACATCGGCGCCGTTCATGCCGGGCATCTGGTAGTCGAGGATGATGCAGTCGACCGCGGCGCCCAACTGGTTGGCGCGATCGAGGAAGGCCAAGCCGACGGCGCCGCTTTCGGCGGCCGCGCAGTCGAAGCTCCAGCTTCGCAGCTGCTCGAGCAGGATCTCGCGGTTGACCGGATTGTCGTCGATGACCAGCACGCGGGCGCCGGTGACGTCGACCGGCACGATCTCGTCGCGTGCATCCTGTTGATGCGAGGGCACCGGCACGGCGAACCAGAAGACAGAGCCACGGCCGATCTCGCTTTCGACGCCGATCTTGCCGCCCATCAGATCGACGAGGCGGGCGGCGATGGCGAGGCCGAGGCCAGTGCCTTCATGGCGGCGCGTCGACGAGCCGTCGACCTGAGCGAATTTTTCGAACACGTTCTGCAGCTTCTCGGCCGGAATGCCGATGCCGGTGTCTTCGACGCGCACTTTGAGCTGGACCAGGCCGGCGACGATTTCGCCGCCGACATCGATCAGCACATGGCCCTTTTCGGTGAACTTCACCGCATTGCCGAGCAGATTGGTGACGATCTGCCGGAACCGTCCGGCGTCGCCGACGACAAAGGCCGGCAGGCGCGGGTCGACACGCACGATCAGCTCGAGGTTCTTCTCGGCTACGCGCGCCGACACCAGGGTGGCGACATCCTCGACCGCTTCAGCAAGGCGGAAAGGGGCCGGGTCGAGCGTCAGCTGGCCGGCGTTGATCTTCGAGAAATCGAGGATGTCGTTGATGATGGTGAGCAGCGCATTGCCGGATTTGACGATGACATCGGTGAAGGTCTTCTGGCGCGGGGTCAGTTCGGTCTTGGCGAGCAGCTCGGCCATGCCCAGCACGCCGTTCATCGGCGTGCGGATCTCATGGCTCATATTGGCCAGAAATTCCGATTTGGCGCGATCGGCGGCCTCGGCCTTGAACAGGGATTCGGCGGATTCGGCGAAGGCGCGGCGGATCGCCTTTTCCATCGGCCGGAAAATCCACAGGGCAACGATGGCAAGCACGGCAAACAAAAGCCCGCTCGCCCACAACAGCAACCGGTCGCCGGAGGCATCAGCCAGATGGCGCTCGTCGTCCATGGCGGTGCGAACGCGGACCAGCATCGGCTGGGCAAACAGATCGTTCTGGTTGCGGATCTCGCGATAGCTCCATTCATCGGCCTTCTGCGCCACCGACATCAGGTTGAAGTTGCGCACCATGTCGCGTGTCGACCAGAACAGATCGCCGTTGACGGAGGCGGATTCGAGTTCGTTGACGGTTTTGCTGGAGAGGCGCGGCTTGATCGCGGCAATCTGGGCGGTCAGCGTTTCGATCTCGCCGGTCAGGCGTTCGGAATGGCCGCGCGCCGATGCGGCGAGACCATCGCGCGTTTCCGCCCGCCAGGCGGTGCCGGTCGTCTCGGCGAAGCTGGTGGCGTTGCGCAGATCGCGGGTGAAGATGACGAGGTTGCTGCTCAGCGCATCGATGTCGTGACGGAAGGAGTTTACGCGGTTGAGCGCAAACATCACGGCAGCGGAAGCCAGCGCAAAGATCAGCAATCCCGAGAGATAGCGGATGCGGATCGAGCGAATGAAGAAAGAATATTCCGGCATGCGCAACCCCAACACATACGCATCATTTTAATCGCCGGGATTACGCTTCATTTACATTAAAATTTCGTTCGTGCGGGGCGGGGCAAATCAGTAACTGACCGCCCTAGGATGCCTTCCCATCCTCAGGCGGCCGGATCAGCCTGCGCGCGGCATCTGCTCCTGCCGCGAGGATGCGATCCGACAATTCGGTCCCTGCCGCCGCGCGGGCCAGCTGAAGCGCGCCGATGAGGGTCGCAAAGACACCCAGCGCCACGCCTTCCGGGTCCTTGCCCTGCGGCAGCGCGGCAGACACCTGCCGCACCTGGGTCAGGAAGCGCTCGGTATAGACCTCGCGCGTTTCAGGCGGCTGGCGCGCAATCTCCGGCAGCAGCGCGGCGGACGCGCAGCCCTTGTCCGGGTTGTCCCGGTGCTCGGCCGACAGATACGCCTGAATGGTCATTTCCGGACCGCCCGAAGCCAACAACTCCTGAATTTGCTGCGACTGGGCATCCAGGGCCGCTGCCACGCTTTCGCGGATGAGCTCCGCCTTTGATTGGAAGTGCGGGTAGAAGGCTCCGTTCGTCAGCCCGGCGTCGCCCATGATGGTTGCCAGTCCAGACGCGGCGATGCCGTCACTCCTAAAACGCTGGGCGGCGACCTCCACAATCCGATCGCGGGATGCGTCCTTCCGGCCCTTTTCGTAGCGCATGGCGGCGTTTCCTTTCTGCTATTGCATTATGCACGTAATGTGATATTATGATCGTAATTCAACCAATGGCAAAAAGCTAGCCCTCATGCATCTGGAGTATCAAATGAGTGTCCTTTCAGGAAGAACCGCGATCGTTACCGGAGCCTCTTCGGGCATCGGCCGCGCCACAGCCGAAGCCCTGGCGCGGGCAGGATATACCGTCTTCGGGACAAGCCGTAGGGCGATAAGCAACGGCCCGGCGCAGGTGTCCATGCTGACATGCGACGTGACCGATGGCGACTCCGTCAGCGCCCTCGTTGCAACCGTGCTGGCGCAGACCGGGCGGATCGACCTTTTGGTCAACAATGCCGGTGTCGGCATGCTTGGCGGTGCCGAGGAATCCTCGGTCGCACAGGTGCAGTCCCTGTTCGACGTCAATCTGTTCGGCGTCATGCGCATGATCAACGCTGTGTTGCCGTCGATGCGGCGGCGCGGCCAAGGGCGGATCATCAACATCGGCTCGATTCTGGGATTGGTACCCGCGCCATACTCAGCGCATTACTCGGCGGTCAAGCACGCGCTCGAGGGCTATTCGGAATCGCTCGACCATGAGGTGCGCGCCTTCAATATTCGCGTCTCGATCATCGAGCCGGCATACGTGCGTACCGTCTTCGACCAGAACGGCATTGAGCCGGATTCGGTGTTGAAAGAATACGATCAGGCCCGAGCCGGGGTCGAAGCGCTACTTCGCGATGTCATGCCCAAAGCCGATCGGCCGGAAGTGGTGGCGGATGTGGTCGTCAAGGCGGCGACCGATGCCCGTCCGCGGCGACGCTATACCGCGGGCAAGGCTGCGCGCCAAGTCAGCATGCTGCGCCGCTTCGTCCCCGCGGAGATGTTCGACAAGACCTTGCGCAAGCAGTTCCGCCTGCCGGTCTGAACCACAGCGAGGAGTTCACGCAGATGAGACTGGCAACCACGACACAATTGGTCAGGCGCCACAGCACGGAGGTGTCAAACATGGCACATATAGTCAATCAGTCGTCCCATTCACGGCTATCGTTCCAGGATGCGCCAACGCGCACCGTCGATGTCGGCGGCACGGCATTCGTTTACCGAGAACTCGGGCCCAGGACCGGCGTGCCGGTCATCCTCCTCAACCATCTGGGCGCTCAGCTGGACAATTTTGATCCACGCATCGTCGATGGTCTCGCCGCGACCCGGCGGGTGATTGCCTTCGACAACAGAGGCATCGGTGCTTCGGCTGGCAAAACGCCGTCAACCATCTCCGGGATGGCGCGCGATGCCGTCGCCTTCATCCGGGCGTTGGGGTTCGAAGAAGTCGACCTCTTCGGCTTTTCACTTGGCGGCTTCGTGGCGCAGGAGATTGTGCTGACCGAGCCCGGGCTTGTGCGTAAACTCATCCTCACCGGCACCGGGCCGGTCGGCGGTCAAGGCATCGACAAGGTGACGCCGCTGACGATCGTGGACATGATCAAGGGGGCGCTGACTTTTCGGGATGCGAAATACTATCTCTTCTTCACAAGGACGGCGAATGGCCGTCGTGCCGCGAACGCCTTTCTGGAGCGGCTGAAAGAGCGCAAGAGCAACCGTGACAAGGCGATTTCGCTGAGCGCGTTCGGCGCGCAACTGAAAGCGATCAAGGCCTATGGGCTGCAAACGCCGCAAGATTTGAGCACCATCCGCATTCCTACTTTTGTTGCGAATGGCGATCACGACAGGATGGTGCCGAGCAGCAATACCCACGATCTCGCCCGGCGTATCCCTGGAGCACAACTGATCATCTACCCGGATGCCGGGCATGGCGGGATTTTCCAGAATTACGCCGATTTCGTCCCGAAGGCCCTGTCCTTCCTCGAGGGCTGAGACCTTCCCCCTGGGCGGCTCTGCCGCCAAAGACGCCGGTTTGTTTCATCCTGGAACACCGATAGACATTTTCAGAAAGTTACTGCCATGAAGGCATTCGTTGTCGACAAATACAACAAGAAGGGCGTTCTGCGGCTGGCCGAGATGCCGGAGCCGGAGCTCGGGAACAAGGATGTCCTGGTCGAGGTCCATGCCGCAGGCGTGAACCTTCTGGACTCCAAGCTCAAGACCGGCGAGTTCAAGCTAATCCTGCCCTATCGCCGGCCCTTCATCCTGGGCCACGACGTGGCTGGGACGGTCGTCAGGGTGGGCTCAAAGGTCCGCAAATTCAAACCCGGCGACGATGTCTATGCGCGGCCGCGCGACGGCCGGATCGGGACATTTGCTGAGTTCATCGCAATCGATGAGGCCGACGTGGCCCTGAAGCCCAAAAACCTCAGCATGGAAGAAGCGGCTTCCATTCCCCTTGTCGGCCTGACTGCATGGCAGGTGCTGATCGAGAGGGCAGGCTTGAAGAAGGGCCAAAAGGTCTTCATCCAGGCTGGCTCCGGCGGTTTCGGGACATTCGCCATCCAGCTGGCAAAGCATCTCGGCGCGAAGGTTGCGACGACCGCAAGCGCGGCGAGCACCGATCTGGTCAAGGGACTCGGCGCCGATGTCGTCGTCGACTACAGGAACGACGACTTCGAGAAGATCCTGTCCGGCTACGACGTCGTGGTGAACAGCCAGGACGCCAGGACGCTTGAGAAATCCCTGACTGTGCTCAAACCGGGCGGCAAGCTGATCTCCATTTCCGGTCCGCCGGATCCCGAATTTGCCAGGAAGCAGGGGCTGAACGTGGTGCTGAGGCTGGTGCTGCGCCTGCTGAGCCGCGGTATCCGGGCCAAAGCCAGGCGCCGGGGCGTCGGGTATTCGTTCCTGTTCATGTGGGCGCAAGGTGACCAGTTGGGCAACATCACGTCCCTCATCGAATCCGGAGCGATCCGCCCGGTTGTCGACAGGGTCTTTCCCTTTGAAGCGACCAACGAGGCTCTGGCCTACGTCGAGACAGGACGCGCCAAGGGCAAGGTCGTCATCAAGGTCAAATAGCGCACGCCTTCCCTTTCCGCTGGCAGCACGTCACGAAGCGGACGCGGCGACCTTGGGGCGTCCGAACTCGACGTCCCAGCTGCGCTCCTGGGGTGCAGCTTCGCCGCTGAGCCCGAGTTTGGGGAACAGCAGTTCGGCGACGTTGAACGCCTCTTCCAGGTGCGGGTAGGCGGACGCGATGATCGTTTCGATGCCGATCTCCTGATACTCGCGAATGCGCGCGGCGACATTGTCGGGGTTGCCGACCAGCGCCGTTCCGGCGCCGCCGCGCACCAGCCCAGGTCCCGCCCACAGGTTCGGGCCGACAACCAATTTGTCGCGCCGGCCCTGGTGCAGCGCCGACATGCGCTTCTGCCCGACGGATTCCGAGATGTGGACAAATCCGTTCTGGGCTTCGGCGATCAGGTCGTCGGTGACGTGGCTGATCAGCCGGTCAGCGGCGGCCCAAGCCTCGTCCTCCGTTTCGCGTACGATCAGATGAATGCGAAGGCCGAAGCGGATCGTGCGGCCTTGCGCTGCCGCTGCCTGTCTGACGCGGTCGATCTTTTCGGCAAGTTGGTCCACCGGTTCGCCCCAGCTCAGATAGGCGTCCACATGCTTGGCGGCGATCGCAATGCCGGCGTCGGAAGAGCCGCCGAACCAAAGTGGCGGGTGGGGTTTCTGGACCGGCGGGAAGGAGATGTCGGTGCCGTGCGCAGACAGGTACTTGCCCTCGAAATCGGCCGGCTCACCCGAAAGGATCCGCCGCCAGATGGTCAGGAACTCGTCGGTCTGCGCGTAGCGCTCGTCATGGCTGAGCTTGTTGCCGTCGCCGGCGAGGTCGGCAGGATCGGCACCGGTGACGACGTTGAGCAGGACGCGGCCGCCGGAGATGCGGTCCAGTGTGGCCGTATGACGCGCAAACAGCGCCGGTGTTCCGCTGCCCGGCCGAAGTGCGACGAGGAACTTCAGCCGCTCGGTGAGCGGGATCAACCCGGCCGCCACGATCCAGGCGTCCTCGCAGCTCGTTCCGGTGGGCAAGAGCACGCCTTTGAAGCCAAGCCGGTCGGCCGCCTGGGCGATCTCCTTGAGATATCCGAAGCTTGCCGGGCGGTGCCGCTGGTCAGTGCCGAGATACGACCCGTCGCCATGAGTCGGCAGGTACCAGTAGAGGTCGAGTGGCTTGCTGGACATCGGATTGTTCCTTCAGCGATGAGGGGCGGCAAGCGTCAGAGCTTGCCCTTCCAGGGGATGAGGCGATGCTCCAGCCAGCGCATGCCGCTGGTGAAGGCGAAGGCCAGCACAGCGATGACGATGAGGCCGACGAAGACGACGTCGGTGGCGAGGAAATTGGCGGCCGACATGATCATGTAGCCAAGGCCCGACTGGGCTGCGATCAGTTCGGCGGCGACCAGCGTCGACAAGCCGGCGCCGATGGCAATCTTCAGGCCGGTCAGGATTTCCGGCAATGCCGACGGCAAGATGATGCTGGTGAACAGTTGCCGGCGGCTGGCGCCAAGCGAAAGTGCTGCGTTGATCCGTTCAGCGGGCACCGATCGGACACCGGCCTGTGCGGCAAAGCAGATCGGGGCGAAGGTCGACAGCGACAGCAGCACGATCTTGGAGGTCTCGCCGATGCCCAGCCAGATGATCAGCAGCGGCAGGTAGGCCAGCGGCGGCAAGCCCCAGTAGAGGTCGATCGGAACGCTGAAGATGCCCTTGACCCAGCGGTTGAGCCCCATCAGCAGGCCGAGCGGAATGCCCAGGAGAATGCCGACGCCGAGTGCCGCGGCGATGCGGCCAAGGCTCGCCAGCGTGTGCTCGAGGAGAGTGCCGTTGGCATAACCGTCGACCCAGACAGCGCTGAACTGGGTCAGCACCTCGGCCGGTGACGGCAGGAACAGCGGCGACGCCCATTCGAAATGTGCGGCGAGGAACCACAAGGCAATCAGCGACGCCAGCGTGACCAGGCTGATGCCGAGCGTGCTTGTCGATGCGGACCGGCGCGGCGGAGCGGACAGTCTGCGCTGGGCCGTTGAGCGCCGGAATGAAGTCGGGGAGTTGGCGGCAAGCGTCATTGCAAGTTTCCTGTTCGGGGCAAGGTTCCTGTGCGGGCGGCTTCCGACTGGTGGATGAGCGAGCGGATTTCCTGCCGCAGTTCGATGAAACGCGGGTGGGACTGGATCGGCCCGATGTCGCCACTCTCGGCGAACTCGCGAACGAAGTCGGCGTCGAACCGGGCAACGATGCGGCCGGGCCTCGGCGACATCACGACGATGGTGGTGCCGAGCGTCAGTGCTTCCTCGATCGAATGGGTGATGAACAGGATCTGCTTGCCGGTCTTGGCCCAGACCGAGGCCAGAAGCTGCTGCATCGTCTCGCGCGTCAGGCTGTCGAGGGCGCCGAACGGCTCGTCCATCAGCAGGATTTTTGGATCGGTGGCCAACGCCCGCGCGATGCCGACTCGCTGACGCATGCCGCCGGACAGTTCATAGGGCGGCTTTTCAGCGAAATCGGCGAGCCCGACCAGTTCCAACAGGTGCCTTGATCGCTCATGGCGTTCGCCGCGCCGCACACCCCGGTATTTGAGGCCGAGCGCGACATTGTCCAGCACATTGGCCCAGGGCAGCAAGGTGTCCTTCTGGAAGACGACGCCACGATCGCCGCCGGGCGCGACAATCTCTTTTCCGTCCAGCGTGATCGTGCCTTCGGTAAGCGGCAGGAAGCCGGCGATCGCGTTGAGCAATGTCGACTTGCCGCATCCGGAAGCACCAACCGCGACAACGATGGAATCGGGAGCGATGTCGAGCGAGACGTGATCAAGCGCGTGCACAGCCTGGCCATCCGAGGCCGGGAAGGTGACGCTGGCATCGCGGATTCGAAGCATGGTGGCCTCCAAGCAGTTTGGCTGGCGGGAATTCCGCCAGCCAGAACCGAATGTCGTCAGGGGATTTCTAGTTCGAAGCCTTGGCAGCGTCGGCATACTCCGGATCAGCGGCTGCGGCGTAGCTGTCCTTGATGGCGGTGATCTTCTTCTGGTCCTTCAGGAAGCCCGCAGTGTCCTTGAGGATTTTCGCCACGGCGCCCTTCTCACCACCGCCCAGCCATTTGTCGGAGACCTGCTCGTCGAGCGGCGGAACCACAGTCGTCTTCAACTGCTCCGAATTTTCGGCCGCCGTGCCGCCCTGCAGGCCGGCGATCAGCTTGGCGTTCTCGGACTCCGGTCCCCACGCGGCCGGGTTGCTCAGATAGGCCGTGTTGTAGCCGTCGATCAGCCGGACATACTGCCCGAGGAAGTCGGGATTGGCCTTGGCGAAATCGCCCGTCACCACCAGTGCACCGAAGGTCGGCGCGCCGCGATCGGCGACCTGGCCTGCCGTGAGCAGGACCTTGCCGTCCTTCTTGAGTTCGGAGAGTGCCGGATCCCAGACGAAGGCCCCATCAATGTCACCGCGCTTCCAGGCGGCGACGATTTCGGGCTGCGGAATGGCGATAACCTGGGTTTCCTTCTCCGAAATGCCTTCCTGCTTGAGGACGGCGAGAAGCTGGTAGTGGTCGGTCGATACGGGTGCTGCGGCAAGCTTCTTGCCGCGCAGGTCGGCCGGCGACTTGATATCGGGCCGCACCACGAGGGCTTCGCCGTCACGGGAGACCGAGGAGATGTAGAACGCCTTCACGTCGAGGCCTCTGCTGACGGCGGCGGCGAACGGGCTCGATCCGACGTCGCCGATCTGGACGTCGCCGGATGCTATTGCCGCGAAAATGTCGGCGCCGGAATTGAAGCGGCGGAATTCGATGTTCCAGCCGGTCTTCTTGGCAAGATCGCCATTGGCGATGCCGAGATTGTAGGGGTTGGCGCCGGTCTGATAGGCGATGACGACTTTCTTATCGGCGGCAAGGGCTGCGGCGGAAGTGGCCGCCAAAGTAAGCCCGACAAGGGCAGCGGAAATCAGGTTTCTCATGGCATTTAATCCTTTTGAACTGAGGGCAAATCCCTCGATTGCCCGCTCGGGCCAAGAGCGTCGGATTAAAGTCCACTTAACTTATAGACTTAGATAGAAATGGAATTCTGAAAATCAGCTCGCGCTTAAAAAAGAATTCGGATTGGACGGCAGGCTGCCACTCCAGGATTGTTGCCCACGCAAAAATGCTTGCGGGTCTTATGTCTGGAAAAAGCGCCCGCAAAGGGCAATCATAGACGGCTTCGACGGACGGTTCCCGACGTCCATCTCCCTTTGTCGCTTTGGTCGCGCACTGGCGCTCCGGCCATCGCTTCTCACGGAGTGAGAGGATTTCCTTGCAGGAGGTGTAGCGAAGAGGCCGAAGCACTTTGCAACGGCAAGGACGGAAGGTTGGAGAATATATGATCCCAATGAAGTTGAGCCACTTTCGTAAGCCTATCCGGCACGGAATCCTTCAATCGGTCTTCGAACCCAGGAAAAGCCTCGACCTGCAGATAAACATCGTTCTCCGCGAGCAGCCGCCGCATTCCAGCAAGTACCCGCGCCTCACTTCCTTCCACGTCGATTTTGACGAACAGGATCGCGTCTTTGACATCCAACAGTTCGTCAAGGGCGACTGCCTGGACGAGCTCGGAGTCTTCGCTGGATTCCTGTATCAGAGCGGAGCCGCGATTGCCGTCTGCAATCGACGTGCTGCGCTGCAATCTCGCAGTGCCCGGTGAGTCCAGAACGGCCGCCTTGATACGCTTGATGTCGTAGCTGGCTCCGTTGAGAAACATCTGCGCTTCCAACTGCGCGAAGTTGTTTGCGTCCGGCTCGAAGCAAAGTATCTCGTCAAACACTCCCAGGCGCCACATCTTGAGGCTGTACAGGCCCCAATATGCGCCGACATCGATAAACAGTTTGCGTCGCGGGTTGTCTTTGAGGGCTCGTGCCGCGTCGATCATCAGGCCGATTTGTGTGGACTCCCAAGCCCCATGGTCCAACATCTCCCTGTCGACCAGCGAGGAAGGGTCGAGCAGCAGCCGAAGATCGCCCCGTTGCACAACGGAGGCCCCGTCGCGCCGATATTGTTCGGACACGATCCCTCCAAGACGTCGCGCCTCTTGCTCCGCAGCGCGAAGGTCGCGACGAAGTCGTCTCACATGAGGGATGCGTTCGAGTGCCCATTTTGCAAAGGCAGGGGTCCTCATCGTCGGTTGCCTATTTCCATTCGGAAAGCTTACAGGCGACGCAGATTGCGTGGCAAATGATATCCGCCAGACCTGCAGTCGAGCCCCAAGCGCGGTCATTGTATGACCACTGGTGGCGCAACGCAGACAATTCTAAAACCGGCTTCCGACGATCTAACCGGGGCGCAGTCTCAGTTGTTGCGGGCCGCCACGAACTTGGCCGCAGCCTTGAGCAAAACCGCCTGTTCGCCATAAGGTTCGAGCAGCGCATGGGCCTGGTCAACGAGACCATGAAGCTGCTGCCGCGCCCATTTCGCGCCATGCAACGCGACCAGCGTTGCCTTGCCGGCGGCGGCATCCTTGCCGGTGGCCTTGCCCATCTGGCTGATGTCAGCCGTCAGGTCGAGCAGGTCGTCGGCAAGCTGAAAGGCAAGGCCGATCGCCGAGCCGAATTCGGCCAGCCGGTCGCGGTCTTCGCGTGGCGCGCCGGCGATGATGGCGCCCGCCTCGCAGGCAAAACGGATCAGCGCGCCGGTCTTCATGGCCTGCAGCCGGATGATGCCGGCCTCGTCGGGCCTGATACGCTCGGCTTCGAGGTCGAGCATCTGGCCGCCGACCATGCTGCCGGCGCCGGCGGCACGCGCCAGCGCCAGCACCAGCGCTGCCCGGCGCTCCGCCGGCAGCGCCGTCGCCTCGTCGGCAAGGATGTCGAAGGCAAGCGTCAGCAAGGCGTCGCCGGCAAGGATGGCGGTGGCCTCGTCGAAAGCCTTGTGCACGGTCGGCTGGCCGCGGCGCAGATCGTCATCGTCCATGGAAGGCAGATCGTCATGGATCAGCGAATAGCAGTGCACGCATTCGAGCGCCGCCGCCACGCGCAGTGCCGCCTCGTCATCGGCGGCAAACAAAGCGGCACTTTCCAAGACCAGGAACGGGCGCAGGCGCTTGCCGCCGTTCAGCACGCCGTGGCGCATTGCCGCCATCAGGCGTTCCGGGCGAGCGATCTCGCCAGAAAGCGTGCGTGCGTCGAGAAGCCGCCGCAGCAGCACTTCCAGCGCGCCCGCGCGCGCGCCAAGCAGCGTTTCGAAGGCGATTTGGTCGTCTTTCGTCATAGCCGGGAGCGGTAGCCGACACTCAGACGTTGCGCAAGAAGCCAAGCGCCATTATGCCGGAGCAGGGGTGTAGCACGGGTTGAGCGGCTTGGCGGAACCGATCGTCGATCAAGAAATCGAAGGGCTGGACATGGCGGCGAGACCGAAAGGCGGCAACCGCATCGGTCTCAAACGCTGGGTCCGGCGCGGCATTGTCGTGGCTGCTGTGCTGGCGCTGATCCCGACGGTGCTGACCTTCCTCTACATGCCGTCCTTCGTGCATCCGGTGTCGACATTGATGCTGAAGGATCTGGCGACGTTTTCCGGCTACGACCGACGCTGGGTTTCGATCGACGATGTGGCGCCAGTGCTGGCCAATTCGGTGATCATGTCGGAGGACGGGCAGTTCTGTTTCCATCGCGGCGTCGATTTTGGCGAGTTGCGCGGCGTCGTCGACGACGCGCTGGCCGGCGAGATGACGCGCGGCGCGTCGACCATCACTATGCAGACGGTGAAGAACCTCTATCTGTGGTCGCGGCCGCTTGGCTCTGTGCGCAAGGTGGTCGAACTGCCGCTGGCGGTCTATTTCGACGCGGTGCTGTCGAAACGGCGGATCATGGAAATCTATCTCAACATCGCCGAATGGGGACCGGGCATCTATGGCATCGAGGCCGCCGCCCAGCATCATTTCGGTGTCTCGGCAAAACAGCTGACACGGCGCCAGGCGGCACTGCTGGCCGTCAGTCTGCCCAACCCGATCACCCGCAACCCGGCCAAGCCTGGACCGGGGCTGAGACGGCTGGCGGCGCTGATCGAGCGGCGCGCCGGAAGGTCCGGCGCCTATGTCGGCTGTCTTCACTAGTCTGCCGGCTTCAAAAAAATTCGGCGCAGTGCTGGCCAAAACCACATCAGGCGTGTATAGGCACCCGACTTCTTCAGATTTCGGCCCCTGACACGGCCCTTTCACGAGGGCGGGCGGGGCTTTTTGACCATGTAGTGGAGCATATCCATGGCCGTTCCGAAACGCAAAACCTCTCCGTCCAAGCGCGGCATGCGCCGCTCGGCCGACGCCCTCAAGGCCCCGACCTATGTCGAGGACAAGAATTCCGGCGAAATGCGCCGTCCGCACCATATCGACCTGAAGACCGGCATGTATCGCGGTCGCCAGGTGTTGACGCCCAAGGAAAGCTGAGACCAGCTTTCTCGAAGGTTGAGTTCTAAAGGACCGGCCAGTGGCCGGTCTTTTTGCGTTTAAAGCGCTGATCGCTGAGCTGAATGGGGCGTGAGCGTGCGGCCAGCTCTACGGATGTAGGCCGGGCTCAGCTGACACCGTTGTTTCGCGCGGTTTCTTTCCGTGTTTGCGGTTGCCGACGAAAATTCTTGACGGCGGGCGCCGGGCGCATACTACAGAAGGCAGTCCAACCCGGAGCCGCCTGATGTTCGGTGCCATTCCGCTGCTGATCGTGCCTTTCGTGCTCTACAATCTCGGGCTTCTGGGAATATTCGGCAGCGGCGACGATCCGTGGGCGAGCGAAATCTTCTCGTTCAAGATGATGTCGGGCGGTGTGTTCTCGATGACGCTCGGCGACCTGATGGTGCTGATCGGGCTGGTCTTCCTGTTCCTCGAAATGGTGAAGTCGGTGCGCACCACAAACGCCTCGATCATGGACCATCTTTTGTCGACGCTGGTCTTCGTCGCCTTCCTGGTCGAGTTCCTGCTGGTGAAGGGCGCGGCGCACTCCGTCTTCTTCACGCTGATGCTCATCGCGCTGTTCGATGTGCTTGCCGGCTTCTCCGTCTCGATGCGGTCAGCCAGCAGGGATATCAATCTCAATTAGGCTGCATTGATATTCAGGTGATGCCGGCCTGCGAAGGGCGGCTTCCTGCGCTTCCGGTACTCACGTACCCAAAAGTACGCTCCGTTCCGGTTCTCGGAAACCGCCCTTCTCGACTCGGCCTGACCTTAATCTCAACGCACCCTCGCCTCTACGCCAAAAGACGCTTAGCCGGGGTCGGCGGTGAAGCCTGCCGCCTCGATGCCGGCGATGGCAGCCGCCTCGTCATTGTCCGACGTGTCGCCGGAAATGCCGACAGCGCCGATGACGACGCCCGCCTTGTCGCGGATCAGCACGCCGCCGACAACTGGCAGCACGCGCCCTCCCGACACGTCGGAGATGCCGGCGACCAGATGCGGGCGCTCCTTGGCGAACGCCTCGACGCGGCGCGAGCCCATGCCGATGGCGAGCGCACCATAGGCCTTGCCGGCGGACATTTGCGGGCGCAGGAACGAGGCGCCGTCCTGGCGCTGGAAAGCCACCAGATGGGCGCCGGCGTCGAGCACCGAGACGCCCAACGGCTTGAACTTCAATTCGGCACCCTTGGCAAAGGCGGCCTCGATGATTTGCTTGGCTTTGTCGAGCGTCAGGACGGTCATGGCAGTCTCCTGTTGGAACGCGTGATTCATTGACCGGGAGCGGGAGAAATGAAATCCCGGTTGCGGTTGAAATTGCTTCGCGTGAAGAGGCGTAGTGGAGGCCGATGGCATTCTGGATCATGCCGTTGGCGGGCACCGTCCCGATATGGCGTTGCCGTCCAGCCGTTTCCAGACCTGCTGCAGAAGACGGGGTTTCTAGGCGACCTTTTTCTTGGCGCGCGCCGGCTTCTTGACCGGGGCTGCGGGCGCATTGGCGAGGTCTTCGGCTTCCTTGGCGAGGCGCAGCGCCCTCAGCTTATTGGTCTTGGCCTGGCGTGCATCGCTTTCGGCGACATATTCCGCCATCGCCTTCTGGCGGACCGTGGCTGCTTCTTCCTGCTTCTTGAAACGCGAATCGGCCCGCGCGCGGGCAGTGTCCTTAGAGTTCTCAACCAAGTGCGTTTTCCAATCCCGTAAATTATGATTTTCAGTCACTTGATAGCAGAGCCGGCCTGCAAATGGCAAAATAAGTTGGTCAGGAGACCGGGTGGCGCCCGGCCGCCTGCGCCTTGCGGGCGACCACGGCCTCGTATGCGGCCTGCAAGGTGGCGCGGACGGTGGCGCCTGCCAGCGTGGCGGAAGGCGCCCCCAGGTGGTCGTGGCGCAGCTCATCCATGAACCGTTCCCATAATGGCGGGCCGCCTTTTTCCAGCAGCTCGGCACGGATCGAGAGTTCCTCGCTGACCGGCAGCCAGACACGGCCCCAGGCGCCGAGATGCGCCAGGATGGGCACCAACGTGATGGCCATTTCGGTCAGGCTGTAGATCGCCTTCTGCTTGTGGCTGGGATCGTCGGCCTTGGTCAGCATGCCAAGCTCCATCAGCCGCTTCAGCCGGTCCGCGAGGATGTTGGAGGCGATGCCTTCCATCGAGCCGTTGAGCAGTTCGCGAAAATGGCGTTTGCCGCCAAAAATCATGTCGCGAAGAATGATCAGGCTCCAGCGGTCGCCAAACACTTCCAGCGACAGATTGATCGGGCATCCGGACCGGTGATCGAGGCTCATGCGACTCTCCAGAAAAAAACTGGTTGCATTATCGTATCAGTCTTATTATCGTGCAACCGATTGCAAAATGCAATCAGTTTAGATGGTGGAGAGGAGATTCCCATGGCCAAGGCTCAAGCACCCGAAATCAAGTCGCAGACGTTTGGCGATTCCGCACATCCAGCGCTGCTGCTGATCATGGGCGCCATGGCTTCGATGCTATGGTGGCCGGAGGCGCTTTGCCGCAAGCTCGCCGGCGAAGGTCGTTTCGTGATCCGCTATGATAATCGCGATACCGGCCTGTCGACCAAATATGCGCCGGGCGCCTACACATTCGACGACATGGCGGACGATGCCGTCAGTGTCCTCGACAGCTACGGCATAGCGAGGGCGCATGTGGTCGGCATGTCGGCGGGCGGCATGATCGCGCAGCTGGTGGCGTTGAAACACCCCTCGCGTGTCATCTCGCTGACGGTGATCAGCAGTTCGCCGGTGGGGATCGACACGTCGCATCTACCTGGGACGACGGCAGCCTACATGGAGCACTCGGCCGAGGGGGCTGATGTCGACTGGTCGAACCGCGAGCAGGTGGTCGACTTCATCGTCAAGGACGCACACGCGATCGCCAGCACCGTGCATCCCTTCGACGAGGCGAAGACGCGGGCGTTCATCGAACAGGACTATGACCGATCCGGTGGCTTCTTGAGCGCGACCAATCATTTCATGCTGAAAGGCGGCGAGGACTGGAAAGGGCGCCTGCACGAGATCAAGGCCCCGCTTCTCGTCATTCACGGGACGTCAGATCCAATCTTTCCGGTCGAGCATGGTGCAGCCCTTGCCGAAGCGGTGCCCGGCGGACGGCTCGTCCGCATCGAAGGTGGTGGCCACGAACTGCATCCCCAGGATTGGGCGACAATTGTCGCCGCCATCACAGCCCATACCCAACCCAGCTAAGCGCCCGAGCCGGACCTTGACACAAAATGGCTGCGGCAATAGTTAAGCAAATGCTTCAGCGTTAAGCTGTTGCCGCGGCGCAAGGCCAGATCTGCAAACCACGAAAAGAGACGAGCAAGACAATGTCCCTGACGATGCATCTCCATCCGCTGGCGTCCTTCTGCTGGAAGCCGCTGATCGCGCTCTACGAGAACGGCACGCCGTTCGCCGCCGTGATCGTCGATCTCGGCGATGAGCAATCACGCGCGGCCTTCCTCAGGATATCGCCGACAGGCAAGATGCCGGCGCTGCGCGACGATGCGCGCGACCGCACGGTGCTGGAATCGACCATCGTCATCGAATATCTGGCCGCGCACTATCCCGGTCCGGTCGACCTCGTTCCCGCCGACATCGACCTGGCGCTGATAGTCCGCCAGGCCGATCGCTTCTACGATTTCTACGTCCAGGCGCCGATGCAGAAGATCGTCGCCGACAGGTTGCGGCCGCAGGACAAGATCGACCCGTTCGGGGTCGAGGAGGCGCGCGCGCAACTGCGTAATGCCTACGCCATCATCGAGCAGGATATGCAATCGAAGACATGGGCGACCGGCGAGGCCTTCACCATGGCCGACTGCGCCGCGGCACCGGCATTGTTCTACGCCAACAAAGTCGAGCCGCTGGGTGACAAATACCCGGCCGTGAAGCGCTATCACGACCGGTTGCTGCAACGCCCGTCGGTCGTCCGCGTCATCGAGGAAGCGCAGCCTTACTTCAAATTCTTTCCCTACAACAACGGTTGAGCCCGATGCTGCACGATACCGCCCAGCTCGACCTGATGTTCCAGGCGCTTGCCGACCCGGCGCGGCGCAGCATGGTCGAGCGGCTGTCGCGTGGCCCGGCTTCGGTCAGCCAGCTGGCCGAGCCGCTGGCGATGTCGCTGTCGGCGGTCGTCCAGCACCTCAATGTGCTCGAGGCGAGCGGCCTCGTGCGTACGGAAAAGCTCGGCCGGGTGCGCACCTGCCAGATCGAGCCGAAAGCGTTGCGGAGCGCCGAGCACTGGATCAACGAACGGCGCCTGACCTGGGAGCGTCGGCTCGACCGGCTGGGCGACTTCCTGGCGCAAACCAAAGATGAAATCGACGAAAACTGAAGGAGACAACCATGACCGAACGAACCGTCGTCCATTCCACCTTCGTCATCGAACGCTTCTATCCGGCAGCGCCGGCGAAGGTCTATTTCGCGCTCAGCAATCCGGCCGCCAAGCGGCGCTGGTTCGCCGATCCTGATAGTCCGAACCCGAGCAGGCACGAGATGGATTTCCGTATCGGCGGCAGGGAGATCAATGCCGGCGGGCCGAAGGACGGACCGATCTACACCTACAACGCCGTCTACCAGGACATCGTGCCGAATGAGCGCATCGTCTACAGCTACGATATGCTGTTCGGCGAGGCCCGCATCTCGGTGTCGCTGGCGACGATCGAACTTCGCCCGGAAGGTAAAGGCACGCGGCTGGTCTTGACCGAGCAGGGCGCCTTTCTCGACGGCCATGACAACTCCGCCAGCCGCGAACATGGTACAGGCGTGTTGCTCGATATGCTGGGCGCAGCGCTGGCCGCCGAGGGCTGACAGTCAGTCCCTGGCGAGACGCTTCAGCCCCCCGGCGTTCCAAGCTGCTCGGCTTCCCAGAACTGGTCGAGCCAGATGTTGAGTTTCAGGAAGCCGGCATTGCTGACCGTATAGACGCGCCGCGTGCCTTCGGCCTTGGCGTTGACCAGCCCGGCCTCGAGCAGCACCTTCAGATGTTGCGAAACGGCCGGGCGCGACACTGGCAGTCCGGCGGCCAGTTCATTGACGGTCTTCGGCCCGCGCCGGAGCTCTTCGAGAAGATGGCGCCGATTGGGATCGGCAATCGCCAGGAAGGCATCGGAAAAGATCATGCCTCATTTGTGAGGCAAAGTTTTCCGAATCTCAACCATTGGTTTCATCTTTTCTGCGCGGGTCGAGCCGCAATGCTTCCGGCGTGACCGAGCGATCGGCCGGTTGGGTCTTGAACGCATCGCGGTTTTCGATCGGCACCGGGGCGCGGCGGCTGATGCGCAGCAGCGTGTAGCCGGCCAGGCTGAGATGGGCGAGCGCGGTCGCCAGGAACAGGCCTTCGGGCCGCATCCAGCCCATCAGGGCAGCGGCCAGCAGCGGTCCGATCATGGTGCCGAAGCCATAGAGCAGCAGCAGGCCACCCGACACTTTGACGAAATCCTCGGAGCGTGCGTGATCGTTGGCATGCGCGACCGCGATCGAATAGAGCGTGTAGGCGAAAGCGCCATAGGCGCCGGTGAAGACCAGGACGAAGACCGCGGAGCGCGGTTCGAACAGGAAAATGGCGAGAGCAAACAGCGCGGCGCCAAAGGCCGCGCCCGCCAGCACGAAACGGCGGTCGGTCTTGTCGGACAGCCGCCCCGCCGGAAGCTGCATGGCCGCACCCGCAACGACCACAAGGCTCATCATCAGCGCGATCTGTGGGGTGGAAATGCCGATGCGGGCGCCATAGACGGCGCCCAGCGTGCCCCAGGCACCGTTGGCAATACCGATCAACAGGCAGGCGATCGCCGATACCGGCGAATTCTTATAAAGGCCTTTGACGTCGAGTGAGACGTCCTGCAGCGGCTTGGGGTGCGAAGCCGTCGAAACGGCGGTCGGGATCAACGACAGGCAAAACAGGATGCCGGTGATCATGAACAGCGAGGCGGACTTCACGTCGCCGCCGGCGACGATCATCTGGCCGCCCATGATCGAGGCGTAGGTGACCATCATGTAAAGGCCGAAGACGGTGCCGCGGTTCTCGTTGGTGGCCTTCTCGTTCAGCCAGCTTTCGATGACCATGAAGGCGCCGGCCATGGTGAAACCGGTGAAGGCGCGCAGCAGGATCCAGAAATATTCGTCGATGATCAGGCCGGTGAGCAGCGCGACAATGGCACCCGACGCGGCAAAGGCGCCAAAAGCCCTGACATGGCCGGCGCGGCGCACGATGCGCGGCGCAAAGAAGCAGCCGGTGACGAAGCCGCCGGCCCAGGCCGTGCCCATCAGGCCGAGCGATGCCGTCGAGAAGCCTTCGAGCTGGCCGCGCAACGGCAACAACAGGCCGTGCAGCCCCGATGCCGCCAGCAGGAAAGCGGTGCCGCGCAGCAGCGAAAGGATCGGTCGGTAGGTTGCAAACATTTTTGGATCCGGCTGGGGTTACGGGGCAGGTCTGAAGACAGTCGTATTCGGGCTTTTCGGCGGCGCTTGCGCCAGCTCTCGGGAATTATCCGCGGCGAAACAGTGCTTCAGCGGCCGACTTGGTGGTGTCCTTGCTCTTGAGTTCAGCTTCCAGCCGGGCAATCTCGTCACGCAGGATGCCGATCCGCTCGGACAGTTCGCTAAGCGAAAGCAACGACAGATCCTGCCCGATCTCGTGCGGTCGTGCCTTCTTTTTGGGTTCGTCGTCGAAGATCGCCATCGTCGCTCCTCCCTGATTTGGCCATTTGCCTGATTTGGCAATGAGCATACATAGGGCAAGGGCGTGGATGCAAACAGCCGGCATAGGCAGGCGAAGCAAGACGGGAAATTTCATGGCGAGCGGACAGAGAATTCCGGCCAGGATGACGGCCATCGCGATCACGGAGCCCGGTGGGCCACGTGTGCTGAAGCCGGAGACGCGCGACGTGCCGATGCCGGGTCCGGGCGAAATCCTGATCCGGGTGCGTGCCGCCGGTGTCAACCGGCCGGATGTGCAGCAGCGCAAGGGTGCCTATCCAGCGCCGCCCGGCGCGTCGGACCTGCCGGGCCTCGAGGCGTCGGGCGAGGTGGCAGCGCTTGGCGACGAGATATCGCGCTGGCGTGTCGGCGACCGGGTCTGCGCGCTGACGCCCGGCGGCGGCTATGCAGAATACGTCAAGGTTCCCGCCGGTAGCGTGCTGCCGCTGCCCGCCGGTTTCACCCACACCGAAGCGGCGGCGGTGCCGGAAAACTATTTCACCGTCTGGCACAATGTGTTCGAGCGCGGCGGCCTGAAAAAGGGCGAGACATTGCTCGTCCATGGCGGCTCATCCGGCATTGGCACCACGGCGATCCAGCTTGCCTCGGCATTTGGCGCCTATGTCATCACCACCGCCGGCAGCGAGGACAAATGCGATGCCTGCCTGAAGATCGGCGCCGACCGGGCGATCAATTACCGCGAGGAGGATTTCGTCGCCGCGGTCAAGGAGGCCACCGGCGGCAAGGGCGCCAATGTCATCCTCGACATGGTCGGCGGCGACTATGTGGCGCGCAACTACGAGGCCGCCGCGATCGAAGGCCGCATCGTCCAGATCGCCGTGCAAAGCGGGGCGGTGGCGAGCGCCGATTTCTCGAAGATCATGGTCAAGCGGCTGACCCATACCGGCTCGACGCTGCGGCCGCGCACCGTCGAGTTCAAGGCGGCACTAGCCGCCGCGCTGGAAGCCCAGGTGTGGCCATTGCTCGGCACCCGCAGGATAGCGCCAGTCATGGACATGATCTTTCCGCTCAGCGAAGCCTGGCGGGCGCATGAGCGGATGGAGGACGGCGATCATATAGGCAAGATCGTGCTCGACGTCGGCTAGGATGTGCCGATATTCAGGTGAGGCCGGCCTGCGAACAGCTGATACCTGCGCTTCCGGCCTTCGCCGGCCCGAAGCACTCATGAGTGGTTGTGGCAGTTAAGGCTACGGCCGGCGTAGGCCGGTGCTCACGTACTTGAGTACGCTCCGCTCTGGTTCTCGGTATTAGCCGTTCTCGACTCGGCCTGACCTGAATCTCGACACATCCTCCGCGCTCACCCCTGTCAGCAAGATGAACAAAGGCTTAATGCTGCAATGCACAATTGCATTGCGGCCATGCAAAAGCGTCTGTTCAATTTGTGGGCAGCGATGCCTATCTAAGCGTCATCGAAACGATTTGATCCAACAAATGGAGGAATACCATGAACCCGATCCGCGCTTACCGTAACTGGCGTATGTACAATGAAACCGTGCGCGAGCTGAACAAGCTCAACGCCCGTCAGCTCAACGATCTCGGCATCAACCGCGCCGACATCGAGGCAATCGCCCGCAAGGCGATCTGATTTCGAGCCTGGTCCGCTCCCAAGATCGGACCATGCTTTGGAAGCCAGAGCCGTAGCAGACGCTTTGCCGTCGCCGGTTCCGAACCCGCTGGACCCTGTCCGGCGGGTTTTGTCTTTTCAGCTGTTGGGTCCATGGCTTTGGCCGGTCCCAGATTGTGCTGGCGCCGCCTTTGCCGCGCGTCCTCCCAAACCCGTTGCGATTTGACCTGAGAGCGGTTATACAGACCGCGAATTTCCCATTTTGGTGGCTCTAAACCACCGCCCGCGCGGGAACGCGGGCGAACGAGAAGGATTTTTGCAATGGCCAATACGCTGCTGATGCCCAAGGCGACCGCCGTCTGGCTGGTCGACAACACCGCGCTGTCCTTTGAGCAGATCGCGCAGTTCTGCGGGCTGCATCCGCTCGAGGTCAAGGCGATCGCCGACGGCGAATCGGCGCAAGGCATCAAGGGCATGGATCCGATCATGACCGGCCAGCTGAGCCGCGACGAGATCGCGCGCGCCGAGAAGGACCCGAACCAGCGCCTGAAGCTGTCGGATCCCAAGGTGCGGGTGCCGGAATCCAAGCGCAAGGGTCCGCGCTACACGCCGCTGTCGAAGCGCCAGGACCGGCCCAACGCCATCCTCTGGCTGGTGCGCAACCACCCCGAACTGAAAGACGCGCAGATCTCGCGCCTGGTCGGCACCACCAAATCGACGATCGATCAGATCCGCGACCGGAAGCACTGGAATTCGGCCAATCTGCAGCCGATGGATCCGGTGACGCTGGGTCTCGCCTCGCAGATCGACCTCGACATGGAAGTCAACCGCGCCTCGCGTGGCCGCGAGCAGCCGCAGCCGGTTGGCGATACGCTGCTGCCGGCAGCCTTGACCGAACGGCTGGTGCCGGCGCCGGAGAAGCCGAAGGACGAGGACGCCGAACTCGACGCCAATGCCGTCTTCGCCAAGCTTTCGGCGCTGAAGTCGAAGAACCCGGATCCGGACGAGGAAGAGTAGGAAGCGGTCGGCCGCAGGCCGATCCAGCATAGCAAAAAGCCCGCTTCGAGCGGGCTTTTTTATTGCCAGGATTTTTGCGGTTTCAGGTTCGCGCCGCCCGGTCCGGCGCCATGCCGTAATCCTCCGAGCGCTCCACCGCCCGATAGAAGTCGGTCAGCTGCTTGCCGCGCTCCGGCTTGAAGTTGCGGCCGGCGATGACCACCGAAGCGAGGCGATCGATGCGGAAGGCGCGGAAATCGTCGCGCATCTCGCACCAGGCGACCAATGTCCATACCTTGCCCCAGAACCACAGACCGAGCGGGCGGATATCGCGCGCGGTGCCACGGCCGGCCTCGTCGGAATAGTCGATGGTCAGCACCTGACGCTTTTCGACGGCGCGCTCGATCAGGTCGATTGCTTCCCGTGCGGCATCACTCACCACCCACATCGGCGTGTGGATCTCGGTGCGGGCGATGCGATCCTTCTCGGCGTCGGGCAGCACGGCGCCGATCTTGACCAGCGCCTCCTCGGCGGCCCGCGCCATGGCGGCGCCCCCAAAGGCGCGCACCATGCGGGCGCCGGCGACCAGCGCGACGATCTCGTCACGCGTAAACATCAGCGGCGGAAGGTCGAAACCCTCCCTCATCATGTAGCCGACGCCGGCCTCGCCGTCGATCGGCACCCCGGTCGACTGCAGGTCGGCGATGTCGCGATAGATGGTACGCTCGGAAACCTCGAGCCACGTGCCCAGTTTCTGGGCGGTGACCAGACGGCCACCGCGCAGATGCTGCACGATCTGGAAGAGCCTGTCGGCGCGGCGCATCGTATGGTCCCTTGTTTCTATGCACGTCGTGACCCCAAAACCGGTTCCCGTTTTTGGGCGGCACGCATTATGGTTCCAGCCCTTCGCTCTTGCGCTGCGCGGCAACGAATGCCGTGCCGAAGGACAATTTCTTGGTTGTCGGCGTGTTCGCGTCGAGCACTCGCCAGAATGGCGCAATGTCATTCAACGTCATGCCGCGCTCGAGATCCTCGTTGGCAGCTTCGGCGACAGTGCGCAGATGATAGCCGATGGTGACCGGACATGTCACTTCGGCACCGTGCTCGATGGCGAGCGCGGTGCGCAGGGCACGGACATCCATATCCACGCCTTTGGGAATTGTGCGGATGAAATCGTCGACCTGACGTGCCGTCGGTACCAGCATCGGCTGGCCTTCGACGACGTCGGACATCGTGCGCGGCGTCGGCTTGACGCCGTGAATGCCGGGCGTGTTCAACCTGTCGTTCCAGCTCTTCACCATATGAATGCGTTCCCGCTAGACGAAAAGTCCAAAACTGTTGCCGTCCGGGTCGAGACAATAGGCGAACGTACCGGCCGGGATTGAGATCGCCGGCGAGACGACCTTGCCGCCATTCTCGGTCACCCGTGCCATTGCGTCCTCGATCGGTGCCGCGACCGACAAATGGATGGTCGGGCCGGTTCCTGGCGCTGCCGGCTTTCCGGGATAGACATGCCCCGATGCCAATCGTTCCTGGGCACTGAACATGGCGATCGGGTTTGGACCGCTCTCCTCGAGCGTCAGATCGTTCTGCAGTACCGAGGCGTAGAAGGCGCGTGCCCGATCCATGTCAGTGACCGGTATTTCGAACCATGCCGATGCCTTTGCGGGAATGAAGGCCATATCTCTCTCCTGACATCGCTGCACTATGGCACGCGGCTCCTGACACCATACTGTCAGGAGCTTTCAGCATGCTCTTTGGCCAGCCGGCGAAACATTTCGATGAAAAGGACATTGCTGTTCGGGCACCGCTTGCTCCATCCCATGCGCGCCGAACCTGTCATGTGGGCGTTGTGACGCCCACATCCAACAGTCGTGGCGAAAAAACTCAATTGCCGCGGATGTGGCGGCCTTCAAACATATCCGGCCAACCAATGTCCTTGCGGACGTCCGGCGGCAGCGAATTCATGAAGCGCTGGGTGCGGATCTCGTTGCGCATCGTCCGGATCTTGCCGACATAGTGCTGGACGCTGCGAAGAATTGTGGAACCGTTCATGGCGACTCTCCTCTGTTTTGATGAGAGCATCATCGCACACCCCTCCTGACAGCAGTCTGTCAGGAGCTTTCAGGGTCTTTGACGATCCTTGCTGCTTGTGCCGGCGTTGCGTTCGAGGCGAAGCGATTGTTCACTATCAGTGTCGACCAAGGTGGAGGTCGTTCAGCCTCCAGCGACGGACTGTCGGCGTTTGCGGCCTTCAGCAGCAGGGCCAGCGTTCTGATATGGGAGGAGAACAATTTTCCTTAAAACAGGTCCATGACCTGGGGAGACGACCATGAGCCTGCAACTGACAGGAATTCACCATCTGACGGCAATCACCGCCAATGCGCCGGGAAATCTTCATTTCTACACGAGGGTTCTGGGTTTGCGGCTGGTCAAGAAGACGGTCAACCAGGACGATACGTCCGCCTATCACCTTTTCTACGCCGATGGAGAGGCGACGCCGGGCAGCGACCTTACCTTCTTCGACTGGCCGGTCGGGCGCGAACGCCGAGGCACCCACAGCATCATCCGCACAGGCCTCCGGGTCGGCAGTCCCGAAAGCCTTGCCTGGTGGAAAGAACGCCTGGCCGGCGAAAACATCGCGACCGGAGAGATCGGCGATATTGGCGGCACCCTGTCGCTGGATTTCGAGGACCCCGAGGGCCAGCGCCTGCGTCTTGTCAGCGATGGTGGCGGAGGTGGCAGCCACCCCTGGGCGCAAAGCCCGGTGCCGGTCGCGCACCAGATACGCGGGCTCGGGCCGATCGTGATCAGCGTTCCCGATATCACCAACACCGAGGCGGTGCTGACCAGGGTGATGAACATGCGCAAAGTGCGCGACTATGCTTCGCCGGACGGCGAGGGGCAGGTGCATGTCTTCGAAATGGGTGAGGGTGGGCCGGCGGCGGAGCTTCATGTCGCGGTGCAGCCCGGCCTTTCGCCGGCAGGTCAAGGTGCGGGTGCCGTCCATCACGTCGCCTTCCGGGCGCCGGACCAGGCAACATTGCATCAATGGACGGCGCGGTTGGCGGAGTTTCGCCTGCCGTCAAGCGGCGAGGTCGAGCGTTACTACTTCCGCTCGCTCTATTTCCGCGAGCCGAACGGCATCCTGTTCGAGATCGCCACCGACGGACCGGGGTTCACCGCCGACGAGCCGCTGGAGACGCTGGGCGAGAAGCTGGCCTTGCCGCCGTTCCTCGAACCGAAGCGCGCCACGATCGAGGCCGGCCTCAAGCCGCTAGTCTAGGGCGCTCATCCGGACAGGCGAGGAGCGCCTTTGACAGCCGGCCCCGATGCTGGTCAAAGACGGCATGTCGAAACTCCTCGCCCTCGTCATCATTGGCATGATGGCCATCCAGCTGATCAAGCCGCTCGGCTGGCCGGGGCTGAAGCGGCGCAGCGATTTCTGGAAGCTGGCGCTGCTGGCCATGGCGGCGATCTCGATCACGGCGGTGCTGGGGCATTGGACCTGAGGCCGGCCATAGGGCCGGCCGATCATTCGGCGACCACCAGCCCGACGAGATGCTCAGCCCAAGCGCGGTAACCGGCCTCCGAGGCATGAAATCCATCGGACGCAAAACCAGCCTCGGGGTCGTCGATCGGCAGGCGTGGCGCTGGCACCGCGCCGCGCTCGAGGCAAAGGCGCTCGCCCATGCGGTTCATCTCACTGGCGCGGATCTCCAGGATCTTGCCGAGCAGCGACGGCATTGCCGGCGCACGGGTGAACTCCAGCACCGGCGACCAGACCACGCGCGCCTCTGGCCATTTGGCGCGTAGCGCATAGAGCAGGCCGCCGAACTCCTTCTTGAAGCGCGGCACCGAATGGAAATTCTTGGTGTCGTTGGTGCCGATGGCCAGCACGATATGCGTCCATGGATCGGCCGACAAATTGGGCAGCACGTGGTCGCGGATCTGGCCTGACGTCGCCGAGTTGAAGCCGGCGGCGCGCCAGCGCACGGCACGGCCGGTGCGTTGCGCAACCAGCGCTGCCAGCTGCGCGGCAAGCCCGTTCTCCGAATTACCGATGCCGACCGAGGCGGCGGAGGAGTCGCCCAGCACCAACAGCGAGATCGCCGGCGCCTTGCCGGCGACATCGTGCATGACCGGGCCTTGCGCCGGCAGCATGCGAGAGGTGCGGCGGCGCACACCGAGCCCTTGCCAGATGTAGACCGGGAAGGCGAGCCAGGTGAGGAGGGCGAGAGGGCGCACAGCGAAGACCTTGAGACAATCAAAGATGTGGACTTAGCGCATCTGGCGTCGCGGGTGAACGACCTTGGTGCCGGCCGGTGTCAGGCTTTGCTTTGGTGGCAGCGGTCGTCGCTTTGTGTCCCGGACCTGTCGCCATACTCATCGTGCAGCCGCACCCAGTCCATCAGGCTATGGTAGGGACCTGTCTCGTTGCGGCCTTTCGGCGTCATATCGAGATAGTGATAGGCGCCGATCAAAGGATCGCCGCCTCTGGAGCGCGACATGAAGGTCAGGAAGATGTCGCCCTTCTCGTCCCTGTAGAACACGCTGCTGCCGGGAAGCTCCTTCGATGTCCGGGGGCGTGTCTCGAAATTGTAAGTGGTGTCGCCGGCTGCGATCTGCTTGTCGGTGAAGGACACCTGCATGTCGAAGTTGAAGTCCGAGGCGTAGGACGACAGCCAGTCGAATTTCCAGCCCATGCGCTGCTTGTAGGGGAGCAGTTCGGCCAGCGGTGCGCGCGAAACCACGACCAGCGACACGTCGTGATGCCTGAGATGCTGGTTGGCGCCGTCGATGTGGTCGGCAAGAAACGAACAGCCCTCGCAGCGGTGGTCAGCGCCCGGCCCGAACATGAAGTGGTAGACGATCAGCTGGCTTTTGCCGGCGAACAGGTCGGCCAACCGCTTCGGTCCGCGTTCGGTCTCGAAGACATAGTCCTTGCGGATTTTCAGCCAGGGCAATTCCCGGCGCTCGGCGGCGATGCGGTCGCGAAACCGCGTCAATTCCTTCTCGCGCGCCAGATGCGCCTTGTGCGCCTCGAACCAGTCTTCGCGCGAAACGACCTTGTTGCGATGCATGAGCTTCTCCCTGTCATTCACCTCAAGGACGTTCGGGGTCGGCGCAAGCCGACATCGCCGCCAGCCTTTTTAGGGAGGAGATAGGCATGCGGATGCCGCCCCCCAAGCCGGGCGGCTGCAAATCAAAACCCGGGCGCATCGGCCCGGGTCCGGATCAAGACAGGCGCGTCGGGGTCAGGCGGCCTTTTCCAGGCTCGCCTGCCATTTTCCGAGCGCCGCCAGATGGTTCATGCGGGCGCGGTGGGCGAAGGCGGCCTGGCCGGCGGCGATGTTCGAGGCCTTGCCGCTCCAGGCCTTCTGCGGAGCGGCCTGCAGGGCGCGGCCATAGGAGAAGGTCAGCTTCCACGGGTGCGGCCCGATGGCATTGATGGCGTTGAGGTTGGCGGTCGCCTCTTCGTCCTCCTGGCCGCCGGAGAGGAAAGCGATGCCCGACACCGCGGAAGGCACCGTCTGGCGGAACAGCTTTATGGTCTTTTCGGCGACCTCCTCCGGGCTGCTCACCTTGCCCGATTTCTTGCCGGCGAGAACCATGTTCGGCTTCAGGATGGTGCCTTCCAGCACGACGCCGGCTGCGTGGAGTTCGTCATAGAGTTTTATCAGCGTCGCCTTCGAGATTGCGAAACAGGTGTTAATGTCGTGGGCGCCGTCCATCAGCACTTCCGGCTCGACGATCGGCACGATGCCGGCCTCCTGGCAGAGCGCTGCATAGCGGGCGAGAGCATGGGCGTTCGAGTTGATCGAATTTGTCGAGGGCACACCCTTGCCGGTGTCGATATCGATCACCGCGCGCCATTTGGCGAAGCGGGCGCCGAGCTTGTAATAGTCGGCGAGCCGTTCGCGCAGGCCGTCGAGACCTTCGGTGACGGTGTCGCCGGGAAAGCCGGCCAGCGGCTTGGCGCCGGCGTCGACCTTGATGCCGGGAATGGCGCCGGCGGCCTTGATGATGTCGACCAGCGGCGTGCCGTCGGCGGCCTTCTGGCGGATCGTCTCGTCATAGAGGATGACGCCGGAGATGTATTTGGTCATCGCATCCTTGGCGCGGAACATCATCTCGCGATAGTCGCGGCGGCTGTCGGCGGTGGATTCGACGCCGATGACGTCAAAACGCTTCTTGATGGTGCCGGAGCTTTCGTCGGCCGCCAGCAGGCCCTTGCCATCGGCCACGATCGCGGCGGCAATGTCTTCGAGACGTTCGCTCATGCTGCTTCTCCTGAAACGGTTTTCCGTGCCAACGGAACTCTACCGCCAAAGGAATGGCGCCGGAAAGCTCGAATCGCTTGAAAGTCCCCGGCGCCGCTGTTCGCTCTCGTGGTGTTGATCGCCTCAGTGCTTCAACACGTCGACGCCGGGCAGCGGCTTGCCTTCCATCCATTCCAGGAAGGCGCCGCCGGCGGTCGAGACATAGGTGAAGTCGTCGGCGACGCCGGCATGGTTGAGTGCCGCCACCGTATCGCCGCCGCCGGCGACCGAGACCAGCTTGCCGGCCTTGGTGCGCGCCGCTGCGTGCTTGGCCGCCGCCACCGTGGCGTGGTCGAAGGGCTCGATCTCGAAGGCGCCAAGCGGGCCATTCCAGACCAGCGTCGCGGCGCGGTCGATCCATTCGGCGATGGTCTTCACGGTCTTTTCGCCGACATCGAGGATCATGCCGTCGGCCGGCACCGCCGCTATGGCGACGGTTTCGCTAGCAGCGCCCGCCTTGAATTCTCTGGCGACGACGCCGTCGACCGGCAGGATGATGGCGCAGCCGGCCTCGGCTGCCTCTATCATGATCTGCTTGGCGGTCGGGGCCAGATCATGCTCGCACAGCGATTTGCCGACATCGGTGCCGCGCGCGGCAAGGAAGGTGTTGGCCATGCCGCCGCCGATGACCAGCGCGTCGACCTTCTTCACAAGATTCATCAACAGGTCGATCTTGCTCGAAACCTTGGCGCCGCCGACGATGGCGACCACCGGGCGGACGGGATTGCCGAGGCCCTTTTCCAGCGCGTCGAGCTCGGCCTGCATGGTGCGGCCGGCGAAGGCCGGCAGCAGATGCGCCAGCCCTTCGGTCGACGAATGGGCGCGGTGCGCGGCGGAAAAAGCATCGTTGACGAAAATGTCGCCATTGGCCGCCAGCTTTTCGGTGAAGGCCGGATCGTTCTTCTCCTCGGCCTTGTAGAAGCGCGTGTTTTCGAGCAGCAGCACGTCGCCCTTGTTCATGGCGGCAACCGCGCTCGCTGCCTTGTCGCCGATACAGTCCGCAGCAAAGCAAACGGGACGGCCGAGCACGTCGGCAGTCGCCTTGGCGATCGGCTCCAGCGAGAATTCGGGCGAGGGACCGTCCTTGGGTCGGCCGAAATGGGCGAGCAGGATGACCTTGGCGCCTTTGCCGGACAATTCGGCGATGGTCGGCGCGATGCGCTCGATGCGGGTGGCGTCGGTGACCTGGCCGTCGGCGACGGGAACGTTGAGGTCGACGCGCACCAGCACGCGCTTGCCGGAGATGTTGCCGATATCGTCGAGTGTCCTAAAGCCGGCCATGCTGGTCCCTTTCGCGAAAAATCGCCGGGACCATACCCCGCACCGTCGACGATGCAAGACCTGCGGCGGGGCAGAGCGGAAAATATGATCCGGCATTTGGCGTCGGGAGCGGTCAGCTCTCGCTTTGTGACTTTTCCACCGCCGGTTCCGGGGCTGGTTCCACCTCGGCCTCGGCGTCAGCAATCTGCGGTTCACCGGGCTTGCGCCAGTTGCGGACAATGGCGGAGAGCCGGTCGCGGATTTCGCCGGCACTCAGGAAGACCGGCACCCGCGCCACCGGCGCGGTCGGCTCGAAGGACAGGCCGAGGCCCATGATCTTGCCCTTGTCGTCGACGTCGCGGACGATCAGTTCGATCGGGCCAATCAGCACCCGGTCGGCATATTCGGCGTGACCGCCGAGCCGTGCCGTCACCAGGGCGCCCACGGTCAGCTTGCGCTCCGCTTCGGTCAGGCCCGGCGCGTAGGCGGTCTCCAATTCCTCGGCCGAGCGCGCCGGGTCGACGGCGAAGGCGCCGAAGAAATCGGCATCCTCGGGATCGACCACGGCGCGGCTGGCGAACAATTTGTCGAGCAGGCGCGGATAGCGGTCGGGCACGAAAATGTAGACTTGGTCGCCGGCCGCCAGCCGGCCCATGTCCTGGAAGCGCATCGAGCGCCCGTCGCGCAGCACCAGCGAGGGCCGTGCCCAGCGCGGAATACGCTCGCCGCGCGCCACAGGGCTGCCAGGTGCGACGCGGTAGGCAAGCAATTCGTGATGGGCCGAGCCCGGCAGCTCGAGCTCGACCTTGTCCAGTGGTCCTAGGCGGGCCGGCACGATCAGGCCGAGACGGCGCGCCAGCGGCCCGACCGTCCAGCCCTGGATGACCAGCGACACCAGCACGATGATGAAGGCGGTGTTGAAGATGAGGCGGCCATTCTCCAGGCCGCCGAGCAGCGGCGTGATGGCGAGCAGGATGGACACGGCGCCGCGCAAGCCGACCCAGGACACGAAGGCGACCTCGGGGCGCGGCAGGCGAAACGGGATCAGGCACAGCCAGACGGCAAGCGGCCGGGCGATGAAGATCAGGAACAGGCCGAGTAGCACCGCCGGCACCATGATCGCCGGAAACTGCGATGGCGTCGCGAACAGGCC
This sequence comes from Mesorhizobium sp. P2_E10, assembly GCF_056404235.1. NCBI lineage: Bacteria > Pseudomonadati > Pseudomonadota > Alphaproteobacteria > Hyphomicrobiales > Phyllobacteriaceae > Mesorhizobium > Mesorhizobium sp. P2_E10. The sequence continues at coordinate 238,002 of NZ_JBFUEK010000006.1, forward strand.
AAGGATCAGGAACATGATGATCTGCGCCAGCCACGACATGCCGTCCTGGAAGCGCTTGAGAATGGTGACGGCGCGGATGTCGGAATTGCCGGCGACCAGGCCGGCGAGATAGACCGCCAGAAAGCCCGAGCCGCCGATGGCGCCGGCGGCGGCGAACACCATCAGAGACAAGGTCAGCACGAAGATCGGCAGCAGGCCGTGATCGAGATTGAGCCGGTCAACGAGGCGCACGATGGCCATGCCACCGAGAATGCCGACGACGGCGCCAAGCCCCATGTTGAGCAGGAAGCCGAGGACGAGGTTGGTGACCAGAACCTTGGCCTCGGGGTCGGCGTGGGCGGCGATGATCTCGACCAGCGTGATGGTCAGGAAGATGGCAATCGGGTCATTGGTGCCTGATTCGACTTCGAGCGTGGCGCGCACGCGTTCGCGTAGGTTGATCTCGCCGGCGCGCAACAGGAAGAACACCGCGGCTGCGTCGGTCGAGGCGACGGCGGCACCGAGCAGGAAGGATTCCAGCCAGGTAAGATCGAGCATATAGTAGGCAGCGGCGCCGAACAGGCCGGTGGTCAACAGGACGCCGACGGTCGCCAACGACAGCGCCGGCCCCGCCGCCTGCCGCAAGGCGTTGAGCGGCGTGCCGAAACCGGAATCGAACAGAATGACGGCGAGCGCCAGTGAGCCGGCAAAATAAGCCAGCCGCGCATTGTCGAACTGGATGCCGAGGCCATCGGTTCCGGTGGCCAGGCCGATGCACAAAAACAAGAGCAGGAGGGGAGCGCCGAAGCGGAAGGCGATCAGGCTCGAAAACGCGGCGGCAAGGACAAGCGCGGTGCCGACCAGCGTGACGAGATAGATCGCATGCTCCATCCGTGATTTGCCCCTCGAATTCCTCTTTCTCCCGATTTACGGAGAGTGGGGCGAAGGCATGGCCAGCGCAAGGCGGGAGGGTGGCTTTTTGCCCTATGCCGCTGATTTTCAGGTATTTTGGCGCTCAGGGCTTCTCCTGAGCCGCTCTAACGAAAAACGCCCGGACAAAGCCGGGCGTTTCGTGTCGCGAGACGATGGTTTCGCAATCAGGCGATGGTCTTGCCGAAGGCGACCGCGGTGTCGGACATGCGGTTGGAGAAGCCCCACTCGTTGTCGTACCAGGACAGCACCGAAACGAAGTTGCCGTCCATGACTTTGGTCTGGTCGAGCGCCATGATCGAGGACCGCGGATCATGGTTGAAGTCGATCGAGACATTCGGATGATGGGTGACGCCGAGGATACCCTTGAGCTTGCCGTTGGAGGCGGCGATGACCGCTTCGTTGATTTCCTGGACGGTGGTCGAGCGCTTGGCGATGAACTTGAAATCGACGACAGAGACGTTCGGGGTCGGCACGCGGATCGAGATACCGTCGAGCTTGCCCTTGAGGTCGGGCAGGACGAGGCCGATCGCCTTGGCGGCACCGGTCGAGGTCGGGATCTGCGAGAGAGCGGCAGCGCGGGCGCGGTAGAGATCCTTGTGCATGGTGTCCAGCGTCGGCTGGTCGCCGGTGTAGGAATGGATCGTCGTCATCATGCCCTTCTCGATGCCGACGGTCTCGTGCAGGACCGCTGCCAGCGGCGCCAGGCAGTTGGTGGTGCACGACGCGTTCGAGATGATGATGTGGTCCTTGGTCAACTGGTCGTGGTTGATGCCGTAGACGACGGTGAGATCGGCACCGTCGGCAGGTGCGGAGACCAGCACGCGCTTGGCGCCGGCGGTCAGATGCGCGGCGGCCTTGTCGCGGGCGGTGAAGATGCCGGTGCATTCGAGCGCGATGTCGATGCCGAGCTCCTTCCACGGCAGCTGCGTTGGATCCTTGATCGCGGTGACCTTGAACTTTTCCTTGCCGACGGTGATCTGGTCGCCATCGACAGTCACTTCATGCGGGAAGCGGCCGTGCACGCTGTCGTAACGCAGCAGATGCGCGTTGGTCTCGACCGGGCCGAGATCGTTGACGGCGATGACATCGATATCCTTGCGGCCGGATTCGTGGATGGCGCGCAGGATGTTGCGGCCGATGCGGCCGAATCCGTTGATGGCTACTCTGACGGTCATTTTTCTCTCCCTGGGAGCTGGAAGGCTGACGATGGGTCCGCAGCTTCATAGCGGCGGACGGACAAAGAATCCAGCCGCAGCGACGTGGATTTAAATCGATTAGGTTGGGCCAGCCCCGCGAAACCGTCTTACCCGATTTCGCGGGGGCTTAGTTCTTTACTTAGCGTGCAGGCGGGTTTCCGCCGCCTTGGCAGCCGCTTCGGCGGTGATGCCGAAATGCGGATAAAGCTGTTCGATCGTGCCGGAAGCGCCGAAGCCGGTCATGCCGATGAAGATGCCGTCGGAACCGATCAGATGATCCCAGCCCTGGCGGATGCCCGCTTCGATCGCCATCTTGATGGGGGCGTTGCCGATCGTCTTCTTGCGGTAGTCGGCGCTCTGCTGGTCGAACAGTTCGAAGCAGGGAACCGAGACGACGCGGGTCGGATGGCCGTGTTTTTCCAGCAATTCACGGGCAGCAACCGCGATCTCGACCTCGGAGCCCGACGCAAAGATGGTCACTGCCGCTTCACCGCTGGCGGCGACGAGTTCGTAGGCGCCCTGGCGGCTGAGGTTCTTGGCGACGAATTCGGTACGCACCGTCGGCAGGTTCTGCCGGGTTAGCGCCAGCGTTGAAGGCGTCTTTTCAGACTCGATGGCCAGCTGCCAGCATTCGGCGGTTTCGACCGCGTCGGCCGGACGGAAGAAATTGTGGTTGGGGATGGCGCGCAATGCCGCCATGTGCTCGACCGGTTGGTGGGTCGGGCCGTCTTCGCCCAGACCAATGGAATCATGGGTCATGACGAAGATCGAGCGGATGCCCATCAGCGAGGCAAGCCGCATCGCCGGACGCGCATAGTCGGAGAAGCACAGGAAGGTGCCGCCATAGGCGATGAGGCCGCCGTGCAGCGTCAGGCCGTTGATCGCCGCGGCCATGCCATGCTCGCGGATGCCGTAGTGGACATAGCGCTGGCCGTAATCGTCGGCTGTGATGTTCTTGGTCTGGCTGGTCTTGGTGTTGTTGGAACCGGTCAGGTCGGCAGAACCGCTGATGGCCTCAGGCACCGCGCCGTTGATGACTTCCAGCGCCATCTCCGACGATTTGCGGGTGGCGACCTTCGGCTTGTCGGCCGCAAGCTTCTTCTTGTAGTCGGCGATGACGGCGTCGAAATTCGACGGCAGCTGGCCTGCGATGCGACGTTCGAATTCAGCCTTCAACTTGGCGTCGGCCTTGGCCAGGCGGCCTTCCCAGTCGGTGCGGGCCTTGACGCCGGTCTTGCCGGCGCCGCGCCAGGCGTCGAGGATATCGGCCGGAATCTCGAAGGGCGGTGAATCCCAGTTGAAGAACTTCCTCGCGCCGGCGATCTCGTCGGCGCCGAGCGGCGAACCGTGTGCCTTGTTGGTGCCGGCCTTGGTTGGTGCGCCGAAACCGATGGTCGTCTTGCAGGCGATCATCGTCGGCTTGTCGGAATGGCGGGCCGCCTCGATGGCGTAGGCGATGGCTTCTGGATCGGTGCCATCGATGTGACTGGCGTTCCAGCCCGAGGCCTGGAAACGGGCGACCTGGTCGGTGTTGTCGGCGAGCGAGACCGGACCGTCGATCGAGATGTTGTTGTTGTCCCAGAAGACGATCAGCTTGTTGAGCTTGAGATGGCCGGCAAGCGCGATGGCTTCCTGGGAAATGCCTTCCATGAGGCAGCCGTCGCCGGCCAGCACATAGGTGTAATGGTTGACGAGGTCGTTGCCGAAGGCGGCATTCATGATGCGCTCGCCAAGCGCGAAGCCGACCGAATTGGCGAGACCCTGGCCGAGCGGGCCGGTCGTCGTCTCGATGCCGGCGGCGTGGCCGTATTCGGGATGCCCCGCCGTCTTCGATCCCAGCTGGCGGAAGCTCTTGATCTGGTCGATCGTGATGTCCTCGTAGCCGGTGAGATAGAGCAGCGAATAGAGCAGCATCGAACCGTGGCCGGCCGACAGGATGAAGCGGTCGCGGTCGGCCCAGTGCGGGGCCTTGGCATCGTATTTCAGGAAGCGCGTGAACAGCACCGTGGCGATGTCGGCGCAGCCCATGGGCAGGCCGGGGTGGCCGGACTGGGCCTTCTCGACGGCATCCATGGAAAGAAAACGGATCGCATTGGCCATCCGGTCATGTTGTTCACGCGAGGTCATGCTTCCTCCAATATGGGGGGTTGGGGCCTTGGGAGAGCCCTTGAAAAGGGTGCGCGACACATAGCAGGCGCGGCTTTTTAGTCAACAAATCGGTGCGCTTTTGCCGGTCTCGTGATGGTGGTGTCCCGGTACATTAGCGTTAGCGGGGGACAGTCGCGAGAGCTTTGTTGACGTCGCCTTCACACGGCGCCTAATGTTTCCCAGATAACGCGTTCTGAATGCGAATGATTCGGTGATGGGCAGGGCACAGGACTAAGGCCATGACCGGGGAAACGACACTCAAGGAAGTCATCGCCAGGCTGGGTAAGGCCATCGAGGGGCTGGAAAACGCGGTCGCGGCCAAGCTCGAGCATGAGCGGGATTATTCCGAATCCGAAGCCGAGGTGCAGCGCATGAACGCCGACCGCTCGCGGCTGGCGCAGGAACTCGACAATTCCGAAGCCCGCGCCGAACGGCTGGAAGACGCCAACAAGGAAGTGTCGCGCCGACTGGTGACCGCCATGGAAACCATCCGCGCGGTGCTAGACAGGTAGGCTCATGGCACAAGTCACGGTTTCCATCGACGGCAAGCAATATCGGATGGCCTGCGACGAAGGCCAGGAAGAGCACCTGATCGATCTTGCCGAGCGCTTCGACCGCTATGTCTCGCATCTGAAGGATTCGTTTGGCGAGATCGGCGACCAGCGGCTGACCGTCATGGCGGGCATCATGGTCATGGACGAGCTGTCGGAACTGCAAAAACGCGTCAAGGGCATGGAAAGCGAAGTGCTGACGCTGCGCAAGACGCGCGACGACGCGCTGACCAAAGCCGACAAGAACGACAGCGTGCTGACCGGCGCGCTTGGCGCGCTCGCCCAGCGCATGGAAGACCTGGCGACGTCGCTGGCGGTGAAGAAAGCCTGAGCCGCAGAAAATCCTGTCGCCGACTGCCGGCAGGGGCGAAAAATTTTCGCCCGCCGATGGCAATGCCTACCCTCTGAGCGTTTGATCGATGCCGTCATGGTGCTAGGATCGATTGCCGGCGCCGGCCGGTATTTCACAAAGGGGTAGGGTCATGAGTGTTCGTATCAACGATATCGCGCCGGATTTCACGGCGGAGACCACGCAAGGCACGATCAACTTCCATGAATGGATCGGCGACGGCTGGGCTGTGCTGTTCAGCCATCCGAAGAATTTCACGCCGGTCTGCACCACCGAGCTCGGCACGATGGCCGGGCTGGAAGGCGAGTTCAAGAAACGCAACGTCAAGATCATCGGCATCTCGGTCGATCCGGTCGCGAGCCATGACAAGTGGCAGGCCGACATCAAGACGGCGACCGGCCAGACGGTGAATTATCCGCTGATCGGCGACAAGGAGCTCAAGGTCGCCAAGCTCTATGAGATGCTGCCGGCGGGCGCCGGCGAAACCTCGGAAGGGCGCACGCCGGCCGACAACGCCACGGTGCGCTCGGTCTACGTCATCGGTCCCGACAAGAAGATCAAGCTGGTGCTGACCTATCCGATGACCACCGGCCGCAATTTCGATGAGATCCTGCGCGTCATCGATTCCATCCAGCTGACGGCCAAGCACCAGGTGGCCACACCGGCGAACTGGAAGCAGGGCGAGGATGTCATCATCACCGCCGCCGTCTCCAACGAGGACGCGATCAAGCGTTTTGGCGCCTATGAGACGATCCTGCCGTATCTCAGGAAGACCAAGCAGCCTACCGCCTAGATTCAGGTGATGCCGGCCTGCAAATGGCGGTTTCCTGCGCTTCCGGTGCTCACGTACGAAAAGTACGCTCCGCTCCGGTTCTCGGAAGCCACCATTTTCGGCTCGGCCTGACCTGAATCTCGTCACGCCCTGGAGCGAGCGACAAAAAAACGGCGGCGCCAGATTCTGGCGCCGCCGTTTTGTTATTGCTTAATGCGCGGTGGCTTTACGCCGCCGGCTGTACCTCGATGGTGCGCAGTGCCTGCATCTGGCGCTTGGCCGCGGCCTTGACCGCGTCCTGCACCTTCTCGAAGGCGCGCACCTCGATCTGGCGCACGCGCTCGCGGCTGATATCGAACTCGGCCGACAGCTCTTCCAGCGTCAGCGGCTCCTCGGCGAGGCGGCGCGCCTCGAAGATGCGCCGTTCGCGCTCGTTGAGCACGGCAAGAGCGCCCGACAGCATGCCGCGCCGGTTTTCCAGCTCGTCCTGCTCGATCAGCATCTCTTCCTGGCTTTCGTGGTCGTCGACCAGCCAGTCCTGCCATTCGCCGGATTCGCCTTCGCTGGCGCGGATCGGCGCGTTGAGCGAAGCGTCGCCCGACAGGCGGCGGTTCATCGACACCACTTCGGCTTCCGACACGTTCAGCCTTGTCGCGATCTCGGTGATCTGGTCGGGCTTCAAATCGCCATCGTCGAGCGCCTGGATCTTGCCCTTCACCTTGCGCAGGTTGAAGAACAGGCGCTTCTGGTTGGCGGTTGTGCCCATCTTGACCAGGCTCCACGAGCGCAGGATGTACTCCTGGATCGAGGCCTTGATCCACCACATCGCGTATGTCGCGAGGCGGAAGCCGCGCTCGGGTTCGAATTTCTTGACGGCCTGCATCAGGCCGACATTGCCTTCCGAGATCACTTCACCGATCGGCAGGCCGTAGCCGCGATAGCCCATGGCGATTTTGGCAACGAGCCGAAGGTGGCTGGTGACGAGCTTGTGCGCAGCCGTGGTGTCCTCATGCTCGGCGTAACGCTTGGCGAGCATGTACTCTTCCTGCGGCTGCAGCATCGGAAAGCGGCGGATTTCTTCCAGGTAGCGGCTGAGGCCGCCTTCGCCGGAAACAATACTGGGTAATGACTGGGCCATGATAGCGCCCCCTCTCTCTTGGAGTGATGCCCCCGAAACGCGGCGGGCATGTGACGCGAACGCCAAAAGGCTCATCCGCGACAACGAATTCATATAGGAACAAAACCAGAAAAGACAGGCATTTGTTCAACACGAAACAGTGTGTCACGCCAAAGTGAACAATGCCGCTCAGGTTTTAGGAGACCGTTCAGAGTTTGCGAAAGCCGCCGACGAGTTCCTCCATGTCCCCCGGTATCGGCGCCTCGAACCTCATCGATAAATGGGTAGTGGGGTGGCGAAATGCAAGGAGGCGGGCATGCAAAGCCTGTCGTGGAAATGCCTTCACCAAGGCCTTCAACGGTTCGGGCAGCCGGTTGGCCTTGGTGCGAAAGGCTTGCCCATAATCGGGATCGCCGACGACGGGATGGCCGATATGCGCCATGTGGACGCGGATCTGGTGGGTGCGGCCGGTCTCCAGCCGGCATTCGACCATGCTCGCCGTGGCGAATTCCTGCTGCTGTTCGCCAAAACGCTCCAGCACGATGAAATGGGTGATGGCGTGGCGGGCGTCGTCGCGCCCCGCCGGCACCACGGCGCGGCGCACGCGGTCGGCGGCACGGCCTAGCGGCGCATCGACCTTTCCGGTCGGCCTCGTCGGTATGCCCCAGACCAGCGCCAGATAGGCGCGTTCGAGGTCGCCGGTCAGGCCGTGGTCGGCAAAGGCTTCCGACAACGCCTTGTGCGCGCGATCGGTCTTGGCGACGACCATGACGCCGCTGGTTTCCTTGTCGAGCCGGTGCACGATGCCTGGCCGCCTGACGCCGCCAATGCCGGAAAGACTGTCGCCGCAGTGATGGATCAGCGCGTTGACCAGTGTGCCGGTCCAGTTGCCGGCGCCGGGATGCACGACCAGCCCGGCCGGCTTGTTGATGACGATCAGCTCGGCGTCTTCGTAAAGCACATCCAGCGCGATCGCCTCGCCTTGCGGTTCGGCCGGCTCCGGTTCCGGCGTCACAACCGACACGCGCTCGCCGGCGGCCATCTTGCGCTTGGTCTCGTCGACCGGCTTGCCGTTGACGCTGACCGCGCCCTGCTTGATCAACATCTGCACCCGGCTGCGCGACATGTCCGGGCCGAGTTGGCCGGCCAGCCATTGGTCGAGCCGCTGGCCGGCCGCGTCAGCGCCTGCTTCCAGCGTGATCGGCGCGGGCTCTATGAATTGCTGGGTCTCTTCGCTATGAGCGCTCATCGAAAAAATTCCGGAATTTTGCCATGGCCAGGCCGCTTGCCGACGAAGACCAGGAAAAACCGCTCGACCCCGAGGTCGAAAGCGTGCGGAAGAAACTCCTGCGCTTCATGGCCATCAATCTCGGCCTGCTGTTGCTCGCCCTTATGGTGGTGATCGGCGCGCTTGTCTACAAAGCCCGCAATGCGCCTGCCGTCAGCCCGCCCCTGGCCGGTGACATCCAGGTGCCTGCCGGCGAGCCGCTGACCGGCGACATCGTGCTGCCGGTCGGCGCGAAAGTCGTCAGCCAGTCGGTGTCCGGCGACCGCATCTCGATCGACGCAGAGCTTGCGGACGGCGGCCGCACCATCTTTGTCTATGACATCAATGAGCGCCGCATCGTCGGCCGCTTTGCAATCCGCAACAAATAGCGGGCCGCAAATGCAGCAAACAAGTTTGCAGCAGATATGACCGGGTTTGCCGAGAGCCGTCGCATCGCCACCGTCACGCTCGTCGTCGCCGATTATGACGAGGCGATCGCCTGGTATGTCGGCAGGCTTGGCTTTGCGCTGACCGACGACATCGATCTCGGTGACGGCAAGCGCTGGGTGACGGTGACGCCGTCGACCGGACAAGGCGCGCGGCTGCTGCTGGCCGAGGCCGCGGACGATGTGCAGAAAAGCCGCATCGGCAACCAGACGGGCGGCCGGGTTTTCCTGTTCCTCGAAACCGACGACTTTGCCCGCGACCACGCAGCGATGCTCGAAAACGGCGTCGACTTCCATGAGACGCCGCGCCATGAGCCCTATGGCACGGTGGCGGTTTTCGCCGATCTCTACGGCAATCTCTGGGACCTGATCGAGCCGAAACGCCACGCCTGAAACGGTCCGGATTCCACGGGCAACCGATTGTCCGCAAGCCCCGTTGCTTTTTCCCAGCCGTCAGCCTATATCGCCGGTTCTTGAACGCGCCCATCGTCTAGCGGTCAGGACACCGCCCTCTCACGGCGGGAACAGGGGTTCGATTCCCCTTGGGCGTACCAAGCAAATCAATCACTTAGGCCGACTGGGTTGTAAACCGTCAAATAACGGTCAAATATGCCTTCCGTACGAGCCCCGTTTTGGCGCTTTGCGACAGCACCCGGCTACCAGCGCGGCTTCCGCGATAACACCATAGGCGTCGGCGATCTGTCTGTTAGCTTATGGGCGGCGGACTAGTTCCGCCAGGCCGGCGCCCTCCCCAATAGGCACCCCAACCCGCCCTTGCGGCGCCGGCCATCTCTCCCCTAGCGAAATCGTCAATCGCGCCCTTGCTGGGGCGAAGCTTGCGCTGCATCCTCGGCGCAACGCGAGGGGGCGCTAAGTATGGGCGAAAGGGCAAGGGTTGTGGTCGTCGCTGTCGTCGCACTCGGCCTTGTCTGGATCTTCAAGGGCCATGACAGGAGCCCGATCGCGTCCAGCGGCGCTGCCTCGGGCGTCAATGCCGGAGTCTACGAAGGCTGCGCCAAGATCAACGCGAAAGCCGTCCTTGCTTCATGGGATAGCATGATCGACAGCATTAGGCGCAGCGAGGCAACCGATTTCAGCGGCCCTCAAATGTTCGTCCAAGTCTCGACCGAAAGATGGAGTGCTGCCGGCCGTGACGGGCAACTGAGCATCGCGGTCGCTGCGTACTGCGATGTCGCCGATTCGCATGGCAAGGGCGTAGCCATCATAAAGGGAAGCCTTGATGAGAAACTCGGCGGCGTCGTTGACGGCAACTACATGAGCCAATGATCTTAAAGGGCTATCTCTTCGGCTTCGGCGTGATCTCCTCGATCTGCGTCTTTTACGCCGATCTCCTCGGGCTTCCGCGATCACGCCATACGCTAACGTCGTCCCGCAGTTCACAATACAACTACAAGCGGTCGATTCCTTAGGGATGTTAGCCGCCATCAGAGGTCCGTCGCGTGGGGGCACGCGGCGGACCTTTCATTGATGATCAGGGGACTATGTTTTCAGCGCCGTTAGCGGCGCGCTTATGCGCTACTCCACCCTTGGGTTGCGTCCTTCGGCCATTTGGTTGTGTTTCAGCTATATTAGCAGGAGCGTATATAGCAGTCAGCCGGCACCGCCGCCTGAGCCCCCCGGCTAGGCCCGGTATTTGCTGGCCCCCCCCGCTGGCGAGTGCCGGGCCGCTTCTGTCATCCCCGTCTTTGGCCTTGCCGTAGGCGTTCGGGCTGGTATCCGGCGTGTAGATCAGACCGACTCTCTTGCTGCCGCACTTGGCGCATTTGAGCTTTGGAATGAGGTCATCCGCCATGGCTGGCGCCTCTCGGCCGAAGCGGTCGCTCAGCTTCACTAGGTCGAGCTTTTGGCTATGGTTGCAGGGTGCATGATGGCAGTGCGCCGTCACCGCCATCTTGGCGTCGATCAACGTTTGGAACGTCCAGCCCTTGCCCATGCGTGCCAATATGTCCCCTGCGAGGCGTCACCTGTGTTCGTTTGCCCTGCTGACTTTACGCCTGAGCTGCTTATCCACCCAGTCCTGAATTGGTCGGTCGGGGTTGCGACTACGCCAAGAAGACGGCGCACCCCGATTTGAACCTACATGGAGTGCCAAATCTGTGAGCGACGGGAATGTCTTCTTGACCCCGTCGATTGTTGCGGTAATCGGAATCAAAACCCCGCTCGCCATTGCCGTTACTCTTCGCTGCTTTATGGCCGCGATTCAATTAGCTTGCGCTTAAATGGTTCCCCGAAATGAAAAACCCGCTAGGAGGTCGAGGGGGACCACTGGCGGGTCTCTTTGCCCGCGCGCTTGCGAGATCGACGCGGGCCGACCGCGACTGTGAAGCACCTGCGCGGCGAGAAAGACCTTCGGCTCTCATGGCTGCGGTTTACGCGACGACCCTTAGCCGACACCTTCCAGATTGACCGGCGCCGCAACCTCCTCGATGGTCTCCCACCGCCGCGACCGGGCGGACCGCAGCACCGCGTCCACCACGGCGTCGGCCGCAAGGCCATCTCGAAAGTTGGGCACAACCTTCTCTCCAGTGCGAAGGCCGCTAAGGAAGTCGGCGACCTGATGTACGAATGTGTGTTCGTAACCGATCTGGAGGCCCGGCACCCACCAGGCCTTCATGTATGGATGGTCGCTGTCGGACACGTGGATCGTACGCCAGCCGCGAAGGGCGCCTTCGTCATGGTGGCTGAAGTACTGAAGCCGGTGCAGGTCGTGCAAATCCCATGCGATCGAGCCGTGTTCGCCGTTCACTTCCAGCGTAAAAAGCGCCTTGTGGCCGCGCGCGAAGCGGGTCGCCTCGAAACTTGCGAGCGAGCCGTTGGCAAACCGGGCAAGGAAAAGGCCGGCGTCCTCCGCCGTGACGGCTTCGCGCTTGCCGCTCAGCGTATGCATGCGTTCACGGATGAAAACCTCGGTCATGCCGCACACCTCGGCAAACGGCCCGACGAGCCAAAGTGCCGCATCGATACAGTGGGCAAGCAGATCGCCCGTGACGCCGCTCCCTGAGCGGCTGGCGTCGAGCCGCCACGTACCCGGCCCGCCTTGTGGCAGATCCGCCGACATGGTCCAGTCCTGCAGGAACTTGAAGCGGCTGTGGAAGATCTGGCCGAGCCGCCCTTCCTCGACCATCTGCTTGGCCAGCGCCAGCGCGGGCACCCGCCGGTAATTATACCAGACCATATTGGCGACGCCCGCACGCTCCACCACCTCGACCATGCGCCGCGCCTCGGCGAGCGTGGTTCCGAGCGGTTTTTCGCACGCCACCATCTTACCGGCTTTCGCGGCGGCCATCGCTATCTCGGCATGGGTGTCATTCGGACTGGCGATGTCGATAAGATCGATGTCGTCGCGCTCGACCAGTTTGCGCCAATCGGTCACATGCGAGCCGAAACCCCATTGGGCGGCAAAATCCCGGGCCTTGGCTTCGTCGCGTGAGCAGACCGCCACCAATTCCGCACCCGCTTCCTCGGGAAAAAAGCGCCGCACCTGATGATAGGCATTAGAATGGGTACGGCCCATGAAGCCGGTGCCAACGAGCCCAACCCTCAAGCCCCGGTTTGACGGCACGTCATTCTCCCAAAACTCCCATGGCAACTATTTCGACGTCAACCATACTGCAACATGGGGCGTTTTCCCAAGGCTCGATAGTTTCAGCGTTGCTGACCTGCCAGACCCCAATCTGGTTACTCCAGACCCTTCCCGCTGGCTCACCGTCTTTTGTTTCAGGATTGCCAAAGTACCGAACGGCACAGTCCTTACACCGCCTGAAGTGCCGCTTTTTGGCGCCCCGTCAGGTTCAGAGGAAGCCCGCCTCAGCTAGTTCGCCCCCATCCGAGGCGGGCTGTAGAAGCTGTTAGAGGACAGCTTCCGGGCCTTGGCCACGGGGAGTAAACGCCAAGGCTGGATCAGAAACTACAGCATACGAAGGATGTTCCAGCCTGAACGCGCCACCGTGAAGAAGCGGGCTAAGCAGCGGCTAAACTTTTCCGTGGTGTCAATTGTCGCCGTCGACGCCTGCAGTGTACCGGCAACCGTTGTGCTCCCACGCGTCGCGCCCTTGGCTGCTCGATTCGGACCAGCCGAGGCTATGTTCCGCGTCGGATCCCTCTTCGTCGTCGCTGCTATCCCCTTCCCTGTCGTCGGAGCCGACGACTTCGGCGCCGCCTGCCAGATACGGTTCGAGATCCGGGGAGGGAAATCAGCCGCTCAATCTCATCTTCGATCGAGCGCCGGACGATCGGGTCCGATAGGCGAACGTGCGCGTTCACAGTCTTCCCCCCTTGATGTCTTGGTGGCTCTCAAGCGCCCGCGTCCCTGACCGGACCGAGCGCGTTCGCCAAGTGATCAGAAAGGCCCGCCAGGCGTGGAACAGGGGTTCGATTCCCCTTGGGCGCACCAAGCAAATCAATACCTTAGCTTTCTCACTGCCCCCGGCCCGGCGAGGCTCCGTGGCGGATCACGATGGCGTTGCGGTGCGTTCCTATCCCCGCAGGTGTGGCCTTAAGTCGCAAACGATTGGCTTCAGAAGCAGGGCGTCGGGGTTCACTGAAGGCGCAATCGACACCATATAACGATCCACAGCCTCCAAAACGAGAGAAGCTCGCCCGTACGCGGTCGTATTGCGGCCGTCAGCCGGCGTCGGCTTATGAACCAGGAACCTGAAAACCATCATGTCTAAAAAAATCGGACTAACTTCGAGAGACGTTCCCCTCATTCAGCTGGGCGTCTTTCAGTGCCGCTTCCCGGTGAGCGAAGACCGGTCAGTGCCCGGCGGGTACCGTTTTTGCGCGGGGCCGACTTCGCCGGATCGCGTGTACTGCGATCACCACCACACCATTGTGACCGCGGTGGACCCTCGTCGAGTCCGTCCGGCCCGTCCGGGTCTCCAGTTGGCTCAACGACGCGCCGCGTAGGTTACGTTTTGGTGTGTTGAGCCCTCCGCTCGTGGCGGTGGGCGTTGCTTCGTCGCCTATGGTGTTGTCCCCTCAAATCCAATCGGCGACCCCATTTCAGTCAACGAAGCGCGTCCTCTCAGACTTGAGGACGGCCTCAGCGAAGTCGGGCATTTCCAGACCCTGGCGCACCTGGGCCTCAAGAATCCGCTCGGCCGCCCTGACGGCGGCGAGCCGCGCCAGCACTGTCTTGGCCTCCAGGCGGGGCACCACGGCGACGCCATCGCGGTCGCCGACCAAAATGTCTCCCGGCGAGATCGTCACTCCTCCCAGCACCACCGGAAATCCGACGGTGCCCGGACCATTGCGCGCCGGCGAGTTCGCGATGACCCCGGCACAGTAGACCGGCAACCCGACCGCCTCGATTCCGACGACATCGCGGACGAGGCCGTCGGTGATGAAGCCTGCGAGCCCCTTGTTGCGCGCCATGCCGAGCACGAGATCCCCGGTTACCGCCGCACCGGCAAAGCTGTCGGTGGCCGCAACGATGATATCGCCACTTACGGCGACATCCAGCGCGCCAAACACCGCGAGATTGTCGGCGGGGCCGCAGTGACAGGTCACGGCGACGCCGACCAGCACAGCACCACTTGGCGTTAATGGCTTGATCGCATGGTGCAAGGCCCCGCGGCCGCCCATGGCGTCGACGATTTGGCTGACGGGCACGCCGGAAAAGGCACTGATGATTTCTGCTGCAGGCCGCTCGAAACGGCGCTTGATGGTGAGCAGCGGCGGGTCTTCAATCATGTGGCGGCCTCGTAGCCTGAAGGAACGCAAGACAGTCCGGCCCGAGGTCGCGCAGGCTCCGCGCCCCCATCAGCGCCATGACCCGGTCGATCTCTTTGCGATAGAGTTCGAGCACGTGTCGCACACCGTGCTGGCCGGCGACCGCGAGCCCCCACAATTGCGGCCGGCCGATCAGACAGCAGGCGGCGCCGAGCGCCAATGCCTTCACGACGTCCGAGCCTCGCCTGATGCCGCCGTCGACCAGCACCGGGATGCGACCGTCGACGGCCGCGACGATTGCCGGCAGCGCGTCCAGTGACGCGGCCGCGCCGTCGAGCTGGCGTCCGCCGTGATTGGAGACGATGACGCCGTCGATTCCGCGGGCCACGGCCTCGGTGGCTTCGGCGGGATGCAGGATGCCCTTCAGCAACAACGGTCCGGACCAAACAGTGCGCAGCCAGTCGACGTCGGCCCAGGAGAGCCCGGGGTCGAGCAGTGCGGCCATGCGGCCCGCCAGCGCACCGACCGTCGCCGTCTCGCCGGGGCGCGCGTAGTTGCCGAAGGTCAGTTTTGGAAGTCGGGTGCGCATACGCAGCAGCCACGCCGCCTTGGTGGCGGCAGCCAGCGTCCCGGCCACGCCGAAGCGCGGCGGGATAGCAAAACCGTTGCGGATGTCGCGTTCCCGGTGGCCAAGCATCTGATTGTCGATGGTGAGCACCAGCGCGTCGTAGCTTGAGGCACTTGCCCGATCCACCATTTCCCGGGTGAAGCCGCGATCGGTATAGACGAATACCTGCATCCACCGCGGGCTGGTTCCGGTGGCTGCTATGTCCTCCAGCGTGCAGACCGAGCCGTGGCTGGCGCAGTAGAATGTGCCAGCGGCCGCTGCGGCTCGGGCTGCCGCGCACTCACCGTCGGGCCAGAACAGGCCGGCCAGGCCGGTTGGCGCGATGCCGATCGGGACGGCAAGCTTCGCGCCAAAGAGGTCAAGAGAGATATCGCGTGTCGCCGCCCCGTTGAGCGGTCGCGGCAGAAGGGCAACCTCGTTGAAAGCCTGCTCGTTGCGGCGCAGCGTTCGCTCATCCTCGGCGCCGCCGTCGGCGAAGTCGAACACCGGACGCGGCAAAATCCGCCGTGCGGCGTCGCGGACCGCGCCCACGCTGTACAGGCGCTTCAGCACCGCCGGCGAAGCAGGCGATGCCGCAACGCCGGCACCGCCATTGACCTTAGCGCCTGTGTTCGGGGCGGTCGAGGAGTTGCTCACGGTTTCCTGCCGCCGATGCGACCGTGGTGCGTCGGTCCGCCGCCTCCTGTAACATGCATGCTGCAAAGAGTGCCCTGGAAGGAGGGGTCGCTGCCGGTCGCCAGCACGCCGGCATTTGTCACCCAAAGCGTCTCGCCGGAGAAAACGCAGTTGGTCGTTGCCTTGCCGCAGACGAAGAATCCCTCCGCCGTTCCGTCCGGCCTGAGCACATGAATGCCGTTGGCGGCAATATCCGTGACATAGAGGCGGCCGTCCGCACCGACCTTCAGCCCATCAGGGATCGGATTGGCCCCAGGCAAGCGGCCAAGGTCTTCGACGCAGCCATCCGGACGCTGGCGCTTGACGCGCCCTGTATAGGACTCACCCCAGACGATCGAGCCGTCGGCCTCGATCGCCACTCCGTTCGGGAAGGTTGGCTCGTCGAAGCCGATAGCGAGGTACGCATTGCCATCGGGGTTGACGGCAAAGATGTAGCTGGGGTCCGGATTGCCAGGGTTGTACGTGCCGGGATCGCTGAAGATGAGCCGGCCATCGGCGGCAAATACGAGATCGTTTGGACCATTGAGCCGAATGCCCGCAACTTCGGCCAGCAGGATTTCCGGCTTTCCGCCTTCGGCAACGCGCTGGATCGATGGCGTCGTCATCTCCGCGGCCCGCCAGGGTCCGGTCGTGCCGCCGTTCTGGCAGACATAGAGCAGGCCATCCGATCCGAGAACGCAGGCATTGGGCGCTCCCGCAACATAAGCGAACTGGCGAGCGGTTCCGTCAGGATCGATGGCGGTCAGCTGGCTGCGATAGCTTTCAACGATGACAACGCGCCCGTCAGGCAGCACAGTCGGGCCCTCGGGCCAGCCGAGGCCAGTCGCGACAAGCTCGACCGCCAGCTGTTCAACCTCGTTCATCGCGCGATCTCCAGACCGGCAGCCCTACCAAGATTTGTCTGATATAATCCAGCCGGACGATCTGGCGGTCATCCGGATCCGGCAAGTCGGGCGCTGCAGGATCTCAAAACATCGTGCTCGGATCGTCGCTTCTGGCGCAGCGCTGCCAATTGATTTAGCATCGCTTCAAAAGCCACGAGCCAAAGGCTCGGGACGGCGCGCAGAACGCCGGGGAACGGATCGGGAAAGCTGCCAGGCAGGCACATCGGCCGCGCATGACGTGGTTGGCGATGGCGTGCGGCCGCCAGAGATCGACGCTCGTCGCAAGGGACGAGGCAGGGAGGGAGACCAATGCAGAAACTGCAATCGCAGGGCGTCCATCACATCACGCTGGTCGGCGCCGGGCGCCAGACTTCGATCGATTTCTGGGAGGGCGTGCTGGGCATGCCGTTCATCTTCGAGCAGCCCAATCTCGACAAAGCCAAGGAGAGCCATCTCTATTTCGATCCGGGCGACGGAAGGCTGATCACCATCTTCACCGACGAGAGCCGCACTGCGGTCAAGCGGCGCACGCCGACCGATCCGGGTTGCGTCCACCACATCGCATTCTCGGTGTCGCGCGTCACCTTCCTGCAAGCGGTCGCCCGGCTCGACGAGCGCGCCATCAAGCACAGCGGCGTCAAGGATCGCGGCTTCATGGATTCGATCTATTTCGAGGATCCGCTCGGCCTGCTGATCGAGCTTGCCTCCTACCGCTTCGAGCCGCCGGCCGGCTTCACCCATGCCGACGTGCTGATGGAAGCGCACAAGATCCGCGTCGCGCGCGGCGATTACAACATTGCGGAAGTGCATCTCGCCGACGCGATCCAGGCGCTCGTCGAGCGCTCGCGCGCGACCTTGTCGGACGACCGGGCGGCGAAGAACCCATACTGACTACCAACAGAAAAGAGGGAGGACCACAATGGCAAAGACTGTGACCAAGAGTGCGAAGAAGCCCGCGGCCAAGGCAGCCGCCAAGCCGGCGGCGAAAGCGGCGAAACCTCCAGCCAAGGCAGCGGCAAAAGTTTCGGCGAAGCCAGTAGCGAAATCGGCCGCCAAGCCGGCGCCGAAAGCCAAGGCAAAATCGCCGAAAAAGCCGGCGCTGAAGCTCAGCATTCTGAAGCCGAGCGTCAACAACATGACCGTTCGGGTGTTTGCACGCGCGGCCGGGTTCGACGCTGCCGAGACCGACGCCTGGGGCCACACGCGCTCGCCCGAATATATGGCGCGCAACCCGGCGCATCTGACGCCGATGATCGAGGACAAGGGCCTGCCGCGCGGCGTGCTGTGGGAAAGCTGCGCCATCATGCAGTATCTCGCCAACAAGCATGGGCTGGAGAAGTTTTATCCCAAGGCGCCGGCCAAGCGGGCGATGGTCGACAGCGCCATGTTCTACCTGGTCGGCACGTTCTACCCCTATCTGGCGCGCGCCACCTATCCGGCGCTCGGCTTTGCGCAATATGCCGGCGAGGTCGGCCACAGCGACGCCCATCCGGATAAAAAATCGGAAGCTCAGAAGGCTGCCACGGCCGCGATTGCCGAGCCGCTGGAGGTCTTTCACAGCTTCTTCCGGGACGGCAAGCCGTTCATCGGCGGCAACAACCCGTCGATCGCCGACATCCGTCTGGCGGCGACGCTCGAGTTCCTGGCGGTCATCGATTACACGCTGCCCAAATGGGCGAAGGAGTATATGGCGGCGATCGAGAAGAAGCTTGGCAAGGCCTATGCCGAGCCGGCCGCCGATGTTCGCGGCTATATCGCCTATGTGAAATCGCAGGCCACGGCCGCAAGCTAAGGTTTCGTTAACCAAAGCCCTGTCTACTCAAGGGCAATTCACCTCCAACCTGTGACCACGGATGTACTGGCGCGGATGTCGAGGTGGAAGGAAAGGTCGGCCTTGCGCCGGCCTTTTTGTTTTTCGAGGGCTCTCGCCCTGGGTCAATGGTGCAGGCGTCTCGCATTGACATGCCGTTGCAGTTCCGGCGTCTCGAAGACGTAGTCGCTCCAGGCCGATTCCGGAATCTGGCCGGCCATATAGCATTCCAGCAGCAGGCTCTGCTCAGGCGTCAGGGGTCTCGGCGCCCGCTCATGGTCGAGTCCCAGCGAGTGGAACAGGTTTCTGGTCAGGCCAGAGACGGTGAAGTGAATAGACATCTTCGGTCTCCTTAGCACACACAACGCGAGCACACACAACGCGCAGGACCGGGCAAAGGTTTCAGCGGCAAGCGGCCGATGTTGCGGGATCGGGATCCATGGTGCCCCTCAGGCCGTGGCGCCGGGGCGACATGCATCGAGCTGCCTGGAACGCTCTTGCCGTCACGGCGTTGTGACAGGGATCAACCAGGAGCAATCGCCATGGTCACGTTCAGGGAAATGAAGGTGCAGGAGATTGTCGAAGACCAATCTCTGACCACCGATCAGAAAATCGCCAGGCTTCGCGACATCGAATCCGAGGCGCGCGGCTTGCAGCGGGCGGCGTCGGAAAGTTCGATGAGCGACGATGATGGCTGGCAGGATGAGCTGCGCCAGGTGCGTTTCGCGCTGGAGAAGCTCGGCGCCAAGGAGCCTAAAAAGGGCGCAGCGTCGCTTTGACTATCTCAACTGAAAGTCGGCCGGCTATTCGCAGACGACGCGATAGCGCTTGCCGGGTGCGCTGACGTCCTTGCAGGTCAGCGGCTTCGTTGGCTCGGCAGACAGGCTGGGCGGGTTGGAGACCCTCGTCAGGCGCCGTGCCGGCGGGGTGTCGCTGTGGGCCACCCATCGTCTCGGCTCCTGCGGCGGCACCGGAAAGACACCGGTTTGCGCCTGCAATTGGGTTGCTCGCGTCTGCGATGGATCCTGGTCCCAGAAACGCCTGACATCGAGCGGTCTGGGGATGACCACCGTCCCGTCATAGCTGCGCGCGCAACCACTGCCGAAAAGCAGCGTCACGCCCAGGAAACAAGGCAGAATCCGACCGAACATTAGCAATACCCCTTGGTAACTTATAACGCGGCTGCGGTCCCGCCGACAACCGGCCGAATTGACGCGTTGCAGTTGCCGTCTTTTGGATCAATGCAACCCGTTATGGTTAGCGGATCATTAATGCTTCTCGGGCACATTCCGTCGGCGAACCGCGGGGAGGGTTCGGCCTTGGTTTTCGGGGTGGGACGGGATGGCGGAAGCGGACGAAACAGTTGGGGCACGTGGCAAGCGCGGTGCCCGCAAGAAGGGTGTGCACGGCGACGATGCGCTCGCCGATCACATCGATTCGGCCGAGGCGCTGCGCCAGTTGGTCGAAGCGGGTGCCGACTGGGTCTGGGAGACCGACGCCGAGTTGCGCTTCTCCTGGGTTTCGGAAAACTACCAGGCCGCCACCGGCATCGATCCCGCGACCATTCTTGGCCGGTTCCGCTTCGATTTCCTCAAGCAGATGATGGACGGCAATCGCAATGCCGCCGCGCATCTCGAGGATTTGCAGGCGCATCGGCCGTTTCGGGATTTCGTCTATGAATTGCAGGGCGGCCGCCCCGACTGCCACTGGGTTGCGATCACCGGCTTTCCACGCTTCGATGCCGAGGCGAAATTTGCCGGCTATCGCGGCATTGGCCGCAATGTCACGGCGTTGGCCGATGCATTCGACCAGCTGAAGTCGACGCAGCAAGACAGTGATGCGCCGGCAGCTGGCGAGAATGCACAGCATCTGGCCGATCTCGAGCGGACCATGGACGCCATGCATATGGGCGTCGTGCTTCTGGACGCCCGGCTCGACACGCTGATCGTCAACAAGGCCTATCGCGACCTCTCCAGGATTCCGGAGGGCGCCGTGACCATTGGCGCTCCGTTCAGCCTGTTGATGGAATTGAACCGCCGCAACGGCATCTATGGCGATATCAACGAACAGGCGTGGCAGCGCTACCTCGCCAGCCGCATCGAGGAGATTCGCGCCGGCTCCGTCGCGCCGCGCGAGTTCCCGCACGCCGATGGCCGGACGATGATGTTCTCGGTGACGGCGCTGTCGGGAGGCAAGCGGCTGTTGACCTATTACGAGGTCACCGAGCTCAAGGCTCGCGATGCCGAGATCGTCAGCGCCAACGCCCGGACTGCTGAAACCTTCGCCAATCTGCGCACGATGGTCGACCAGATGCCGATCGGCGTCCTCGTCCTCGATGCCGACATGCGCGCCGAAGTCATCAATCGCGCCTTCTACGATTTCTGGGGGATCGACGCCCGGCGCGCCGAGATCGGCTGCAACTTCCGCGATCTAATGCAGGCCAGCCGCGACGTCGACCCCTATGGTTCCGACGATGCGACATGGCATCAGCATATGGTCGAGCGCGAGGCGGAGATCAGGGCGGGCACGGCCGGATCGAAGCAATTCCCGCGCAATGACGGCCGCACGCTGATCTCGTCGATGTCGCCGCTGGCCGGCGGCAAGCGGCTGATTTCCTATGTCGACGTCACCGAGATGAAGGACCGCGAGGCGGAACTGGCGGAAGCGCTGGAGAAATCGCGGCTGGCCGAGGCGGTGATCAACGGGGTCAAGGACCCGATCTTCGTCAAGGACGACAATCTGCGCTTCGTCTTCGTCAACGAGGCGTTCTCTTCGCTTTTCGGACAGACGCCGCAGGCGATGCTCGGCAAGCCCGGTGGCGATTTCGTGACGGCGGACGAAGTGGTGCTGTTCGAGGAAAGCGAAAAGCAGGTCCTGGCAAGCGGCAAACCCTACGAAGTGGAAGAGAACTTCGCATTTGCCGGCATCGGCCGCTCGCGCATCGTCAGGAAAAACCGCGTCTCGATGGCCAGCGGCCGCAATTATGTCGCCGGTTTCATTTTTGACATTTCCGACATGAAGCGCCGCGAGACGGAAGCCGAGGACGCACGCAAGAACCTCGCCACCGTGCTGGAATCGTTGCCGGCTGCCGTCATCATCTACGACCGCGACGACAAATTCGTCTTCGCCAACCGCAAGCTGCAGGATACGCTGCCGGCGCTGAAGCCGGCGTGGCACCCCGGCGGCACTTTTCGCGACGCGCTGAAGCTCGGCCATTCGGTGGGCTATTTCCGCCTCAGCGGCGACCCTCAGGTCGACAAACTGTATGACGGCGATCCCGAGCGCTGGCTCGACGCCATTCTCGCCCGCTACCGCTTGCCCAACTCGTCCTATGAGCGCCTCAATCCCGATGGCCGCTGGTACCAGGTCTACGACATGCGGACCGAGGACGGCACGTTCATCGGCGTGCGCGTCGACATCTCCGAAATCAAGAGTCGTGAAAAGGCGCTGCAGGAAAGCATGCGCCAGATCGACCTGTTCCGGCACGTGATGGACGAACTGCCGGTGGCCGCCTTCATCAAGGCCGAAGATCTCAGCATCGAATTCGTCAACAAGGCATGGTGCGCCTTGACCGGCATCCCCAAGGAAGAGGTCATCGGCCGCACCGACCGCCAGCTGTTCGGCGTCGACGATGCCGAAAGCTACAGCCATGACGACACCGAAGTCGTCGTCACCGGCCGCTTCCGCGAGGTCGAGGAGCCCGTGACCCATCGCGATGGCACGCTGCGGCAATTGATGACCCGCAAGAGCCGGCTGGTGGCGCTCGACGGGTCAGTTCATCTGGTCGGCTCCAGCACCGACATCACCGACGTCAAGGCGCGCGAACACGCGCTGCAGGAGAGCATGCGCGAGAACGAGGTGTTCCGCAACCTCATCGACAACGTGCCGGTGTCGATCTACGCCAAGCGCTCCGACCTCAGGCAATTCTATGTCAACAAGGGTTGGTGCGATCTCACCGGCCTGACCAGGGAAGATGCGATCGGCAAGACCGACATCGAGATTTTCGGTCAGGACGGCGAAGCCTTCGTCAATGGCGATCTTGCCGTGCTGCGTACCGGCGAGACACAGGAGATCGAGGAAACGGTGACGCTGGCCGACGGCAGCGTGCGCCACCAGTTCGCCCGCAAGGGCGCGATGATCGCGTCCGACGGCTCGCTCTATCTGATCGGGTCGACCACCGACATCACCGAGCTGAAGCTGCGCGAGGCCGAATTGCGCGAGGCGCGCCAGCGCGCCGTGCTTGCCGACCGTGCCAAGTCGGAATTCCTGGCCAATATGAGCCACGAGATCCGCACGCCGATGAACGGCGTGCTCGGCATGGCCGAACTTCTGGCCAAATCCGATCTCGACCCGAAGCAGAAGACGTTTACCGACATCATCGTCAAGTCGGGCAACGCGCTTTTGACCATCATCAACGATATCTTGGACTTCTCCAAGATCGACGCCGGCCAGCTGGTGCTCGACCCGGCGCCCTTCAACCTCCCCGAAGCGATCGAGGATGTGGCGACGCTGGTGTCGACACGCGCCAAGGAGAAGGACCTCGAGCTCATCGTGCGCATCGAGCCCGGCCTGGAAAGCCTGTTCATCGGCGATGTCGGCCGCATCCGGCAGATCGTCACCAATCTGGTCGGCAATGCGGTGAAGTTCACCGACGAAGGCCACGTGCTGGTCGACGTGACCGGGCAAAAGGTGGCGATGGGAACAAAGCTCACCATCTCGGTCACCGATACCGGCATCGGCATTCCGGAGGAGAAGCTGAAGCTGGTCTTCGAAAAATTCAGCCAGGTCGATACCTCGTCGACCAGACGCCACGAAGGCACCGGGCTCGGGCTCGCCATCACCTCGCGCCTGGTCGAGCTGATGGGCGGCGAGATCGGCGTCGAGAGCGCCGAAGGCAAGGGCTCGACCTTCTGGTTCACCGTGACATTGCCGAGGGCCGGGGAACAGACCGGGCGGCGGATCATGCCGGTCGACGTGACCGGCGCCCGGGTGCTGATCGTCGACGACAATGCCGTCAACCGGTCGATCCTGAGCGAGCAGATGGCGTCATGGACGTTCGATTCCTGCGCGGCCGAAAGCGGCGCCGAAGGGTTGAAGGTGCTCGTTGCCGCCGCTGCCTATGGCGTGCCGGTCGACTGCGTCGTGCTCGATTACCAGATGCCGGGAATGAGCGGCGCCGAAATGGCGCGCATCGTGCGCAACACCGCAGGTCTGGCCGATACGCCGATCATCATGCTGACATCGGTCGACCAGTCGCTCGCCAACACCAGCTATCGCGATCTCGGCATCGATGCGCAGCTGATCAAGCCGGCGCGGTCCTCGGTGCTTTTGGAAACGCTGGTCGCCACCATCCAGCGTCACCACCACCACACGACAGGCGACGGTGTGCTGCCGGCGGCAAGCCGTGGTTCCGGCATTTTGCAGCCGTCTTCGGCAAAGCAGCCACTCGCCGCATCGGAGCGGGCCTTGCTGCAGCCACCGCCGGTTCGCGCCCGCGCCCGGACGGCCGGGGATGAACGCAGGCTCGACATCCTGGTTGCCGAGGACAATGAAGTGAACCAGATGGTGTTCACCCAGATCATCGGCGAAACCGGCTACAGTTTCGAAATCGTCGGCAACGGCCGCAAGGCGCTCGACGCCTTCGGCAGGCTCAATCCGCGCATGATCCTGATGGATGTCTCGATGCCGGAGATGAGCGGGCTCGAAGCGACGGCCGCCATTCGCCGGCTGGAAGAGGAGTCGGGCACGCATATTCCGATCGTCGGCGTCACAGCGCACGCGCTGAAAGGCGATCGCGAACGTTGCCTGGAAGCCGGCATGGACGATTATCTGCCCAAGCCGATCAGCCCAAGGGCGCTGCTTGAAAAGGTCGAGCGCTGGGTCGGCACAGGCTCAGAAGTCCAGCGCAGCGCAGGATAGGCGCGCCATCGAGGCCGGTTTCGCCAGCAGCGGAGAAAGATCGCCGAAGATTCGGCGCCGCTCCTTGCGCGAAACACTATGGTGCGATCGCACCATACCAAAACAAGTCCGCAGCCGGGACAATGATCGCATAGAAATCCGCACCAGTTACGGGCGGGAGCAAGCGACCGCCGGCAAGAAACAGCGTCAATTCTACCCCAACGGACCCTGTTTTCGGTGATGGCTTGGCCAAGACACGCTCTGGCCACAGGCAACGCGCTCCCGCCCGGCTTTTCTTTCCCTGCGCTTGCCGCTGAGGAAGAAGCCGGCCGGAATCGCGCAAGTCCCTGATTTCGGCAGCAAACCGCGACCACATTGCCAAGGCTGGCCGGCCGCCATTTTCGGCACTCCCGTTCGACGTTACCGGGCTGACACGAAACTGTCATGCGACTGTAATAATCGGGGGCTATTGGCCTCAGCGGGCGCCGACAGACACTGGCGCCGAGAGACCATCTTCCGAACAGGAGCAGGCCACATGAAGAAATTCCTCCTCACGGCGTCGGCCGCGGCGCTTGCGCTGGCCGCGTCGTCCGGCTTCGCCGCCGCGCGCGACCAGATCCAGGTCGCCGGGTCGTCGACCGTGCTACCCTATGCCAAGATTGTCGCCGAGCAGTTCGGCGAAACCTTTACCAACTTCAAGACCCCGGTGGTCGAGTCCGGCGGCAGCGGCGCCGGCATCAAGGAATTCTGCAAGGGCGTCGGCGAAGACACGATCGATATCGCCAACTCCTCGCGCCCGATCAAGCCGGACGAGGTCAAGTCCTGCGCCGACGCCGGCGTGAAGGAAATCCAGGAAGTCCGCATCGGTTATGACGGCATCGTCTTCGCCACCGACATCAAGGGCCCGGACTGGGCGCTGGTTCCCGCCGACATCTACAAGGCGCTGGCCGCCAAGCTGGTCGTCGACGGCAAGCTGGTCGACAATCCGAACACCAAGTGGAGCCAGGTCAACCCGAAGCTGCCCGACTGGGACATCGCCGCCTACATTCCGGGTGAAAAGCACGGCACGCGTGAAGTGTTCGAGACCAAGCTTCTCGACGCCGGCTGCGACAAGGCCGCCATCAAGGCGACCGGCATCAGCGACGACAAGGAAGTCGGCAAGACCTGCATCGCCATCCGCAAGGACGGCAAGGCTATCGATATCGACGGCGACTATACCGAGACGCTCGCCCGCATCGACTCCAACAAGACCGGCGTCGGCGTGTTCGGCCTCGCCTTCTACGAAAACAACGCCGACAAGCTGAAGGTTGCGACCGTCAAGGGCATCGTGCCTTCGACCGCGACCATCGCCAGCGGCGAGTATCCGGTGTCGCGCCCGCTGTTCTTCTACGTGAAGAAGGCGCATCTCGGCGTCGTTCCCGGCCTCAAGGAATATGTCGAGTTCTTCCTTGACGACCAGATGGTCGGCCCGGAAAGCCCGCTCGCCGAATACGGCCTCGTTGCGGCTCCCGACGCAGAGCGTCAGGCCCAGCGTGACGCATTCGCCGCCGGGAAGACGATGTAATCAGCTACCGAACCAGGGCGCGGGCCAAGTCCGCGCCCTGGTTTCGTCGCCTGCCGCAATGGCGGCGGCGCTTTGAATTTTCCTTGGGGTGGGTGATGTCGTCCTTGCTCGTACTCGCCATTATCGTTGCCATAGGCCTGGTTGCGTTCTTTATCGGCCGGCAGCGTGCTTCCGCTCAGGACAATGGCACGGTGAAGCCGCATTCGCGCGCCCACTATCACGGCTGGTGGGCCTTCCTGCTCGCCGTTCTGCCCGCCCTTTTGCTGCTCGCCGTCTGGAACGTCGGCTCTTCGGTCTATCTCGACCGTCACATTCACGCCGCCTTGCCCGAGCGGACCGCCGACAGCAAGGTTGCCAGCGAGGCGCTGGACGTCAGCCTGGTAAAGAGCCTCGCCAAGGGCTTGCGCCAGCTCGACGCGAACACCGCACTGCCAGCCACTTTCGCCGAACTGCAGCCGATGCTCGCCGCCAAGGGCGTGGCGCTGGCGACCGACACGCAGGACTACATGATCCCGATCGCCGTCGAGGCGAACGCCGTGCAGAACCGGCTCGGCCTGTTTGGCGCAATTATCACCTTCGCCTTGTCGATCGCCGGCGCCTTCTATGCGCTGAGGCAGATCGCGCCGCGCGCCAGGGCGCGCAACAATGTCGAGAGGCTGATGCTGTGGGGGCTGCTTGCCGCCTCCACCATCGCCATCCTGACCACGGTTGGCATCGTGCTCTCCATGCTGTTCCAGACGATCACCTTTTTCGAAAGCGTGTCGCCGGCGAGTTTCTTCTTCGGCACGGTCTGGGATCCGCGTTTTTCCGCTGCCGGTTCGGGCGGCAGCCAGGGCCAGTTCGGCCTGATCCCGCTGCTTGCCGGCACGCTCTATATCGCAGCGGTCGCGCTCGTTGTCGCGGTGCCGATCGGGCTGATGTCGGCGGTCTACATGGCCGAATATGCAACGCCCCGGCTGCGCTCTGTGGTCAAGCCGGCGCTGGAGCTGCTCGCCGGCATACCGACCATCGTCTACGGCATCTTCGCGGTGGTCACGCTCGGGCCTTTCCTGCGCGATCTCTCCGCGGCGCTGACCGGCGGTTCGCCCTTCATCCAGGGCCAGAGTATCTTCACCGCCGGCCTGGTCATGGGCGTCATGCTGATCCCGGTCGTGTCTTCGCTGTCCGATGACATCATCACCGCGGTGCCGCGCGCCATGCGCGACGGCTCGCTCGGCCTCGGCGCGACCCGCTCCGAGACGATCAAGCGCGTCATCCTGCCGGCGGCACTTCCCGGCATCGTCGGCGCCATCCTGTTGACCGCTTCGCGCGCCATCGGCGAGACGATGATCGTCGTGCTGGCGGCTGGCGTCGCCGCCAATCTGACCATCAACCCGTTCGAGGCGATGACGACCATCACCGTCAAGATCGTCAACCAGCTCACCGGCGATCTCGAGTTCAATTCACCGCAGACGCTGGTCGCCTTCGCGCTCGGCCTGACGCTGTTCGCGCTGACGCTGGTGATGAATATCGTCGCGCTCTACATCGTGCGCAAATACCGGGAGCAGTACGAATGACCGACATTCCCATGGACACGATGGTCCGGGCCGCCGCTCATCCGCGCCGCGACATCGGCCTCAAGGCCCGCTATGCCGCCGAACGCCGCTTCCGCATCTATGGCATGCTGGCGATTTCCGTCGGCCTCGCCTTCCTGGCCATCATCCTCGTCACCATCGTCTCGAAGGGCTACACCGCCTTCTGGCAGACGACGGTGTCGCTGCCGGTCAACTTCGACGCGAAGGTGATCGATCCCGGCAACAAGCGCGCCACCGATCCGAACGTGCTGATCAAGGCGAACTATCCCAAGCTCGCCGAATACGCGCTGATCGCCAAGCTCGGCATTTCTCCCGACGACAAGCCGGCGATCAAGCAGCTCAAGGGCTTCCTGTCCGAAGGCGCGCGCGTCCAGCTGCGCGACATCGTCGCCGCCGATCCGTCGGTCATCGGCACGACGCGTGACGTCAACATCCTGGCTGCCGCCAATCTCGACTCGGCCTTCAAGGGCCAGATCGACCTCGGCGTCGAGGAAGCGCGCCGCAAGGTTTCCGACCAGCAGATCGCCTGGATGAACAAGCTGAAGGCGGACGGCGTGATGGCCGAGCACTTCAACACCGGCCTGTTCACCTACGGAGCTTCCAGCCGTCCGGAAACATCCGGCATGGGCGTGGCGATCATCGGCTCGCTCTACATGATGGTGATCGTGCTTTTGCTGGCGCTGCCGATCGGCGTCGCCGCCTCCATCTATCTGGAGGAATTCGCCAAGAAGAACCGGTTCACCGACCTGATCGAGGTCAACATCAACAATCTGGCCGCGGTGCCGTCGATCGTCTTCGGCCTTCTCGGCCTTGCCGTCTTCATCAACTTCCTCGGCATGCCGCGCTCGGCCGCTTTCGTCGGCGGCCTGGTGCTGACGCTGATGACGCTGCCGACGATCATCATCGCGACGCGCGCGGCACTGGCCGCCGTGCCGCCGTCGATCCGCGCGGCAGCGCTTGGTCTTGGCGCTTCCAAGATGCAGATGGTGTTCCAGCATATACTGCCGCTAGCCGCCCCCGGCATTCTCACCGGCACCATCATCGGCCTGGCGCGCGCGCTCGGCGAAACCGCGCCGCTGCTCTTGATCGGTATGGTCGCCTTCGTTGCCGACTATCCGAAGACACCTTTCGATCCGGCGACGGCGCTGCCGGTGCAGATCTACCTGTGGGCGAACGAGGCCGAACGCGCCTTCGTCGAACGCATGTCCGGCGCCATCATCATCCTGCTGGTCTTCCTCATGGCCATGAACATCACCGCGATCGTGCTTCGGCGCCGGTTCGAGCGGCGCTGGTAGAAAAAAGGCATTTTGGTATGAACATCATGACCGAACAGTCCCTTGAAAACGCTGTGGGCGATAAAATGAACGCCAAGTCGAACGAAGTGATCAAGATGCGCGGCGACAAGGTCGGCGTGTTCTACGGCGAGAAGCAGGCGTTGTTCGACGTCAATCTCGACGTGCGCCTCAACCAGGTGACGGCGCTGATCGGCCCGTCGGGCTGCGGCAAGTCGACCTTCCTGCGCTGCCTCAACCGCATGAACGACACCATCGATTCGGCGCGGGTGACCGGCAAGATCACGCTGGACGAAGAGGATATCTACGACAAGAGCATCGACGTCGTCGAGCTCAGGGCGCGCGTCGGCATGGTGTTCCAGAAGCCCAATCCGTTCCCGAAGTCGATCTACGAGAACGTCGCCTACGGCCCGCGCATCCACGGACTGGCCAAGCGCAAGGCCGACATGGATCAGATCGTCGAGTCGAGCCTGAAGAAGGCGGCGATCTGGAACGAGGTCAAGGATCGCTTGCAGGAGCCCGGCACCGGCCTTTCCGGCGGCCAGCAGCAGCGTCTGTGCATCGCGCGCGCCATTGCCGTGTCGCCCGAGGTGATCCTGATGGACGAGCCCTGCTCGGCGCTCGATCCGATCGCCACCGCCCGTGTCGAGGAACTGATCGACGAACTGCGCCAGAACTACACGATCGTCATCGTCACCCACTCGATGCAGCAGGCGGCGCGCGTGTCGCAGCGCACGGCGATGTTCCATCTCGGCTATCTCGTCGAGGAGGGCGCCACCGACAAGATGTTCACCAATCCCGACGACAAGCGCACCCAGGACTACATCACAGGCCGGTTCGGCTGAGCGGTTCCGGCAGCGAAGTTTCAGGCACGAGGACGAGGATCATGGGTGAACATACCGTCGCATCTTTCGATGAAGAGTTGGGGCAGATCAGCAAGCTGATCCGCGACATGGGCGATCTCGCCGGCTCGATGGTCAGCGGCTCGACCAAGGCGCTGCTCAATTCGGACAACGCCCTGGCGCAGCGCGTCGTCTCCGACGACGCCATCATGGATGCGCGCCAGCGCGAGCTGGACGACCGCGCCATCACGCTGA
This sequence comes from Mesorhizobium sp. P2_E10, assembly GCF_056404235.1. Taxonomy (NCBI): domain Bacteria; kingdom Pseudomonadati; phylum Pseudomonadota; class Alphaproteobacteria; order Hyphomicrobiales; family Phyllobacteriaceae; genus Mesorhizobium; species Mesorhizobium sp. P2_E10. Next base: position 267,876 of record NZ_JBFUEK010000006.1, read on the forward strand.
TCGCCAAGCGCCAGCCGATGGCCAACGATTTGCGCGCAGTGGTCGGCTCGATCCGCATGGCCGGCGACCTCGAGCGCATCGGCGACCTGGCCAAGAACATCGCCAAGCGCGTCGGCACCGTCGGCCTCAGCGTCACGCCGCGCGACCTGTCGCATTCCATCGATGCGATGGCCCAACTGGTGCTCATCCAGGTGCAAGGGGTGGTCGAGGAATACGCCGCCGCCGATGCGGCAGCGCTCGCCAAGCTCAGAAACGACGACGAGCGCATCGACGTCAAATACACCTCGGTGTTCCGCGAGCTTTTGACCTACATGATGGAAGACCCGCGCAACATCACCGCCTGCACGCATCTGTTGTTCTGCGCCAAGAACCTCGAACGCATCGGCGACCATGTGACCAACATCGCCGAAAATGCATATTATGTTTTGACCGGCTCGCAATTGCCCGCCAATCGTCCGAAGCAGGACGAGACGGCGATGTCCGCGCCGGCGGCATGACGACAAAGGTGACCAGTCGATGATCGCGCCACGCATCATGGTGGTGGAGGACGAGGAGCCGCTAGGCGTGCTCCTCCGCTACAATCTCGAATCCGAAGGTTACCAGGTCGAGGTGGTGACGCGCGGCGACGAGGCCGAAATCCGCTTGCAGGAAAACGTGCCCGACCTGCTGGTGCTGGACTGGATGGTGCCGTCGGTTTCCGGCATCGAGCTGTGCCGGCGCCTGAGGATGCGGCCCGAAACCGAGCGGCTGCCGATCATCATGCTGACCGCGCGCGGCGAAGAGAGCGACCGCGTGCGCGGCCTGTCGACCGGCGCCGACGATTATCTGGTCAAGCCGTTCTCGACGCCGGAATTCATGGCCAGGGTCAAGGCGCTGCTGCGCCGCGCCAAGCCGGAAGTCCTGTCCAGTGTGCTCAAGGTCGGCGACATAGTGCTCGACCGCGAATCGCACCGGGTCTATCGCAAGAAGAGCGAGATCCGGCTCGGGCCGACAGAATTCCGGCTGCTCGAGTTCATGATGCGGCATCCCGGCCGGGTGTTCTCGCGCAGCCAGTTGCTCGACAATGTCTGGGGCGAGACGATCTATATCGACGAGCGCACGGTCGACGTCCATGTCGGGCGGCTGCGCAAGGCGGTCAACAATGGCCGCATGCCCGACGTCATCCGCACCATCCGCGGGGCGGGCTACGCGATCCGCGAAGACTAGGTCCCTCGGCGCGGAAGCGTTTATTGGTTGAATGCGTCCACTCCCGGACCTCACGCGTCGATGATTGGCTCAGCCCGCTCATGGCTTCGTCATCCTTGGGCGAAGCAAGGAGCGTAGCGACGCGGCGCAGACCCAAGGATCCATGCCGCGACCTCAAGGCGTTGCTACTGTGCAGAATTCTGCCCCGTTGAATTCTTTGACCGATTTCACGGCATGGATCCCAGGGTCTCCGCGACGGAGCTTCGCTCCTGCTTCGCCCTGGGATGACGACGTTGGGACGGCTTCGGCCAATCTCCAAAGTCGGCGACAATCTGCGGCATCAATGATTGACGTCGTCCTCAGGCCACGTCTTTCCCGATAGCGCCAGCCCGTGCCTGCCCGCCCGGCGCGAAGATCTCCTGGTCGACGAAGCTCAGTGCCCGCATGGCGCAGCCTTCGCGGATCAGCGGCAATTCGTTCGGTTCGGTGTCGAAGGAGATCGATTTCGAGTGCTGGCCGCCGGCGGTCTGGGCGATGGCCTCGCGCAGCGCCGGTTCGATCAGGTCGAAGGCGGCGGCGCTGACGCCGACCATGGCGACCGGCGCGGGATCGATCAGCGCAAAAAGACTGCCGAGGCCGAAGCCGAGCGCTTCGCCGGCCTTGCGGTAGGCCTCGCGCTCCGGCCCGTCTTTCTCGCGTGCCGCGACGGCGAGCGCCCGCATGTCGGCGTCGCTGACATCGGCGACCGGCTCGGCGTCCTCGCCCAATTGCCTGGCGTTGCGCCAGATGGCGTAGTTGCCGGCATAGGCCTCGACGCAGCCGCGCCGCCCGCAACGGCACAGCGCCCCGCCCGGGCGATGGATCATGTGGCCGAACTCGCCGCCCGATGAATGGGTGCCGGTGAACAGCTCGCCCTTCAGCACCAGTCCCATGCCGATGCCGTGCGACAAAAGGATGGCGATGAAATCGTCGTGGTAGCGGACCGGATCGCGCCACTGCAGCGCCACCGCCATCATGTTGCAGTCGTTTTCCATGGTGGCCGGAATGCCGAATTCGCCTTCCAGTATGTCGGCGAAGGCGATGTCGGTCTGCGGCGTGATCGGCGACCACAGCATGGCGCGGGCGTGCGAATCGGTGATGCCTTGGATGCCCATAGCAATGCGGGCAACGCTGTGGGTGTCGAGGTCGGGATCCTCGAGCCGACGCCTGACTATGGCGACACATTCGCCGATCAGTTCGTCGCGCGGCATGGTCAGCGTGTCCAGCCGGCGCTGCTCTTCGGCCACCACCTGGCCGGCGTAGTCGATGACAGCGACGGAAAGGAAATTCAGCGACAGCACCACGGTCATCACAGCGGCGGCTTCCGGATTGAGTCCGAGACCGACTTGCGGCCGACCGCGTTTCAGCGAAACCGGCTCGCTGGCCTTGCTCTCGGCCAGGATGCCTTCCCCGATCAGGTCGGCGGAGATCGCCGATATGGTGGAGTGGCTGAGGCCGGTGGTCGCGGCGATCTCGGTCCGCGACGGCTGGCCGGCGCGGCGCACGGCCGAAAGCACCATCGCCCGGTTGCGGCGGCGCAAATCGTCGTGGCGGATTCCAACCGACATCTTTCTTGCTTTCCTCCCGGTCGTCCCCGCGGCCTCTCATGATATTGAAGGCAGTCGGTGACACCAGCCAAATATTGGCAGAAGCCGGCAGGCCTGTCATTATTTATTGCGAGTCTCGAAAAAAAGTCAGTGACACATCAAAATCCATCAGAATCGATGTTGACAGCGCTCCGGCGTTGGATCAGTATTTTTTCGAGGCTCGAAAAAATAGAGCCTTTGTGCCGGCCTTCGGGCCAGTTTGGTCGCGCCGCACGCGGCGCAGGGAGGATACAATGAAAAGATTCACAGCCGCCATCCTGGCGGGTGTCGCCATGTCGCTGACGCTGGCGTCGGTCGCACAGGCGAAGGACAAGGTCATTGGCGTTTCGTGGTCGAACTTCCAGGAAGAGCGTTGGAAGACCGATGAAGCGGCGATGAAGACGGCGATCGAGGCCGCCGGCGACAAGTACATCTCCGCCGACGCGCAGTCCAATCCCGGCAAGCAGCTTACCGATGTCGAGAGCCTGATTTCGCAGGGCGCCAACGCGCTGATCATCCTTGCGCAGGATGCATCGGCCATCGGCCCGGCGGTGCAGAAGGCGCTGGACGAAGGCATTCCGGTCGTCGGCTATGACCGTCTGATCGAGAACAAGGATGTCTTCTACCTGACCTTCGACAACAAGGAAGTCGGCCGCATGCAGGCCCGCGAAGTGTTCAAGGCCAAGCCGGAAGGCAACTACGTCTTCATCAAGGGCTCGGGTGCCGATCCGAATGCCGATTTCCTGTTCGCCGGCTCGATGGAAGTGCTGAAGGAAGCCATCGACGGCGGCAAGATCAAGAATGTCGGTGAGGCCTATACGGACGGCTGGCTGCCTGCCAACGCCCAGAAGAACATGGAACAGTTCCTGACCGCCAACGACAACAAGGTCGATGCGGTGGTTGCAGCTAATGACGGCACCGCCGGCGGCGTTGTCGCCGCGCTGACGGCGCAGGGCTTGGCCGGAACCGTACCGGTGTCGGGCCAGGACGGCGACCACGCCGCGCTGAACCGCATCGCACTCGGCACGCAGACCGTGTCGGTGTGGAAGGACGCGCGCGAACTCGGCAAGAACGCCGCCGAGATCGCTTCGCAGCTCGCCGACGGCAAGAAGACCGGCGACATTGCCGGCGCCAAGGACTTCACCACGCCTGGCGGCAACACCGTCAAGTCGCTGTTCCTGACCCCGGTTGCCATAACCAAGGACAACCTCAACGTCGTCATCGACGCCGGCTGGATCAAGAAGGACGAAGTCTGCGCCGGCGTCACTGCCGGCAGCGTTGCGGCCTGCAACTAAAACCGGACCGCTATCGGTTCCAAATCTCGGCGCCGCGGCCCAAAAGCCGCGGCGTTTCTCAAGGGGCTTTCCGCTTCAAATGACCGCGGAAAGCAAATAGCATCCATGTTTCCGGCATCCGCGCCAGACGGCAAACCGGTGGGAGGATAGCATGACCGACACGACCTCTAATCAGCCGGTCGCCAGCACTGCCGCGGACCGGGCGCGTGCATCCGAACTCAGCGCCGTCGGGCGGTTCCTCAGGGCTACCGAGCTCGACACGCGCATGCTCGGCATGGTCGGCGCGCTGCTGGTCATCTGGGTCGGCATCCATATCCTGTCGGGCGGGCTTTTCCTGACGCCGCGCAATCTGTGGAACCTGTCGGTGCAGACCTCCTCGGTCGCGATCATGGCGACCGGCATGGTGCTGGTCATCGTCATGCGCAACATCGACCTTTCGGTCGGCTCCGTCGAAGGCGTGATCGGTATGATCATGGGCGTGGCGCAGGCCGAATTCCTCATTCGCGTCATCGGCTTCCAGCTTGGAAATCCCTGGCTCTGGATCATCGCGCTGGCCGTCGGCGTGGTGCTTGGTCTGCTGATCGGCGCGTTCCAGGGCTTCATCATCGCCTATATGGAGGTTCCGGCCTTCATCGTGACGCTGGGCGGCCTGCTGGTCTGGCGCGGCATGGCATGGCTGATCACCAGCGGGCGCACGGTCGCGCCGCTCGATGCCACTTTTCAGCTGATGGGCGGCGGACCGCGCGGCTCGATCGGCGCCACCGCCAGCTGGATCGTCGGCGTGGTCGCTTGTGCGGCGGTTGCCTTCGCGCTGCTCAACGGCCGCTCGCAGCGCAAGCGGTTCAGCTTTCCGCTGCGCCCCGTCTGGGCCGAGACCTTGCTTGGCGTGGTCGCTTGCGCGGCCATCCTCGGCGCCGTCTGGATCGCCAATTCCTATCCATGGCCAATCGGCATCGTGCGCCAGTATGCGCAGCAGAACGGCATCACTCTTCCCGAAGGCGGGCTGTTTATCGCGCACGGCATCGCTATACCGGTGCTGATGGCGGTGACTGTCGGCATCAGCATGACCTTCATTACCAAGCGCACGCGTTTCGGCCGCTATGTCTTTGCTATCGGCGGCAATCCGGAGGCAGCCGAACTCGCCGGCATCAACACGCGCTGGGTGACCATGAAAGTGTTCATGATCATGGGCGTGCTGGCGGCCATCAGTGCGGCGATCTCGTCGGCCCGCCTCAATGCGTCGACCAATGCGTTGGGCACGCTGGACGAGCTGCTGGTCATCGCCGCCGCCGTCATCGGCGGCACGTCGCTGGCCGGCGGCGCCGGAACGGTGATGGGCGCCATGCTCGGCGCGCTGCTGATGCAGTCGCTGCAATCCGGCATGGTGCTGCTCGGCATCGATTCGCCGCTGCAGAGCATCGTCGTCGGCGCGGTGCTGGTCATCGCCGTCTGGCTCGACACCGTCTACCGCAAGCGCGTCTAGGGGAGGAATGACGATGGAAAAAACCGCTCCTACGGGCACTGCGCTGATCGACATGCGCAACATCTCGATCGCCTTCGGCGGCATTCGCGCCGTCGACGATGCCTCCATCGATCTTTTCCCGGGCGAGGTCGTGGCGCTGCTCGGCCATAACGGCGCCGGCAAGTCGACCTTGATCAAGATCCTTTCCGGCGCCTACAAGCGCGATGCGGGCCAGATCTTCGTCAACGGTCAGGAGGCTGCGATCTCCAACCCGCGCGATGCCAAGAAATACGGCATCGAAACCATCTACCAGACACTGGCGCTGGCCGACAATGTCGACGCTGCCGCCAATCTGTTCCTCGGCCGTGAGCTGATGACCGGCTGGGGCACGCTCGACGATGTCGCCATGGAAGCCGAGGCACGCAAGGTGATGGGCCGGCTCAATCCCCGCTTCCAGCGCTTCAAGGAGCCGGTGATCAAGCTGTCGGGCGGCCAGCGCCAGTCGGTGGCGATCGCGCGCGCCATCCTGTTCAACGCCCGCATCCTGATCATGGACGAGCCGACGGCGGCACTCGGGCCGCAGGAAACGGCGCAGGTCGGCGAACTGGTCAAGCAGCTCAAGGCCGACGGCATCGGCATCTTCCTCATCAGCCATGACATTCATGACGTGTTCGAACTCGCTGACCGGGTCTGCGTGATGAAGAACGGCCAGGTCGTCGGCACGGCGCGCACCACCGATGTGACCCAGGACGAGGTGCTCGGCATGATTATCCTGGGCAAATGCCCACCCGGGGCCATTCCCGGGCCTGGCGCGCTGAAGATCGCAGCATAGGCTATTATCTGGTTCGGCCATGATCTGTTCCGAAAACCGGTTTCCACTTTTCGGGATCATGATCTGATAAGCCGGCTAACCATAGGCAATCGATAGGCCAACTCTCACGATGGTTTGTCCTCGCCATTGTGTTGGCGCGGTGACATGCCATAAAGGTCCCGAATCCATGGGCCGCAACATCCGTTGAAGAAGTTCTTCCCGATCGTCGCCTTTGTCGCCGTCGCGCTGATCAGCCTGACGATGGCGGGATTTGCCTATTTCGCCACGCAGGAGGCGGCGCGGATCAAATTCGAGGCGGCCGCGGACGACGCGCTCAACCGGATCGAGAGCCGCATCGATCTGCATCTGTCGCTGCTGCGCTCAACCCAGGCGCTGTTTGACGCCCGGAATGGCGACATTTCGCAAGCAGAGTTCAAGGCATTCTTCAACGCGCTCGATGTCGACACCAATTTCGCCGGCCTGCGCGGCATCGGTTTTCTCAGACTGGCGAAGGCGGGTGACGAGGCGGCGGTCGAGCGCGACATACTGCACGACCATGGCGTCGCCCATGCAGTCTATCCCGATACGACGCAGCCTTGGCGCACGCCCATCTTCATGTTCGAACCGCTGGACCCGTCCAACCAGTCGAGCATCGGTTATGACATGTTCACCGAACCGGTGCGCCGGGCGGCGATCGAAAAGGCGATGGCCGATGACCAGCAGCATGCGAGCGGGCTCATCCAGCTCGGCCAGGGCACGGGTGCTGCGCAGACCTTTACCGGCTTCCTGGTTTTTGTGCGGCTCAATGTCGAAACCGCGCCCGACGTCATCAATGCGTCGAGATCGTCGACGGCGGGTTTACTCTATGCCGCCTTCCGCGCCCGCGATCTGTTCCAGATCGCGCTCAGCCGGACGCCGCTGCTGCCGGTCAATACCGAAATCTATGACGGCAAGGCGGAGGCCGGCGCTCTCCTGTTCCGATCGGAAACGCCGCCGGTCGCAACCCTGGGCGACAGGCTGCTGGTGACGCGCCAGATCACCGTGGCCGGCCGGCCATGGACCGTCCTGTTTCGGCCGACAAGCGCCTTCTCGCAGCCCTCCTCGCGCGCCATTCCGGTGATGCTCGGCCTGTTCGGCCTGCTGCTGGCAGGCACAATTGCGCTGGTGGCGCGCTATCAGGAGCGGGCCTATGACGCCAAGTCGCTGCTGCACGAAACGACCGAGAAGAGCTTGCTCGAAAAGGATCTGATGCTGCAGGAGATGAAGCATCGCATCAAGAACTCGATCACGCGGGTGCTGGCGATCGCACGCCAGACGGCGTCGCGGGCCACCGACGTCAACGAATTCTCGGCATCCTTTTCGGCCCGGCTGCAGGCGATGGCGGCGTCGCAGGACATGCTGACGCGCTCGCGTTGGCAGAAAGCCGATCTCGGCGATCTCTTACGCATCGAACTTGGCCAGGTGTTCGGCAAGGAGCTTCCGGAAGGCGTCTTGTCGGGGCCACAGGTTCTGCTCGACGAGACGACGACGCAGGCGCTGGGCCTGACTTTTCACGAGCTGGCGACGAACGCGCTGAAATATGGCGAGGCTGGCAATTCGGTTGGCGCGCTCAAGGTCGACTGGTCGGTTAACGGGCGCGGACGCGACCGTACGCTGGCGCTCAACTGGCGCGAGGCCGGGCAAAAGAAGCTGGAAGCACCTGTCGAGACCGGCTTCGGCACAAAACTGATCGATCTCAATGTCACGCGCGAATTGCGTGGCACGATCAGGCGCGATTTCCGTGCTGACGGATTGAAAGTGGAAATCAGGATTCCGCTGTCGGACTGAAACGCCGCCACGGGCGGTTCGAATACTCAAACAAACGGAGACCGGACCAGCCGGTCTCCGCCTTGATTGCTTGACGCGCTTTGAAGCGGATCAGCAGCGAGCCGTGTAGAGATGGCCGCGGTTGTCGCGATACTGGCAATAACCATTGCGCAGGTTGCGCACCAGCAGGCCGGAACCAGCACCGACAGCCGCGCCGATGAGCGCGCCTTTGGTGCCGCCGATCAGACCGCCGGCCACGGCGCCGACACCGGCGCCAACGCCGACATCCCGCTCGGTCGTGCTGCAACCGCTGACCGCAACCACGGCAACCATGGCAATAATCAATTTCCGCATAGAGTCTCTCCTCACTTGTGTCCTCACTTTAGTAAGCTCCAGCCGCCATTTAGCATGAAATGACGGCCTTTGCCCGCTCGAATTTATTGTTGGCGAACAGAGTCTTTTTCGGGGCGCGCGCCGTTCGATGCAACCATAAGGTTGGAAATCGCCAACGAAGCGTCCAGCGTTCCGTCCGGACGCACGTTCCAGACAATTTGATCGTAGTCGTCTTCCAGCGCCGGATCGACGGCAAGACATTTGGCGACGACGTGCTGGGCCTGACCCTGTACGTCGCCCAAGGCGAACGGCCGCTCGGCGGTGCATTCGTCAGCCGTCTCGAAGACGCTGACCGGCACCGGCAGTTCGCGGCACTCGGTCATGGTGTTCGAACAGCCGATGACCAGCAGCAAGGCGGCAATATGTTCCATGGCGACAATCCTCTCGCCATAGCAACGGCCCACATCGTTCAAAGTTCCTGCGCTTGCGGCCAAGTGCATGAATAATTGGAAGGATGCGGGCTTGGGGTCAGGTCAACGGTGGAGATCAGCTCAACTGGAATGCCGCGATCAGCACGATGACCGCGACCAGCGCGACAATAGCGAGGCGAAGCGCCGTATGGGAAACATGGAGCGAGGGGGCGGCCGATGGGTCAAGATCCTGAAATCCGCTCATCGAGATGCGGGCGGCCTGCTCCAGTCTGTTCATATCGGCAACCGTCAACTTCATTCCTCCCATACTGCGCTGCAAGCCGTAGCCGAAACGTTCGAGGCATCGGCAAGTTCCAGCGGTACCTGGGAAGTACAGCATCGGACTTTATGGTGAACAGTCGGTTAAGGATCGGCGCTGCCGTCGGCCGCGGCATTTCTGGCAAGCTGGCTGTTATGCGCTCACTCGGTCTCGAAATTGCCGTGCGGAACGACAAGCCGGTATTCCAGACGGCCGCCGCTGATTTCAAGGGTCGCTGTGCCGTTCAATGATGTCGGCACGACGCGCTCGAGCGCAACGCTGCCAAAGCGCTTTTCGTTGCGTTGATTGTCGTTGGCGCCGACGGCTTCGGTCCAGGTCAGCGACAAAGCCGGCCTGGCGGCGGAACCGGGCGTCAGGCTGGCCGTCACCTCGACGAAGCCATCCGGTCGCGACAAGGCGCCGTAACTCACCGAATTGACGGCGAGTTCATGCATCGCCAGACCGATATGCAAAGCTGCATTGGGGTTGAGATAGGGGTTTTCACCCTGGAAACGCAGGCTGCGCGCCGGATCGGCGCCGTAGCGGCCAACCTGGCCGGAGACGAGTTCGCGAAGGGCGGCACCGCGCCAGTTGGACGACGTCACCAGATCCTGGGAAGAGGCCAACGACTGCAGCCGGCCGCGAAAACGCGTGAGGAAATCGCCAAGCGTCTCGGAATAACGGCCGGTCTGGGTGGCAATGCTCTGGATGATGGCCAACAGGTTTTTCGAGCGGTGGCTGACCTCGCGCAACAGCGTCTTCAGCGTCTGCTCGCGGCGCTTCTGCTCGGTCGTTTCAACCATGGTGGTGACGACGCCTTGCACGTCACCGCCATCGCCATGATCGGCATCGATCCACACCTGGAACCAGCGGACGCCGTCGTCGGCGGGAACACTGAGCTCAAGCCGTTCGGCATTGCCGGATGCGATGACATTGCGTTTGGCGGCGCCGATGCGTTCAGCCTGTGCCGGCGGCAATATGCCGTTGCTGTCGGCGGTATCGGCGGCCCATGGCGCGCGCATGTTGCGCGCCCATACCGTCTTCATTTCGCGGTCCTGGTAGAGAACTGAAATGCCGGCATTGTGCAGTGCATGGAGAAGGGCGCGGCCAAGCTGCATGCCGCTTTCGGCGGGATGCAAAGCGATGACCTCGTCACTCTGGCCGCTGTTGGTCATGTCTCCGGCTCGGGAACGCATCAATCACCTGTCCACCCAACTCAGGGCTGAACGGTTCATTGCGCAATGGGTTCCCTCATGCAGTTGTCCGGCCCCCTTAAAGCGGTCCGCCGGGCGGTGTCCGTTGAAGGACCCCGCCCGGCGGTGGCTGGAAACCGTTTGAGGGGTGCGGCTTCCAGTGTCCGGTCGCGCCTTACGAGGCCCGTCTGAACAGGCCGGCGAGAAGCGAAATGACCAGGAAGGCGAGAAAGATGAAGAACAATATCTGCGCGATACCGGCCGAGGTGCCGGCGATGCCGCCGAAACCAAGCGCGCCGGCTATGATCGCGACGACGAGGAATACGAGCGCCCAGTAAAGCATGATCCATCTCCATCAAATGGTATGAGAAAAACGTGGTTGGTTGCCGTTTGTTCCACCATTTGCCGAAAAAGACGACCGCTGGAAAGGGGCGTCTGCAGCGCGATGTGTTGGGTGCGCCTGACGGCTCACCCGGCGATTGCGCCGGGCGAGCGTCTCTTGGCAGCTATCATTTCATTTTGGAAGCGCAGCGCAGGCCGGATCTTAAAGCGCGTCGCGTTGAAGCGGATTCAGGCAACGCGCTTTAAGTATTTGTTTTGGTGCATTTCGTTGTCCCAAAACCGCTGCGCACTTTTGGGCGACATGCATTAGGCAGCGGCTTTCGCTTGCCGGTCGAAGAACAGGGCCTGGCTGATCAGCGCCTTGACCATATCCGGGTTGAACGGCTTGGTGACCAGGAAGGCCGGCTCCGGCCGCTCGCCGGTCAACAGGCGCTCGGGAAAAGCGGTGATGAAGATCACCGGCACCGATGTCGACGACAGGATCTCGTTGACGGCATCGATGCCCGAACTGCCGTCGGCAAGCTGGATGTCGGCCAGCACCATCCTTGGCCGCGTCTTGCCGAACATCATCACCGCCTCGGCGTGGGTGCGCGCCGTTCCAACGACGCGGTGGCCAAGACTCTCGACCATCTCCTCGATGTCCATGGCGATCAGCGGTTCATCCTCGATGATCAGCACGTCGGTTGCCACCTGGCGGGAAATCTCGTTGCTCGCCTGGGCGAGGAGTTCGGAGAATTCCTTGTCGCCGACATCGAGGATTTCCGCCGCCTCGTCTTCGCTGAAGCCTTCGACGGCGACGAGCAGGAAGGCCTGGCGGGGAAGCGGTGCGATCGCGTTCAGATTGGCCGCGGCGCGCTGTTCCCACGCCGACTGCGCCTGCTCCTGCGGAACGCGGATGGCGACCGAGGTGAAAAGCTTGGCGAAAATCTTGTAGAGCGCGATGCGGTCGTTCGATGCGTCGGGAAAGATATCGACATCGGCGATGATGGCCTCGAGCATCGCGGCGACCAGCGCATCGCCGCTCTCCTGCGATCCGGAAACGGCGCGCGAGAAGCGGCGCAGGAACGGCAGGTGCGGGGCGATGGTTGCAGATAGGCTCATGGTAGACGTCTCCCTCAGATGACGTGATTGCACAGGTCGCAGGTCAAGCTGATTGCAAGCCCCGAAGACACAAACGCCGGTTTTCGCAAAAAGTTCCGATCACCATGGAACTAATATACCGGGGCGGCGTTTCAGGGTCGGGATGGGCAACCAGACGAGGGTGCCGCTTGCCTTGCGTATGTAACTAGTAGAGCGGCTCGGGTGCTGGAAATAAAGGGCGACATGAAGGACATGACGAGAGATACAATGGCTGGCGCCGCAGACAGGCGCCGGGCTGCTTCCGGTGACCCGCTCGGGCCGAATTCGGAAATCGGCCGCAAACTCAAACAATATTATGACGAGCTTGTCTCCGACAATGTGCCGGATCGCTTCGCCCAGCTGCTCAGCCAGCTGGAACAGGCCGAACCCGCACAGAAGAAGGACTGAGGCATGGCGGCTGTCTCTCAGGGCTTCAAGACCGATCTGCTCGGCTCGATCCCGAGCCTGCGCGCCTTTGCCGTGTCGCTGACACAAAATGCCGACAAGGCCGACGACCTGGTGCAGGAAACGCTGGTCAAGGCCTGGGACAAGCATGAAAGCTTCCAGCCGGGCACCAACCTCAAGGCATGGCTGTTCACCATCCTGCGCAATGAATTCTATTCGCAGATGCGCAAGCGTGGCCGCGAGGTGCAGGACAGCGACGGCATCATGACGGCCAGGCTTGCCGTTCATCCGGCCCAGCATGGCCAGCTCGACCTCAAGGATTTTCGCGGCGCGCTCGAGCAATTGCCCGAGGACCAGCGCGAAGCCATCATCCTCATCGGCGCGTCGGGCTTCTCCTATGAGGAAGCCGCCGAAATCTGCGGCTGCGCGGTCGGAACGATCAAGAGCCGCGTCAGCCGTGCCCGCACGCGGCTGCAGGAAATCCTGAAGATTTCAGGCGAAGACGAGTATGGGCCGGATGCAATTTCGGCGCAGGTGACGGGGTCAAACGCCGCTTAGGGCGTGACGGCTTGAACGGTCTGCGAGCAGTGTCACGCCGCAGACCGTCGTCCGCAGGCCGCCGCCACCGCCTCGACGAGATCGTCTCCCGAATAGGGTTTGGTGACCAGTCTGATGCCCGGAAAGGACGCCTTGATCTCGTCGGCGTCCGAATAGCCGGAGGCGAAGATGAAGGGCACGCCCGACTGGCGCAGCCGCGAGGCGAAATCGACCGTTGACGCCCCGCCCAGCATGAGGTCGACGATGGCCGCGTCGAATTGCGTTGCAACCTTCTGCTGATCGATTTCGGTCAGATCGCGGGCAATGACCACCTCGCCGGCGCCATAGTCGCGGCAAAGCTGCTCGACATCCATGGCGATCAGGAATTCGTCCTCCAGGACCAGTATCCGCAGTCCGTTGAGCAATGGGGGCACTTCGCAAAGTCTCCTTGGAACAGAGCGAGTCATGATCGTTATTTGGCAGCCTGTCATTTAAAAAAGACATGCTGATGCCGGAACTCCGATCGCTGCGAGACGTTTGCCTTCAGCCTGTCTCAAGCAGGCTTTCGAAGAGGGGTCGAAATGTCTGGCCAGAACGGTCGTTCTTTCTCCAGCCGCCAGTATCCATGCGAGAAATGCCCGCTGCGGCCGCTACCAGTGTTCCGGGAGTTCGAAAAGCCGGAACTCGCCTTCATCAGCACGTTCAAAAAAGGCGAACTCGCGGTCGACAAGGGCGCGACGGTGCTGGTCGAGGGCAGCCACAGCGCCCATCTCTACACGGTGCTGTCGGGCTGGGCTTTCCGCTACAAATTGCTGTCGGACGGCCGGCGCCAGATCCTCAATTATCTGATGCCCGGCGATCTCATCGGCCTGCAAGGCAGCGTGATGGGAGAGATGCAGCATTCGGTCGAGGCATTGTCGCCCATGCTGCTGTGCGTCTTCGAGCGCGAGTATCTGCACGAACTCTACCGCAACCATCCGGGCCTGGCCTACGACATCACCTGGATCGCCTCGCGGGAAGAGCGGATGCTGGACGAGAACCTGCTCAGCGTTGGCCGCCGCAGTGCGATCGAGCGCCTGGCCTATCTGATCGCCTTTATCGGCTGCCGGGCCAAGGTGGTCGGGCTCAACGGCAAGGCACCGGTTCAAATCCCGATCACCCAGCAGCATGTCGCCGATACGCTCGGCCTGTCGCTGGTTCACACCAACAAGACGATCCGCAAGCTGATGGACCGCAAGTTGATCGTCTGGCGCGACGGCGGCTGCGAGGTGGTCGACAATGAGGGGCTTCAGAACCTCGCGCGTTGGGAAGGACTGGGCGAAGGGCGCCGGCCGCTGATTTGAGCGAGCGGGGTTGGATGACGTTCGGCCGGGCTGGACTCATCCGTGGAAACATCTTTTGATGGAGCTTGTTCCGATTTCGGAACCTTGGCCTGTATCGAGCGTTTGAAACCAAGCAAACGCAAGGAGTTAAGCAATGGCAACTGCCACAGGAAAAACCGCTGGCGACAGCCGGACGAATACGGACCTTGAAGCCGACATCAAGCAATTGAAGGCCGATATCGAAAAACTCACCAAGCAGTTGGCCAAGACCGGCGAGCATGGCTACGGGACGGCGCGGCGCGCCGCCACCGAGGGTGTCGAACAATTGCGCGCCCAGGGCGAGGCAGCCTTCGACAATCTGCGCAGCAACGCCAAGGACATCGAAGCACAGATGATGGCCAGCGTGCGCGAGAAACCGGTGACGTCGCTGGCGATCGCTGCCGGCGTCGGCTTTCTCTTCGCGCTTCTGGCGCGGCGCTAGTTCCTGTCCAGATGGGAATGCTGGCATCGTTGATCTCGGCCTTCGCCTCGGGCGAAACAATTGCCGCCGTGCGCCGCGCGCGCACGGCGGCAATTGTCTATGGGTTCGCGGCGCTTATGGCGCTCTGCGGTCTCGGCTTCCTACTTGGGGCCGCCTATATATGGGCGGCCGACCGCTACGGCTCGCTGGCAGCCTGCCTCGGCTTCGGCGCCGGCTTCCTGGTGATTGCCGGGCTCATCCTGCTCATTCACCAGATATCGGCGGGTTCGCGCGCGCGGCGCCGTGCCAGACGGCGTAGTGCCGATATGAAGGCGATCGGCATCACAGCGGCTCTCGCCGTGCTGCCGGCGCTGCTCAAGGGTAGAGGCGGCCTGGGCGTCATTCTCGGCCCGGTAGTGGCGCTCGCCGCCTACGCCATCTATCGCGAAAACGTAAAGCCCGGCCCTGACGATCCGGATGGCGGCGGCGACAACTAGCGCTACCCGCGCGTCACTTCGACAGGTCTTCGAGCGGCATCGATATTTCGGCGAACACGCCCTCCGGGCGAAATTCGTGGATCACCTCGCTGGAGATGACCTTGGCGAGGCTGCGGCGGATGAGGATCGAGCCGAAGCCGTGGCGCTCGGGCGCCGAGACTGGCGGGCCGCCGCTTTCGCGCCAGGTCAATATCAGGCGCTGTGCGCCTTTCTTGCCCTGTGTCTTCCAGTCGAGCTGAACCTTGCCCGAAGCTACGGACAGCGATCCGTATTGCAGCGCGTTGCTGGCCAGTTCGTGCAGGATCAGGCCGAGCCCAACCGCCTGATCGGGCGAAAGCAGCAGGTCGGCGCCGGAGATCGCCATGCGCGGCTGCGAGGCGCTGTCGAACGGTTTCACTTCGATCTGCACCAGTTCGGCAATGCCGATGCCGCGCCATTCGCGATCCGACAACAGATTGTGGGCGGCACCCAGGGCCTGCAGCCGGGCGCCGAAAGCCTCGAGAAATTCGCTTGGCTGGCGGGCATGGCGCACGGTCTGCGTCGCCAGCGCCTGAACGGTCGCCAGCGTGTTCTTGACGCGGTGGTTCAGTTCGCGCAGCAACAGCCTTTGCCGCTCGTCGCCGAGCTTGCGTTCGGTGATGTCGTAATTGACGCCGAAGATCAGCGTCGGCTTGCCGTCGCCGTCGCGCTCGATGACTCGGCCGCGCGTGGCGATCCAGCGCGGCGGATTGAAACCCTTGACGCGGTACTCGCCGAAATAGTCGTCGCTGCCGGTCAGGGCGTCGCGAAAGCGCGTCTCGGTCTGGTAGACATCGCGCGGGTCGATGGCGCCAAGAATGTCGCGTGCTTTCAGCCGGTTTGAGCGTGGCAGGTTGAACAGTTCGGACAAAAGCACGTCGCATTCGATCATGTCGGTGCGGATGTCCCATGCCCAGCTGGCAAGCGAGGCGGCATCGAGCGCGATGGCGCGGCGCTTTTCCTCGCGCACGAGTGCTGCCTCGGCCAGCGCTCCGTTGCGGGTGGCGTCCTTCAAGGTGAACAGGCTGGCGGCGAGTGCGGCCAGAGTCTTGAGCTGATCGAGCTTGGCGGCAGACGGATGTGCATGCGGCTTTCGGTCGAGCACGCAGAGCGTACCGATCCGCGCGCCGGCCACCACCATCGGCGCGCCGGCATAAAAGCGGACATGGTGCTCGCCAGTGACCAGCGGATTGTTTGAAAAACGCGAGTCGATTGTGGCATCGGTCACCACCATCGGCTCGTCGCCGGCGGCGATCGCATGGGCGCAGAACGAAATGTTGGTTGCCGTCTCCGTCTCGTCCAGGCCGTAGCAGGCCTTGAACCATTGTCGCTCGACATCGAGCAGCGTGACCAGTGCGATCGGCGTTTGCATCACCGCGGCGGCAAGCCGGCTGATGCGATCGAAGTCGGGATCGGCAGCGGTGTCGAGCGCGTCGAGGCTGTGCAGCACGGCAAGCCGGTCCGCAGCGTTTACCGCGCGGCGTACATCGGCCGGCAGGCCCGGCGCCTTCTGTACCTTGCTATCCACCAAGCCCCCAATGACTTGCCTGCGGTCCGTCTGTGCCGCGCCGACGGTTGGCCGCTGGCCGCAGTATCCGGAACTTTTGTAGTGGAGAATCGTTACCCGACCATGCTTTGCCAGACACGCCTGTCGGCGCCACGCGATAGGGAGGCCGGCCTTGGTCAAGATCATTCCTGAAAATAAAGCCCGTCAGGGAGGCTGGGGGCGACATGGCCTGCGCATCCTGATTGCCGCGATGCTGCTGGTGTTCGTCGCCTGGGGCATCGCCGAAATCTATGGCGAGATGATCGACACGCCCGCCAGCCAGGGGCAGACGCCCAACAGCCAGGGTTTGCGGCTTGATGGCCTTGGACATCAAGCGGCCTTGGCCTGAGTGGCGCGCCGCGGTACCAGCACGTTCAGCACGCCGGGATGAATTTCGATCGTCGTCTCGCGGTCAAGTCTGACCAGCTCGCCATCGATGACGGCGCGGAATTTCTTGGCTGGCGAATGGATTTTGAGGGTCGCCCGCTCGGCCTGGTGTATCTCGACATGCTCGTTGTCGCGCCATTTGCCGCGCGCCATGTTGAAGAAGAATTTCACCAGTTCGCCGCGCTGGCGCGCCACGGTAACGTAGATACCGAGCACGCCGCCAGCGGGGTTGTCGGCGTAGGGCAAGTGGCCCTCGCCAAACAAATTGTTGGTGATGCCGATGCCGGTGATGCGTGTCACGATCTCGGCTTTGCCGACGGTCAGCGTCACCTTCATCGCCGGTGGGTTGTTGATCGTCGACCAGGCGGCCTTTGCCGAGGCGCGGATCTTTCCCAGCCGGGAGCCGAATTCCATGTTCTGGCGCAGCTGCACCATCCTGGCATGCATGCCGATCGAGAATTGATGCACGAAAGGCCGTCCGTTGGCGCTGGCGACGTCGACGGCGATCACCTCGCCGTCGGCGAATGATTTCAGCGCCGCGTCGAGGGTCTGCGGGATACCAAGCCCGCGGGCAAACAGGTTCATGGTGCCGGCCGGCAGAATTGCCAAGGCCTTCTTGCCGTTCATCAGCCGGGCCGCCGCAGCCGAAATAGTGCCGTCACCGCCGCCGGCCAGCACGACATCGATGCCGCGCCGTGCGGCGATCTTTGCGAGCGCTGCCTCAACGTCTTTGCCGGCAACGATGTCGATATCGATGGAGTGGCCAGCCGCTTCCAGCGTCTGGCGCATCCGATCGGAAAAGGCTGGAAGATCGGTCGTGCGCAAGGTGCCGCCGTCCCGGTTCAGCACCGCCGCAAATCGCATGCCCCACTCCGTATGCTCTGCAATCATTGAGCCGGAACAGGCCCAGCCACAGGCTGAAACGGAGCTGCGGAAGAAAGGTTCCGCCTGACGAGGCGAAATCTGTGCAAGCTCTATCGCGTTCCGGAAAGCGGCAAGCCGGCGACATGGCCGGCAACCCCGGCTTCAGTCAGTTCGGCAAGCGCCAGCGACTGGTCGAGATGCTCGGCCCGCCAGGCGAGCAGCCGTTCGGCGAACTCCAGCCGCACCACGAGATAGGCCGGGTCCATCGCGACATTGTTCAGCTCTCCGGGATCCTTCTTCAGGTCGAACAGCAGCGGCAGCAGGCCGCCACCGAAATGCACATATTTGAATTCCTTTGTGCGGATGACGGCGAGGTTGCACTGGCGCGGGCCGATGCCGAAATGCCGCTCCGCCTCACCCTCGGCAATCGAGCGGAAATCGAACTCCCAATGTGCGGCGTCGCGCCAGTCCTGGGGCGCTTCATTCGCCAGGAATGGTTTTAGCGAGCGGCCGTCGAGATGCGGCGGCGGCGCCTCGCCGAGCAGGTCGAGCAGCGTCGGCGCTATATCCACCGCCTCGGTGAAGCGGTCGACACTTGTGCCGGCTGCCTTGCCATGACGCGGGTCGCGAATGATCAGCGGAATATGGAAACTGCCGTCGAAGAAGCCGCCCTTGCCGAGCATGAAATGGTCGCCCATCATCTCGGCGTGGTCGGAGGTCAAAACGATGATGGTGTCGTCCCAGGCGCCCGCCGCCTTGAGCGTTTGCCAGATGCGGCCGAGCTGCGCATCGACCTCAGAGATCATGCCGTAGTAGAGCGCGCGGATGCGGCGGAAATTGTCGTCGCCCCAGTCGCGCACCAGGCCCTCGGCGCCGGGACGGAAATTCGCCCGCCGCTGCCGGCCCATACCGTAAGCGAGATAGGGGTGGCTCCCGGCTTCGGTCTGCCAGCTCCCGGCACGACGGAAGGCTGGACCGGCGGCCGGATCGTATAGGGTGTTGTAGGGCTCCGGCACGATGAAGGGCGGATGCGGGCTGAGGAAAGAGACATGCGCGAACCATGGCGTGTCGCGCTGTTCGCCAAGCCAGCGGACGAATTCGCCGGTCAGGAAAGCCGCCGGAGTTTCGTCATTCGAATAGATCGGCGCAGCATTGGTGACCGGCTCGTCGGTCTTGTTTCCCGAGGCCTCGCCAGCGGGGCGATGGATGTCGGGAAAGCCGGCGCCGGCATCGACACCGCGCAGTGCCAGCCAGGACAGCCAGGGCTTCTGGTGCTCGGGCAGAAGCTGGCGCACGCTAAATCCCGGCAGCACGCCTTCATAGGTTGTCAGCCTGGGGTCGCCGGGCGCCAAGGTGCGCGGATCGAGCGAGACGTCGGTGTAGCCGAACAGCGTCGGATCATAGCCGAGGCTTCGCGCCGAAAGCGCGATGTTGCCGTGGCGGGCGTCGAGCGGCGTGCCGTTGCGGCAGACGCGATTGTTCATCTGGTAGAGGCCGGTGTAGAGGCAGGCACGTGCAGGTGAACAGGGTGCGGCGCCGCCAAAATGCTGCCGAAACAGCACGCCCTCGGCGGCCAGCGCATCGGCGTTCGGCGTTTTCACCACCTCGTGGCCGGCAGCCGACAGACAGTCGCCGCGCCACTGGTCGCAAGAGATCAAGAGAACATTCGGGCGTCTGTTTTTGTCGGCCAATCGCGGTATCCTCGTCCTCACCAGGCGCCTGGAAGAGCGCCGCTCATGGAACCGAAATTTCGCGACTGCGCAAGCCTGACCGATTTGCAAAACAGTGAACAAGGACCGCGCCACTGTTCACCATTAGCGCACAGTCCATTCTGTGTTTGCTGCCTTTGATCCGGACGGCCAGGCCCTCATATTGGCGTGGACAGCGGCATGGGCCGCGCAGATACAAAGGGAAGGAGCAGGAAAATGCTCGACCAGATCAAAGGGCTGCACCACGTCACCTCGATGGCCAGGGATGCGCGCCAGAACAATGAATTCTTCACGAAGAAGCTCGGCCTGCGCCGGGTCAAGAAGACCGTCAATTTCGACGCGCCCGACGTCTACCACCTCTACTATGGCGACGAGGTCGGCACGCCAGGTTCGGTGATGACCTATTTTCCGTTCCCCAACATCGGCAAGGGACGCCATGGCGTCGGCGAAGTCGGAGCCACGGTCTATTCGGTGCCTGAAGGCACGCTCGGCTATTGGGAGAAGCGGTTTGCCGACGAGGGCGTGGCCGGGCTTTCTCGCGAAGAGACATTCGGCGAGAAGCGGCTGGCCTTCGCCGGTCCGGACGGCGACGGTTTCGCGCTGGTCGAGGATAAGGCCGACGCCAGAGCACCGTGGGCGAAGGGCAGCGTTCCCGCCGATGAGGCGATCCGCGGCTTTCACTCGGTGTCGCTGCGGCTGAAGGACGGCGGCGCCACCGAAGAGCTGCTGAAATTCATGGGCTATGAGGAGATCGACAAGTCCGGCGCTATCAGCCGGCTGGCAGTGAAGAACGGCAACGGCGCCGATATAGTCGACATCGAATCGCTGCCCGGCGCGGGCTTTGCCAATCTCGGTGCCGGCTCGGTCCACCATGTCGCTTTCGCCGTCGAGAACCGCGCCAAGCAGCTCGAAGTGCGCAAGGCGCTGATGGATACCGGCTACCAGGTGACGCCGGTGATCGACCGCGATTACTTCTGGGCGATCTATTTCCGCACGCCGGGCGGCGTGCTGTTCGAGGTCGCCACCAACGAGCCCGGCTTCGATCGCGATGAGGATACCGCTCATTTGGGCGAGGCGCTGAAGCTGCCGTCGCAGCACCAGCACCTGCGGCCCTATCTCGAAGAACATCTGCAGAAGCTGGAAGGCTGAGGTCATGAGCAAGGACGCTTATATCCACAAGGTGCTGGCAGGTTCGCCTGACGGCCCGCTGCTGTTCGTCTTCCACGGCACCGGGGCGGACG
The DNA here is from genome assembly GCF_056404235.1 of Mesorhizobium sp. P2_E10. Lineage (NCBI taxonomy): Bacteria > Pseudomonadati > Pseudomonadota > Alphaproteobacteria > Hyphomicrobiales > Phyllobacteriaceae > Mesorhizobium > Mesorhizobium sp. P2_E10. The sequence goes on from NZ_JBFUEK010000006.1 coordinate 288,762, forward strand.
AGAACCAGCTGCTGTCACTTGGGCGCGATCTCGTACCGCAGGCCACCATCATCTCGGCGCGCGGCGATGTCTCCGAACAAGGTGCGGCGCGCTTCTTTCGCCGAACCGGCGAGGGCGTCTACGACATGGACGACCTGGCGCGGGCGACTGAGAAGATGGCGGGCTTCGTCAAGGCGCATATCGAAGCGGCAAAACCGTCCTCGGTGCTCGGCCTCGGCTATTCCAACGGCGCCAACATCCTGGCCTCGGTGGTGTTCGCGGCACCTTCGCTGTTCAATGCTGCGGTGCTGATGCATCCGCTGATCCCGTTTGAACCCGAGGTGAAGGGCAGTCTCGCCGGCCGCCGCATGCTGGTCACCGCCGGCAAGCGCGATCCGATCTGTCCACCGAACCTGACGTCGCGGCTCGAAGCCTATTTGCGCGCCGATGGCGCCGATGTCACAGTGGAGTGGCATGAAGGCGGCCACGAGGTGCGGCCGAACGAGATCGAAGCGGCGCGGCGGTTCTTCGCTGCCGTACCGGTTGAAGGAGCAAGCAATGCCTGACCAACTGCCTGAAATCGAACTGGAGGATCGCGGCTCCAAGGGCCGCTATTTCCTGCGCGGACCTGATGGCGCCGAGGCGGAGACGACCTTCACCAAGATCGGCGAGCACCAGATCATTATCGATCACACCGAGGTGCCGGATGCGTTCCGCGGCCAGGGTGCGGGGCTTCGCCTCGTCACCCGCGCCGTCGAGGATGCGCGGGCAGCGGGCAAGAAGATCATCCCGCTCTGCCCATTCGCCAACGCCCAGTTTCGGCGCCATCCGGAATGGGCTGACGTGCTCAAACAGTAAGGTCCATTCGCCTGCGTGGCGGGCGGCAAGATGGTGGAGAGCGGACAGCCACAAGGAGTTATTGTCTCTGGCATTTGCGCAGCCCGGCCATCTTGCCTAAGTAGACGGTTCGCCTGCAGACTGGCGCTCCGTCTCCCTTGAACCGAATGGCTCCTTGATGTCCGAACTCGATCTCGTCCCCGTCTTCGACGGCCACAACGACACGCTGCTCAGACTCTACCAGTCGAAAGACACCGATGTCGAAAAGCTGTTCATCGAGGGGACTCAGGGCGGCCATATCGACCTGCCGCGCGCCAAAAAAGGCGGCTTTGCCGGCGGCATGTTCGCGATCTTTCCGCCACCGGTCGAGAAATCCAAGCGTGCCGCGGTGCCGCCGGTACCCACCGACGATGAGCCGTTGCCGCCCGAGCTGCCGCGCACTGACGCGCTGACGTCCACCATCGCCATGGCCTCGATCCTGTTTCGGCTGGAGCGGGCCGGGGCGCTCTCCGTTTGCCGCAGCGCCGGCGACGTGCGCAATGCGATGGCCAAAGGCTCGATCGCCGCGGTGTTCCACATAGAAGGCGTCGAGGCGATCGATCCCGAACTCACCCTGCTCGACGTGCTGTATGAAGCCGGCCTGCGCTCGCTCGGCATCGTCTGGAGCCGTCCGAACGCTTTCGGCAATGGCGTGCCGTTCCGCTTTCCCTCGTCGCCCGACACCGGGCCAGGCCTGACCGACGCGGGCAAGGCGCTGGTCAAGGCCTGCAACCAGCTCAAGATCATGATCGACCTCTCGCATCTCAACGAGAAGGGCTTTCGCGATGTCGCCGCGCTCAGCGATGCGCCGCTGGTCGCCACCCACTCCAACGTGCATGCGCTCTGCACCCATTCGCGCAATCTCACCGACTGGCAGCTTGGCGCGATCCGTGAGTCCGGCGGCATGGTCGGGCTGAATTTCGCCACCGGCTTCCTGCGCGAGGATGGCAGGATGAATGCCGACACCAGCCTCGACATTATGGTGCGCCACGTCGATTCGCTGCTGCAGGCGCTGGGCGAAGACGGCGTCGGCCTCGGTTCGGATTTCGACGGCGCCATGATCCCGGCGCCGATCGGCGATGTCGCCGGCCTGCCGAAGCTGATCGATGCACTGGCCGCGCGTGGCTTCGGTCGTGCGCTGATCGAGAAGATCGCCTATCGCAACTGGATCAATATGCTGGAAAAAACCATAGGGTAGGCCTGTTGATATTCAGGTGAGGCCAGCCTGCAAACGGCGGCTTCCTGCGCTTCCGGTGCTCACGTACTTTAAGTACGCTCCGCTCCGGTTCTCGGAAGCCACCGTTTTCGACTCGGCCTGACCTGAATCTCAACAGACCTTCGGCGAAATACTAGGCACCCATGCGCTGCAGCCAGTCCTGGCCGACGCCACGATCGCGGACGATGGGCAGCGGATCGGTGGAATCCAGCCGGGCACAGATGCGGTAGACTTCGAGTGTCTCGGCGCTCAACTCGCCGCGTTTGTAGAAGAACATGGCGGCGGCATAGCGGGTGCGGCCCGACCATTTTTCGCCGAGCGGCGTGTTGACCAGCTCCCACTGCTCGGCGGCATCACCGTCATCATCCGGTGTGTCGGCCTCGTCGGTCATGCTCAGAAATCCGCCGGTGGATTGGCGGTGCGGCGGTCGAGCTTGATGAACGGCCGCGCCACCACCTTGGCCCGCTTCATCAGCTTCTGGTACTGCAGCTCGCGCATGGCATAGATCTCGACCCAGAGGTCTTCGGCCATCGTATCACCATAGGGACGCGCCAGCGAGGCGATGGCGATGTTGCGCTTGGCCATCGGCGACCACATGGCTGCGCTGACTAGCCCGACCTCCTGTGACTTCTTGTAGTAGACGATGGCGTGTTCGGCCGGGATGTTGCCTTCGATCTCCAGTCCGACCAGCACATGGCGCAGTCTGCGTTTGGCGCGGGCTTCGAGGATGGCGCGGCGGCCGTTGAAATGACCTTTTTCGAGGTCGATCATGAAGCCGAGACCGATCTCGTCCGGCATGCGCAAGCGGTCGGCGCGGATGGCATGCTCGGAGGTGGTGAAGTCCGCATTGGCGACGATCAGCCCGGCTTCCAGACGGGCGCGGTTCAAGGCCATGTAGCCAATGGCGCGAATGCCGCGTAACTCGCCCGCCATCATCAGCCGGTCCCAGAGGCTCAGCGCCTTGTCTGAGGGTACGAACAGCTCGTAGCCGAGATCGCCGGTGAAACCGGTGCGCGAGATGGTGACAGTGCCACCATCATGTGAGAAATCGGCGAGGTCGAACACCTTGAGTTTTTCGACGCCGGCAAAGCCGGCATCGCGCAGCACGGCGAAGGAGGTCGGTCCTTGCAAGGCCAGACCGGCGACGGCTTCGGTCTCTTCCTCGACCGTTACGTCGAAGCCTATGGCGCTGTCCAGCAGCCAAGGCAGATGCCGCTCCTGCGAACACAGCCGGAAGCGCGTCGGCGACAGGCGGAACAGCGTGCCGTCGTCGAGGACAAAACCCTCGTCGTCGCACCAGGCTGTGTAGTGGACGCGACCAGGCTTGAGCTTTGCCACATCGCGCAGCGTGACGCGATTGAGCAAGGCTTCGGCGTCCGGCCCCTCGATGCGGTATTTGGTCATCGGTGAGATGTCGAACAGCGCCGCCTGACTGCGGATGGCGAAATATTCGAGCTCCTCGTCCCACAGCGAATGCGGGGCGCGGTAGCCGGCCCAATTGTACCAGTCCTGGGTTCTGGCCAGCGCATCGATGCGCGGCTGGAACGGCGTGCCGAGACGAAGCGTGCGGAAATGCGATTGCGCCGCGATGCGGGCCGGGATGAGCGGGCTCGTCTTTGCCGCGTCTGGCTTCTTTTTGGTTGCTTGCGCCATGGCTTAGCCCTTCATCGCGATAATGCGCTTCGCCGCATTGAAGCCCGGTGCGCCGGAGACACCGCCACCCGGATGCGAGCCGGCGCCGGCAAGGAACAGCCCTTCGATCGGCGTGTCATAGCCTGACCAGCCGGACACCGGTCGCGACATCAGCATCTGGTCGGCCTGCAGTTCGCCATGGTGCCAGTGGCCGCCCGGCATCCGGTAGCGCGTCTCGATGTCGGCCGGCGTCAAAAGTTCGGTGTGGAGCACGGACTTGCCGATTCCCGGCGCGTAGGTCTCGAGCTGAGCCATGATCGCCTTCAGGAATTTCGGCTTGCCGGCGCTCCAGCCCTCTTTCAGCGCATAGGGCGCATACTGCACCACCGCCGACAGCACACAGGCGCCAGCCGGCGCGAGCGACGGATCGGCAAGGCTGAGCAGCGTGATCTCCATCACCGGTTCGGGCGAGAACTCGCCATATTTCGATGGATTGAAGGCGCGTTCGACATGGTCGGGCGAGGGCGCAATGACCAGCCGGCCCTTGTGGCCAGCGGCGTCGACACCGGTGAATTGCGGCGGCCGGTCGAGGGCCAGATGGAGCTTGGCCGCATCGCCCTTCATGCGGATGTTTTTCACCTTGCGCGCGAAGCCGGTATCGACTTCGCGCGGCCCAACCAGATCGAGGACAGTGGTCGCCGGATTGATGGCGGAAACGATTGTTTTCGCCCGAAGCACTTCGCCGTTCTCGAGGGCGACGCCGACGGCTCGGCCCTTCTCAACCACGATTTTCGCCACCGGCGACGCGGTGCGGATGGTGACGCCAGCCTGTTCCGCGGCTGCGCGAATGGCGGTGACGACCGCGCCCATCCCGCCCTTCGGTACGATCTGCGCGCCGGCCTTGCCGCCGGTCTCGCCCGCCAGCCGGTAGTAGAGGCCGAGCAACGAGGTCGGCGAGCGTGGGCCGAGATGGCTGCCGAGCGTCGCGTCGAAGGCGAGCAGGCCCTTCAACCTGGTATCGGCAAGCTGCTCGTCGAGCAGGTCGGCAACGTTCATCAACAGCACACGCAGGAAATCGCGCATGTCTTCCTTGCCGAGTTTCTTCAGCGCCAGCGCGGTCTGGCCAAGCGCTGCCGTCTCAAGCAGCGACATGGCGCCGAGGTCGGGTGGCCGGCGCGACAGGAACGGCTTCAGGATGGCGGCATAGCGCAGCAGCTGGGCGCGCAGTTCCTTCCATGCTGTCTGCTCGGAGGCACTGGAGCCGGTCAGCACCTCGCCATAGGCGCCATGCAGGACAAGCGGCGGGCCGTCCTTCGACAGTGCCAGCGACGGCACGAAGTCGCTGCGTTCGATCTGCAGTCCGTGCTTTTCCAGCTCCAGGGTCTTCACCACATCGGGATGCAAGCGGTTCAGCAGATGGGCGATGGAGGAGACGCGAAAGCCGGGCGCGAATTCTTCGGTGCGCGCGGCGCCGCCGACATCGGCGGCGGCCTCCAGCACCAGCACCTTGCGGCCGGCCTTGGCCAGCGTGGCGGCGGCGACAAGGCCGTTGTGGCCGCCGCCGATGATGATGGCATCAAATGACGTCATGGGCCGGGCTCATATGCGAGGTGGATTTGGCGAGGTCGCGCAGGATCTCTGCGGCGGCATTGCGGCCCGGCGCGCCCATGACACCACCACCGGGATGGGTCGAGGAGCCGCACATATAGAGGCCGCCGACCGGCGAACGGTATTGCGCGTAGCCCGGCACCGGGCGGTTGAACAAAAGCTGGTCGAAGGTCAGCTCGCCCTGGAAGATGTTGCCTTCGGTGAGGCCGACCTCGGCCTCGATCTCGCGCGGCGTGCGCACCTCCATATGGACGATGCGGTCGCGGAATCCAGGCGAATAATCGGCGATCTGCGCAACCACGCTTTCGGCAAAACCGTCGCGATCGGCATCGGTCCAGTCGCGACCGCCGATCTTCGGCGGCGCGTATTGCACGAAGCAGCTCATGAAATGCTTGCCGGGTGGCGCCATGGTCGGGTCGAGCGTTGTCGGAATGACCATGTCGAGGAAGGGATCGGCCGACCAGCGCCCGGCCTTCCAGTCGTCATAGGCGCGCTCCATGCGCTCCACCGAATCGGTGAAATGCATGTCGCCGCGACAGACCGGCGAATCCTTCGGCAGCGCCGGGAATTCGGGCAGCGAATCGAGCGCAATGTTGACCTTGCCCGACGAGCCGCGAATCTTGAAGTTCTTCACCCGGCGCAGGAAAATGTCGGGCAGTTCCTTCTCCTCGACCAGTTTCAGGAAGGTGCGTTTCACGTCGGCATTGGAGACGACGAGCTTGCCGTAGATCTCCTCGCCGCCGGCGAGCACGACACCCTTGGCCTTGCCGTGCCGGATCAGGACGTGATCGACCTCAGCGCCGGTGCGGATGGTGCCGCCCGAGGCCTGGAAGGACGCGGCGAGCGCCTTGGTGACCGCACCCATGCCGCCGCGCGCATAGCCCCAGGCGCCGACCGAGCCGTCGACCTCGCCCATATAGTGGTGCAACAGCACGTAAGCGGTGCCCGGTGACATCGGGCCGAGCGCGGTGCCGATGATGCCGGATAGCGCGAAGTTGGCCTTGATGACATCGGTCTCGAAATATTCGTCGAGGAACTCCGAGATCGACATGGTCCAGAAGCGCAACGTCAGCGCCATTTCCTCGGCTGAGAGGCCGGCAAACTTCTTGCCGAGATAGAGCAATTCGCCGATGTCGCGCGGCCGAAAACTGGTCGGGTCGGGCGCGGTGCGCATCAGCAGCGGCTGGATGAAGCGGCACTGCCGTGTCACGTCGCGGGCGTAGCGGTCATAGGCTTCGGCATCGCGCTTGGAGAAGCGGGCGAACTCGCGCCGATGGGCATCGTGGTCACGGTAGTTGGCGAGGTAGTCGCCATCCTTGGTGAATACCGCGCCGCCCTCATAGGAGATCACCTGCAGGCCGAAGCGCGGCAGTTCGAGGTCGCGCATGATCTCGGGGCGAAACAGCGAGCAGACATAGGAGCAGTTGGAATAGAGGAAGCCCGGTGTCAGCTCGCGGCTGGTGGCGGCGCCGCCGACCCAGCCGTTCTTCTCGACCACCAGCACATCGAGCCCGGCGCGCTGCAGATAGCAGGCATTGACCAACCCGTTGTGACCGCCGCCGACAATGATCGCGTCCCAAGCCTTCATTCGCGCCCAGCCTTCATCGTGCTCGACCCTTCATTTTTGCGTGATCAATCCCCGAATGCGCGGAATTTGGCACGGCAGCAGCCGTTCTGTCCAGCCATTCTGAATGAATGTTCAACAAATTATATTGCGTTTTCCTTGATATACGCTACGCTTTGCCGGCATTCGAACCTGCGCAATTCGGCCGATGGGACTGAGGTCTGATGATCGAAACGGCAGAAGCCGAGCCGGAGTATGACGACACCGCGATCCGCTTCCTCGAGGCGCTGTGGGGCGACGGCTATCTGTCGCCGGGTGGGCCGGACGAGGTCGATCGCGTCGTCGACGGGCTTGCGCTCAAGGGCAAGACGATCCTCGACATAGGCTGCGGCTCCGGCGGCATCACGCTGCATCTGATCGAGCGTCATGGCGCGGCGCACGCCACCGGCTTCGACGTTGAAAGGCCGGTGATCGATACAGCCAGGCGGCGGGCAGCGGCGCGCGGGCTCGGCAGCCGCGCCAGCTTTGTCCAGGCGCCGCCCGGGCCGCTGCCTTTTGCCGACGGCGCCTTCGATGTCGTGTTCTCCAAGGATGCGCTTTTGCATGTGCCGGACAAGGACGCGCTGTTTGCCGAGATCTTCCGCGTGCTGAGACCGGGCGGCGTCTTTGCGGCGTCGAACTGGATGATCTCGCATGACGGCGAGCCATCGCCGGAGATGAAAGCCTATGTCGCGGCGGAAGGCTTGTCCTTCGCCATGGCCTCGCCGGAGCGCTATGCGCAGGCGATGCGCCGTGCCGGCTTCACCGATGTCACCGTGCGCGACCGCAATCCCTGGTATCGCGATGTAGCACGCGGCGAGCTCGAAAGGCTCAAAGGTCCGCTCTATCCGACGGTCGCGGCGGTGGTCGGGGCAGCCTATGTCGACAAGAACATACGAACCTGGGAGGCCATGCAGAAGGTGCTTGACAGCGGTGAGCACCGTCCCACTCATCTTCGCGGGTGGAAGCCGGCTATGGTGGGATAGCCGGCAATGTGGAGCATGACGGCACCGATGAAAACTGCAGCGCGCGAAGAGCGATCCTCAGACATTTCCGGAAAAAGCGAACCGGAAAAACGCGGCCGCAAGGCATCGAAGGAAGTCAGGCAGCTGCAGCTGATCGAGGCGACCATCGATTCGCTGGCCAAGCGCGGCTATGCCGAGACGACGATGGCAGATGTCGCCGACGGCGCCGGCCTGTCGCGCGGCATCGTCAACTTCCATTTCGAGAGCAAGGAGAAGCTGCTCGTCGCCACGCTGCAGCATATGTATGACGAGTATTCGGCGCATTGGCGCGCTGCCTTGCAGAAAGCAGGTGAGGATCCAGCCCGCCAACTGCAGGTCCTGGTGTGGGCCGACTTCGACCGCTCGATCTGCAACAAGCGCAAGCTCGCCGCCTGGTGCGCGTTCTGGGGCGAGGCCAAGTCGCGGCCGACCTATCAGGCGCTGAGCAGTTCCCGGGACGCGTACTACCAGCAGGTCTTCATCGATCTCTGTGCGACGCTCAAGCAGAGCGGCGGCTATGCCTATGAGCCGCAGGTGATGGCGCTGGCGCTGTCGGCGATGCTGGAAGGGTTGTGGCTGCGGCTGATGATGGGAACCGAAGACACCACGCGCGAAACCGCCCTGCAAGCGGCGAACGCATTCCTCGCCGCGGCCTTTCCCAAGCACTACCGATAACCAGAAGCCAGCCAGTCGAGCCGGCAACGCAACAACAAAGAGGATGGAACTGCAATGAGAAAATTGAGCCGACGCCTGACACTGACTTTAGCCCTCGCCGGAACCCTCGCCGCTTCGGCGGCGGCGATTGCCGTCGCCGCCGACAAGGACCTGATCGTGTTCGACTGGTCCGGCTATGAGGACCCGAGCTTCCATCCGAAATATGTCGAGAAGAACGGCGACTCGCCGACCTTCGCCTTTTTCGGCGACGAGGATGAGGCGTTCGAAAAGGTTCGCTCCGGCTTCAAGGCCGATCTCGGTCATCCCTGTTCGCAAAGCGTGACGAAGTGGCGCGAGGCCGGATTGCTGCAGCCGCTCGACACCTCGAAAATATCAGGCTGGAAGGACCTCAATCCCGGCATCATGGCGATGAAGAACCTCGCCACTACCGACGACGGCAAGGCCTGGTTCATGCCTTGGGACTGGGGTAACACGCAGGTCACCTTCAACACCTCCAAGATCGACGAGAAGGACGTGCAGTCGCTGAAGGCCTTCGCCGATCCGAAGTTCAAAGGCCGGGTTTCGATCGGCGACAATGTCGACGATGCCTATGCGCTGGCCAGCCTCGCCATCGGCCTCAAGGACTGGACCAAGATGACGGACGACCAGTTCAAGCAGGCCTCGGACTTCCTGCGCCAGGTGCACAAGAATGTCCGATCCTACTGGACCGACACCACCGACGTCGTCCAGCTGCTGAGCGGCGGCGAGGTCGATCTCGCCTGGGCGTGGAACGACGCCACGGTGCAGTCGGTGGCCGCCGGCGTGCCGATCAAGTCCAAGAAGGACACCGACGAAGGTATTTCGACCTGGGTCTGCGGCTATGTGCTGTTCAAGGATGCGCCGGGCAATATCGACAAGGCCTATGATTTTCTGAACGCGGTCAACGATCCGGAAACCGCCAAGGTGCTGGTCAAGGACTGGGGTTATGGCCAGGCCAACGCCAAAGGCATGGCCGGCGTCGACCAGGCCGTGCTGAAGGAAAAAGGCTATGACGACGTCGGGAAATTCGTCGACAAGACGCTGTTCCAGTCGCCCGTTCCGTCGGAACTCAAGCTCAAGATGATCGCCGAGTTTGAGAAGATCAAAGCCGGCTATTGATCTCCGTTCTGCACCTCCCGTCTGCCTGCCATATGGCGGGCAGACAGGCTCGCCAAAGCCGCGGAATTTTCCTAACCTCGCTTCGGTTCCCGCGATGAGGAGTTTCGCGCCATGGATTCCATGCTTCGCCGCCTTGTCCTTGCCGCCGTCTTCACCATCGGCGCTGGCGCGGCCTATGCGCTTGCCGAAGGCGGCGGCGACCTCGTCGTGTTCGACTGGTCGGGCTATGAGGATCCGCTGCTGCATCCCGCCTATGCTGCCAAATACGGTGCCGCGCCGACCTTCGCCTTCTTCGGCGACGAGGACGAAGCGTTCCAGAAGATGCGGGCCGGCTTCAAGGCCGATATCGCGCACCCCTGCTCGCAAAGCGTGGTGAAGTGGCGCGAGGCCGGCATGCTGCAGCCCCTAGACACCTCGAAGATATCTGGCTGGAAAGACCTCAATCCCGGCATCATGGCGATGAAGGATCTTGCCACCACCGCCGACGGCAAGGCCTGGTTCATGCCCTTCGACTGGGGCAACACCTCATTGCTCTATCGCACCGACAAGGTGACGGCGGACGAGGCGCAGTCGCTCAGGATCTTCGCCGATCCGAAGTTCAAAGGTCGCGTCACTATCGGCGACAATGTCGACGACGCCTATGCGCTGGCCAGCCTGGTCATCGGTCTGAAAGACTGGACCAAGATGACCGACGCGCAGTTCAAGGAGGCGTCGGCTTTCCTGCGCGACGTGCACAAGAACGTCCGCTTCTACTGGACCGACGACACCGACCTCAACCAGGCGTTCATCGGCAATGAGGTCGATCTCGTCTGGGGCTGGAATGAAACCTTCGTGACGCTGAAAGGACAAGGACTGCCGATCGCCATGAACCGCGGCACCAGGGAAGGCATATCCACCTGGGTGTGCGGCTATGTGCTGATGAAGGACGCGCCTGATAATCTCGACCAGGCCTATGAATTCCTGAACGCGGTCAACGCGCCTGGTGTCTCCGACTACTTGGTCAAGACCTTTGGTTATGGCCACGGTAACGGCACCGGCATGGCGGCGATCGATGCCAAGGTCCTAAGCGAGCGCGGTTTCGACAATCTCGACAAGTTCCTCGACAAGACATTGTTCCAGCAACCGGTGCCGCCCGAGCTGAAGCAGCGGATGATCGACGAGTTCGAGAAGATCAAGGCCGGCTATTGAAGACCGGGATCGAGAGAACCGATGTCGTCATTGTCGGCGCCGGCTTCACTGGCCTGTCGGCGGCGCTTGAGCTGAAGAAGGCCAGCATCGATTTCATCCTGCTCGAAGCACGCGATCGCGTCGGCGGACGGGTGGAGTCCAGAGACAATGGGCTTGGCGAGCGCATCGACAGCGGCGGCCAGTTCTTCTGCGAGGATATGCCGGAATTGATGGCGCTGGTCAGGGCCTGCGCCAAGACATTGGTCGAGACCCATGTCGATGGCGACTTCATCGCCCAGCCGTCGATGTCGGCGCGGGAAGCGGAACGCGCCTATGCCGGGTCGATGGCGATCCGTGACCGCATGAATGCGATCGCGCCTGATGCCCCTGAGATCGCCGGGCTGACCGTCGCCGCCTGGCTCGAACGGCAGAATGATCCCGACCAAGCCAAGGCCGCCTTCCGGTCGATGATCGAGGGCCTATGGTGCCTGGCGCTGGAGAAGGTGCCGCTGTGGCACCTCATCGACAACGACCGCCGCATCACCAACGAGGTGCCGGAGCTACAATATTTTCTGCACGAAACCATGCAGTCGGTGGCCGAGGATCTGGCCAGCGATCTCGGCGGCCGGCTGCGCTTGAACACGCCCGTCACACTCATCGAACACGGACCGGAGGGGGTTCGTCTGGCTTCAGTGACCGGCGCGATCGAGGCACGAACGGTACTGATCGCGGTGCCGCCGGTGATGGCCTCGAAACTGGCGTTCGCGCCACCGCTTCCGGCTGCGCTCGGACGAGCCCTCAGCGTCTGGGAAAGCGGAGCTGTGATCAAGGTGCTGGTGCGCTATGACAACGCCTTCTGGCGCGACAAGGGCTTGAGCGGCATGGTGATGTGGCGCGACCTGCCGGGCCTGTTTGCCTGTGACGTCAGCAAGGACGACGACCATGCGGCGCTGGTCGTCTTCATTGGTGGTCCGCTGGCCCTGCGCTGGCGCGAGTTCGGCGATGCGGCGTTGCGCGACGAGGTGACGGCAAGATTGCAGGACGCGCTGGGCGACCATGCGAGCAAGATGCTCGATCTCAGCTATCGCGACTGGACGGACGACCGCTGGAGCGGCGGCGCCTACAGCGACCTGATCACGGATGTGACGGCAACCGACGCAGAGCGGACAATCCTGGCCGGCTCGCCGCCGCTGTATTTTGCGTCGTCGGAGCTGTCGCCGTCATTTCCCGGTTATGTCGAGGGCGCTATCATCGCTGGACGCATCGCCGCGCGAAAGATCATTTCCGAAATTCAGTCCGCCATCGCCACCAGCGCTTCCGGGTCGTAGGCGAGGCGGATCGAGGTGCCGACCGGGATGTCATCGGCGCCGAAATCATTGGTCTCGGTCACCGACAACGGCTTTTCCAGCCCCGGGATTTCGACGACCAGATGGGTGATCTCGCCGAAGTAATGGCGCTCGACCACCTTGCCTGCGACCTCGAATTTCGCCGTGGCATTGTCCCACAGCACACGCAGCCGTTCCGGCCGGATGCCCAGCGTGGCAGCGCCGCCATTGCGGACAAAGGCCTTCGGCTTGTCGGTCTTGACCCGGCCGAAGCCGAGCGTGTCGACAACCAGCGAGGCGCCGTTTTCCTCGACGATCTCAGCCTTGACGAAATTCATGCCGCCGAGGAAGTCGGCCACCTGGCGGTTGACCGGCCGCTGGTAGATTTCCTTGGGCGAGGCGACCTGGGCGATCTTGCCGCCGAACATCACGGCGATGCGGTCGGACATGGCGAGCGCCTCATACTGGTCGTGGGTGACCAGCACGAAGGTGATGCCAACGGCCTGCTGCAGGCGGCGCAGTTCGACTTGCATCTGTTCGCGCAGTTTCTTGTCCAGCGCCGACAGCGGCTCGTCGAGCAGCAGCACTTTGGGGCGCATCACCAGTGCACGCGCTAAGGCGACGCGCTGCCGCTGGCCGCCGGAGAGCTCGGTGGCGAGACGCTTGCCGAGGCCGGTCAACGAGACCTGCGCCAGCGCTTCCTCGACGCGGCGCTTTTCCTCCGAGCCTTCCAGCTTCAACCGCTTTAGCCCATAGGCGACATTCTGCTCGACATTGAGATGCGGGAAGATGGCATAGCTCTGGAACACCATGTTGGTGGGGCGGCGATTGGCCGGGATGCCTTCCATCGACTGGCCGTCGACCGAGATCGTACCGCTGGTCGGGTTGTCGAAGCCGGCGATCATGCGCAGCAGCGTGGTCTTGCCGCAGCCGGAGGGGCCGAGCAGCGAGAAGAATTCGCCCTCCTTGATGGTCAGCGAGGAGTCGTCGAGTGCCTTGAACGATCCATAGCTGCGGGTGACGTTCTTGATCTCGATCATCGGCCGTTCGGCTTGCGATCGTTCGGCTTGCGGCCGCTCAGGCATAGAGGCCTCCCTCGTTCTGGGTGCGTTTTGCCGCGCGGCGGCGCAGGATTTCGGCGACGGTCATCAACAGGAAGGAGGCCACCAGCAACAGCGTGCCCAGCGCCAGCACGCCCGGCAGTTTGGCGGCAAAGCGCAGCTGGCCCCAGATGTAGATCGGCAGCGTTGCCTCGGTGCCGGTCAGGAAGAAGGCGATGATGAATTCATCGAGCGAGATGGTGAAGCAGACCAGCAGGCTGGAAATGATCGCCGGCGCCACCATCGGCAATGTCACTCGCCGAAACGTGCCGAAGGCGCTCTCGCCGAGATCGGCGGAGGCTTCCTCCAGGCTGCGGTCGAAACCCTCGAAGCCGGAGGTCAGCACCGTCATCGAATAGGGAATGCAGACCAGGACATGGCCGAGCACGACGGTGAACAGCGACAGGCTCAAACCCAGCTGCAGCATCACCAGCAGCATGGAGATGGCGACAATGACTTCCGGCAGCACCAGCGGCGCCATGATCAGGCCGTTGATGGTGCGGCGGCCGGGGTAGCGGTAGCGGGTGATCGAGCGTGCCGCGAGGATGCCGAGAACGGTCGAAAGGATGGAAGCTGAGACGCCGACGACCAGGCTGTTCCAGGCGGCGTCGAGCAGTGCCGGCGTGCGCGGCAGATCCTCGTACCAATGCAAGGTGAGGCCGGTGAGCGGGAATTTCGGCGTCGCCGCGGTGTTCACCGAGAAGATCGGCAGGAAGATAACCGGCAGATAGAGGAAGACGACATAGAGAAACGCATAGGTCGACAGCCAGCCATTGGCCAGGAAGCGCCGCACGGCCGTCATCGCGCCAGCCTCTGGATGGCGCGGATGATCAGCACCGTGGCGCCCGCCATCAAGGTCACAATCAGCATGGTGGTTACCGAAAGGGCTGCACCCAGCGGCCAGTTTGACGCCTTGCCGAATTGCGCCTGGATGGCGTTGGCGATCATGACGCCATCCTTGCCACCGACAAGTTTTGGCGTGACGTAGTCGCCGACTGTCGGGATCATGACGATGAGCGCCGCCGAAATGACGCCGGGCGCCGACAGCGGCAGCGTCACGCGCAGGAACGAGCGCAACGGGCCGTCGCCAAGGTCCTTGGCCGCCTCGACCAAAGTGCGGTCGACCTTTTCCAGCGAGACGAAGATCGGCAGGATGGCAAAGGCCGCCCAGGCGTGGGTCAGCGTGATGATGACGGCGGTCGAATTGTAAAGCAGCGCGGTCGAAGGCTCGTCTATGATGCCGAGGCCCATCAGCCCGGAATTCAAGACGCCGTTATAGCCGAGGATGACCTTCCACGACATCACGCGCAGCAGATAGCTGGTCCAGAACGGAATGGTGATCAGGAACAGCCACAGGCTCTTGTGGCGGCCGCCATGGAACGAAATGAAGTAGGCGATCGGGTAGGCGAGCACGACCGTGAAGAAGCTCACCGTCAGCGAGATGTAGAGCGAGCGCCACAAGAGGTCGCGATAGATCGGCTCGGTCAGCGCGATGCGGTAGTTTTCCAGCGTGAAGGTGTGGTCGATGGTGAGGTAGTTCTGCGTCCAGAAAGAGTGGGCGATGACCACTAGGATCGGCCCCACCAAAAGGATCAGCGCATAGAGTAGGGTCGGGCTGATCAGCGCAAAGCCCTGGACGGGTTCGGACTGCAGAAGGGCGTTTCGCCTGGCCCGCGTCATGCCGAATGGAGGCGATCCTTCAGCCGCCGCCGTCATTGCAGCGCCCCTGGCGCGATCGCGGTTTCTGGCTCGGACTGTCCCGCCATGCGGCTCCCATTGTCTAACAGATCCTGGCGCCGGCTGCCTGTTCCCCATGCTCGCCGGCTTTCTTTCATCATGCGCGCATCCGTGGATTGAAATCAAGCGCTAATTCTGCAATATTGATTGAACGGACATTCAAAATGAAGTGAAGAAAGCCGACATTTCCAATGCTTGGTGCTTCGTTTCGTGTTCGACCATATCTGCGATCAAACAAGGCGAGGCGACAATGGCGGCTGCAAGAGATCTGAGGGCGACTGAAACGGCAGGGCCCGCCGACGATGCCGTCGAACTGGCCAAGCGCCATCTCGTCCAGCCCTGGCCGTTCGCCGGCTCGGTTGGGGCCGAGGCGCGTGCGCTGATCGGCGAGGGCGACGGCATCTACATCACCGACGCTGCCGGCAAAAGGCTGATCGACGGGCCGGCCGGCATGTGGTGCATCAATGTCGGCCATCGCCGCGAGGAACTGGCGAGGGTGATGTACGACCAGGCGATGAAGCTGTCCTACAACACGCCGTGGTACACGATGAACGCGCCGTCGGCGGAGCTTGCCATGCGCATCGCCGGCCATGCGCCGGGCGATCTCAGCCATGTCTTCTTCACCACCGGCGGTTCCTCCGCGGTCGAGACGGCGCTGCGCTTCATGCAATTCTACAACAATGTGCGCGGTCGCCCGGAAAAGAAGCTGATCCTCAGCCGCGGCGGCGCCTATCACGGCTCGACCTATCTGTCTGCCTCGCTCAATGGCCGCCCGCGCGACCGCGACTGGATGGACGGCGCCGACGAACTGGTCGTCAAACTGTCGTCGCCCGATCCGTTCCGGCGCCCGAAAGGCATGAGCCTTGCTGCCTTCACCGATTTCCTGGTCGATCAGTTCCGCGATACGGTCGCCCGTGTCGGCGCCGACAAGATCGGCGCTTTCGTCGGCGAGCCGGTGCAGGCATCGGGCGGTGTCATCGTGCCGCCGGATGGCTATCTCAAGCGCATCCGCGAGATCTGCCGCGACAACGATATCCTCTATATCTCCGACGAGGTGGTGACCGCCTTCGGCCGGCTCGGCCATGTCTTTGCCTCGGGCGACGTGTTCGGCATCGATCCTGATATGATCACTTTTGCCAAGGGCGTGACCTCGGGCTATTTCCCGCTTGGCGGTGTCATCATCTCGGAACGGCTGCTGCAGGAATTGCGCCGTTCGAATCATCCGGACGCCATGTTCGGCCATGGCCTGACCTACACCAGTCATCCGGTCGGCTGCGCCGTGGCGCTGAAGAACCTCGATATCCTGGGAGACAATGTGCTCGCCCACACGCGCGAGGTCGCGCCCTATTTTCAGGCGCAACTGAAGACGCTGGAGGAGCTGCCGCTGGTCGGCGAAGTCCGCGGCATGGGGCTGATGGGCTGCGTCGAATGCGTCGCCGATCGCGAAAGCAAGGACCCGCTGCAGCTCGACAAGGATGTCGGCAAACGCATCGATGCGCATTGCCACGAACTTGGCCTGCTGGTGCGGCCGCTGATCAATATGTGCGTGATGTCGCCGCCGCTGATCATTACGCGCGAGCAGATCGACGACATGGTGGCAATCCTGCGCGAAGGCATTTCGCGCACGATGGATGATCTGAGGAAAGAAGGGGTTTGGCAGGGGTGAGTTTCTCCCTTCTCCCCGTTCACGGGGAGAAGGTGCCCGAAGGGCGGATGAGGGGCGGCGCTGACATCGGCAGTTGGTCGTGTTCGACCCGAGTTGAACCTTGCTGGCCTCGCGCTGCCCCTCACCTGCCTGCCGGCATCCTCTCCCCGTATAGAGACGGGGGAGAGGACGCTCTGCTTGCTCCTACACCTGCGACCGAATGGCCTCGTTGAGGTTCCACATCTCCTTCTCGTCCGGCGCCGTCTCCAGCCCCAGGACGGGAATCTGCTTGCGCAGATGGTCGTGGTGGGTGCGCACGCCATATTCGAGGTCGGAGAGGTAAAAGCCCTCGAAGGCTTCCGACAGCATGGATTCGTTCGACCACACCGAGAGCTGCACGTCCTCGTTCATGGTGTCGCGATCGATGCGGTAGGCGAGGTAGCGTGCCGCCGCCTGTTCCCGGGTTTCGTCGGGGTAGCGGTAGATGGCGCCGCGCAGCAGCGTCTCGCCGGTCGTCAGCGGGAACTCCTGATAGAACTGCACTGATTCCGGCATGATCGACAGCGCGTTGTTGGGGAACATGCCGTAGTAGATCCAGGCCTTGCGCAGGTGCTCCGGCAGGTGCTCGGCCGCCGGCGCGTGCTTGATGTATTCACGCACGCTCCAGCGCCGTCCGGCATGCGGATTGTAGGTGGCGAAGGAACGCGACACGCCGTTGATGAACGGTTCGTCGAAATAGGTCGCGCCGTAGAGGTCCTGCAGCGCCGGATGCGCCATGGCGACGTGATAGCCTTCATTGTCGACGTCGCGCACCGACTTCCAGTTGACCGGGGACTTCTGGGTCCAGATGCCCCAGGACGGCACCATGTCGGCGACGCCATAGTGCGCCATCTCGGCTTCGATCGGCCTCAGCAGTTCTGCGACCGACGGCTGCGGGCCGCCCTTGCGGAAACGGATGAAGATAAACCCCATCCAGATTTCGAGGTCGAGCGGCATCAGGCCGAATTCGGTCTTGTCGAGATCGGGGAAGGAGCGCGGGCGGGCAGCGCCGCGCAACGTGCCGTCGAGATTGTAGACCCAGCCGTGGAACGGGCAGACCAGGGCGTTCTTGCAGTTGCCCTGGCTGTCGGCGACGACGCGGCTGCCGCGATGACGGCACATATTGTTGAAGGCGCGCACGACGCCATCCTTGCCACGCACGATCAGCGCCCGCTCGCCGACCACGTCCATGGTCATGTAGTCGCCGGCATTCGGCACGTCTGAGACATGGCCGGCAATCTGCCAATGGTTGCGGAAGACGTATTCTTTCTCGAGTTCGAGGAGGGCGTCGGAATGATAACTCCAGCCCGGCAAACCCCGCCGGTCCCAATCGTTGGGGATCGCCACGTCACGGAGGTGCGGGTTCATGGGCAGCTCTTCTTTTTGTTGAATACTCATTCAATATAATCATATTTTGCATTGAAATGCAATGACTTGTGGAAATCACAAGGTTTCCACCCGGCCAGTTCGCGTAGGTTCAACGCCCGTGCTGCAGCAGAAAATCCGGGGATTTCCGAGCGTTAACCAGGGTTGTGATGCGGGCGCGTTGGATCGGGATTGGCACTCGCCGTGTCGGCAAAATCGCGCCGGGAAAGAGCTGCCGTTCGCAATTTATTTCGGGAGTGTGAGATTGGTCATAGTTCGATCGAGCGGATGCGCGCTTTGCTGTCTGACCGAATATGCCCGGTAATGCCCGAATTATCTGTTTCGCCGCTGTTACACGGGCAGACTAGATGCATCATTCGTCGGTTACACAGCGCGATTAAGTTCGCTTCATAGCAAAAGAAATAAGAAACGAAGGGGAATGACGATGTACACGAAGGTTGAGACTGCCGACAGCGACATCCGCCTCCAGGCTCCGGAGCGCAACGACCGGCGCCCAAAACTGGCGCTGCGCCAGCGCGCAAGTGACCATCCGATGGCGATGTTCATGATGCTGAGCGCTGTCGCCTTTGTCGGGATGATGTTCACTCCGACGATTGGTCCCGCCTTCGCGTCACTCAATCCGCCGGCCAACGTTGTCGACGGTGCGCCGACCACCATCAAGACCGCGCGCCTGCCGATGCCGGAGATCGATTTTGCCTGCAAGGGCCAGGCCTGGGGCGCCGAGAGCGCGGACTGCCTGCGCGTCATTGCCGCGCAGTCGGGCAAGCACAGGGACCGCGCGGTTCGCATGATCGCCAATGCCGCGCCGCTGACCAATACGCCCAACGTCTTTTGATCTTTGTTGAACGTGACCGCGAAACATTCCCTGCTTCGCGATCATGCTTTGACCTCCCCGAGCGCTCCTCTTGCGCTCAGTCAGGCTCCCGCCGCACCGTCGGTCGGGAGCCTCTTTTTTGGAATCAATTGATATTCAGGTGAGGCCGGCCTGACCTGAATCTCAACAGATCCCGGGAAGGCGCTGAATTTCAGCTCGCAACAGCCGCCTGCTCGGCAATGGCCGAGAGCACGCCGCGGACGTCCAGCGTGCTGAAAGGCTTTTCCAGGATCTGCGGCCGCTGCGCTGCCGGCAGGGCCTCGATCTCGGCCTTCGCGCCGATCAGGTCGCCGGTGACCAGCACGAAGCGCCGTGCCAGATCCGGTTTTTCAGCGAGCAGTTCGCGATAGATTGATATGCCGCTGATGCCGGGCATGCGCAGGTCGGAAAAGACGATGTCGGGCGGCATGTGGCCGGTCAGGGTCGCAACGGCCGATGTCCAGGCCGGGACGATCCGCGACTTGATGCCCATCAGCTCCAGAATGTCGGAGAGCGAGCCGGCGACATCCGGCTCGTCGTCGATGATCAGTGCGTGGCGCAATCCGCTCGAGCGGGCCGGGCTGTCGCCGGCGGCGGCGACGCCGGCGGTGATCGCCGGCAACTGGACGACGAACCGCGCGCCCCTCGGCAACACCTCCTCGAACCAGACATTGCCATTGTGCCGCTCGATGATCGATTTCGAGATCGACAGGCCGATGCCGGTGCCGACACCGACCGGCTTGGTGGTGAAATAGGATTCGAAGATGCGCGAGCGAATCGCCTCGGGCACGCCCGGTCCGTTGTCCTCGACCGAAAATCCGGGATTGCCGCGGTCGCTGCGAAATGTGCGCACCTTGATCAGCCGGTCGCCGGCGACGCCTGCCAGCGCGTGCTGGCTGTTGATGAGGAAGTTGGCGGCTACCTGCGTCACATGGTCGGCATCGGCCATGGCCAGCAACGGGCCGGTGGCGAAATCGGTGTCGATGATGATGCCGCTCGACCTGGCGCCATAGGCGGTCACTTCGAGCGCGGCGCGGATCACCTGGTTGAGATCGGTCTCGGCCTGCGCCGTGGGGTGCAGGCGGACCATCGACAGGAAGCTTTTGACGATGCGGCCGCAGCGTTCGGCGGCGGCGCGCACTTTTTCGGCGCGCACCTTGGTCTGCGGGTCTGAGGCGAATTCATGCAGCAGCGTCGATTGCGCGACGACCACGGCCAGCGGATTGTTCAACTCGTGCGAAACGCCGGCAAGCAGCGAGCCCATCGCCGCCATCTTCTCGTTCTGGTGCAGCTTTTCGCGCTGGCGGCCGATCTCCTCCTCGGCGCGCAATTTGTCGCGCAGGTCGCGGATCGAGCCGAAGATGAGGCAGCGGTCGGCAACCCGCATCTCGGTCGCCGTCAGCTCGATCGGAAACACCTCGCCGGCTGCGTTTTGGGTGACGGTTTCGAGCCGCTGGCCGACCATCGGCGCGCCGCGGCCGGTCATGTATTCGGCCCCCGACGCATAGCCCTTGCGGTAATAGATCGGTACGATGGTGTCGAGCAGGTCCTTGCCGAGGATGTCTGAGCGCTGGAAGCCGAACATCTTTTCGGCGGCCGGATTGAATTCGATGATTGAGCCGGTCTCGTCGATGACGACGATGGCGTCGAGCGAGGCCTGCAGCATGGTGCGGCGGATGACTTCGCTGGCATGGGCTTCGGACGGCGATCGTTCGATGGCGTCGCCGATGGCGAGCGCGACGATATGCAGTGTCGCCTCCTCCTCGTCGCTCCATTCGCGCTCGTTGACGCAGTCGTTGACGGCGAGCGTGCCCCACAGATGGCCGTGCGCAAACACCGAAACCGACAGGAACGACTTGATGTTCTGCTTCTCGAAATCGGTTCTGAGGAAGCCTTCAAGGTTGCGTGTGTGTCCGGCGAAGATCTTGCCCTGCCGCTCATCCTCCGCCAGACGCTCCAGCAGCGGGTCCGAGTTGACGATCGACTGCATGATGACTGTCGGTGATGCCAGTTCGGTGCCGAAGCGGGGGGCGATCCAGTAGGCTGCAACCGACTGGGCGAAGCCCTGGCCGGGCAGTTCGCGCAGCCTGAACAGGATGCCGCGCTGGCAATCCATGGCAACGCAGAGCGTCTCGAGGATGCCCACCATCTCGCGCTGCCAATCGCCGGCCTCGCGGAGCCGCCGAACGACGCGGACAGCCGCCATTGCGGCGCCCTGACGGGTGCCTTGCATGTCCGTGCGTGCCGGTTCAGCAGTCATGGTCAGTCGTTACCCAGGTCGTGCCGGTGAGGTCACAGCAGCCTATCGCGCCGCTCAGTGTCCGTCGCCGGTCGGCAGCGAAAAGATATAGCCTTCGCCGCGCACCGTGCGCAGAAATTTCGGATTGGCCGGATCCGCCTCGATCTTCTTTCGCAGCCGCATGATGCGGATGTCGACCGCGCGTGACGATTCAGGGTCCTCCACGAAGCCGATCGCTTCGGAAATTGCCGCACGCGTCAACAGCCGGTTGGCGCGGGTCAGGAAAACCTCGAGCACGTCGAACTCGCTCTTGGCCATGTCGATGACCGCGCCATTGGCGCCGGTGACCAGCCTGCCGTCGAGATCGGCCTGGAAAGAGCCGAAGCTCATGAAGCGGCGGCCGGCACCGGTTTCGACCTTGGCGGCTTGCGGCGCGGTCGGCTGCGGCACGCGGCGCAGCACGCTGCGAACCCGCGCCAGCACTTCACGCAGTTCGTAAGGCTTGACGATATAGTCGTCGGCGCCGAGTTCCAGCCCGACGATGCGGTCGAGCGCAGTGCCGGCGGCGGTGGCATAGATGATGCCGATCGGCATTTTCGAGCGCAGCCAGCGGCCGAAAGACAGGCCGTCCTCGCCTGGCATGGCGATGTCGAGGATGGCCAGATGAAACGACTGTGTTTCCAGCAAGGTGCGAGCTTCGGCGGCGCTTTCGGCCGTGGTCATTTCGTAACCATTGGCGCCGAGATACTCGGCGACCGCGTCCCTCAGATCGGGCTCGTCCTCGACGATGATAATTCGTGCCCGCACTATGATCTCGCTCCCGCTTTCAGCGGAAAGTAGATTGGGTATAAACATCATGTCCAGCACTCATCTCGGGTTGCGAAGGGAACGGTAAGAAAACATGGCCGCACGATCCGTCATCGCGCTTGTTTCCGTCGCCGAAGTGGTGGCAACCGATCTCGCCGACCATCTCGAGCGGCGTGGCCATGATGTGCGCGAGGCGCGCCAGCCATGGGAGGCCGAATCGCTGCTTTCGGCAAAGGGCATCGACATCGTCATTGTCGGCGACAGCCTCAGCCAGGCCGAGGGGCGCGACCTGCTCAGGCGCCATGGCGGCGAGGGTGGGCCCGATTTCATCCTGATCTGCCGGCCGGCCGACCTGGTCGACAAGGTGCTGGCGCTCGAACTCGGCGCCGCCGACGTCATCGAAAGTCCGCTTAATGTCAGGGAGCTTGCCGCACGCATTGGCGGCCTCTTGGCGCGGCGCGGCCGCAACACCGGGGAATTGCTCGTGCTGGAGAACGCTACCGTCGACCTCAGGTCTGCCATGGTCATGCATCGTTCTGGTACCGAGGAACAGCTGTCGCCCGGTCAGGTGGCGTTGCTGAAACTGTTTCTGGCCAGTCCGCGCAAGGTGCTGACGCGCGACGACATCATTGCCGCCGCACCAGCCGAAAATGCCGATGCGTTCGATCGCTCGATCGATTCGCGGATCGTGCGGCTGCGCCGCAAGCTCGACACCGAAACCATCACCACGATACGGGGCGCCGGCTACCGGTTCGATCCGCCGACACAGCGCGCCGATTGAGGGCAACGCGTCTTTTTGTTTAGCATCGGATTTTCCCAAAACCGGTTTCCCCTTTTGGGTCCGATGCGCCTGCACTCAGCGCACCTCCAGATGGCATTTCGCTGGCCACGACGACTTCACTGGCGTGAGCGCGGTCCTTCAGCAGCACGGTGGCGAGACCGGCAAAGCCGAGCAGGCCTTGTGTGTAGAGCAGTGCGGAAAGCACCGAAGCGGCAAATTTCGTGTTCATCTGTCTCTTCCCCAATTTCAGAATTGTCGGTGCTTCAGGAAACCCCCGAAGTGCCCGCGCCGCCCACGGAGCCCCCCGTCGCGGCGCGGGCCTTCGGTCCTCTCGGCAGCAAGTTGCCGGAGGGGCCGCGCATCCCCGTCAGTCCAAAGCCGACCCGCCAGAGGGCCTTGAAGCGGTTGATGCGCAGACTGGAAACAATCCAGACCAAGGCAATGAACAGCGCGGCATGCAGCGTCGAAACCTCGCCCGAGTTCATGGCCGCAAGCGTCGTCATCGGGCTGCCGGCGACTGTGCCGACGCCGCCGACGATGACCGCGGCAATGCTTATCCTGAGTAGCCAGGACAGGGTGTTCGATTTGATGCTCATCTTCGTTTGCGCCGGCTGTTTTCGTTACGTCAACTGTGCCGTCGGCCCGTATCCAGATCATGCCGCCCAGGCCGCGCTTTGTTGCAGATTGGTTTCGAGCCAGACGAAATGTCTTTCACATAAGGGAAGGTCGCACGTTCGTTTGACGGCAACCCTGGCATCTTGATCCTGCGAGGCAGATTACAAGGCCGACGATGGCATCCCTTGTTTCGCTGCTTTGCCTGTCATTCTCGTTAACCTGAGGAAACAGATTCGAAACACAAACGAGCAGCAAGCGAAATCAGCTTGAAACATGACGTTGGGATAAGCCGGTCATCGAATTGGAACCGGCCCGACCGGCAAAAACAGGGGAACATCATGTACGCTGCCATTTCCGCCAAGCTCATCAACATCACCGCCGCCGCCCTGACCGGTGCGGCTCTTCTCTTCAGTGCCGGCAATGGCGCTGCCCACGCCGCCGCAAGTCAGATCGTGGCGCGTGTCTCGCTGTCGCAGCAGACCATGGAAGTCCTGGTCGATGGCCGCCCGACCTTCGCCTGGAAGGTCTCGACCGGCGACCGGGCGCATATCACCCCGACCGGCTCGTTCAAGCCGACCCGCATGCATGAGATGTGGTACTCGAAGAAATACGACAACGCGCCGATGCCGCATTCGGTGTTCTTCAGCGGCGGCTACGCGGTGCATGCGACCTACGCCATCAAGCGTCTTGGCCAGCCGGCTTCGCATGGCTGCGTGCGGCTGCACCCGGACAATGCCGCCGACTTCTATCAGCTGGTCGAGACCTTCGGCCCGGCCAATACCAGCATCGTCATCGTCAAGTAGTCGGCTGTGGTTGGAGCGGTCGCGCGGCGCAGCTGCACAGCAAGCTCCCGCCTGAAGCTCCACTGAGCTTCGCGGTAATCAATCCAGTCAAAGAAAGAGGCCGGAATTGTCCGGCCTCTTTTTTTGTTTGTTCGTTGGTGTTCGCAGTTCAGTCGACGGGCACCGGCATCAGCTTCGGGTCCGGCTTTTCGGCATGATGCGGCAGGTCCTTGCTTGCGATGAAGGTGTAGAACATCGGCACCACGAACAGAGTGAACATGGTACCGACCAGGATGCCGGTGAAGATCACCAGGCCCATCGAATAGCGCGCCGCGGCACCAGCACCACTGGAGATGATCAGCGGCACCACGCCGAGCGCCATCGCCGCCGTCGTCATCAGGATCGGCCGCAGCCGCACCTTGGCCGAGGCGATGATCGCTTCCCTGCGTGACATCCCATGCTTCTCGCGCTGCTGGTTGGCGAACTCGACCAGCAGGATGCCGTGCTTTGTGATCAGGCCGATCAGCGTGATCAGGCCGACCTGCGTGTAGATGTTGAGTGTTCCCAGCCCCAGATTGAGCGGCACGATGGCGCCGAAGATCGACAGCGGCACTGCCATCATGATGATCAGCGGATCGCGGAAGCTTTCGAACTGCGCCGCCAGCACCAGATAGATGACGAGGATTGCGGCTGCGAAGGCGATCAGGATGGTGCTGCCTTGCTCCTTCTCCTGCCGCGACTGGCCGGAATAATCGATGAAGAAGGTGTCGGGCAGGCTCTCCTTGGCGATGTCCTCGATGGCCTTGAGCCCGTCGCCGGTGGTGACGCCGGGCAGCGGCAGCGCGGAAATCGTTGCCGAGTTCAGCTGGTTGAATTGCTCGATCGCGGCCGGCGAGGCGTTGGTCGAGATCTTGACCACGGCCGAGAGCGGCACCATCTGGCCCGAAACGCTGCGCACGAAGTATTCTGCCAGCTTTTCAGGATTGTCGCGGAAATCTTGTGGCACCTGCGGGATGATATCGTAGCTGTTTGAATCGCGGTCGAACTGCGCCACTTCGGCGCCGCCGACCAGCAAGGTCAGCGTGCGGCCGATATCGGCGATGGGCAGGTTGAGGGCCGCGGCGCGGTCACGGTCTATCGTTACCGTCACCTGTGGCGCGTCGTAGGCCATCGAGTTCTGCACAACAATGAAGCGACCGGAAGCCTGCGCCTTGTTCTTGATCTGCTCGGCTGCCTCGAAAACATCGGAAGCATTGCCGGTCGAACGCACCACCATGGTGATCGGCAGACCGCCACCGGAGCCAGGCAGCGTTGGCGGCGCGAAGACGAAAGCCTCGACACCGGCGACCTTGGCGAGGCGTCCCTGGATGTCGGCCTGGATCTCCTTCGAGCTGCGCGTGCGTTCGGCCCAGTCCTTGAAGGCAAAGCCAACGAAGGCACCGCTGGTCTGGCCGCCAAACGCGACTGCCGAGAACTGCGCCCGCGTCTCCGGTATGTCCTTGACCAGGCCAAGCATCTGGTTGACGTAGAGTTCGGTATAGTCCGACGTCGCATAACGCGGCGCGTTGACGATCGACAACAGGAAGCCCTGATCTTCTTCCGGCGCCAGTTCGCTAGAGGTTTTGGTGAACGCAAACCCGGTGACGGCGACCAGCGCAATGACGATTATCAGCGTCAGTGGGCGATAGTTCAGAGATCCGGTGACCGCCTTTTCATAGACGCGTTCGACGCGTCCGAAAGTGCCGTCGACAATGCGCTGGAAGCGGCCGGGTGACCCGGCTTTCAGCAGGCGCGCCGACATCATCGGCGTGATGGTGACGGCGATGACACCCGAAAGCACCACCGAGCCGGCAAGCGTCACCGCAAATTCGCGGAACAGGGCGCCGGTCAGGCCGCCGGTGAAGGCCAGTGGTGCGAACACGGCGGCCAATGTCACCGTCATGGCGACGATGGCGGAAAAGATTTCCCGCATGCCGTTGAAGGCCGCCTGCATCGGCGACATGTGGTCTTCTTCCATGTGGCGATGGATGTTTTCCACCACCACGATGGCGTCGTCGACGACGAGACCGATCGCCAGCACCATGGCCAGCAACGACAACAGGTTGATCGAATAGCCCACCGAATACAGCAGGAAGCAAACGCCGATCAACGACAGCGGAATGGTGACGATCGGCATCATCACCGAGCGGAACGAACCAAGGAAGAGCAGGATGACGACGATGACGATGGCGACGGCCTCGGCAATGGTCTTGAACACCTCGTAGATCGAGGCGCTGATCTGCTCGGTTGAATCGTAGACGATCTCGATCGTCATGCCTTGCGGCAGCGTGTCCTGGATCAGCGGCACGATCTTGTGGATCGCCGCCGCCGTCGTCAGCGGGTTTGCCGCCGGTGTCGGGAAGATCGCAAGGAAGGTGCCGGGCTTGCCGTTGAAACTGACCCTGGTGTCGGTGCTTGCCGCGGCTAGTTCGACACGCGCCACGTCGCGCAGTCGCACCACATTGCCATCCGTCGAGCGCAGCGGCAGTTCGGCGAAGGCCTCAGGCGTCTGCAGTGTCGAGCGCACCGTTATCGAGGAGACGACATATTCGTTCTGGGTGTTGCCGGGAGCCGAAAGGAAATTGGAATTGTTGATCGCGGCCAGCACTTCGGATGCGGTCACGCCGCGCGCGGCGAGCTTGACCGGGTCGATCCAGACACGCATCGAATATTCCTGGGCGCCGAAGATCTGCACGTCGGCGACGCCTTCCACCGTCGACATGCGTGGCCGGATGACGCGCTCGATATACTCGGTCAACTGCTCCTTCGTCATGTTCGGATTCTGCATTGAGATGTACATCATCGCGAACTGATCGCCGGTGCCCTTGACGATGACCGGGTCCTTGGACGCATCGGGCAAGGTACCGCGCACGCCTTGCACCTTCGACAGCACTTCGGTCAGCGCGACATCGGGATTGGAGCCGAGCTTCATCTGCACCGTCACGGTGCTGGAAGAGGGACGGCTCGACGAGGTGACGTAGTCGATGTTCTCGGTCGAGGCGACGGCACGGGCAATAGGCGCCGAAATGAAGCCTTGGATCAGGTCGGCGCTAGCACCCGGATAGGCCGTCGTGATCGTGATGGCCGTTTCATCGACCTTCGGATATTGCCGGATCGACAGGTTGAAAATGCCCTGGAAGCCCAGGAGCAGGATCATGCAAGCCAGAACCGTCGACAGAACCGGGCGGCGGATGAAGATGTCGGAGACGTTCATTACTGGGCGGCCTGCTTGTTTGCCGATTGGGTCGGGTCGATGGTGTTGTCGACAGCAACGGACATGCCATTGAAGAGCCGGTTCTGGCCGGCGGTGACAACCTCGTCGCCAGCCGTCAGACCTTCAAGGATCTCGACCATGCCGGCGTTGCGGCGGCCAGGCTTGACGAACACCTGTGACAGGACGAGCTCGGGCTTTTGTTCTTCCGCCGCCGGTTTAGCCGGGTCGGCAGCCGCCTTGTCAGCGGGTTTTGCCGCGGCAGTGTCGGCAGGCTTGGCGGCATCAGCGGGCTTGGCCGCATCGGTAGGCTTGGCTGCATCGGCAGGCTTGGCTGCATCGGCAGGTTTGGCTGCATCGGCAGGTTGGCCTTCAGGTGCCTTGGCCGGACGCACCACGTAGATGAAGTCGCCGTAGAGGCTGGACGTCAGCGCCGTTTGCGGCAGCGCCAGCACATTGTTTTCCTCGGGCAGTTCGACGCGTACCTGCACAAACTGGCCGGGGGTGAGCTTGCCTTCGGTGTTAGCGACCTCCGCCCGGATGGTGACCAGCCGGCTGGTGGGGTCGATCTTGGGATCGATGCCGCGGATCTTGCCGGCGTAGGGCAAGTCGCCGCCACCGATGCCCAGTCGCACCTTTTGCTCGATCTTCAGCAGCGGGAGCTGCTGTTCGGGAACGGAGAAGTCGACCCGCATCGTGTCCAGGTCTTGCAAGGTCACCACCGCCGTGCCGGGCGTCAGATACTGGCCAAGATCGATTTTCGGAATGCCCACCGTGCCGCTGAAAGGTGCGGTCAATTGCTTCTGGTCGAGCACCGCCTGCAGCTTGTTCACCTGCGAGGCGGAGACCGATGCCGCTGCCCGCGCCGCGTCGAGCGTTGCGTCGGTGCCGACGCCGCGCCGCTGCAGTTCAAGGGCGCGCTGCAGCGTCGTCTGGTCGGATGCGGCCTGCGCCTTGGTCGCCTCGAGATCGGCGCGCTCGACGGCGTCGTCGAGCTGCAGCAAGGTTGCGCCGTCGGCAATCTTCTGGTTGGCGTGAAACAGGATTTCCTTGACGATGCCGGCGGTTTCGACAGTGAGGTCGACGCCGCGCACCGCGCTGACCGTGCCGATTGCCTCGACGCCCGGGGTCCAGTCCGACGGCTTGACGATGACCGTCGATACAGTTGCTGCAGGCGGCTTCATCGTGGCGAAATACTGCTTGATGCCGTTGTCGCGAAGAAAGTTGAAGCCGACGATCCCGCCAACCACGACCGTGAGCACGAGCAAAACCAAGGCGATGACGATTATCTGGATTATGCGCTTGAACACAAACAGTCCCCTCGAACGGCGACCCACATAGCGGTCGGTCTCGGGACACTAGCAATGGCAGGTCCCGGTTTCAAATGACGGCGATCTTACTGTACCGTCTGGACGGTCTTGTCAATTCCGCATAAGCTAATGTATGGGGGACGGATCGATGAAAACACGCAGAGCAAATTCGCGCGACAGGATACTCGCCGCCGCCGCCGAAGTGGCGCGCGTTACCGGTCCCGGCAGCCTGTCGCTGGATGCGGTCGCCAGCCGAGCCGGCGTGTCGAAAGGCGGCCTGCTGTACAATTTCCCGACCAAGGCGAAGTTGCTGCAGGCGCTGGTGCAAGGCTATCTGGATGAGTTCGACGCCGCGCTGGAAACCACCGCCAAGGCCGGCGCCAGCGGCGAAAGCCTGCTTGCCGTCTATATCAGGCTGTCGGCCAATGAGTGGGAGAAACCCCAGCCATCGGCCTCGTGGATTTTTTCGGCGATCGCCGAGGATCCCGATTTCCTGACGCCGATCAAAACCTTCAAGCGACAGCTGTTCGAGCGGCTGAAGGGGGAGACGCCTGATATCAAGGCGCTGCTGATCTGCTATCTCGCCATCGAGGGGCTGCGCAGCATGAACCTGTTCGATTCGGATGTTCTCTCAACCGAAGAACGCCGGCTGCTGGTATTGTCCCTGCTGCAAATCGCGGGATAGGTCGTCAACGTGCCGTGCCGGGTTCAGGAGAGAGGGGCTGGCGAGGGCAGCTCGAAACGGACCCAACCGTTAGACGTGGTTTGCCCGGCCGTCACATCAGCTTCATCGTCGAGTACCTGCACCGGCGTCAGCTTCGCGCATGGCTCCGATGACGGACAAAAAGGCATGGGCCTGATCATGCTGATCCTGATCGGCGTGGTGCCGACCGCCTTTGCGCTCAACCGCACTCCCGACATCAAAGCGGCATCGCATAGGCGCGCTTCACGACATCGGCGATATCCAAGCTTCTCACCCACGGGTTCAGGAACGATCCATACGAGACGTGCAGGAGAATTATGTTGCACGGCAGCATGACAGTGCCATGTCACGCCGCGCCAATGCCAGCTTCAAGGCGCTCGCAAAGGATCACAACATTGTAATCGCAATGACATATGGTCATGCCATTGTTATGTTGCAATGCACAAACTATGTGCGCCAACAGCTCCCCACCTGTCGCGAGATCTCCCATGGGTTCCCTGTCTTCGAAGAATGCGCTTGTCACCGGCTCGACCAGCGGTATCGGCCTGGCAATAGCCCGCGCCTTTGCTGGCGAAGGTGCCAACGTCACCATCAATGGGCTCGGCGATGCCGCTGCCATCGAACAGGAGCGCGCCGGCATCGAGAAGGATTTCGGCGTCAAATGCCGCTATTCCGACGCCAACATGATGGACGGCGCCGCGGTGACCACCATGGTGCGCGAGGCCGAGGCCGCCTTCGGCAGTCTCGACATCCTGGTCAACAATGCCGGCATCCAGCATGTCGCGCCGATCGAGGAGTTTCCCGACGATAAATGGGAAGCCATCATCCGCATCAATCTGCTGGCGGCCTTCTATGCGATCAAGGCGGCGCTGCCCGGCATGAAGGCGCGCAAATGGGGTCGCATCATCAACACGGCTTCCGCGCACGCGCTGGTCGCCTCGCCGTTCAAGTCCGCCTATGTCTCGGCCAAGCATGGCATTTCAGGCCTGACCAAGACGGTGGCGCTGGAGGCCGCGCAGGATGGCGTCACCGTCAACGCGATCGCGCCCGGCTATGTCTGGACGCCGCTGGTCGAAAAGCAGATCCCCGACACGATGAAGGCACGCGGCATGACCGAAGAGCAGGTCAAGCACGATGTGCTGCTGGCCGCACAGCCGACCAAGGAGTTCGTCACCGTCGACGAGCTGGCGGCGCTGGCGCTGTTCCTGTGCTCGGATGCGGCCAGGCAGATCACCGGCACGACCTTGCCGATGGATGGCGGCTGGACGGCGCAGTAAGCGGTCCCAGGGACGGGCTCGATGGCATTGCCCGGTGCAGCTCTTTCCTTGACAAGCGCGAAGGATCAATCCAGCATCATGGCAAGGGGTTCCTTCGCGACGACCCCGTGAGGCGTCAGCCCAACGATCGCGTCCAAACTCTCACTTTCAGGAGGTGGACGCCATGCCGTCAACAACCGCAATCACCGTATCGCAACTCTCTCGCCTCGTCGGCCTGCAGGATGCGCCGACACTTGTCGATGTGCGCATCGACGATGATTATGATGCCGACCCGCGCCTGCTGCCGGCTTCATGCCGGCGCGATTTCAAGACCGTGTCCAACTGGGCGGCCGAATTCACCGGTTCCAAAATCGTCGTCATCTGTCAAAAAGGGCAAAAGCTGTCGCAAGGCGTCGCCGCATGGCTGCGCCACGAAGGCATCGCGGCGGAATCGCTGGATGGCGGCTTCGAGGCCTGGCTGGCGGCCAAAGGGCTTCTGGTCAAGGCCGACAAGATACCGCGCCGCGACGACAAGGGCCGCACGGTCTGGGTGACGCGTGCCCGCCCCAAGGTCGACCGCATTGCCTGCCCCTGGCTGATCCGCCGTTTCATCGATCCTTCGGCGGTGTTCCTGTTCGTCGAGCCGGCCGAAGTGCTGGCCGCTGCCGATCGCTTCGCAGCCACCCCCTTCGACATCGACGATGTGTTCTGGAGCCATCGCGGCGAACGCTGCACCTTCGACACGATGATCGAGGAGTTCGGGCTTCGCTCCGAAGCGCTCGACCGCCTCGCTTTGATCGTGCGCGCGGCCGACACAGCGCGCCTCGATCTCGTGCCGCAGGCAGCGGGCTTCCTCGCCGCTTCGCTTGGCCTGTCGCGCATGTTCCGCGACGACCTCGAACAGCTCGAGGCCGGCATGCTGCTCTACGATGCGTTTTTCCGGTGGTGCCGCGATGCCACTGACGAAACGCATAACTGGCCAAGCGGGGGCAAAGCACCATGAACGCCCTTGCCGCTGGCAACGACGCGCATGCCGTCGATATTCCAGAAGCGCCGACCTTCAGGGAAGCAGCAAAACTGTGGGCCAAGATCGGCCTGCTCTCCTTTGGCGGGCCGGCCGGACAGATCGCGCTGATGCACAAGGAACTGGTCGAGGAGCGCCGCTGGATCGGCGAGCAGCGCTTCCTGCATGCGCTCAACTATTGCATGCTGCTGCCCGGTCCGGAGGCGCAACAGCTCGCCATCTATATCGGTTGGCTGTTGCATCGGACCGCCGGCGGTCTCGTCGCCGGCATTCTGTTCGTGCTGCCGGGTGCCCTGGTCATGCTGGCCTTGAGCACATTCTACATGCTCTACAACGACGCGCCGGTCATTGAAGCGCTGTTCTTCGGCGTCAAGGCGGCGGTGCTCGCGGTCGTCGTCGAAGCGGTCATCCGTATCGGCCGGCGGGCACTCAAGAACCGGGTGATGATGGCGATCGCGGTGGTCGCCTTCCTCGCCATCTATGTCGTCAAGCTGCCGTTTCCGCTGATCATCCTGGCGGCAGGGCTGACCGGCTGGATCGGCAACCGTTTTGCGCCGGTGCCGTTTTCCGGCGCCGCGCACGGCAAGGGCAACGCGCCCGATGTTCGCGGCGCCGTCGACCTGATGTTCGAACGCGGCGAACTCGCCCACACCAGGCCGACGAAATGGCATGCGCCGCGCACCATCGCGACCTGGCTGCCGATCTGGCTCGGGCCGGTCGCGCTGATCTGGATGCTGACCGGCTCTGCCAGCGTGTGGACGCAGCTTGGCTCCTTCTTCAGCCTCATGGCGGTGGTCACTTTCGGCGGCGCCTACGCAGCACTCTCCTATGTCGCGCAAGCCGCCGTGACGTCGTTCGGCTGGCTTGCGCCGGGCGAAATGGCCGATGGCCTTGGCCTAGCCGAGACGACGCCAGGGCCGCTCATCCTGGTGCTGCAGTTCGTCGGCTTTGTCGCCGCCTACCGGCACGCCGGCGCCATGAGCCCACTCGCCGCCGGATCGCTCGGCGCGCTGCTGACGCTCTGGGTGACCTTTGTGCCGTGCTTCTTCTGGATTTTTCTCGGCGCCCCCTACATCGAAGCGTTGCGCGAGAACAAGGCGCTCTCGGCAGCCTTGAGCGCGATCACGGCCGCTGTGGTCGGCGTGGTGATGAACCTTGCTTTGTGGTTCGCGCTGCATGTGATCTTCGGCAAGGTGCAGAGCATCGGCCTTGGCACCGAGGTCCCGGTGCTGTCCTCCATCGACTGGCGTGCCGCGCTGCTGTCGGCCGCCGCGATGATCGCCATGTTGAAATTGAAGATTGGCATGCTGCCGACGCTAGCCGGATCGGCATTGGCGGGACTGGTGTTGCTGGCCATATTTTGACGTCAATCAAATCGGATTGGATCAGAGTATAACCGGCGGACCAGGTCGTCTTTAGCAGCGATCGGCTATCCCAGGAGGCAGGACAATGATCGACCATCCAGGACGCATGCTGTTGCCGCTGGTGATGGTGTTGGCGATCTGCGGCCATGGGCGGCTCGCCTATGCTGCCGATACAGGCGACGGCGTGGACCAGCCTGCCGCCAAGGCGGCCCTGCTCAAGGCCTATCCGGGACTTTTCACCATATCGGGCAACACGCTGACCTGGACCGACGGCACCACGATGGTGTGGGATGACGGCAAGACGCGCGACGCCGACGCGCTGCTGGACGCCCCCGACATCGAAGACATGTTTCACTACGCCTATCCGCCGGCCAGTGCGGGAGCCCTGATCCCGGCGGATGATTGCGATCCCGGTCGTATCCGCAACCAGGCCTTCTTCGAGAAGCTCTACGGCGGTAGCGCTGCCGCGGTGGGCAAGCACATCGCCGATGTCAAATGGCTGCCAAAACTTGGCAAGAAGGTCGTGCAGGTTAGCAGGCTTTTTGGCATCGATGACCGGCTCGGCAAGGTCTCCGACGCGCTTGAGGCCATGCCCGCAGAGCTAAGCCGCTACGGGCTCATGCCAGGCGGCGGTTTTGTATGGCGGCCGATCGCCGGCACCAATCGACTGAGCGTCCACTCTTTCGGGGCAGCTTTCGACATCAATGTCGGTTTCTCCGACTATTGGTACAACAACCGAAACAAGAAGGATCCGAAGGCACACATTCCGTTCAAGAATCGTATCCCGCTGCCGGTTGTCGAGCTGTTTGAGAAACAAGGGTTTATCTGGGGTGGGCGCTGGTATCACTACGATACGATGCACTTTGAGTACCGCCCGGAATTGCTGTTGTACAAGAAATCCGGCTGACCGGGATTGAGGTCGGCGTTTCCGGGCGCGGATTTCTGCCTGCGTGAGGAAAGCGCGCCTCCCAGTTGAATCCGATCTTCCAAACTGCTTCAAAGTCGGCCTGGATTGCGGAAGGGGATGAGACGTGGTGGATTCCGATCGGATCGACAAGCTGATCGCAGCGGTGCCCCCCGCCCTGGCGCTTCGCGCCGGATTGGACCTTGGCATCTTCACCCGGCTCGGTGGCAATGCTGCGGCTGCTGACAGCCTTGGGGCCGCGCTCGAAGTCGAGCCCGATCGTCTGTCGCGGCTCCTCTACGCGCTCGCCAGCATCGGTCTCCTCGAAGTCGAGGATGGTCAATTTCGCAACGGAGCCGAAGCGTCGGAGTTTCTCGACGCGTCCAAGCCGACCTATCGCGGCGGCGATCATGCGCTCCTGCGCGAGCTCTGGGGAGCCGACCTTTTGACCGCAGAGTCCCTGCGGCAGAACCGGCCGGCCGCGCTGCACGACTTTTCCGAAGCGGGGCCTGAGTCCGCGGCGGCCTTCAGCCGGATGCTGGCGCCGGGCGGGGTGATTTTCGGCCGAAATCTGGCCCAGGAGATGGACCTCTCGGCGACCGGTTCGGTGATCGACATCGGCGGGGGCGCCGGGACCATTCTCGTCGGACTTCGCGAGCAGTGGCCGCATATGGCGGCGACGCTGATGGAACTGCCGACGGTCGCATCGGTCGCGCCAGCGATCCTGTCCGAATACGGTGCCGACGACGTGGTTGTCGAAGAGGGCGACATAACTGTCGCCCCATCGGTCGGTAGGCACGATCTGGCGATCCTCAAGGCCGTCGTCCAGGTCCTGCCGCCGGACCAGGCGCGCAGTTCGATCCTGAACGCGGCGCGTTGCCTCACACCGGGAGGCGAGATCGCAATTGCCGGGTGGGGTGTCGTCGATGACGACCGCCTCGGCCCGCCCGAGGGTGTGTTTCTCAATCTCACCTTCTTGAACCTCTATCGTCACGGCGAATCGTACACGGAAGGTCAGTATCGCGCGTGGATGACCGAGGCCGGATTCCAGGATATCTCCAGGTCGCGCCTGACGGACGGCTGCACGTTGTTTCGTGCGCGCCTCACGGGCTGATCGTGGCTGAAATCCCGGCTCTTAAGTTACCACCGAAAGGCTCGCCGAGGTCGGCTGCAACAGGCCGGGGAACGGCCCGATCCTGGCCGGGCGGAGCCCGGACTGGAAGAGGTTGCTGTGGAGGTTGGCGACCCACTGCTTGCCTTCGGTCGTCAGCTCCAGATAGCGGATCGCGTCGCCGATATAGGGCTCGACCTTCAGCGTGAAGAAATCGGTGAAGATGGCGCCGAGATCGGCGGCGGTCTTGCAGCCGAGCTTTTCCACCATCCCGGTCTCAGAGAACTCGGCAAACAGCGCCGGCAGCTTGCGGTGGTAGAAGGGATCAGCGAGTTGGCCGATCAGATCCGCGGCCCTGACCAGCGCCGGCTCGGTGTTGGTGACCTGGTAGGCCGGATCGTTCGGCACCGGAAAGCGCGTCATCTCGATCGCCTCGACAATGCGCTCCTCGTTGATGAACTTCGAGGAAGCAAAACGTTGGCGCGCATAGATCTTGGCGCGCTCGATATGATAGGGCGCAAGCACCGCGTCGGAGGCGCCGCGCGGTGGCGTATAGCGGTCGCCGGCCTCGTTGATGACGAAGCTGTCGTCGGTGTCGCCATGGCACACGCCGTGCACCATGCCAATGTCGTGGACAAGCAGCGCGCAGGTATAATGCAGCCAGTCATCGGGGGTCAGCGATTCCGAAAGCAGCCGGCCGCGGATGATCTGCTGGCCAGCGAGCGTAACCATCAGCGTGTGCTCGATGTTGTGATAGAGGGCGTTCGAATTGCCGATGCGCTCCAAGACAAGGCGGGCCGCCCCGCCTATGTAGCTCGCATATTCCGGATTGCGATGCGAGAAATACTGGAGATAGAGTTCTGACAGATGGTCGCCGAGCCGGTCGGCCATGATGGAGATTGGATTGAGCATGACAATCGCTCCTGAGCGCGTTGAAGTACGACAAGTCGCGCGGCGGCGGCCATCCTAGCACGGTTCCGGCGTAGATATTATCTTAGGACCAAGGCCCCCAACGCAGCGGCGACTACCGAATGTTGCTGCGGTCGCACAATAGGGCACGGAAAGCCGGTCACAGAGACGGGCCTTGGAAACTCGGCGGAAACAGAGACGGGTTGCGCGGCTCAGCCCTACTTTGCGGAGACTGCTGCGGCTAACCCTTGGATAAGTCAACCGAATTTCGAGCCGGCCGATGGGCTGTTTCTGCAGTGACTGAGTGGTGAACCGAGCCGTCACGGGCGAATGCCGGCATCAGCAGCGCCTGGGCGCCAATCGCTTGGACGAACTTTCCATGCATCCGACTGTAAAGCCAGTCGCGTTGGTCGCCGACGCTATCAAGGACTGTTCGCGGCGCAATGATATTGTGCTCGACCTGTTTGGTGGGTCTGGCAGTACGTTGATTGCAGCGGAGAGCTGCGGACGACGGGCCAAGCTCATCGAATACGATCCCGCCTATTGCGACACCATTATTACGCGCTGGCAAACGTATACGGGAAGAGCGCCACGCTCGTCGCCACGAGCCAGTCATTCGAATCTGTTGCTGAGGAGCGGCGTGTCGCCTGCAACTCAGCCACCAAAAGGAAGCGCTAATGTCAGCGCAAGATGAAGATAGAAAGCAAAGGCGGCTCAGCGACGAGGCAGCCGCCAACATCCGAAGCGAAGTCGTTTCAGCCACCGGATACGGTCAGCCGCCTAGGCAAAACCGTTTCAAGAAGGGCCAGTCGGGCAATCCTCGCGGTCGTCCGCGGGGATCGCCAACAGACCTTTCCTTCTCTGATCAACCGGTTCTCGCGGCAACCCTACGCGCGGGCAGGAAGAAGATCAGAGTCCGAGAGGGAGAGCGGGTTAAGGAGGTGTCTGCCCCATGAAGCGCTGGTCGAAGCTCTCATAACATATGGTCTTAAAGGCAACGCGCGATTTGCAGGAGTTGGTCTTGACCTTATTCGGACAGCCGAACAGGCGCACGCTCGCGAAGTCACCGAAAAAATAGAGTTCTGGACTTCCTACAAAGAGACGTTTTCAGAGCAGATCGCGCACGCGCGCCGCAACGGCCTGCCCGAGCCGGCAATCAAGCATTCGGACAGTGCTATATTCCGACTGCAAATGCGCTTTGAGCGCATGACGAAGCGCGAACTCCTGAAACAGCTTCATGCCGATTGGCGCAAACTTGGAAAACCGAAACCGCGTGGCTTTGTCTCAGCCGACCTGACGATGGTGCTGCCAACGTTTGTCGCGCTGCAGGAGTTGGCGCTCAAAGTCGCATCGAGTGCGATCGATATCGCCGGCGCATCGTTGCAGGAGATTACTGACACTATCCAAAACCACGGGGCCGAGCGGGTGGCTCACTTTAGAGCGTTGATGGGTTCGATCTTGGCCGAGCGGAAAGGTATCTATTGTTGAGTGGTGCCGGTCAGCGCGGCCGAATTAGGTTCCCCGGCGCCTCGTAGGCGTCGGACTGAGCCCAAAGACCGGCCCTTTATCCTCCTTGGCCAGGACGATTTGGCTGCGAAGGGGCCGGTTTTCCGTTGCTACTGATTTCACTAGCGGAATCGACGCAGACGCGTCATTGTGCAATGAATATTGCGAAAGAGTGCAACATGAAGCCGACCACTGAAGCGCCGCGTGACTATGAAGAGCTGATCCGGCTCATCCACGATCGCTACGATGAAATGAGCAAATCCTACCAGAAGATCGCGCTCTATCTCACCCAGAATCCTAACGACGTCGCTGTCAGGTCGGTGAATGCGATTGGGGATAGCAGCGGAGTGCATGCCTCGAGCTTCGTGCGCTTTGCGCAGGCGCTCGGCTATGAAGGCTTCAAGGAGCTCCAGTCCCTTTTTCAGAAGCGTCTGTCGACCGCGGCGCCCGGCTTCGAGGCCCGCATCAAGGCGCTGGAAGGCGAATTGGGAGCGCGAACAGACCGAAGCGAAGTCGGATTCATGCGCGACCTCGTGGTCCGCGACATTGCCTCGCTGCAGGACATGCTGACGCAGATACCGCCCGAAGACCTGGCCAAGGCCGTAACCCTTCTCGAAAAAACCGATGCGATCTACCTCATCGGGCAATTGCGGTCGACGCCTGTGGTCGAACTTCTCCGCTATATCTTGACCATGCTTGGCAAACGTTGCGTGCTGCTTGACCCCGGCGGCGGACTTGCCACGCAAATGGCGCGCATGATCCGCAAGACCGATGTCTTGTTCGCCGTGTCCTTTCGCTTCTATGCCAATGAAGTGGTCAATGTCGTGGAAGAGGCCGCTCGCAGCGAAGTTCCGATCATCGCCATTTCCGACAGCACGCTGTCTCCGCTGGCCAAGAGCGCCAGTGTTCTCTTCGCCGTACCGGAGCATGAATATACATTTTCCCGTTCACTTGCCGCCCCGATGTGCCTGGCCCAGGCTCTGACGGTTGCACTCGCGGCGCGACTGCAGAACAACGCTGTCAGTCCGCGCATACCGACCGTCACCGGGCAATACGTTCGCGCGTAATCCCAAAGTAGGCCCCGAAGGCCACCGCTCGGTAGCTGCGACAGCAATTGGAACCCATTCTACGTCAATCGCCTCGCCGTTAGTTTCTGCAATCGCCTGTGACGATGACCTACCTCAATCTGGGCTTCCTAACGCCCCGATTCGTAGCGGATTTGGGCCATGTCGGCCTGGGCAGGCGTACCCAAAGTTTGAAGATCTACGAAATTCTCCGTACCAATTTGGAAAAGATCTCCCAAAAAAGTACGGGAACAATTTCGCTAAGTGCTTGAAATTGTTGGTGATCCCGACAGGAATCGAACCTGTGACCTACAGATTAGGAATCTGCCGCTCTATCCTACTGAGCTACGGGACCACGCGGCCCGACACATAGACGCTTCGGGCCGTTTCGCCAAGAGGCAGGTTGATGCCCGCCACACGGCTATTTCACACCATGGCGCGGTCTTGAATTCCAAGCCTGCCCGGTTGCAGCCAGCCCTAGATCCGATCGCACCAAGGGCCAAAAACTCCGGTGCCGCTTACGCGGCCCGGCGTCAATTTCGTCAGGCGGCCAGCGCCGTTTCCGCCAGCTTCACCCAATAGCTCATGCCGTGCGGGATCACCTCGTCGTTGAAGTCGTAGGCCGGGTGGTGGAGACCCGCGCTGTCGCCATTGCCGATGAAGATGAAGGCGCCGGGCCGCGCTTCCAGCATGTAGGAGAAGTCCTCGCCGCCCATTACCGGCTGGATGGCGCGGTGCACCTGGGCGTCGCCGGCGACGTTGGCGGCGATATCGCCGGCA
This sequence comes from Mesorhizobium sp. P2_E10, assembly GCF_056404235.1. Taxonomy (NCBI): domain Bacteria; kingdom Pseudomonadati; phylum Pseudomonadota; class Alphaproteobacteria; order Hyphomicrobiales; family Phyllobacteriaceae; genus Mesorhizobium; species Mesorhizobium sp. P2_E10. Next base: position 328,149 of record NZ_JBFUEK010000006.1, read on the forward strand.
AAGACCGTCTCTTCCGCGTGGTTGAAGGTCACGGGATAGTTGGCGTCGTAATCGACCTTGATCGTCACCCCGAAGGCCGTCGCCAGCCCGTCGCAGATGGTGCGGATGCGCTCCTCCGCCTTCCTGGCGATGTCCTTCTTCAGCGTGCGCACCGTGCCGGCGATCTCGGCGGTCTCGGGAATGACATTGTAGGCGTCGCCGGCGTGGAATTTGGTCACCGACACCACCACAGCCTCGACCGGATCGATGCTGCGCGAGGCAATGGTCTGCAAGGCGCCGACAAGCTGGCTGGTGATGACGATCGGATCGATCGTGCCATGCGGCATCGCGGCATGGCCGCCGCGGCCCTTGACGGTAATGGTGAACTCGGCGGTCGCCGCCATGATCGGGCCTGGCCGGATGGCGAACTCGCCGACCGCCAGGCCCGGCATGTTGTGCATGCCAAACACCCTGGAGATGCCGAAGCGCTCCATCATGCCGTCCTTGACCATTTCGTTGCCGCCGCCGCCGCCTTCCTCGGCCGGCTGGAAGATCACCGCCACGGAGCCGGCGAAATTGCGCGTCTCCGCCAGATATTTGGCGGCCCCCAGCAGCATGGCCGTGTGACCGTCATGGCCGCAGGCGTGCATCTTGCCGGGAACCGTCGAGGCGTAAGGTTTGCCGGTGATCTCGTTGATCGGCAGTGCGTCCATGTCGGCGCGCAGGCCAACGGTTGTGCCTTGCCCCTTGCGGCCGTGGATGACGCCGACGATGCCGGTCTTGCCGAGCCCCGTCACCACGTCATCGCAGCCGAATTCCTTCAGTTTCTCGGTGACGAAGGCGGCGGTCTTGAAGACGTCGAAATTCAGTTCTGGCGTCTGATGCAAATGGCGTCGCCAGCCGGCGACCTCATCCTGCATCTCGGCGGCGCGGTTCAGGATCGGCATAAAGGTTCCATCTCGCTGTTGGAGCAGACGGCTTCGGCCTGCTGCATTGCAATTGTGATTGTCAGGCACTTTGCCATGTTGACGTCACATAGGGTAAATAGCACCGCAAGCAATGTGGTTCGAGGATGAGGGTCGGACCGCATTGTGCTGGCCATTGCGTAATGAAACCTTACGGAGCCAGAAGCGACTACGGCAAGAGGCGATTTCGGATTCGATCATGCGGCACAGGCATTTCCTCACATTATTGCTGGCGGGCGCCGTGGCGCTGCCCGTGCTGGCCGGACCGGCTCTGGCCAATCCGTCGATCCTGTTCGACCTGAAAAGCGGCAAGATTCTTCAGCACCAGGATGCTTTCAGGCGCTGGTATCCGGCCTCCCTGACCAAGCTGATGACCGCCTATGTGGCATTCCGCGCCATCGCGGCCGGCGAGGTCCAGCTCGATTCGCCGATCAAGGTCACAAAACATTCCGCCGGCGAGCCACCGAGCAAGATGGGCTTCAAGCCGGGCTCGGTGATGCGGCTCGACAACGCGCTGAAGATGATGCTGGTCAAATCGGCCAATGACATCGCCATGGCTGTCGGCGAGAATATCGGCGGTTCGCAGGACGCGTTTGCCGTACGCATGAATGCCGAGGCGCAGCGGCTCGGCATGACCGGGACGCATTTCGTCAATCCGAACGGGCTCTATTCACCGGACCAGTATACGACGGCGCGCGATCTTGCCTTGCTGGTGATGGCGATCCGCAGCGAATTCCCGCAATACGCCCCCTGGTTCTCGATCGAGGGTCTTGCCGTCGGCAAGAAGACGCTGCCGAACTACAATCTCTTGATCGGCCGCTATCCGGGCGCCGATGGCATGAAGACGGGTTTCGTCTGCTCTTCGGGCTTCAACATGATCGGCTCGGCAACGCGCAACGGGCGCACGCTGGTTGCCGTGGTGCTTGGCGAAAAATCGGCGGTCAGCCGTGCGGAGACCGCCGCCAAACTGCTCGATCAGGGCTTTGCAACACCGGCACCGAATTGGGTCACGGTCGCAGCCCTGCCTTCCTATGGCGATGCCGTGTCGGCCAACGATCTGCATGACGAGATCTGCAAGAAGAAGGCTCCCCAAGAACAGTCCGAGGCCGCACCGCCGGTGGCCGAAAAAGACAAGGACGTGCCCAAATCGCCCTATCAGGAAAAGCTCGACCATGTGCCGACACTGGTTGCCGTCGGCCTCGGCGGCGCCACCGGGCCGGCGCCGAAGGCCATGCTCGACCAGGGTGGCCAGGAGTTTGCCGATGTGCCGCTGCCGACATGGCGGCCCGATGTGCCGCCGCCGATCGGCGGCGAGCCGACAGCGTCGGGTTCCGCCGCTGCAGCCCAGGGCGACCAGCCGGTCAAGGTCGCGAACTAGCCCGATGGGCAGCGGCTTTCCCATTCCCGTCTCGGTGCTCACCGGTTTCCTCGGCGCCGGCAAGACGACGCTGCTCAACCGGCTGCTCAAAGACCCCGCACTCACCGACACCGCGGTCATCATCAACGAATTCGGTGAGGTGGCGATCGACCATCTGCTGGTCGAGCAGGCCTCTGACGGCATCATCCAGCTGTCAGATGGCTGCCTGTGCTGCACGGTGCGCGGCGAACTGGTCGACACGCTGGCCGATCTCGTCGACCGGCTGCAGACCGGCCGCATTGCCCGGCTTGCCCGCGTCGTCGTCGAAACCACGGGGCTCGCCGATCCGGCGCCGGTGCTGCAGTCGATCATGGCCCATCCAGCCCTTGTCCAGGCTTTCCGGCTCGACGGTGTCATCACGCTGGTCGACGCCGTCAACGGCAACGCTACTCTCGATGCCCATGTCGAGGCGGTGAAGCAGGTGGCGGTGGCCGACCGCATCGTGTTGACCAAGGCCGATCTGGCCACCGACCCCGGCGATGTCGAGGCGTTGCGGACCCGGCTGCGGCAGATCAATCCGGGGGCAATGGTGCTCGATGCCGGCGACAGAATGACCGGCGTGGCGGCGCTGTTTGACTGCGGCCTCTACAATCCGGCCACCAAATCCGCCGATGTGCGGCGCTGGCTGGGCGAAGAAGCCGGCCATGACCATGGCGACCACCATCACCGCCACGGCGATCACGGCCATGACCACGACCACCATCGGCACGATTCGCGCGTGCGCTCCTATTCGCTCGTCCATGACAGACCGGTGCCGTTTTCGACGATCGAGATGTTCCTCGACCTGCTGCGCTCGGCGCATGGCGAACGCCTGCTGCGCATGAAAGGCGTCATCGAGCTCGCAGAAGACCCGTCGCGGCCGCTGGTCATTCATGGCGTGCAGAAAATCCTGCATCCGCCGGTGCAACTGGCGTCCTGGCCGGACGGCCAGCGTGGCACAAGGCTGGTGCTGATCACGCTCGACATGCCGGAAGACTATGTCCGCCGGCTGTTTGCCGCCTTCACCAACCGGCCGTCTATCGACACGCCGGACCGTGCGGCGCTGGAAAACAACCCGCTGGCCATCGCCGGGCGTTGATCCTTAAGCGCGCGGTTCGCCGCGCTCGACCAGAAAGCAGTGGCCGCCGGACATCGCCGCCGTTTCAATCAGCTGATGGCCGTCTTCCGAGCAGAAAGCCGGGATGTCGATGACGGCAAGCGGGTCGGTGGTCTCCAGCCAGAGCCGGCTGCCCGGTTTCATGGCAGCCAACCGTTTCTTGGCCTTGAGTACGGGCAGGGGACAGTTCAGACCCTTGAGATCATAAACGGCAGCGCGCTTGGGCAAGGCCGAAACCTCAGCCGCCGAACATGCCGAGAAGCTTCTTCTTCAATTTGCTCACCGTGCCTTCGTCGGCGCTCGCGGCCTGCGTTTCCGCCGGCTCGACGCCCGCGGTGGTGACCGGCTGCTGGGCAGCCTGCTTGGCGGTTTCCGCCTCGGCGAGCGCCTGGGCCTTGGCTGCGGCTTTTGCAGCCTTCGCTTCTTCTATGGCCGCAAGCCGTTGTTCCTCGGCCTTCTGCTTGGCGGCCTTTGCCGCGTCGAGCGCTGCCATCTTGCGGCCGGCCGGGGAATCGATGCGGCCCATGCGCGCCGTCTCCGTCACCGAGCCGTCCGAGTTGAGCGACGGCGGGTCGATCGGCACGCGTTCGCCGCGCGCCCGGCGCTTCGACCAGTCGGAAACGATGCTGGCTTCCTTGACGCCGGCGATGGTCGGCTTGGGTGCCGGCACCGAGGCCTTGACCGCGCCGCTGAAGGCTGCGTCGTAGGTGCTCTGGTAGGCATTGTAGGCGCTCTTCAGCGAATCCGGCTGGGTGGTGGCAGGACAGGCGCCGGTCGGATCGAAGGTGGTGCCTTCGGGCGCAACCTGGTTGAAGACATAGCGCTTCTCACAGACGTCGACCTTCGGCGGCACCTTGGTGATCTCGAAATTGTCGTAGCCGACCTTCAGCATTTTCCAGAAGTCGTAGTTCGGGTCGTTGCGATAGCGCGCCATGTTGGCGGCGGTCATGCGGAACGGAAAGGCCTGGATCTGGAACTCGGTCTGGCCGCCCTGGAAGGCGTCACGGCCGAAGGCGTAGATCTGCTCGATCTGCGGATCTGTCATCGAATAACAGCCAGACGACGAGCAGGCGCCGTGCACCATAAGATTGGCGCCGGTGCGGCCATTGGCACGGTCATAGGCATTGGGATAGCCGATGTTGAAGGACAGATGATAGTTCGAGCGCGGATTCATCTGCGACGGGCGAACCGTATAGAAGCCTTCCGGCGCCTGGCGATCGCCCTCAGTGTATTTCGGCCCGAGCTTGCCTGACCATTTGCAGATGTCGTAGCTGGCGACCATCTCGTAACGGCCGTTGGTCTTGGCCTTCCAGATTTCGAGCTTGCCCTCTTCCTTGAAGATGCGGGCCATCACCGACGAGGTGCGGACCATGCCCTTGGCCTGCATGTCGGCGAGGATCTTGTCCGGCAGCGGCTTGTTGGCTTCCGGAGCAAAGTCCTTCATCGACGAATCATTGCAGCCGGCGACGCCGAGGGCGGCGATCAGAAGTCCGGTGCGGGCAAGCTTGGCGAACATGGTTACGGCTATGACTTTTCTCTCGGGCCACGGGCTTCGGCACTGCCAGGCCCGTACGCTGAACATTGACGGACACTAAGCCCGTTAACCTTGAAAATTCCTTACCGCAAGTTTTCGGCAGCTTCCCTCACGGCAATTTCATTGAGCCGAATGCAGCGGCATTTTTGTGGCGAAATTGCTCCCGGCCGCCACATTGCGGTGGGGGAATGGGCTGAAACTAGAGGCTGCGGCCCATCGATAGGTATTTTTCGCGCCGATGTTCGCGGAAATCCGTGTTGGCGCCTGCAAAGTCCTTCATCGTCCTGGCGATGAGGTCGCCGGTGGCGGCGATCACCGTTTCAGCACCTCGATGGGCACCGCCGAGCGGTTCGGGAATGATGGCGTCAATGATCTTCAGCTCCAGGAGATCCTGGGCGGTGATCTTCATGTTGGTCGCCGCATCTTTCGAGCGGGTGGTGTCGCGCCACAGGATCGAGGCCGCACCTTCTGGCGAGATCACCGAATAGATGGCGTGTTCGAGCATGTAGACGCGGTTGGCGGTGGCAATGGCGATGGCGCCGCCGGAGCCGCCTTCGCCGATGACCACCGAGATCGACGGCACTTTCAGGCCGAGACAGGCCGAGGTCGAGCGGGCGATGGCTTCGGCCTGGCCGCGTTCCTCGGCGCCGACGCCGGGATAGGCGCCGGCAGTGTCGACCAGCGTCAGCAGCGGAATCTTGAAGCGGTCGGCGAGTTCCATCAGCCGCACCGCCTTGCGGTAGCCCTCCGGCCGCACCGAACCGAAATTATGCTTCAGCCGGCTGGTGGTGTCGGAACCCTTTTCCTGACCGATGATCGCCACCGGCTCGCCGCGGAAACGGGCAAAGCCGCCGACGATCGCCTGGTCCTCGCCGAAATTGCGGTCGCCGGCGAGCGGCGTGAAATCGTTGAACAGGCCCTTGATGTAGTCGACGCAATGCGGCCTGTCGGGATGGCGGGCGACTTGTACCTTCTGCCACGGCGTCAGCGCCTTGTAGGCCTCGCGCAGCGCGTCGCGCGAGCGCTTCTCGAGACGGCTGATCTCATCGCCGACATCGACGGCCTCGCCATTCTCGGCAAGCTTCTTCAGTTCGAGGATCTTGCCTTCGAGATCCTGCACCGGCTTTTCGAAATCGAGGTAATTGTACATTCTTGAGCGGACCGATACGTCGGAAGGCAATGACTGATGGAACCCTGAAATCATAGGCTCCGCGCGGGGGAACGTTGTCCTCACATAGCGATATGAGGCCTAGTCGGCAAGCGGATGATGATCGTTGACCAGCCGCACCAGCCGCTCTTCCAGCACGTGGGTGTAAATCTGCGTGGTCGAGATGTCGGCATGGCCGAGCAGTTGCTGCACGGCCCGGAGATCGGCGCCGTTCTGCAACAGATGGCTGGCAAAAGCATGGCGCAGCACGTGCGGCGATATTTTCGCCGTTGATATGCCGGCCCGGGCGGCGAGGCCTTTGAGGTCGCGGGCAAAGACCTGCCTGGAGAGATAGCCGCTGTCGGAAGCCGCCGGAAACAGGAACGGGCTGTCGGCAAAGGCCGGCACCTTGGCACGTACGGCCAGCCAAGCCCGCATCGCGATGCGCGCCTTGGCCGAGAGCGGCACCATGCGTTCCTTGTCGCCCTTGCCGCGCACCATGAAGAAGCGATCGTCGCGTTGCGCCACCGTCACCGGCAGGCCGACCAGTTCGGAAACCCGCAAGCCCGTGGCGTAGAGCACCTCGACCAGCGCATGCAAGCGAAGCGCCGCCAGGCTGTCACCATCGACCAGGGAGGCGGCCAGCGCTTCCTGCGCCGCCCTGTCGATCAGCCGGCCGGTATCGGCCTCGCTCATCGTCTTGGGCAGCGGCCGGCCTTTTCTAGGGCTGTCCAGGGTTCCAGTCGGGTCGTCGCCGCGCAGGCCTTCGGTATAGAGGAATTTGAAGAACTGGCGGATCGCCGAGAGTTTGCGCGCCTGCGACGTGGCGGCAAAGCCGCGCGCGGCGACGTCGTCGAGATAGCTACGGATATCGGCGGCGGCGGCACCGGCAAGTCCGCCGCTGATTTCAGCCGAGGCGTCTTCAAGGTCGCGGCGATAGGAGGACAGAGTGTTTTCGGCCGCCCCCCGCTCGGCGCTCATCATTTCGAGAAAGGCTTCGATGCGGGCGGCGCTGTTCATTGGCTTAATTTTTCTTGGGGTTCAGCTTTTCCAAGGGGATGCGCACGCTCATTTCCGCTTTCTTTGGCTCGACGAACATCACCAGCGCGAACATCGTGCCATAGGCAATGCCAGCCAGAATCGTGAGCGTCACGACAAAGCGGAACAGTGTCGGCATCAATTTTCGCCCGTCTTCTTGTTCTGCGTTTCCAAACCCAGTGCCCTTATGGGACGCCAATCCGGCCAATTCAAGGACGAAGCTCGCTCGCTGCCTGCTTGACGCAAACAGGCTTTTGATGTCGATACGCCGGCAAAGAGGGCCTAGAAACATCATGGTCTCATGAACGCGCTACCCGCAAATCCTCCCGGCGAGAGCCATGCCGCGCTGCTCGGCCAGTTGGGCAACCGTTCGATTGTCTTTGTCGGCCTGATGGGCGCCGGCAAGACGGCGATTGGCCGCAAGGTGGCAGCGATGCTGGCGCTGCCCTTTGTCGACAGCGACCAGGAGATCGAAAGCGTCTCGCGCATGACGGTTCCGGAACTGTTCGAGCGCTATGGCGAAACCGAGTTCCGGGCGCTGGAGCAGCGCGTCATCCTGCGCGTGCTGGAGAATGGGCCGCAAGTGCTGTCGACCGGCGGCGGCGCCTTCATGAATGCACAGACGCGGGAAGCGATCGCCAGCCATGGCGTTTCGGTGTGGCTGAAGGCCGAGATCGAGCTGTTGATGGACCGGGTGTCCAAGAAGCAGAACCGCCCGCTTTTGAAAAGTGCCGATCCCCGCGCCGTGCTCGAGCGGCTGATGGCCGAGCGCTATCCGGTCTATGCCGAGGCAAACGTCACCGTGCCGACCCGCGACGACCGCAAGGAGGTCATTGCGGCCGAGGTGGCGGACGCGCTTTGCCGGCATTTCGGCGTTGCCGAAATTGCCGCAACAGACGAGGTGCGGTCGTGAGCGTTGGTGAAACCGTCACCGTCGAGGTCGGGCTTGGAGACCGCGCTTACGACATATTGATCGGTCCCGGCCTGCTCTCGCGCGCTGGCGCCGAGATTGCGCGCCACCTGCCTGGCACAAGGGCGGCCGTGGTCACCGACAGCAACGTCGCTGCCGCGCATCTCGAGACACTCAAGGCCGGCCTCGAAAAAGGCGGCATCCAGCCTGCCGTGATCACGCTGCCGGCGGGGGAAAAGACCAAGAGCTTTGCTCATCTAGAAGAGGTGGTCGACGGTGTGCTGGCGGCGAAGCTGGAGCGCGGCGATGTCGTCATCGCGCTCGGCGGCGGTGTCATCGGTGATCTCACCGGCTTTGCCGCCGGCATCGTGCGCCGCGGCATGAATTTTGTGCAGATCCCGACCTCGCTTTTGGCGCAGGTCGATTCCTCGGTCGGCGGCAAGACCGGCATCAACAGTGCGCGCGGCAAGAACCTGGTTGGCGTCTTTCATCAGCCGAAACTGGTGCTGGCCGACACCGAGGTGCTCGACACGCTGCCGATCCGCGAATTTCGCGCCGGCTATGCCGAGTTGGCCAAATACGGGCTTATCGACCGGCCGCACTTTTTCGCATGGCTGGAACAGAACTGGAAACAGGTGTTTGCCGGCGGTCCGGAGCGGGCTGAAGCCATCGCCGAGGCCTGCCGCGCCAAGGCCGACGTCGTCGCCCGCGACGAGTTCGAGACCGGCGATCGTGCCCTGCTCAATCTCGGCCACACTTTCGGTCATGCGCTGGAAGCCGCCACACGCTATGACGGCGCCAGGCTCGTGCATGGCGAAGGTGTCGCCATCGGCATGGCGCTGGCGCATCGCTTTTCCTCCAGGCTCAATCTGGCGAGCCCCGACGATGCGGCGCGCGTCGAGGCGCATCTGCGCGCCGTCGGCCTGCCCTGGCGGATGGCCGACATCCCGGGCGAATTGCCGGATGCCGAGACGCTGCTGGCTTTCATAACCCAGGACAAGAAGGTGTCGCGTGGCGCACTGACCTTCATCCTGACGCGCGGCGTCGGCCAGGCCTTCATCGCCAAGGATGTGCCGGCGTCGGAAGTCTTGTCGTTCCTGAAAGAAAACCGTCCGGTCTCAAGGGAAACCCGGTAATGGACCAGGCCGGCTGGATCGCGCTTGCCGTTCTTGCTGGCCTTTTCCTGCTGGTCCTTCTCTTGCGGACGCGCCTGCTCGCGCTCTTCGGCTATGAATTGCTGCGCATCGAGCCGCAGCGTTCGAGCCATGACGAATTGCGCGGCGCCGTCGATGATTTTCGCCGCGACGGCCAAGTGGTGCGCGAGGATCGTGACCGCATCGGCGGCCTGTTCGACCTTGCCGAGCTCGAAGTCTCCGACATTATGGTCCACCGCACCAATATGCGCTCGGTCAATGCCGACAATGCGCCGGAAGCGGTGGTGCGCGAGATCCTGCAGAGCCCGCACACCCGCATGCCGCTGTGGAAGGGCTCGCTCGACAACATTGTCGGCGTGCTGCACGCCAAGGATCTGCTGCGGGCGCTGAACGATGTCGGCAACGACTTTTCCCGGATCGACGTGATGAAGATCGCGTCAAAACCGTGGTTCGTGCCCGACACCACGACGCTGCAGGAACAGCTCAACGCCTTTCTGCGCCGCAAGGCGCATTTTGCCATCGTCGTCGACGAGTATGGCGAGGTCGAAGGACTGGTGACGCTGGAGGACATCATCGAGGAGATCGTCGGCGAGATCGCCGACGAGCACGATGTCGAAATCCAGGGCGTCAAGCAGGAGGCCGACGGCTCTGTCGTCGTCGACGGCAACGTGCCGATCCGCGACCTCAACCGGGCGCTCGACTGGAACCTGCCGGACGAGGAAGCCACCACCATTGCCGGCCTCGTCATCCACGAGACGCAGTCGATCCCGGAGGAGAAGCAGGCCTTCACCTTCCATGGCAAACGCTTCACCGTCATGAAGCGCGACAAGAACCGCATTGCAAGGCTCAGGATCAGGCCAGCCGGCGACGCCTAGGTAAGGCGACGACCATCATAACACTTGGGATTGGCGCAGCCCAACTTCGTCATCCATGGGCGGAGCAGACGCGAAGCGGCGTCGCGAAGACCCGAGGATCCATGCCGTAACCCAGATCGAAGAGCGCGGCGGAGCAGAACTTCTGCACCGCAGCAGCGCTCTGACGTCGCGGCATGGATCCCGGGGTCTGCGCCGCGTCGCTTCGCTCCTTGCTACGCCCCAGGATGACGAAGCGATGGGCGTAGCCGCCAATCGCCAAGGTATGCGACCCGCAGATTTCTGCGCCGAGGACTAGGTTACCAATCATTCATTGGAACTTGACGGCGCCAGGGTGCATTTTGCGCTCGGGTGGCCAGGAGAGAATGATGATCGATCGGAGAACCTTGCTTGTGGCCTCGTTAGCGGCGCTGTTGCCGGCTGGTGGCGCAGCGGCCTGGGGTCGGCAACCGCCATCCCAGACCTTCGACTACGGGCCGGCCAAGCTCGATATCTATGCGCCCGATGGCGCGCGCGGTCTGCCGGTCGTCCTTTTCGTTCACGGCGGCGCCTGGGCGTTTGGCAGACGCAGCCAGGTGGGCGCCAAGCCGGCCTTCCTGCTGGCCAATGGCTTCTGCTTCGTCTCCATCGATTATCGCATGTTGCCCGAGGCCGATGTCGCCACACAGGCCAACGATGTCGAAAAGGCCTATGCCTATGTGCGCGCGAATATCGCCCAACATGGCGGCGACCCCGATCGCATTGTCGGCATGGGCCATTCGGCCGGCTGCCATCTGGTTGCATTGACCGGCATGCGCGGTGGGCTGCCAGGTATTGCTGCCCTGCTTCTCGACGATACCAGAGGCTATGATCTTGCGGCGCTTGCCAAAAACGGCGGTATGGTCCGGGCCTACGCCCGCGCTTTTTCCGATCCGGCACAGTGGCATGCGCTGTCGCCGGCCAGTTATGTCCAAGGCCGCAAGCATCCGCCGACCTTCATCGCCTATTCGCGCGCCTCGGACCGCGGCGAGCTTTCGAAGGCCTTTGCCGAGCGCCTGCGCGCCACCGGCACGAAGGTCACGCTGTTCGATGGCAGTGCCTATACGCATCTGTCGATCAATCGCGATTTCGGCGAGGATGGCGACGCTTTGACCGCCGCTGCGCTGGCGTTCCTGAAATCGACCGTGGGCTGATCCCAAGGCTTTCTAACGAGGCACAGACGTCAGCCGCACTGGATCAGACCAAAAGTGCTGGCGGGATATTGCCGCGCGCGCTGCGGCGGGTGCAATGCTCTCTTCGATCGTCAGACGGAGAGAATTGCATGAATGGCGCCGATGTCCTGTGTGACGTGCTTCTGGCGAATGATGTGACGGTCTGCTTCGCCAACCCCGGCACATCCGAGATGCATTTCGTTGCCGCGCTTGACCGCAAACCTGAGATGCGTTGCGTGCTGGGCCTGTTCGAGGGCGTGGTGACAGGTGCTGCCGATGGCTACGCGCGCATGACCGATCGGCCGGCCGCAACGCTGCTGCATACCGGGCCGGGCTTGGCCAACGGCCTGGCCAACATGCACAATGCCCGGCGAGCGCTCAGCCCGATGATCAATATTGTCGGTGACCACGCCTCCTACCATCTGCCGCTGGATGCGCCGCTCACCAGCGACATCGAGAGCCTTGCGGCGCCGATGTCGAACTGGGTCCGCCGGGTCGATGGCCCAGGCGATGTCGCGCCGGCGGCGGAAGCTGCCTTCCGTGCCTCGCTGACGCCGCCTAGCATCGCGACGATGATCCTGCCAGCGGATGCGGCCTGGGGCGAAGTTGGCGCGGTCTCAGTCGGCAAGGTGAAGCTGGCGCCGCCGCCCGCCGTCGACATGGACGCGGTGCGCAAGGTCGCCGCAGCCATCCGCACCGCACCGGGGCGTGCCGGCATCATTGTTCGTGGGCGGGCGGCGAGAGCCGATGCGCTTGCGATTGCCGGCCAGATCTCGGCAGCCAGAGACGTCCGTCTGTTCAGTGACGTCCTCGTGGCGCGAATGCAACGCGGCCGTGGGCGCGTCGCACCGACTCGCATCCCCTATCCGATCGACGCGGCAACGGCGCTGCTTGGCGACATCGACGTTCTGGTGCTGGTCGGAGGCAGGGAGCCGGTTGCCTTCTTCGCCTATCCGGGAAAACCGGGACGGTTGGTTCGGGAAGGCTGTCAGGTGCTTACGCTGGCCGCCCATGGCGACGATCTGCATGCGGCGCTGGAAGCGTTGCGCGACGAACTGGGCGTAAAGCCGTCGCAGCAACCGGTCCACGCCGCCGCCTTCCCCGACGAGCCCACGCCGCGCGGCAGGCTGACCGACGATGCCATCGGGCTCTCGGTGGCACGAAAGCTGCCGGCCGATGCCATCGTCTGCGACGAGGCGGTCACCTCGGCACGGCGCTTCTTCGCTTTGTCCGCCTTTGCCGCGCCGCACGACTACATGATGGGCACAGGCGGATCAATCGGCGGCGGCATTCCGATGGCAACCGGGGCGGCGATCGCCTGTCCCGACCGCAAGGTGATCAATCTGGAGGCCGATGGCAGCGGCATGTACACGGTGCAGGGGCTATGGACCCAGGCCCGGGAAAATCTCGACGTGGTGACGATCGTCTTTGCTAACAGGACCTATGCGATCCTGCATGGCGAGATGAAGAATGTCGGGGTCGAGGCGATCGGCGAGAATGCCAGGCGAATGCTGGATCTCGACCAGCCCGCGCTGGACTGGGTTTCGCTGGCGAAGGGCATGGGCGTCGAAGCAGCTCGCGCCGACACATGCGAGCGGTTCGATGCGCTGCTGGACAGCGCCTTGTCACGGCGCGGGCCGTTCCTCATCGAAGCGGTGATCTGAGGCGAAAGGCCAGGGGCTGATCCGGCCTACCAGCGGGTCTTTTCGCCTGGTGCAGCCGGTTCGATCGCCAGCGCATGCACGCCGGCCTTCAGTTCGTCGGCAAGCAGTTCGTTGACGGCGCGGTGGCGGTCGATGCGGCTCATGCCGGCAAAATTCGGCGAGACGATGCGGACGCGGAAATGCGTCTCGCCGGTGCCGTCATAGGCGCCGTGATGGTCGGAGCCGTAGTGATGATGGCCGGCATGGAGATGGCTTTCATTGACGATCACCAGCCGCTCCGGCGAAAACGCCTTGTTCAGCTTGTCTTCCATCGTTGCCTGTATGGACATCGCCGCTTCTCCTCACCACATCTAGGGTCGCCGCCACAAAATTCGCCATTCGCCGGTTTTATGCCGCGATTCAGCGGTTAGGGCGATCATCGCGAAAATGTCAATTCTTGTTTCGCAGTAGCGAACAGCCCATAAATGGGTGAGATGAAACCGTATCCCAAATATTTCGAGAAGATTCGTGTCCGCCCCGACAAGGATGCGGAACTCAAGTCGCGCTCGCCGATCTGCCAGTGGGATGGCTGCAAGGAGGCCGGCACCCATCGCGCGCCTGTGGGACGCATGAAGGAAGGCGAGTATTTTCAGTTCTGCTTCGATCATGTGCGCGAGTACAATAAGGGCTTCAACTACTTTTCCGGCGTGCCGGACACCGAGATCGCCCGCTTCCAGAAGGAAGCGATGACCGGCCACCGGCCGACCTGGAAGATGGGCGTCAACGGCGCCTCGACGCGTTCGTCGCCTGACATGGCCCAGATGCGGTCCGGCCGTGCCGGCTATTACAACCGCATGCGCGACCCGTTCGACCTGTTCAAGGGGCCGAAGGATCCGCGCGAGGCGCGCGCGCGCAAAGCCAAGCCGCTTGAGGCCAAGGCGCTGGAAACGCTTGGCCTTGATACAAAGGCGACTGGCAAGGAAATCAAGGCGCGCTATAAGGAACTGGTGAAACTCCACCATCCGGATGCGAATGGTGGCGACAGAGGTTCGGAAGACCGGTTCCGCGATGTGCTGCAGGCCTATCGCGTGCTCAAGCAGGCAGGTTTGTGCTGAGCGACCTTACGGTTCGTGTCGTTTTCCAACTTTCATAAGGTTGGAAAAGGCTCTAAGACCGCCCCCGAACAAAATAGATTGCCGGCGAAATCAGGCATTTCGCCCGTGGAGACGTTGATAGAGATGAACAAGGTCGATCGCGACATCGCCAACCTGCCCGACACCACGGTGTCGGTGAAGGAGAAATTCGGCTTCGAATCCAAGATGGTGGTGCCGGCCTATTCGGTGACATCAGAGCATGTGCCCGACATCGATCCGGACTATCTGTTCGACAAGAACACGACGATGGCGATCCTGGCCGGCTTTGCCTACAACCGCCGCGTCATGGTGTCGGGCTATCACGGCACCGGCAAGTCGACCCATATCGAACAGGTCGCCGCCCGCCTCAACTGGCCCTGCGTGCGCGTCAACCTCGATAGCCATGTCAGCCGTATCGACCTCGTCGGCAAGGACGCGATCGTCGTCAAGGACGGCTTGCAGATCACCGAATTCCGCGACGGCATCCTGCCCTGGGCCTACCAGCACAATGTCGCGCTGTGTTTCGACGAGTACGATGCCGGCCGTCCGGACGTGATGTTCGTTATCCAGCGCGTGCTGGAATCCTCGGGCCGGCTGACGCTGCTCGACCAGAGCCGGGTCATTCGCCCGCATCCGGCGTTCCGCCTGTTTTCCACCGCCAACACGGTTGGCCTCGGCGACACCACCGGCCTTTATCACGGCACCCAGCAGATCAACCAGGCGCAGATGGACCGCTGGTCGATCGTCACCACGCTGAACTACCTGCCGCATGATAATGAAGTCGCCATCGTGCTGGCCAAGGCCAAGCACTATCGCGACACCAAGGGCAAGGACATCGTCAACAAGATGGTGCGCGTCGCCGACATGACGCGCTCGGCCTTCATCAATGGCGACCTGTCGACCGTGATGAGCCCGCGTACCGTCATCACCTGGGCCGAGAATGCCGAGATTTTCGGCAACATCGGCATGGCGTTCCGGCTGACCTTCCTCAACAAATGCGATGAGCTGGAACGCTCGGTGGTGGCTGAGTTCTACCAGCGCGCCTTTGGCGAGGATCTGCCGGAAAGCGCCGCCAACGTGGTGCTGGGCTAAGCAGAGTCTCGATGGCGGGTCCGGGCGACAACACGCGCAACAAGTCGAAGACGGGGTCTGAAGCCGACAGCTTCAAGCGCGCCGTCACCGTCTGCATGCGCGCCATCGCCGGCGACAAGGAACTCGAAGTCGGTTTCGCCAAGGACCGGCCGGCGCTGGCCGGCAACCGTGCCCGGCTGCCGGAACTGCCGAAGAAAGCCTCGAAGGCCGACATTGCGATTACCCGCGGCCTCGGCGATTCCATGGCGCTGAAGCGCGCCTGCCACGACACCCGCATCCACAACAAGCTGGCGCCGGAAGGCAAGGCTGCCCGCGCCATCTACGATGCGGTCGAGCAGGCTCGTGTCGAGGCGATCGGTAGCCGCGCCATGCAAGGCGTCGCCGACAATATCGGCTCGATGCTCGAGGACAAATACGCCAGGGCCAACCTCATCGACGTCAAGGACAAGGCCGACGCGCCGATCGAGGAAGCGCTGGCCCTGATGGTGCGCGAAAAACTGACCGGGCGCGCGGTACCGAAGAGCGGTGAGCGGCTGGTCGATCACTGGCGCCCCTGGGTCGAGGAAAAGGCCAGCGCCGATCTCGACGGGCTCTCGGCCAAGCTCGACGACCAGCAGGCCTTCGCCCGCGTCGTGCGCGACATGCTGGCCTCCATGGAAATGGCCGAGGAACTCGGCGACGACCAGGAGACCGAAGACTCCGAAGACAATGACGACAACCAGCCGCAAGGCGAGGAGCAGAGCGAGGAGGGCGGGGAAGACGATTCCGGCTCCGAGCAGTCGCAGTCCGACGATACCGAGGCGTCTGCCGATGACGAGCAGTCGGCCGAGACGGAAGCGTCCGACGCCACCGCCGACGATCTGTCCGACGATGACGACGCCGATGCCGAAACCCCCGGCGAGGCGCGCCGCAACGACAATCCCTTCACCAATCTGCCAAAAGAGATCGACTACAAGGTTTTTACAAACGCCTTCGACGAGACGGTTGGTGCGGAGGAACTGTGCGAAGAGGAAGAGCTGGACCGGCTGCGCGCCTTCCTCGACAAGCAGCTTGCCAATCTGTCCGGCGTCGTCGGCCGGCTGGCCAACCGGCTGCAGCGCCGGCTGATGGCGCAGCAGAACCGCTCCTGGGACTTTGATCTTGAAGAGGGCTATCTCGATCCGGCGCGGCTGGTGCGCATCGTCATCGACCCGATGCAGCCGCTGTCCTTCAAGCAGGAACGCGACACAAAATTCCGCGACACGGTGGTGACGCTGGTGCTCGACAATTCGGGTTCGATGCGCGGCCGGCCGATCACGGTCGCTGCCACTTGCGCCGATATCCTGGCGCGCACGCTGGAGCGTTGCGGCGTCTCGGTCGAAATTCTCGGTTTCACCACCCGCGCCTGGAAGGGCGGGCAGGCGCGCGAGAAATGGCTGAAGGACGGCAAGCCGCCAAACCCGGGGCGATTGAACGATCTGCGCCACATCATCTACAAATCCGCCGACCATCCATGGCGCCGCGCACGGCGCAATCTCGGGCTGATGATGCGCGAGGGCCTGCTCAAGGAAAACATCGACGGCGAGGCGCTCTTATGGGCGCACAACCGGCTGATCGCCCGGCCGGAGCAGCGCAAGATCCTGATGATGATCTCGGACGGCGCGCCGGTCGACGATTCCACGCTGTCGGTCAATCCGGGCAATTATCTCGAACGGCATCTGCGCGCCGTGATCGAGCTGATCGAGACGCGCTCGCCGGTCGAACTGCTCGCCATCGGCATCGGCCATGACGTTACCCGCTACTATCGCCGCGCCGTCACCATCGTCGACGCCGAGGAACTGGCCGGCGCCATGACCGAGCAATTGGCCTCGCTGTTTGGCGAGGAAAGCGCGCGCGACACGCGGCGCGGCGGCCTGCGGCGCGCCGGATGACCTTTTCGCGCGGCGGCTTTCGGCACGTGTTTTTCGCCGCCGCCACGCTGTTGGCTGCAGCCCTGTCGCCGACCATCGCCGCCGGCCCGACATCGGTCGAGCCGATCGAAATTTCCGCCCGGCCGATCAGTGAATTCCAGATTGGCCACGCCGAGAAACAGTTCGGACCGCTCGAATTCGTCGGCGGTCTGGAAATGACCTCGCCATCGCGCGATTTCGGCGCACTGTCGGCCTTCCGCTTCCTCAAACCGGGCAGCGACTTCGTCGGTGTCGCCGACACCGGTTTCTGGTTCTTCGGCACCGTGGCTCACGATGCCGACAAGCGCCCCTCGGGCATCCAGAATTTCAAGATGCAGCAGATGGTTGATGCATCAGGCCGGCCGATCGACAGGAAATGGGAGGTCGACGCCGAAGGCCTCGCGGTCAAGGACGGCATCGCGACCGTCGGTTTCGAGCGCAATCAGCGCATCGCCCAGTTCAGAATAGACCCTGACAATATGAAGGCCCCGTTCAAGCAACTGGATTTTCTGGTTCCGGCCCGGGAAATCCGGCAGAACCGCGGCTTCGAGACGGTCACCCACGCCAATCCTTATGGCCAGCATGAGGGCGGGCTGGTGGTCGTTTCGGAAAAGAGCCTGGACAAGGCCGGCAACATCTTTGCGGCAATCATCGAGGGGCCGCACAAGGGCGTCTTCACAGTCAAGCGCAATGGCGAGTTCGACATCACCGACGGCGCCTTCCTGCCGGATGGCGATCTTCTGCTGCTGGAGCGCAGTTTTTCGATGGCGAGAGGCGTCAAGATGCGGCTGCGCCGCATCTATGGCGAAAGCGTCGAGAAAGGCGCCGTCGCCGACGGCCCCGTGCTGATGGAAGCCGACATGGGCTACCAGATCGACAACATGGAAGGGCTCGACGTCTGGACCCGTGACGACGGCGCGCTGATGGTGTCGCTGGTCTCCGACGACAACCATTCGATCCTGCAGCGCAATCTCTATCTGGAATTTATTCTCCACCAGGATTGAGCGGCGCTCCAACCGCGTACCTGAAGTTGAGGTTTTCAACGGCGGGTTCGATTTGGTCGGGCGCCTGCCCCGATTTTCGCTCGCCAGAATACTTTAGTCTGAACTTGACAATTGGTGCGCCTCGCTCAATACTCAAGTCCATGCTTAACTATTCCGAGATCGACAGCATCTTGCGGGCCCTTGTCGAGCCCACGCGCCGCCAGATCCTGGAAAGGCTGAGCCGCGGACCGGCAACCGTCAGCCAGCTGGCGGAACCGTTCGGCATGACCTTCGCTGCCGTGCTGCAGCATCTGCAGGCGCTGGAAGCCTGCGGGCTGATCCGCAGTGAAAAGATCGGGCGGGTGCGCACCTGCCGGATCGAACCGGGCGGGCTCGCTCCGCTCGCCGACTGGATCGCGGAACGCCGCTTACCGGCGGAACGCCACCTCGATCGTCTTGGCCAGATCCTGGCCGAGACGGACCAATCCTCCAAAGGCCAATCCCCCAAGAAAAATCAGGACAAGGACCAAGAGACATGAACCAGATTGCATCAGTGAAAGACGAGCACTCCGTCATCCACTCCACCTTCACCATCGAGCGGACCTATCCGCAATCGCCAAACCAGGTCTTCTTCGCCTTCGCCGACAAGGCGACGGTGCGGCGCTGGCGGGTGGAGGGCGATGGCTTTGCGATCGCCGAATTCACTTTCGATTTCCGCGTCGGTGGCGGCGAGGTGTCGCGCTTCAGCTACCAGGGCGGCCCGGAGGTCCGGCTCGACGCGCAATTTCAGGACATCGTTGCCGACAAGCGCATCGTGTTTTCGTACCGCATGGCGATCGGGCCACAGCCGCTGTCGGCGTCGCTCACCACCATCGAGCTGACGCCCTCAGGCGATGGCACCCGGCTGACCTACACCGAACAAGGCGTCTTCTTCGACGGTGTCGACTCGGCGCAGGGACGCGAAGAAGGGACACGCGGACTGCTGGCGGCTCTCGCGGCAGAGCTGCAGAAAGCGAAGTAGGACTTTCGGCGAGCCCCGACCAACACCGGACGCCTGGCCATCCTGCACGAGATGCAGGGTGGCCTACCTGCTCGGCACAGCCGTTGCGATCCAGATGACGTGGCGGGCGCCACGTTTGCCGTTGGCCCGCACCTTGACTTCGTCGACCGCGAAACCCGCCTGCTTCAGCCTCCGCGTGAAGCCTGTGTCCGGCCCTTGCGACCAAACTGCCAGCACGCCTTGAGGCTTGAGGGCGGCGCGTGCGGCGTTCATGCCAGCCACGCCGTAGAGGGCATCGTTGGCCTTGAAGACAATCCCTTCCGGGCCGTTGTCGACATCGAGCAGGATGGCGTCATACGTCGAGGCCTCCGAGCGGATGATTTGTCCTACATCGGTCTCGCGGATGCTGACGCGAGGATCGTCCAGGCACCCTTCGAAAATCTCGGCCATCGGGCCGCGCGCCCAGGCGACGACCGCCGGTACCAGTTCCGCGACGACGATGCCGGCATCGTCGCCAAGTTCGGTGAGGGCGGCACGCAGCGTAAAGCCCATGCCGAGGCCGCCGATCAGGATCTTTGGCTGCCGACGTCCGGCAATCCTGACGCAGGAGAGTTTTGCCAGTGCTTCCTCGGAGCCGCTGAGGCGGCTGTTCATCAGCTCATTCGAACCGAGCATGATCGAGAATTCGTTGCCGCGCCGCTTCAGGCGCAGTTCCTGGCTGCCATCCGGGGTTTTCGCGCTATCGAGTTGGACCCAGGGGATCACGGGCGGTTTCTTTGTGTGGCCATGATCTTTTCCGAAAACCGGAAACCACTTTTCGGGATCATGGCCTAGACCGCGACCGCCGGCTGGCTCCAGCGGGCGGCGAGCAGCCGGTAGGGGATCAGCGCCACCACGGCGATGATCAGCTTCACCGAGAGGTCGCCGAGCGCCCAGGATACCCAGCGCATGGTCTCTACCGGCAGCACGCCCATCAGCGGCGCCGTCTCCAGCGCAAAACTGTCGTTCGGCCCGGCGAAGGCAAAAGCCGCGGAAAAGGCGATGGTGAAGAACACGACGGTGTCGAACACCGAACCGACCAGCGTGCCGACGATCGGCGCGCGCCACCAACTCTGCCTGCGCAGCCGGTTGAACACGGTGACGTCGAGCAATTGCGCGGTCAGGAACGCTGCACCGGACGCCGCCGCGATGCGCACCAGCCGGTCGGCTGCGGTCTCGAACTCGATCAGGCCGTGGCGAAACAGGAAGGGCGGGACGAGGATCGAGCAGACCACCGCGGTCATGAAGCCGACAAAGACGATCCGGCGCGCCACGGCGGGGCCATAGCGGCGGTTGGCAAGGTCGGTGACCAGGAAGGAGAAGGGATAGGTGAACGCACCCCAGGTGAGCAGGTCGGCCAGCGACAGGCCGCCGATCTGGCCCTGCATCGGGAACTGCACAAGAATGTTCGACGCCACGACGACAAGCGCCATGGCGGCCACAAAGGGCAAATATCGCGAGAAGAAATTCATTTTTTTATCCTGGGTAATGGAACCAGCGAAGCGCGATCCGAACTGCGGACTGCGCTCCTTGGAAGGCGGTTGTCCCCCGCCTAAAAATATTAAGCGGCGGGCTGCTCGGCCAGCTTCTTGGCGATCTGCTTCTTCAACAGACGCGCGCGCTGCGACAGCTCCTTGGCGTCTGCCTTGACCAGGAACGCGTCGAGGCCGCCGCGATGCTCGACCGAACGCAGTGCGTTGGCGGAAATGCGCAGGCGCACATTCTGGTTCAGCGTCTCCGAGATCAGCGTCACATTGACGAGATTCGGCAGGAAGCGACGCTTGGTCTTGTTGTTGGCGTGGCTCACATTGTTGCCGGACATGACTGCCTTGGCAGTGAGTTCGCAGGTGCGGGACATGGTTCTAACCTTCAGTTCTCGGTCTGGCCAAACCTTTGTACCCGCGCCGGGTGGCGCGCGGTTTCGGTCAGGCGGCCTTTTGGAAAAGTTGGCGTTCCATAGTTGCATTTCGCCGATGCGTCAAGCTCCGGCTTGCCGCCGGCGTGATGGCTTAGTCCATATAAAGGCCGAAATTCAGCCTATAAGCGGTCGCACAGGGACATGCCAGGCCTGAGCTGCCCATCTCCGGCCGAAAAATCGAGGATCGATCCCCGCCATGCTTCGTTCGTCACGTGCTCTTGTTGCCTTGCTTGCCGTTGCCTTGCCGACGGCGACGTCCGCCGCCACGGCCAATTCTGCCGCCTCGCCGCAGTCCTTCAAGGGCGAATACACCGTATCGTTCCTTGGTCTTTCGATCGCCAGGTCGACGTTTTCCAGCCGCTATCAGGACGGCACCTATTCGATCGATGGCACCGTTTCCGCCGCCGGCCTCGCCAAGCTGTTCGACGATACGCGCGGCACGATCTCGTCCAAAGGCACGATTTCGGGCAAGAAGATGGTGCCGCAGGCGTTTCGTGCCGACTATACGTCCGGCAAGAAGGCATCGGTGGTCGATATCCGCTTTGCCAATGGCACCGTCACCTCGACGCAAGTCATCCCGGCTCCGGGCAAGCGCGACCCAAAGAGCTGGGTGCCGCTGGGTGCCAGTGACCTGGCAGCGGTACTCGATCCAATGGCGGCCACCGTCATTCACGCCGACAGCCTCGATCAGGTCTGCGGGCGCACTGTGAAGTTCTACGACGGCGAAATGCGCGCCAACCTGACGCTGACCTATGATTCGAAAGGGTCGATCTCTGTGCCCGGCTACAAGGGCGATACGGTCACCTGCAGAATGGGTTTTGAGCCGGTGGCCGGCTACCGCAAGGGCCGCAAGGCGCTGAACTACCTGAAGAACCGCAGCCGCATGATGGTGACGTTTGCACCGCTTGGCCAAACCGGCGTATATGCGCCGATCCACGCCACGGTCGGCACCCAGATCGGCACCCTGACCGTCAGCGCTGGGCGTTTCGAAGCAATCAACTAGGCGCCTTAGCGCGCCGCCGGAGACGGGCATGGCGCGCGCGACACTGATCGGCTTCTCGGCGGTCGCCATGTGGGCGCTGCTGGCCCTGCTCACGGACGCGTCCGGCGCCGTGCCGCCGTTCCTGCTTTCGGCGATCACCTTCACCATCGGCACCGCCGTCGGGCTGGTTGCCCGGCTGTTCATGCCGGCGGCCGACAAAGGCCAGGAGATCCCTCGTCAGGTCTGGGTGATCGGCATTGCCGGCCTGTTCGGCTACCACTTTTTCTACTTCACCGCTTTGCGGAACGCGCCGGCGGTGGAAGCGAGCCTGATCGCCTATCTGTGGCCGCTGCTGATCGTGCTCGGCTCGGCGCTGATGCCGGGCGAAAAGCTGGCCTGGAACCATGTCGTTGGTGCGCTGCTCGGCCTCGCCGGAACGGTGCTGATCGTCACCAAGGGCGGCGGGCTTGCTTTCGACGCGCGCTACACCTTCGGCTATGCGATGGCCGGAATCTGCGCGGTGCTGTGGTCGTCCTATTCGCTATTGTCGCGGCGCTTCCCCTCGGTGCCGACCAGCATCGTCACCTGGTTCTGCGCGGCGACGGCGGCCCTTTCGCTCGTCTGCCACCTCTTGCTGGAACAGACGGTGCTGCCTGACGGCGCCGGCCAGTGGCTGGCCGTGCTCGGCCTTGGGCTGATGCCGGTGGGCGCTGCCTTCTACGCCTGGGACATCGGCGTCAAGCGCGGCAACATCCAGGTGCTCGGGGCGGCGAGCTATGCCGCGCCGCTTTTGTCGACACTGGTGCTGATCGCCGCCGGCGTCGCCGACCCGTCCTTGCGTATCCTTGCTGCCTGCGTGCTCATCACCGGCGGTGCGGCACTGGCGGCGAAATCGCCGTTCCTGCGCAAGCCGGCAACGAGCGGGGCACAGGCATGATGCCGTTTCCCGGCGGCATCGACGCCAACGCCAATGCGACGCTGGTGTTTTCGCTGGTGGCAGCGGTGATCTACGCCTTCACGCTTGGCATGCAGCCAACGCTTGCCCGCTCCGCGGTCAAGACACTGGCCGTGGCGATGCTTGCCGTGCTGGTGTTGCTGCAGGGCGGCCCATGGCTGCTGGTCGCGGCGCTGGCGCTCAGCGCCATCGGCGACGCCTTCCTGTCGCGTGACGGTGAAAAGGCCTTTCTCGGCGGGTTGGCCAGCTTTCTCGCCGCCCATGCCGCCTATGTCGCGCTGTTCCTGCGCTCTGGCGGTGGGCCTGGATTGCTTGGCGAACCGTGGCGGGGAGCGATTGCGCTGGCGATGGCGGTGTTCGCGTTTGCCATGCTGGCCGCACTTTGGCGTCGTGTCGGCCCCGGCCTGCGCCTTCCGGTCAGCGTCTATGTCGTCGCCATCCTTGCCATGGGCATGTCGGCACTGACCACGAGCAGTTTCTGGGTCATCGCCGGCGCCGTGCTGTTCATGGTGTCCGACGGGCTGCTCGCGGCGGAAAAGTTCCTCGTATCCGCCATCTCGCCCCAGCGCCTCTGGATGCGCTATGCGGTCTGGGCGCTGTACTACGCCGCCCAATTGGGGATCACCCTGGGTTTCCTGTTGGGCTAAGATCCTTTTGGCTGCCAGCCAGGCTTAGCCATCTCAAATGCGGCGAAGTCAAAGCCAGGCGCCACGGTGCAGCCGACCAGCGTCCATTCGCCCAGGCTGCGCGCCGATTGCCACCAGCCGGCCGGCACGACGATCTGCGGCCGTTCGCCCGCGGCAAGTGCCGGGCCTAGCACCTGTTCAATGACCTGCTCGACGACGGCGCCGTCGTCCTGATGCATCGACAGCGCCAATGGCGCGCCGGCATAGAAATGCCAGACCTCGGCCGCGTCCTTGACCCGGTGCCAGGCCGAAATCTGGTCCTGTTCCAGGAGAAAATAAATCGCCGTCGAATGGCCGCGCGCGCCGCCGGCGCCGTCGCGAAAGGTCTCGGCATACCAGCCGCCTTCCGGATGCGGTTTCAGGCCGAGCATGGCGATGATTTCGGCGGAACTGGTCATGGTTTGGAGACTAGCACCGGGTTCAGAAATTGTCCTTGCGCTTGCGGATCTCGGCGAAGACGTCGGCGTCGGAGGCGGTCTCCATGCCGAGGTGCTTGCGGATTGCCGGATCGTGCCAGCGCAGGAATGGATTGGTCGACAGCTCCTCACCGATCGTGGTCGGCAGCGTCGGCTTGTTGTCGGCGCGCAAGGTTTCGATTTTCGCAGCGCGTTCCTTCAGCGCCGAATTGGTCGGGTCGACGGTCAGCGCGAAGCGGGCATTGGCGAGCGTGTATTCATGGCCGCAATAGATGACCGTCTCGGCCGGAAGGGCGGCGAGCTTTTGCAACGAATCATACATCACCGGCGGCTTGCACTCGAACAGCCGGCCGCAGCCGAGCGCAAACAGCGTGTCGGCGGTGAAGGCGACTTTCGACGCCGGCAGATGGTAGGAGACATGGCCTGCCGTGTGGCCGGGCGTGGCAATGACGTCGATCCTTTCTTCGCCGAGGTAGACGACCGAGCCTTGCTCGACGGTCTCGTCGATGCCGGGGATCTTTGCCTGTTCCGCCTCCGGTCCGACGATGCGCAGCTTGAAGCGCTCTTTCAGCGCCAGATTGGCCTCGACATGGTCGATATGGTGGTGGGTGGTCAGGATCATCGTCGGCGCCCAGCCGGTGCGCTTGATCGCAGCCAGGATCGGCGCCTCCTCGGGCGCGTCGATGATCGCGGTCTGACCGCTTTTGGGGTCATGCACCAGCACGCCGAAATTGTCGCTGCGGCACATGAACTGTTCGATTTCGACCGGCATCGTCTCTCTCCATTGTCGCCGCAGACATAGGGCGCTTGCCCGCCGATGTCATCCGGCTTTGTCGAACTTGGCGCCTTTGTTGAACTTCGGCGGCATCGAAGCTACCGTCCCGCGCATGCATTCCGATATTGTCGATCTCCGCTCCTTCTACTCCACCACGCTCGGCCGCCTGGCCGAACGCTCGATCGCCATGGCGCTGTCCTCTATTTGGGCTGCCGTGCCCAACGAGCGGCTGGTCGGCCTCGGCTACACCTTGCCGTGGCTGGAGCGCTTCGGCACCGACGCCGAGCGGGTCTTTGCCTTCATGCCGGCGACGCAAGGCGCGGTGGTCTGGCCGGCGACGGGGCCGACCGCCACCGCCCTGGTTTTCGACGAGGAACTGCCGCTGGTCGATTCCTGCATCGACCGCATGCTGCTCGTCCATTCGCTCGAGCACGTCGAGAACCCGCGCGAGACGCTGAACGAGATCTGGCGGGTGCTGTCGCCCGCGGGGCGCGTCGTGATCGTCGTGCCCAACCGGCGCGGCGTCTGGGCCCGTTTCGAGCATACGCCGTTCGGCAATGGCCGGCCGTTCTCGCGCGGCCAGCTCACCGAGTTGCTGCGCGAAGCGAATTTCACGCCGGCAGCCTGGTCCGAAGCCCTGTTGTTCCCGCCATCGCGGCGGCGCTTCATGATGCGCTTCCACAATGTGCTGGAACGCGTCGGCCGGCGCTTCTGGCCGATCTTTTCCGGCGTCATCGTGGTCGAGGCGCAGAAGCGGCTCTATCAGGGCGTGCCGGTGGCCCAGCGCGCCTCCCGCCGCGTCTTCGTGCCGGTTCTGTCGCCGCAAGGCGCCACCAGGCTCGGCCGGCTGTCGCAAGCCGGAGATGGACCGTCTTTGGCTGGGCGAGTGACGCGTTCGTGATCGGCGTTGCGCTGTCTCGCACCCTATCTGTCGGGGGCGAATTCGCCGCCCGATCGAAGGGCATATGTCGGCAGCGCCGAGACCGGTTTCAGCACCGCCTTTGAACGCAAGGACTTCACCCATGGCTGATCACCCGGACGACAAGGCCAGCGCCGTGCCTGTTGCCGCGCCGGTCGAGACCAGCCTTGGCGAGCAGATTGCGACAGTCAGGCTGGCGCTGACGGCCTCACCGGTGCGCAAACAACTGCTGTGGGCCTGCCTCGGCATCGTTGCCGTCATTGTCGCAACCGCGGTCGGGCAAGTTCTGCTCAACCGCTGGAACCAGCCCTTCTATGACGCGCTGGCGCGGCGCGATATGCAGGACTTCCTGCATCAGCTCATGGTGTTTGCGGCAATAGCCGGCGGGCTTCTGGTGCTCAATGTCGGCCAGACCTGGCTCAACCAGATGATCCGGCTGAAACTGCGCGAGGCGCTGACGCTCGACCTGATCGATGAATGGCTGCGGCCGGCGCGTGCCTTCCGGCTGGCGCATGCCGGCGCCATCGGCGTCAATCCCGACCAGCGCATGCAGCAGGACGCCGGACACCTTGCCGACCTTTCGACCGATCTGGGCGTCGGCCTGCTGCAGTCGTTCATCCTGCTAGCCTCGTTCATCGGCGTGCTGTGGTCGCTGTCTTCGGGCTTCGTCTTCCACTTCGGCGATCATGCGGTAGCGATACCCGGCTACATGGTGTGGGCAGCGATCCTTTATGCCGGCATCGCCTCCTGGCTGAGCTGGCTGGTCGGCCGGCCGCTCATCCGCCTGAACAGCGATCGCTACACGCGTGAGGCGGAGCTGCGTTCGTCGATGGTCCGCGTCAACGAGAACGTCGACGCCATTGCGCTTGCCCATGGCGAAACCGATGCCAAACGCCAGCTTCAACTCGACCTTGGAACGGTGCTGGGCGCCATGCGGCGTATCTACGGCGCCCAGATCAACCTCGCCTGGGTGACCGACACCTATGGCTGGATCACCGTCGTGGCGCCGATCCTCGTCGCTTCGCCGGTCTATTTCGCCGGCGATATCAGCTTCGGCGGGCTGATGATGGCGGTCGGCGCCTTCAACCAGGTGCATTCGTCGCTGCGCTGGTTCGTCAACAATATTGGCGGCATCGCCGACTGGCGCGCGACGCTGATGCGCGTTGCCGACTTCCGCATCGCGCTGGCTGAAACGGATGTGCTGCATGA
This sequence comes from Mesorhizobium sp. P2_E10, assembly GCF_056404235.1. Lineage (NCBI taxonomy): Bacteria > Pseudomonadati > Pseudomonadota > Alphaproteobacteria > Hyphomicrobiales > Phyllobacteriaceae > Mesorhizobium > Mesorhizobium sp. P2_E10. The sequence continues at coordinate 355,129 of NZ_JBFUEK010000006.1, forward strand.
CACGGAAAGGCGTATCGCCTTCGGCGAAAACCCGGACGGCAGCCTGACATTCGAGGCGCTGCAGGTGTCGTCACCCGAGGGATGCACGAAACTCGCCGAGCCGCATGTCGAAATCCGCGTCGGCGAGCGCGTCATGATCACCGGAGAACAGGGCGCCGGCAAGACGCTGTTCTTTCGCGCCATTGCCGGTCTGTGGCCCTGGGGAAGCGGGCGCATCGGCATGCCGGCTGCAGAAGTGCCGGCGTTCGTTCCGCGCACGCCCTATTTCCCGCTTGGCACGCTGCGCGAAGTGCTCAACCATGCCGGTGGCGTCATCACGGCGGATGCCGACATCTCAGCGGTGCTGGCCGAGGTCGGTCTTGCGCGGCTGTCGTCCTCGCTCGACCGCTCGGCGCGTTGGGAACATGAGCTCAGCGATGACGAGCAGCGCCTGCTGGCCTTTGCCAGGCTCGCGCTGCTGCGGCCGAAATGGGTGATCATCGACGAAGCGCTGGACACGTTTGACGGGGCGACGCTGCGGCAGGTGCTGGCGATGCTGGAGAAGCGTCTCACTGGTGCTGCGATCCTCAACATCGGCCGTGGCCAGCACAACAGCCAGTTTTTCCCGCGTTCGCTGATGATCGTGAAGGATACCGCCGGATCGGCTCTCAAACCTGCGCGTGTCCGGGCCGGCGCGATCGAGCCACCACCGCAGACCGCTGCACGCGGCAAGAGGAAATAGGTTCGCGACGGAAGAGGCTGGGCAAGCTTTATTTCGCCGTGATCGCAGGAAAAACTGCCGGCATCGTTCGGAAAGCCTGTGGCCATGCTTGACGCACTCAGCCTGCTTGCTTGCCTTGCCTGCGCTCCTGCCTCAGCGCAGGCCGCGCCTACCAGTGCCGTGGATGTCGAGCTGGTGCTGGCGGTCGACATCTCGCAGTCGATGGACGAAAGGGAGTTCGCCCTGCAGCGCGCCGGCTATGTCGAGGCGCTGCGCCACCCCGATTTCATCAAGGCTGTGCGTTCGGGCAGCACGGGCCGTGTCGCGCTGGCCTATTTCGAATGGGCAAGCGTCGTCCGCGACGATGGTGTCATCGCCTGGCAGGTCATCGACAGCGCCGAGAGCGCCAACGCTTTCGCCGACAAGATCGCAGCCCGTCCCTTCCGAAGCTTTCGCGGCACCTCGATTTCCGGCGCGCTGGCCTTCGGCGCCGGGCTGTTCGAGGGAACCGCATTCGACGCGACGCGCAGCGTTATCGACATTTCCGGCGATGGCCCCAACAATACCGGGCTGCCCGTGACGTCGACACGCGACGCGGCGGTGGCAAAGGGCATTGTCATCAACGGCCTGCCGATCCTGATCAGCCCGTCGCCGACCTTCAGCCATCTCGACCAGTATTATGCCGAGTGCGTCACCGGCGGCCCCGGCTCCTTCGTGCTGCCGATCTACGCGGCGTCCGAGTTCGCGACCGCCATACGCCGCAAGCTGATTCTCGAGGTGAGCGGCGTTTCCGATCCCAAGACGATCCGGATCGACGCGGCAGCTCCGATCGATTGTCTGCAGGGCGAGCGCGACCGGCGGTTCTATTCCGACCCGTTTTTTCCGGAACTTGATCGCTGAAGCTGCAATGCTATTCGGGTGACAATTCAGGCCGGCCGCGCGCCATACTTGTCGCGGAATTCATCGTAGACATCGCGGCGCCAGCGGCGGCCGCCGACGTAGCCGCGCACCAGCTGCGGTAGCGAATAACCAAGCGTTTTGGCCGACCGGTTGGCCAGATAACCGGCAAATGCCTGCGAAACCCTGCCCTTTATGGCGTCGGCGATGATCTGCCGCGCGATCATGTAGGGGGGAATGTCGGGATAGCGGTCGACGATATAAGGGTGCTTGCCCATCAGGTTTGCGTAGGCTTCGACATAGCCGTCACGCCGGCCGGAAATCGAATTCTCCGAATTGTACTTTTTCCAGTCGATATCCTCGGACAGCAGCGCGCCGCCGCGCCGGGCAAAGCGCAGCAGCAACTCGCGATCCTGCATGCGCACAATGTCGCTGTCGTAGCCGCCGATTGCCAGCAGCGATTCGCGCGTGGCCGTTATCGCGGTGCCGGCGATGAATATGGTCTGCGCGACCAAAGCTCTTTCGAACGCGTTTCGGGCCAGGAAGGCTTCGCGGTTGACGCATCTGGTGCTGCGGCCGCCCTTGACCGACACGAAGGAACTGATCAGCACTTCGAGCGATGGATTTTCCTCGAAGCGCGCCAGCGTTCGCTGCAGCCGATCCGGCAAGTAGACATCATCGGAATCGAGGAAGGTGACGATGGGCGCTTGCGCGCGCTCGATGCCGGCATTTCGGGCGGCATTGGCGCCCCGCCATTTGGCGCCGATATAGATCAGGCGCGGATCGTGAATCCGGGCCAGTGCCGCTTCCGTTCCATCGGTCGAGCCGTCGTCGACGACGATGTGCTCGAACCGGGTCTCGTTCTGCGCCAGCACGCTTTCCACGGCGCGTACAACCTGATCGCGCCGATTGTGGGTCGGCGTGATCACCGTGATGAGAGGCGCTCGATCAGTCTTTCTGGGCATGTCGCTTCCGCTATGCCCCGGGTCCTGCGAGGATCGAATTGCTCGGATGGTCGCCTTCTAATGCCCGCCCCGGAATCGCATTCGCTTCGAACGCTACAAAGAAGAAGCGATGGTGTCATCACAAAGTGTTGATGCGGGGCCTGTCCGAGAGGGCGAATTCCACGAGCCAGCGCCTCAATTGCAACACCGCCTGCCGGCTGGCAGATCCCGAAACCACGTGGTGCGCGGATGGTACCATTCGCCCGCCTATCAGATCCTGGCGCTGCGCACCGGCGATTCGGAGTCCGCCGTGGTTTTTGTCGACGACGTTGACCACAAAGCTACGGACGTTTTGGGATAGGCAAAGACTACCGCTTCAGCAGGAACACCGCTTGCTGGCCGAAGAAATTCCAGAACCACCATGGCATCGACAGGCCGATCTTCTGGCCGTTGGCGTCGAGCGCGGTTGCCTTTTCGACCGTCGCGCCGAGTTCGTCGCAGAGATTGACGAAGTCGCGGATGGTGCAGAAATGGATGTTGGGCGTGTCGTACCAGGAATAGGGCAGGTCCTTGGTCACCGGCATGCGGCCATTGAGGAACAGTGACAGCCGCACCCGCCAATGGCCGAAATTGGGGAAGGAGACGATGGCGCGGTTGCCGATCCTGAGCAACTCGTCGAGCACCAGCTTCGGGTTGCGGGTCGCCTGCAAGGTCTGCGACAGGACGACGAAATCAAAGCCCTTGTCGGGATAGAATTCGAGGTCCTTATCGGCGTCGCCCTGGATGACCGAGAGGCCGCGCGCCACGCATTCGTTGACGCCACGCTGCGACAGTTCCAGCCCGCGACCGTCGACCTGCTTGCTGTCCTGCAGCAATTCCAGCAGCAGCCCGTCGCCGGAGCCGACATCGAGCACCCGCGAGAGCGGCGGGATGAGATCGGCGACGACTTCGAGGTCGACGCGCTGGGCGCGGTTGACGCTCATGCGCTGAGCCCCCTTGCGCGGGCGGCAGAACCGATGAAGCCGTTGATGGCAGCGAACAGTTCCGGTTCGTCGAGCAGGAAAGCGTCGTGGCCGCGGTCGGTGTCGATCTCGACGAAGGATACGGACGCGCCGGCGGCGTTCAGGGCGTGCACGATCGATCGGCTCTCCTCGGTCGGGAACAGCCAGTCGCTGGTGAAGGACACCAGGCAGAAGCGTGTTTTGGTGCCGGCAAAGGCGTCGGCCAGCCGTCCGCCATGGTCGGCGGCGAGATCGAAATAGTCCATCGAACGGGTCATGTAGAGATAGGAATTGGCGTCGAAGCGGTCGACGAAGGTCATGCCCTGATGGCGCAGATAGCTCTCGATCTGGAAGTCGGCATCGAAACCGAAGGTCAGTGCTTCACGGTCCTGCAGATTGCGGCCGAACTTCCGGTGTAGCGCGGCTTCCGACAGATAGGTGATGTGGGCGGCCATGCGCGCCACCGCCAGCCCCTTTTCCGGGCGCGCGCCAAAGTCGAAATATTTGCCGCCATGCCAGTCCGGATCGGCCATCACCGCTTGCCGGCCAACCTCGTGGAAGGCGATGTTCTGCGAGGAATGGCGGGCGCCGGTGGCGATCGGAAGCGCCGAGAAAACGCGCTCTGGATAGCTCGATGCCCACTCCAGCACCTGCATGCCGCCCATCGAGCCGCCGAGCACCGAAAACAGCTTTTCGATGCCGAAATGGTCGACCAGCATCAATTGCGCGCGCACCATGTCGCGAATGGTAATGATCGGCAGGTCGAGCCCGTAGGGCTTGCCGGTGGCGGGATTGGTCGAGGCGGGGCCGGTGGAACCGAGGCAGCCGCCGATGACGTTCGAGCAGATGACGAAGAAGCGGTTGGTGTCGATGATCTTGCCCGGGCCGATCAGCACTTCCCACCAGCCGGGCTTGCCGGTCACCGGATTGGTGTTGGCGACATGCTGGTCTCCGGTCAGTGCGTGGCAGACGAGGATGGCGTTGGAGCGGGCATCGTTCAGCGTGCCGTAGGTCTGGTAGGCGATCTGGAACGGCGACAACAGCGTGCCGGCGTCAAGCTTGAGCGGCTTGTCGGCGCCGAAACGCAACACCGGGCTCGACGGTGCGTCGGCCTCGTTGTTGGTTTTTGCAGCGCGCAGAGCGGCCATCACGTCTCTCTTACATCGGTCGTCCGGCCGGTCGCGGACAACAAAAAACCGGCATTGCCGTCGCAAAGCCGGTTACAGGATGCAAACGGCCCTTTAGCAAGTTGTTTAACGTGGCTGCAAGCCGACCGGCCAAATCACCACGGAACTGTTGCGTCCTTCTAGAACTCGCGCGGCCCGACGTCAACGGCCAGCCGTCCGCACCACTGCCACCTCTCGACATTCCGGGCCACGGCTTGTATTTCCGCTGCGGCTTGCCGGCGGAAGTGTTCTCGCCAGCCGAAATACTCTCGACGGATATTGCGAAGATGAACCAGAGACCGGATCAGGCACGTCCAACCCCGCGCGCGGGCATCATGGACATCGAAGCCTATGTGCCGGGCAAAAGCACGGCGCCCGCCGGTGTCGCCAAGGTCCACAAGCTGTCGTCGAATGAGAACCCGCTCGGGCCATCGCCGAAGGCGATCGAGGCGGCGCGCGAGATTGCCGGAAAGCTCGACATCTATCCCGACGGCACCGCCAGGCGGCTGCGCGAAGCGATCGCCGAAGTGCATGGCCTCAACCCGGCAAACATCATCTGCTCCAACGGTTCCGACGAGATCCTCGGCCTGCTGGCGCAGACTTATCTGGCTCCCGGTGATGAAGCCGTCATCACCGAACACGCCTTCATGGTCTACAAGATCTACATCCAGTCGGCCGGCGCCGTCCCGGTTGTGGTCAAGGAAACCGACGACCGCGCCGACATCGATACAATCCTCGCGGCCGTCACGCCGCGCACGAAAATCGTGTTCCTTGCCAATCCCAACAACCCGACCGGCACCTATGTGCCGTTCCAGGAGGTGCGCCGCCTGCATGCCGGCCTGCCCAAGCATGTGCTGCTGGTGCTGGACGCGGCTTACGCCGAATATGTCCGCCGCAACGATTATGAAGCCGGCATCGAGCTGGTCGGCAGCGCCGAGAACGTTGTGATGACCCGCACCTTCTCCAAGATCGGCCTTGGTGGTGCCAGGATCGGCTGGATGTACGCCCCGATGCACATCGTCGACGCGATCAACCGCATACGCGGTCCCTTCAACGTCAACGCCACGGCGATCGAGGCCGGCATTGCCGCGATCCGCGACCGCGACCACGTCCAGCGCAGCGTGGCGCATAACGAAACCTGGTTGGCCTGGCTGAGCGAGGAATTGACCAGGCTTGGGCTGCGGGTGACGCCGAGCGTCGGCAATTTCGTCCTCATCCACTTTCCCGAGGACAAGGCGCATTCGGCCGCAGCGGCGGACGACTATCTGGCAGCACGCGGCTATATTTTGCGTCGCGTTTCCGGCTACGGCTTTCCCAACGCGCTGCGCATGTCCGTCGGCACCGAAGAGGCCAATCGCGGCGTCATTGCCGCTCTTTCGACGTTTCTGAAAAGTTAGAAAAAATGACCGCACCGATGTTCGAAAAGATCGCACTGGTCGGCATTGGCCTGATCGGCTCGTCGCTGGCCCGCGTCATCCGCCGCGAAGGCCTCGCCCGCCACGTTGCTATTTCGACCCGCAGTGCCGCGACGCTGGCGCGGGCGCAAGAGCTTGGCCTCGGCGACTCCTACAGCACGGATGCGACAGAAGCGGTCCGCGATGCAGATCTGGTCATCGTTTCGGTGCCCGTCGGCTCTTCGGGCGCTGTGGCGGAAGAAATCGCGCCGGCGCTGAAGCGGGGCGCCATCCTCACCGATGTCGGCTCGACCAAGGCATCGGTGATCGCGCAGATGCAGCCGCATGTGCCTGCCGGCGTGCATTTCATTCCCGGCCATCCGCTGGCCGGTACTGAAAAGTCGGGACCGGATGCCGGTTTCGCCGATCTGTTCGAGAACCGCTGGTGTATCTTCACGCCACTGCCCGACACCGATCCGGCGGCGTTGGAAAAGCTCTCGGGATTCTGGCGGCGCTGCGGCTCCAACATCGACACGATGGACCCGCAGCATCACGACATGACGCTGGCCATCGTCTCGCATCTGCCGCACATCATCGCCTACAACATCGTCGGCACCGCGGACGATTTGCAGTCGGTGACCAAATCCGAAGTCATCAAATATTCGGCCTCGGGCTTTCGCGATTTCACCCGTCTCGCCGCTTCCGACCCGACCATGTGGCGCGACGTCTGCCTGCACAACAAGGATGCCATCCTTGAAATGCTGGCGCGGTTCTCGGAGGACCTCGCTTCGCTGCAGCGGGCGATCCGCTGGGGCGACGGCGAAAAGCTGTTCGACCTGTTCACCCGCACCCGCGCCGTCCGCCGCTCGATCATCGAGGCCGGCCAGGACATCGATGTGCCGGACTTTGGTCGCCAGGCGGTCGAGCACCCCAAAGGGAACTGATATTCAGGTGAGGCCGGCCTGCAAATGGCTGATACCTGCGGTTCCGGTGCTCACGTACCCAAAAGTACGCTCCGCTCCGGTTCTCGGCATCAACCATTTTCGACTCGGCCTGACCTGAATCTCAGCTCCCTTTGCCTTGTCCGGATGTCGGCCACGTCGCCGCCATCATCGCCAGCGTCTCGGCCCTGTCGGGCGCGCCGAGCCTGCCGCCGAAGCGCAGGCATTTGAGCGCGGCGGCGGCGCTGGCAAAGCGTAGGGCCTGTTCGATCGGCATGGCTTCCGCCAGCCCGATGGCAAAGGCGCCGTGAAACACGTCACCGGCGGCCAGCGTGTCCACCGCTTTGATGCTCGGCGCCGCCACATGACGCACGGTGCCGACCGAGCGGTCGAACCACCAGGTACCTGCCGCGCCGCCGGTCACCGCGACAAAGGCATCGATGCGCTGCGCCAGCTCGGCGCAGGCGGTCTCCGGGTCCATTGCTTTGCCGCACAGAATGCGCGCCGCCGGCTCCGAGGCGACGACGTGCGATGCCAGCGGAAACAGGCGTTCCAGCACGTCCAGAGGCGCGGTGTCGGCGTCCAGTATGGCCGGACGGCCGATGGTGCGCGCTGCCGCGAGTGCAAGGGCTGCCGCACCCGGCCAGCGCACATCGACCAGCACGGCATCGAATGCAGCAAGGTCGGCGTCGGGCAGCGCCTCGGGATCGGCCTGCGCTTTTCGGTCGTAGAAAGGCACGATGATGCGTTCGCCCTGCGCGTCGACCAGGATGGCCGACAACGCCGACCGCGCGCCGGCAACGCGCCGGACAAAACGGCAATCGACGCTCTCGGCTTCGATCCCGGCGATCAGCTGATCGCCGACGCTATCGTCGCCGGCGCTGGCCCACAGCGATACCTCGGCACCGAGGCGGCGTGCGGCGCAGGCCGCGCTCGACGCCATGCCTGCGGCGATCTGGACGCCGTCCGAGGCGATGAATTTGCCCTGATGCGCGGGCAGCGTGTCGACGCGAAGGATGGTGTCGAGCGTCAGTGCGCCAACGCTGAGGAGCTTCACAGGTCTGTTCATGGGACTTTGCTATTCGACCGGCTTGATCTTGCCCAGCGGGATAAAGCCGAACGAAGCCTTGCCCTTGACCACCTTGAGCGGCATCGACGGTTCGTTGCCGAGCAAAGCGAGTGCGGCAAAACCCTGTTCGATCTGGCTCTTCTGCTCGGGAATGGCGGTGGCAAGGATTGCCGCCACGGCTTTCGGGTCCTTCAGCCTGATCGTCAGGTCGGCGTTGACAAGGCCGTCGGCATCGACCGACACCGGTCCGGAAACGGTGATGCGCGCGGTGCCCGACGACAGATCGAGCTTGCGGATGTCGACCGCCTGGCCGCGCAGGCTTTTTGCCTCGGTCTTGATCAGCGCCACGCCGTTCTTCAGCGTCGCGTCGCCGCTGCCGTCGAGCGCCGGCAGCACACGCCCGCCGATCGCGCCGGCATCGATCTCAAGGTCGGTGAAGCTTCCGACATAACCAATGTCCTGGCCATCGGGCTGCAGCTCTCCCGCCGCGGTCCCCGCGCTGAACAACGAAACCGGGTCGGTATCGTCGGCCGGGTCGGTCTGGCCGGACAGGCCCTCGGCCTGCAGCGATACGCGCTGCGGCAGCGGATACCATAGTTTGACGTTGGCCTGCAGGTTGTCCCAGTCGATCCACAGCGGCATCATGCCCGGTACGGAGGTTCTGAGCGGACCGCGCAGATTGGCAAACGGTGACAAGGGTTGGACGATCTGGGCAATGGCATTGAAACTGCCGGCCGACGCCGCGATGTTCTTGGCCTCATCCTCGTAGGCAAGGTTGTCGCAGGAAATGACAAAGCTCAACGGGTAGCCACTGACCTGGAGATTGGCGCAATCAGCTTCGACGCCATTCTTGTTGAGTGTGGCAACGGCCTTGTCGGCCTCGGTTCTTACCTGGTCAGCCAGATAGAACCAGCCGCCGCTATAGATGGCAAACAACACAACGATGAACGCCACAAGCCAGAACAGGCCGCGGCGGGACTTTGGTTGGCGTTCGTCACTTGACGTCATGCTTTGGCTCTCATTAACGCATGGGTATTGTGGACGGACTTTCGATTCCGACACCAACAGGTAGACAGAGACGAATAGGTAGACGGGGACGGGCGGAAAAACACCGATTCCCTGCGGTGTTGGCATTCTTTTGCAATCAGGCGCGGCGATATGGGCGATTTTTGGGTGTTTGGCTACGGTTCGCTGATCTGGCGGCCGGGGTTCGCGCATGTCGAGACACGGCGCGCGCGCCTGCACGGCTATCGCCGCTCGCTCTGCGTCTATTCCTTCGTGCATCGTGGAACGCGCGAGCGGCCGGGGCTGGTGCTCGGCCTCGACCATGGCGGCTCCTGCATCGGCCTGGCGTTTCGTGTTCCCGGCGATCTGCGTGACGAAGTCATTGCCTATCTGCGTGAGCGCGAGTTGGTCACCAGCGTCTATCTTGAGCGCACGCTCAAGGTTCGCCTCGACGGCGGCGGCACGGTCGAGGCGGTGGCCTACATCGTCGACCGCCAGCATGAGCAATATGCCGGCGCGCTCGACGCGGCGCATGCGGCGGCCGTGGTGCGCGGCGCCGTCGGCCAGTCCGGCAACAATGAGGATTATGTGCTGAGCACGCTCGAACACCTCGAGGCGCTGGGCATTCGCGATCACTGGCTGGAAGAGGTGGCGCGGCGGGTCGCGCCTTTGTGAAGCGCTGGCCCGTTGGAAAAGGCGAGCAGGCCTTTGACCTCGGCGCGGCAAGACCTAGGTAAGGTCTCCGGACTTTCCCCCGATCCTTCCCGGCACCACGGAGTTCAGTCTTGCAGAAACGCCGCCTCGGTCAAACCGACCTTTCCATCGCGCCGCTGGTTCTGGGCGGCAACGTCTTCGGCTGGACCGCCGACGAGAAAACCTCGTTCGACCTGCTCGACCGGTTTTTCGACAACGGCCTCAACGCCATCGACACGGCGGACGCCTATTCGCGCTGGGCTGCCGGCAACAAGGGCGGCGAGTCCGAAACCATCATCGGCAAATGGATGAAGAGCCGCGGCAACCGCGATCAGGTCATCGTCATCACCAAGGTCGGCTCGGATATGGGCCAAGGCAAGAAGGACCTCTCCGCGGCCTATATCGAAAAGGCCATCGATGCGTCGTTGCAGCGGCTGCAGACCGATGTCGTCGATCTCTATCTGTCGCACTGGCCGGATCCGACCACGCCTTACGAGGAAACGCTCGGCGCCTATGAGAAGCTGCTGGCCAAGGGCAAGGTCCGCCACATCGGCGCCTCCAACCTCGACGCCGGCCAGTTGCGCGCAGCACTTGATGTCGCGAGCCTGCGCAGCCTGCCGCGCTACGAAGTGCTGCAGCCTGCCTACAATCTTTACGACCGCTCATCCTTCGATGGTCCGCTGCGCGACATCTGCCTCGCGGAGGACATTGGCGTCATCAGCTATTACGGTCTCGCCAAGGGGTTTTTGAGCGGCAAATACCGCAGCGAGGCCGATCTTGGCAAAAGCCCGCGCGGCGGTGGCGTGAAGGACTATCTCAATGTGCGCGGCATGCGCATCCTCGCCGCGCTCGACACTGTCTCGGCGCGGCATTCGGCCAGCCAGGCGGAAGTGGCGCTCGCCTGGGTGATGGCGCGGCCCGGCGTCACAGCGCCGATCGCCAGCGCCACGACGCTCGACCAGGTCGACAGCCTCGTCCGTGCCGCGTCGCTGAGGCTGGGTGCGGAAGACATGGCCGAGCTGGACAGAGCCAGCGCGTAGCCGGGACTGCACAATCGTTCAAGACGTCCGGCGCTGCCTGGTTCTATCGTCGTCCGCATCCAGACAGGATGCGGGCAAAGCAGATGGCCGGTCAGGTTCTTTCCCACACGTGGCAGCAATTGCTGGCCCTGGTGCTTGCGGCGGCTGTCGTCATGGGCAGTCCCGGGCCGGCGACGATCAGCGTCACCGCCATCGGCGCTGCTTTCGGCCTGCGCCAATCGCTCCGCTATACCTCGGGGATCATCGTCGGCACGATGGGAGTGCTGCTGATCGTGGCGGGGGGCGTCATGGCCGTTCTCGCCTCAATGCCGAAGCTGGCGCCGCTGCTGGCTATCGCTTCGGCAGCCTACATCCTCTATCTCGCGTTCAAGATAGCGACGGCACCGCCGCTGGCGGAACGCACGGGCGGGGCCAAGCTCCCGACTTTCCTCGGCGGGTTTCTTCTCGCCGTCGCCAACCCGAAAGCCTATGTGGCGATCGCCGCCGTGTTAGGCACGTCTTCGGGGGCCAACGGCGGGGATCTCGGTATTCCCGCCAGGCTGGCGGTGCTCGCCTTGATGATCGTCGCCATCCATGTGCTGTGGCTTCTCGCCGGGGCAGCGTTTGCGCGCTTCCTGCGCCAGCCGTTGGCCTCACGGATCATCAATCTGGTGTTTGCGGCGACACTGGTTTTGACTACCGCGCTGGCGGTGTGGCGATGAGCGCGCGGTTCAGGCTTTCGCCTTTGCGGCCGCGCCAAGTTCCGCCAGCCGCTTCACCGCCGTTGGCGGCATTGGCGGCGCGTTCGGTGCCTGAGATGCCTCGATGAGCAGTTGGTCGCAGGCGGCTTCGGTGTCGCCGATCAGCCGTTCCATGAACTCGTCTTTGGCCAAGCCAGGCGGGATCGGCGGCAGGAAGCGCGCCTTGATGGTGCCGGGGAAGCGCAGGAATTTCCGGCGTGGCCAATAGAGGCCAGCGACATGGGCGACCGGCACCACCGGAATGCCAAGCTGCGCATAGATTTCGACGATGCCGTATTTGTAGGACGGTTCGTCGCCCGGCGCCCGGCGCGTGCCTTCGGGATAGATGATCAACTGGCGGGGATTGCGCGCCAACTCCTCCTTGGTCGCGGCGACCACGGCCTTCAACGCCTTGGAACGGCTGCCGCGATGCACCGGGATCATCCGCATCTTCAAGATGTACCAGCCGAAGAACGGGATCCAGGTCAATTCCCGCTTCAAGATGTAGAGCGGGTCCTGCAGGAAGGGGAAGAAGGCGATCGCGTCCCAGAAGGACTGGTGCTTGGGCGCCAGGATGAACGAGCCTTCGGGCAGGTTTTCCTGGCCGGTGATCTCGCTCCTGGTGCCGGCGATCTTGGCGTAGAGCCACAGGCTGGTGCGCGACCAGAATTTCGGCACAAACCAGGCGCGATGGCGCGGCGAGAGGAAATAGTAGGGCGTCCACAGGATCATCTGGACGATCAGACTGACATAGAAGACGAAGTTGAACGCCAGCGAGCGGAAATAGAGCATGCAGGAAGGCCCGGTGAGGAGGTGTGCGTTGGTTACACCAAGCGCGGGCAAAAAGGAAACGTCGCAATGGCCGGGATCAATCCGTCCTGCAATGAACCGCTGTCAGCCCTGCCATGCCGCCCGGGCCAGCCGTTGCTTCAGGCGCGGGGCGGCGAAATCGAGGAAGGCACGCAGCTTCACCGGCAACAGGCCCTGGCCGGCATGGACCAGGCTCGCCGGCCACGGCTCGGGCTCGAACGCCTCCAGCACGGGATGGAGCGCGCCCGACCGCACCGCGGCTGATATCTGGTAGGAAAGCACACGCGTCATGCCGACGCCGGCAATCGCGGCATCGATCGCCGCTTCGGCGGTGTTGACCTGAAGCCGGGAACGGATCGGAACCGTGAGTTCCGTCTTGTCGGCGAGGAAGGTCCAGGTGGCGAGAGAGGCAAGCCCCTCGAAGGTGATGCAGCTGTGTGCCGCAAGCTCGTTCGGCGTCTTCGGCGTGCCGTGCTCGGCCAGATAGGCCGGGCTTGCGCAAACAACATGCCGGATCGAACCGACACGAATGGCGACCATGCTCGAATCGGCAAGCGGGCCGATGCGGATGGCGAGATCGATATGCTCTTCGATCAACTGGCTTATCCGGTCGCCAAGCGTCAGACGCACATTCACATCGGGATAGGCCGCGAGGAATTCGGTGACCACCGGCAGCACATGCAGGCGGCCGAAGACAATCGGTGCGGTGATGATCAGCTCGCCTGTCGGGGCGCTGTATTCGCCGGCAGCAATGCGCTCGGCCTCGCCGACCTCGCCCAGAATGCGACGGCAGGCGACAAGATAGGCGTGACCGGCGTCGGTCAGTGTCAGCTGACGCGTCGAGCGGTTCAACAGGCGTGTCTTCAGATGCCGCTCCAGGTCGGAGACCTTGCGGCTGACCGTCGCCAGCGGCACGCCGAAACGGCGTCCGGCGGCGGACAGGCTGCCGGCCTCCACCGCGGCGACGAAAAGCGACATGGCTTCAAGACGATCCATGACTCTCCCGAAAAATGGAAGAATAGGTTACAGATATGCCATCTACATCCGAAAGATGGAAGGCTTTATCTGTGGCGTGTAACGGCCGGCAGTTCGGCCTTGAAGGAGGCTTCCATGAACGCTCACGCTTTCACCAGCGACGTCGCCTTTACGCCGACCATCAAGGCGATTCAGACCCGCAAGGGCTCGCGCCAGGCCTATGCCCGCGTCGAGGAGCGCGGCGGGTGGCAGGCTGATATCACACCGGATCTCGCAGCCTTCATCGAGGCGCAGAGCAGTATTTTCCTGTCGACCGCCAATGCCGACGGCCAGCCCTACATCCAGCATCGCGGCGGGCCGGCCGGCTTCCTCAAAGTGCTCGACGCGCACACGATCGGCTTCGCGGATTTTTCAGGCAACAAGCAATTTATCACCCAGGGCAATCTGAACGACAACCCGCAGGCCTTCCTGTTCCTGATCGACTATGCCCATCGGCAGCGCATCAAGATCTGGGGCACGGCGCGCGTCGTCGAGGATGACGCCGAGCTCCTGGCGAAGCTGATGCCGCAGGACTACAAGGCCCGTCCCGAGCAGGTCATCCTGTTTACGGTCTCGGCCTGGGATTCCAATTGCCCGCAGCATATTCCGCAGCGTTTTGAGGCCGCCGACGTGGCGGCAGCACTTGCCGAACGGGACAGGCGCATTGAACGCCTCGAGCAGGAACTCGCGCGCCTGCGTGGCGCATCGGGCGCCAGGTAACGGCTGTCAGTACGGCTCAGTCCTTGGCCGTTGAAACCTCGGCCAGCGCAATGCCGTCAGCGGTCTGGCGAAGCGGTACGATGCCGCGTGCCAGCGCCAGCAGATATTTGCTGTATTCTGTCAAAAGCACGCGCAGCGCCTCCGGCTTGGTCAGCCAGCCGCCATTGTCGAGGTTGCTGTTGACCACCGGATAGGGTTCGAGCTTGGCGCCGTGCAGCAGCCGGCCCATTTCCAGCAGGCTGCGCGGCATGTGGTAGTTGTTGGTGACCAGGATGACGGTGCCATAGGCGTGGCTCTCCACCCATTTGGCGCTTTCCTCGGCATTGCCGATGGTGTCGAGTGCGGCACGGTCGATGTCGACACAGCAGGAAAACAGCGCCTTGTCGCCACCGGTCGCGGCTTGGAGCTGACGGCGGCTGGCAGAGGGATGAACGCCGCTGATCAGCAGCCGCGCGCCCTTGCCTGAAGCGAGCAACTCCATCGCCGCGTCGAGGCGCGACTGGCCGCCGGTGAGCACGATGATGGCGTCGGCCTTTGCCGGATTGGCCGGGGTCGTCAGATGGCTGACCGTGTTGGCAAACCAGCCGAAGCCGCCGGCAAACAGGGCTACCAGCAGAAGCAGACAGAGAAGTGAGATACGCAACGCGGCCATCAAACGGCTCAGCCTGCCGCGTTCATGCGAACGGGCAACCACCACTGGCATCTGTCCAACCGTTCCGGTCGAATCCGCGTCCATCATCCTATGGTTAATCCTGAAATGCGGCCTTTGGTAGGTAAAAAAGCGCACATTGCGTTACGGCAGTCTTCATCCGTGATCTTTTCCTGGATGCATGTCGTTGCCCCAAGCCCGGTTCCCACCGTCGGGCGACACGCACTAGCCTCCATCCGGTTGGCGAACATCGATGTCGCTGAGATAAGCGACGACGGTGGCGTGGGACGTTGCCGCGGTTAGCGCGCCGATCACCAGCACCATGAGGCCGACGCCGAGATAGCCCGCCGAGCCGATGGCGAAATTGCCGAACAAAGCGGTCGCCTGGTCGGCCTGCGGCGTTGCCATGTTGCGAGACGACCACCAGGAAAAGACGATGAAGACGAGGATCGCCGCGGCGCCGCCGGCGGCTGCGCCCTTCATGCCGGTGACGAGAAAGTGCCGGCGGAATTCACGCGCGATGAAGCGCGCCTCGGCGCCGACGAAATGCAGCACTTCGATGATGTGGCCGTTGCCGGCCATGGCGCCGCGCGTCGCGAACACCACCGTCAGCACGGTTGCCGACAGCATCAGCGCCAGCACGGCGATGCCGATGGTCACCGTGGTGCGGGCCATGGCGACCAACCGGTCGACCCAGGTGCGGTGATCGTCGAGCGAGGCGCTCGGCAGTTTGGGGGTGATCGCCGCGCGCATGGCAGCGAAATCGGGCGGGCTGTTCTCATCGATGGTGACGATGATCAGACGCGGCACCGGCAGCTCGTCGATGTTCAGGCCCGAGCCTAGCCACGGCTCCAGCAGGCGGGCCGTTGCCTCGCGGTCGATGATCTGGGTGGCCTTCACGCCGGGGAATTCGCCGGCGATCTGCGAGGCCTGGGCAAGGGCTGCCTCCATGTCGAGGCCGTCGGCCGGTTTGATCTGGATCGTCGCCTCGCGCGAAATCTGGTTCTCCCAGACGGAAGCCGTGTCGCGCACCAGCGTCACCGCGCCGAAGGTCAGGCACGACAGGAAGGTCATGATGGCGATGACCAGCACCAGCGCCCGGCCGGCAATGTTCTGCGCCGGCACGATCGGCGCCATCTTGCGTTGGGCACGCTGCGGTGCCTCGGCCTGCTCGATGTCCTGGTCGTGGAGATGGTCGGCGGACAGGTCAGTCATAGATATCCAGCCTTCCGCCGGCCAGGATCATGCGCCGCGCGTCGACCTGTTCCATCAGGCCGAGGTCGTGGGTTGCGATCACCACAGCGGTGCCCAGCCGGTTCAGCTCGATGAACAGCCGCAAAAGCCTGCGCGCCAGCGGCGGGTCGACATTGCCTGTGGGTTCGTCGGCAAGCAGGATCTCGGGCTGTTCGATGAGCGCGCGGGCAATGGCGGCGCGCTGTTTTTCGCCGCCGGACAGCACCGGCGGCAGCACATGCATGCGTTCGCCAAGGCCGACCCATTTCAACAGCTCGGTGACGTCGGTGCGGTAGCTTGCCTCTTCGCGCCCGCGCACGCGCAGCGGCAGCGCCACATTCTCATAGGTGGTCATGTGGTCGAGCAGGCGAAAATCCTGGAACACCACGCCGATGCGGCGCCTCAGATGCGGCAGTTCGTTGCGCGAAATGCGCGAACGGTCCTTGCCGAAGATGGTGATCAGCCCGCGTGTCGGCTTCAGCGACATGAACAACAGGCGCAGCAGCGTCGTCTTGCCGGCGCCCGAAGGGCCGCTCAGGAACTGAAAGGAGCGCTCCGGAATGTGCAGGGAGATGTCACGGAGGATTTCCGGACCCATGCCATAGCGGAGGCCGACATTTTCGAAGCGGATCACGTTCGACGACCTGAAACTCTCGGCGGCAACGAGCCAGCCATTTCTGTGAAAAGACCATCGGCCGGCATGGTTAACCCTTGGTTAATTTTGGGGCTTTTTCGGGTCGACACTGAGGTTCCGGTGGGGAAGCGTTAACCATTTCCGTTTACGCAAAAGAAACGAAGAGCGAACGTGTTGCAATACTGGGGCCGTGATGGCTGACGATCGAACGGCGCGCCCGGTTTCCGGCGAAATCATGACCGGGTCAGCGCCCGCACCGGAACACATCATGCGTGGACCGGCGGCCGACATCATCGATGCCGACTATGAGGTGCTGCCGCGCTTTGCCGCGACGGCGGAAGCCGTGCCGTCGCCGCTGCCGCGCAGCATTGCCGCGCCATCGATCGAAGGCATGGATATGCTGCGCAAGCCGGAAGCCACACTAGGCCGGCTGCCGGCCGCACGCGGCGGGCCGATCTTCTGGATCGCCGGCGTCAGTGCCGCTTTGGCTGCCTTCTGGGTCTCGGGCGGCCACGCTCTGGTGCGCCAGACGCCGTTCTGGGCTGCCGCACAGCCGGCCGGTGCCGCACTCCGCCTTTCAGGCGTCACCTCGCACGTCGACGCGTCCGGGCCGACGCCGATCCTGTTCGTCGATGGCGAAGCCGCCAATGAAGGGGCCAAGCCCGCGCAATTGCCAGCGCTGGAAATCCGCGTCACAGGCAATGACAGCCACATCACCCGCTATAGGTTGGGGACATCCGACCGTTCGCTGGGGCCGGGCGAAAGATTTGGCTTTGCCAGCCGCCTCGACCTGCCTAGAAGCGGGGTAAGGACCGTGTCGGTCGCCTTCGCCGACTAGGGTGTATTGATATTCAGATGATGCCGGCCTGACCTGAATTTCAACACACCCTGGCGCGAGGGGCGTAGTAGACGAGCATCTTGGAGAGGCGAAAAATGCCAGTCGTGCGCGGCAAGGACATCGAAGTGCTGTTCTCGGCGTCCGCCATTGCGCGGCGCAATCTCGAGCTCGCCAAGGAGATCGCCGAACACGATTACCATGACCTGCTGGTGATCTCGGTGCTGAAAGGCTCGTTCATCTTCGCCGCCGATCTCATTCGCGCCATGCACGATGTCGGCCTGTCGCCCGAGGTCGAGTTCATCTTCATTTCCAGCTACGGCGCCGGCACCACCAGCGGCGAGGTGAGGGTGCTGCGCGATATCGACAACGAGGTCGCCGGCCGCGATGTGCTTTTGATCGACGATATCCTCGAATCCGGTAAGACGCTGAGCTTCACCCGCGAGCTGATGCTGTCGCGCGGCGCCAAAAGCTGTGCCATTGCCGTGCTGCTCGACAAGCGCATGCGCCGCCAAACGGCGCTCAACGCCGACTATGTCGGCTTCGACTGCCCCGATTACTTCGTCGTCGGCTACGGCATGGACGTGGCGCATGCCTTTCGCGAATTGCCGTTCGTCGGCATCGTCAAAGGCGACGCCTGACTTTTGTTTTTTGATGCTTTTGCGGTTCAGAAAAGTCAACTTTTCCCCGTCAAGTATCCTGCCCATGGCAAAGCTTCTGATCGTCGAGGACGATGAGTCCGTCCGCACCCTCGCCGCCCGCGCGCTCGAACGTGACGGGCATTCGGTCACCGTTGCCGCCGATGGCGCGCAAGGGCTTGCCCTGATTCGCGCGGCACTTGGCGGCTACGACCTCGTTGTCTCCGACATCCGCATGCCGGAGATGGACGGCATCGAGATGGCCATGGCGGCCGCCGCACTTTTCCCGACGATGAAGATCCTGCTGATGACCGGCTATGCCGACCAGCGCGAACGCGCCGAGGAACTGAACGGCATCATCCTCGACGTCGTGCAGAAGCCGTTCACGCTGGCCGAAATCCGCGCCCGCGTCGAAAAGGCGCTCGCCTGCTTCGCTTGATGGTCATGCCGCGTCGCCGGTTGCAACAAGCGCAGATGTTGTGCCCTTGCGTCGCTCGGTGTTGAGGGCGAGCAGGCCGGCGCCGACGATAACCGCCGCGCCGATCGCGGTCGTCGATCGCGGCACTTCGGCAAAGAACAGGAAACCCCACAGCGGCGACCAGATGATGCCGGTGTATTCGAAGGTGGCGACGCGGTTGGCGGGCGCCAGCCGATAGGCCTGCGAGAGCAGGATCATCCCGGCCGAGGCGACGAAACCGCAAGCAGCCATCTTCAGAAAATCCGGCGTCGCCGGCCAGATCCATGGCCGCACCAGGAATTCGAGGCTGGGGTGGACGGCATGGGTGATGCCGGCCAGCCGGAACATGCCGGCAACCACGGCCGCGCCGACCAGATAGGCGCCGTTCTGGTAGAACGCCATGACGGTGGAGGATTCGGTGTCGCCGATCTTGCGCGCCATCAGCTGCGAAAAACCGTAGAGCAGCGCCGAGCCGAGCGACAGCAGCGCCGCCCAGTCGAACAGGCCGGCACCCGGGCGCACCATCACGAGAACGCCGAGCATGCCGATCAGCACAGTGGTGAGCGTCTTCCAGGAGACGCGTTCGCCAAGATAGGGGCCGGCCAGCGCCATGATGAACAGCGGCGCCATGAAATAGAGCGCCACCGCGTCGGCCAGCGGCAAAGCGGCGATGGCCAGATAGTAGATCGTGTAGGATGAGAACTGGATGAAGGCGCGCGCCGTCAGCATGCCAAACCGCTTCGACAGGATCGCCGGCAAGCCGACATCGATGTGGACGAGAAAGATCAGGATGGGCAGGGCGACGATCGAGCGGATCGCCATCACTTCAGTCACCGGATAGGTGCTCGATACGGCCTTGACCAGCGGATCCTGGAGCGAGAACACCAGCACGCCAAGGCAGAGGCTTATGATGCCAAGGACGATCCGGTTCTGCATGTCGTTCCAATCGGCTCCCTGCGCGCATCACCCGAAGCCTTGTTCGCTCAGGGTCAAAAAGAACCCGCCACCGTTTCGGGCAGCGGGTACGAGTGAGGACTCTACAAATTGGTCCGCGGCCGCTTTCGCAGTCGCATATCCAATGGGTGAGCTGACTATCCTCCGGCGTTTGACATGTTGCAAACGAATTGGAATGATACCAGCAATCAGATTTTCTTATGGCGAGTAACATGAAGCCGACGCTCGACAGCGATCTCCTGCGCACCTTCGTCGCGGTGGCCGAAACCGGCAATTTTACCAAGGCGGCGGAGCAGGCCGGCCGTACCCAGTCGGCGGTCTCGATGCAGATGAAGAAGCTCGAAGGCATGGTCGGCGACAGCCTGTTCGAGCGCGGCTCGCGCGGCGTGGCGCTGACGCGGCGTGGCGGTGAGCTCATCGCCAACGCCCGGCGTATCGTCTCGCTGCTCGACGAGACTGCGGCGTCGATGGTGGCAGCGCCGCTTGGCGGTCCTGTGCGCATAGGCATTCCCGAGGAATATGGCCACGCCATTCTTTCGCGCGCGCTCGGCGCATTTTCGAAACGTCACACCAAGGTCGAGGTGACGGTGCGCTACGCCCATTCGGGGGCGCAGACGGCGGCGCTCGCCGCCGGCGAACTCGATCTCTGCGTGGTGTTCGAATGGCAGGACCCCTCCGGCGGCGAAGTGCTGATGCACGACCCGACCGTGTGGGTGACGTCGAACCTGCATCACATGCATGAGGAACAGCCGGTGCCGATCGCCCTCTACAACCGGGCAGGTTGGTGCAAGGACTTCGCCATCAAGTCACTTGAGCAACGGGGGCTTGCCTATCGTGTCGCTTACACCAGCGACACCACCGGCGGTCTGAAACTCGCTGTCACCTCAGGGCTGGCAATCGCGCCGATTTCGCGCAGCAACATTCCCGATGGTTGTCGCGAACTCACATTGGCCGATGGCTTTGGTGCCATCGATGCCTCCAATGTCGTGATGCACCGCAATCCGAATGCGTCGGGCGAGGCGATCGACGGCATGGAGGAGGCAATCCGCGAGGCGTTCGTCAACAGGCAGGGTCAGCCAGCCGCTTCCTCGTAGAAATGCAGCCGGTTGCCGAACGGATCGGTGACCGATATCTCGCGGCTCTTCCACGGCGTGTCTTCGAGACCCGGCCGCGCGAAGCGGTATTTCTTGCCGATCAATTCGCGATGCAGTGCCGCGATGTCCTCGACCTGAATGCGCAAGGCCGCGCCCGGCGCACCGTCACCGTGATGTTCACTGAGATGCAGGATGCAGCCGTCGCGGCGGACCGCCATGTAGAGCGGCGCGTTGTCGTCGAAGCGGTGCTCCCATTGAATTTCGAAGCCGAGAAAACCGACATAGAATTCCTGCGCCTTGGCGATGTCGAAGATGCGCAGAATGGGGGTGATCGCGCCGAGTTTCGGCATGGCGTTGCAACCGTTCGATAGGTTCAGGGGCAGGGTGGTTATTTGAGCTCCAACAGCCGCTCGAGATAGCTGCGCTCGATATCGGGGCTCAGCGCATTGCCGAGCCGCTTGCGGATCGCTTCGAGGATCTGGCGGGCGCGCTGCACGTCGATCTCGTCCGGTACCTTCACCGAGTTGCCGTCGTCAGGGCCGTTGGTAGCGCGCGGCCGGCCGAGCGGATCACGGTCGGCGTCCTGCTGGCGGCCGCCTTGCTCGCTGCCGCCCTGGTCGCCTTGCATGGCCTGCAACTGTTTCATCATGTCCTTGGCGCCCTTGCGCAGCGCCTCCAGCGCTCGGCCCTGGTGGCCGACGGCCTGGTCGCCTTCGCCCTCGCCGAGCGCCTGTTCGGCATTGCCCATCGATTTGCCGGCCTCGCCAAATCCTTCATTGGGCTCCATGCCCAGGCCTTCGAGACCCTTCTTCAGTTGCTCTAGGTCGCTTTGCAGCTTGCCCTGGCCTTCCTGCAACTGCTTCAGCGCGTCGGCGAACTCCTGCGGCGTCATCGGCTTCTGCCGGGCGAGCGGGTCGCGGTCGTCACCCTGGCCGGGCTTGTCCTGATCCTGTCCACCGCCGCCGTTTTCGCCGAGCTGCTCGTCGCGGTTCTGGCCGCGCTGACGCTGGCCACGCTGCATCTGGTCCATGCGGAAGGTGTCGTTCATCATCTCCTGCTGGCGCCGCATGATCTCGCCCAGCTTGTCCATCTGCTGGCGCATCTCGCTGTCCTGCTGGTCGCCCTGTTGCTGGCGTCCGGCCTGCAGATTGTTCATCATGTCCTGCAGTTGCGACAGCAACTCCTGCGCCTTGTCGCGATCGCCTGATTTCGCCAGATTCTCGATCTGGTCCATCATGCGGTCGATATCGCTCTGGCGCAGTTCCTGGCCGTTCTGCTGCATCTGCGGCGCGTTCGGATTCTGCTGCGCGCGCTGCGCGAATTCCTGCAGGAACTCGTTCATCGCCTCGCGCAGTTCCTTCATCGCCTTTTCGATTTCCGCATCGCTGGCGCCGTTCTTGATCGCGTCCTGCAGCGCCTGCTGCGCCTGGCGCAGCCGCTTCTCGGCGGCCGACAGATTGCCTTCCTCGATGCCGAGCGCGATTTCCCAGAGATAGGACACCTCGTTGCGCAGCTGATCGTCGCTGTCGGCCATCTTCAGCCGGCTGCGGGCGCTCATGATGGCGAGGTAGTGCGCCATGTTGTCGAACGTGTCTTCGGGGCGGATGGTGATCGCGTCCATCAAGTCGAGCACGTGGTTCTTGGCGTTGGCGTCGAGCGCCAGCAGGCGGCGCTGCTCGATCACCGCCCTTGCCAGCGGATTGGAGAATGGCCGCTCCGGCATCACCAGCGTCTTGGTCTCGCTGGTTGCGGTATGTCCGGCATCGTCGGTGGCGACCAGCGTCAGCTTGATGCTGTCGCCCGCCCAGACGTGCTCGGTCAGGTCCTTGGTGGTCTTGGCGACGTTGGTCTTGCCGCCGCGGCGCGGCAGCGCCAGCGGCAGTTCGGGCGGGCCGTAGAGCGGGTGGGCGGTGGGCGCCTGCGGGTCGGCCAGCGCGAAAACCGCCTTGCCGGTGGCCGCGCCATAATCGTCGTCTATCTGGTAGCTAAGTTCGAAGGCGCCGTTGGCGGCACGCTTTGGTTCGCCGACGAAATGGATCTGCGGCGGCTTGTCCGGGATCACTGTGAAAGCCCAGTGGCCAAGGTCGGCTTCGCCCGATTTCAGCGTCAGCGTGCCGTCAGCAGTCAGCTTGCCGGTGAACTGGCGCAGCTTGGGCGTGGCGGCCGCCGGCTTGGCCGTGGTGGCTTTCGGTCCGGCCGGGTCGATAATGCGGGCGTTGCCGCTGGCGTCGGCGTAGCTCAGCGTTTCCTCGCCCGAACCGCCGGTGACGCGCAGCGAGACGTCGCTGCCTTGCGGAACGTTAAAGGTCAAGGCGGCCTGATTGGCGTCAGCGGTGAGGAAGACCGGCGGCTTGCCGGTATAGGCAGGCGGCGTCACCCAGGCATCGATGCGCGGCGGAACCGTGTCGCGTGCCGCATGGGCATTGAAGCCGTCGCCTATCCGGCCGCCCGACGGTCCGAAGGAAAAGGCAAAGGCGGTGACCAACAAAAGGGCAGCCACCGCGCGCAGCCCCCATGGGTCGCGCTCCGGCACGCGCGTGCGCGGCAGGTCGGCGCCGAGGTTGCCGAGCTGGTCGGCCATGCGCTTCTGGTGCTCGCGCCACAGCGCCTGCGAAAAGCCGCTTTCCTTGCCGCTCGGCCGATCGGTCTGCACCAGCACGGGGCTGTGCAGCAAATTGTTGGCCGCTTCGATGCGGCGGTCGATCTCGGCAGCGGACGGCAGTTTGAAGAAACGCAGCGGATAGAGTGCCGCAAGGCCGGCGATGGCGAATGCGGCGACGAGGCCGATGCGCACCATGTCGGGCAAGCGGGGGAAGAGGCCAAGCCAGGAGATGCTGAGGAACAGGCTGGCGACGATGACCAGCGGCAGCAGCAACGGCCAGCCGCGCTCGACCGTCATCGAGACCCGCGTCGCCAGCCGGCTCAAGGCAAGGCGCCCGGCCAGGCCGCGATCGCTGCTGGAAGTGGGTCGTTGCGTCATCGGCCCTTCCTGTCCGGGCGGGATAGCCCGGACTCACGAACGGAAGTTTACCAGCAAACACGGCAAAGGCGAGGCGGCAGTTAAAACGTGAACAGGTCTTGTCGCGGTTGCGCCTAGAAATTCGCCGGATTTGCGTTGGCGCCGCAGACCAGCACGGCGACACGCTCGCCTGGCGATGGTTCGTAGCGGCCGGACAGGATCGCCGCGAAGGCGGCCGCACCACCCGGCTCGGAGATGATCCGCACCCGGTCCCACAGCGCTTTCTGTGCGGCGATGATGTCGTCGTCGCTGACCAGGAGGGAGCGTTCGACGAAGGCCTCGGCGATCGGGAACATCATTTCGCCGACGCGCTTGGGGGCCAGCGAATCGGCGGCGATGCCTTCCGCCGGTGCGTCGACCGGCTGGCCCGCCTCCAAAGCGCGGAAGAGTGTCGGAGCCCCTTCGGGCTCGACGGCGATGATGCGGATCCGGCCGGCAAACCAGGCGGCGATGCCGCCGATCAGGCCGCCGCCACCGACAGCGACCAGCAGCGTGTCGAGTTCGGGCAGGTCTGCCTCGATCTCGAGCCCGAGCGTGCCTTGGCCGACCAGCGTTTCCGCCTGGTTGAAGGCGTGGATCTGCAGCGCACCGGTCTTTTCCGCGAAGCTTTCACTGGCAGCCAGGGCCTCGGCATAGCGGGCGCCGCCGACAACCAGATCGGCGCCGTAGCCGCGGATGCGGTCCAGCTTTGCCTGCGGGCTGACTTCGGGAACGAAGATCGTTGCCTTGTGACCGAGCCGCATGGCGGCATAGGCGACCGCGGCGCCATGGTTGCCGCCCGAGGCGGCGACGACGCCGGCCTTGGGCACCGGACGTTCAAGCAGGTTGGTGAAGGCGCCGCGCGCCTTGAACGAGCCGGAATGCTGCAGGCTTTCGAGCTTCAGGTCGACGGCATGGGCGGGGCGGCCGAAATCGGCCATGTCGACCCGCAGTGTCGGCGTGTGGCGCACGAAGGGCCGGATGCGCGGCTCCATCGCGGCGATGCGCTCGCGGGTGATTGTGTTGCCGTCCGGCATGGTGCGCTCCTGACAAGATTGACATTGCTTAGTAACTTAGCAAAATGGCTAAATGCAAGAGGTTGATGTCTTCAAGGCGATCGCCAACGAGCGCAGGCTACAGATCCTCGATTGGCTGAAGGATCCGCGCGCCCATTTCCCACGCCAGTTGGATGGCGATCTGGTCGAGGATGGCGTTTGCGCGCTGCTGATCGCCGAAAAGCTCGGCATCACCCAGGCGACGCTCAGCGAACATATGCGCGTACTCACCCAGGCCGGTCTTCTGCGCGCCAAGCGCATCAAGCAGTGGACATTCTACCGCCGTGACGAGGACAGGATTTCCGAAACCCGGTTGCTCGTTCAGCGCAGGCTGTAGCGCCGTAGGCTCTCTATTCCAGCCAGTCGGGAACTGAATCCAGTCCGATCAGCTCTTCATAGGTCTGGCGCGGGCGCACGACATGGAAGCGGTCGCCGTCGACCAGCACCTCCGGAACCAGCAGGCGGGTGTTGTAGGTGCCGGCCTGCACCGCGCCATAGGCACCGGCGGTGGAAATGGCGATCAGGTCGCCGGACTTCAGCCTGGGCAGGTCACGGTCGAGGCCGACATAATCGCCGGTCTCGCAGACCGGGCCAACCACGTCGACCATCATGCGTGGCGCAGCGGCCGGCTGCTGCACTACCGGCCTGATCTCGTGGAACGCGTCATAGAGCGTCGGTCGGATCAGATCGTTCATAGCCGCGTCGACGACGAGGAAATTCTTGGCGTCGCCTTCCTTCACGAAGATCACTTCGGAAACGAGGATGCCGGCATTGCCAACGATCAGCCGGCCGGGCTCGAACATCACCTTCATCCCGAGCTTGGTGACATGCTTCCTGACGATCTGCGCATAGGCGTCGGGCAAGGGCGGCGGGCTGTTGTCGACGCGGTAGGGGATGCCGAGGCCGCCGCCGAGATCGATATGCTCGATGGCGTGCCCATCGGCGCGCAGCGCGCCGACCAGTTCGACCAGCAGGGCAAAAGCATCGTCGAAAGGCTGCAGTTCGGTGATCTGGCTGCCGATATGGGTGTCGATGCCGGTGATCCTGATGCCGGGCAGCTGCGCTGCGCGGGCATAGATCTGCCGCGCCTTCTGCCAGGGAACGCCGAACTTGTTCTCGGCCTTGCCGGTGGAGATCTTCTTGTGGGTCTTGGCGTCGACATCGGGATTGATGCGTAGCGAGATCGGCGCCACCTTGCCAAGGGCTGCGGCGCGGGCCGACAGCAAGTCGAGCTCCGGCTCGGATTCGACGTTGAAGCAGAGGATGCCGGCCTCGAGCGCGAAGTCCATCTCGCGCGCGGTCTTGCCGACGCCCGAAAACAGGATCTTGTTTGCCGGAATGCCGGCGGCCAAGGCGCGGCGCAATTCGCCTTCCGAGACAACGTCGGCGCCGGCGCCGAGTTTTGCCAGCGTGCGCAGCACCGCCTGGTTGGAATTCGCCTTCATGGCGTAGCAGACCAGCGTGTCCAAACCGGCGAAGGCTTGCGCGAAGACACGAAAGTGCCTGGTCAGCGTTGCCGTCGAATAGCAGTAGAACGGCGTGCCGACGTTGGCCGCGATATCTGAAATCGCCACGTCCTCGGCATGCAGCACGCCGTCGCGGTAGTCGAAATGGTTCACGAGAATGGTTCCGGACTGATCAGAGCAGCGGGTCGAGAATGAACTTCTTGTCCTCGACCGGTTTTTCCGGCTCCGGCGGCACGGGCTGCTTGGCTCGCTCGGCATCCTTGCGTGCCTGCACGGCCGCTTCGTAAGGCGTGTCGAGTCCGGCCTTCCTGCCGCAGGCCGTAACAGTTGCAAGTGCCGCAAGCAGCGTCAGCGTCACCAAAATCCTGCTTCCGGTCATCGATCCATCCGTCCGAAACTCTTTGTACGCCGCTGCTTTTAGCCGAGTTTTCGGCGCATTGCACCCCGGCCTATGCTTTCGCCAGCCGCTTTTTCCAGGTGCGGATCTGCTTCCTCACTTCCGACGGCGCGGTGCCGCCGAAGCTGACGCGGCTTTTCACCGAATTCTGCACGGCAAGCACCGAGAAGATGTCGGCGGTGATGCCAGGGTGGATGGACTGCAAGTCCTCCAGCGACAGCCTGTCCAGGCCGATTTTTTTCTCTTCGGCCAGCGCCACGGCGCGACCGGTGACGTGATGCGCTTCGCGGAACGGCAGGCCGAGCGTGCGTACCAGCCAGTCGGCAAGGTCGGTCGCGGTGGAATAGCCGGCGCCGGCGGCCTTTTTCATGGCGGCGGCGTTGACCGTCATGTCGCGCACCATGCCGGTCATCGCCGCCAGCATCAGGTCGAGCGTCTCGGCGGCGTCGAAGACCGATTCCTTGTCTTCCTGCATGTCCTTGCCATAGGTCAGCGGCATGCCCTTCATCACCGTCAAAAGGCCGACCAGATGGCCGGTGACGCGGCCGGTCTTGCCGCGCACCAGTTCGGCGGCGTCCGGGTTCTTCTTCTGCGGCATGATCGAGGAGCCGGTGGAGAAGCTGTCCGACAGCCTGACGAAGCCGAATTGCGGCGTCGACCAGATGATGATCTCCTCGGCCAGCCGCGACAGATGGGTGGCGCAGATCGCTGCCATGGCAAGGAACTCGAGCGCGAAATCACGGTCCGAAACGCTGTCCAGCGAATTGCGCATCGGCTCGCGGAAGCCGAGGCTTTTTGCCGTCTGATGGCGGTCGATCGGGAAGCTGGTGCCGGCCAGCGCGGCAGCACCGAGCGGGCTTTCGTCCATGCGCTCGATGGCGTCGCGGACGCGGGACAGGTCGCGTGCAAACATCTCGACATAGGCCATGCAATGGTGGCCGAAGGTCACCGGCTGCGCCGCCTGCATATGGGTGAAGCCCGGCATCACCGTTGCCGCATGCTCCTCGGCCCGCTCCAGGAAGGCCGCGATCAGGCCCTTCAGCGCCTCGGCGACGCGCAGACACTCGTCCTTGACCCAGAGTCTCAGGTCAACCGCCACCTGGTCGTTGCGCGAGCGGGCGGTGTGCAGGCGGCCGGCGGCCGGGCCGATCAGATCGGCAAGCCGCGCCTCGACATTCATGTGGATGTCTTCCAGTCGGGTCGAGAACTCGAAGGTGCCGGCCTCGATCTCTTTCAGAATCGTGTTCAGCCCGTGAGCGATTTTTTCTTGATCGGCCGCTGAAATAATGCCCGTTTGCGCCAGCATCTGGCTGTGGGCGATCGAGCCGCGAATGTCTTGAGCATAGAGTTTGCGGTCGAACGAGATCGACGCGTTGATGGCTTCCATGATCGCGGCCGGACCCGAGGCAAAACGTCCGCCCCACATCTGGTTGCTGGCCTTCTTGTCGCTCATCGCTATAACCCGTGCTCCGGAGCAGTTCTTAGAAAATGGCAGACGGCAATAGATTCTTCCCGGCCCCGCGCCTGATCCTCGCAGCCTTGGTGGCGGGCGTGCTGGCTGGCGCGGTCGCGGTATATGTCAGCGAGAGCGGTTCTGGCAACAACGCTCCGGCACAGATCGGTGCCGGCGACAGCAAGGACGACGTCGCGTGCGCCGCCAAGAGCGAGCGCGCCAAGAAAGTCGCGGCCGCGGCCACCGGCCAGGTCGCCGCGCTTTTGCCGGCCGATCCGCCGCAATCGCTGAAAAGCCTCGCCTTCAACGATCCCGACGGCAAGCCGATGACGATCGCCGATCATGCCGGCAAGACGGTGCTGCTCAATCTGTGGGCGACGTGGTGCGCCCCTTGCCGCGCGGAGATGCCGGCGCTGGATGCGCTGCAGAAGGAAAAGGGCAGCGACGCCTTCCAGGTCATCGCGGTCAATGTCGATGCCGGCGACGACGTCAAGCCGAAGAAATTCCTCAAAGACATCGGCATCGAAGCGCTCGGCTACTATCGCGATGCGACGATGGGGCTGTTCAACGACGTCAAGACGCGCGGCCTGGCACTCGGCCTGCCGGTCACCATGCTGATCGACGGGCAAGGCTGCCTGATCGCTCATATGAACGGCCCGGCCGAATGGTCGGGGCCGGATGCGAGGAGGCTGGTCGAAGCGGCACTTGGCAGTTAAGGCCGGAGACGCCGCCGGCCATTCGGCTGACATGCGACCGCTGCGATACCCTGCATTTCATTCATCCAATAGAGCTCGATATGAGCAGCGTTTCTCCCCGGCCTTTACGCCGCCGCGCAGTGCCCTAGCTAGCCAATGGCGCCGAAATAACGGGCTCATTTCGCCGCGGCGCACGTCGTCCCGGGAGGAGAAAAATGCCTGTCCGCAGGTCAAAAAGGGCACAACAGAACTGTCACATACATTCTCTAAGAGACGGTCAGGGACCCGCGCGACGATCCTTGAAACGAACCACTCAACAGGGAATGAGATTCATGTCGATGATCAAAAAGAGCCTGGCGGCTGTGGCCGCCGGCGCAATCAGCGTTTCCATGGCGCTGCCCGCTGCCGCGGAGCCGACCAAGTTCGATTTCTGGTTCGGCCTGTCGGGCGATCTGGCGCGCGTCGTCGATACGATGTGCAAGAACTTCAATGCCTCGCAATCCGACTATGAAGTCGTCTGCACCAGCCAGGGCAACTACGATGCCACGCTGCAGAACACCATCGCCGCCTTCCGCGCCGGCAAGCAGCCGGCAATCGTCCAGGTCTATGATGTCGGCACCGCCACCATGATGCTGTCGGGCGCCTACAAGCCTGCCGACAAGCTGATGGAAGAGAACGGCTACAAGATCGATTATGCCGACTATTTCCCCGGCATCGCGCGCTACTACGCCACGTCGAAGGGCGAGATGCTGTCGTTCCCGTTCAATTCCTCGACCCCGCTGATGTACTGGAACAAGGACGCCTTCACCAAGATCGGCAAGACCGAGGCGCCGAAGACCTGGGAAGATGTCGGCGCCGACCTGCAGGCGCTGAAGGACGCCGGCTATGAGTGCCCGATGGCGATCAACATCTCGGCCAACGAAAGCTGGCAGCTGATGGAGCAGTTCTCGGCCATCCACAACCAGCCGATCGCCACCAAGAACAACGGCTATGACGGCCTCGACGCCCGCCTCGAAGTCAACAAGACCAAGTTCGTGCAATACGTCACCGATCTGAAAAAGTGGTATGATGCCGGCCTCATCAAGATCAAGTCCAAGGACCTTGGCCAGGATATGGTCCAAGCCTTCGCGTCCGGCACCTGCCAGGTGATCATGACCTCGGTCGGCGATCACGGCACGGTCGGCAAGACGCAGAAGGCAGGCATGAACTGGGATGTCGCCGAACTGCCGGTCTATGCCGGTACCGAGCGCAAGAACTCGCTTGTCGGCGGCGCCTCGCTGTGGGTTCTCTCCGGCAAGTCGGATGCGGAATACAAGGGCGCGGCTGCGTTCCTCAACTTCATCCACGATCCCAAGACCGCTTTGTTCTGGTCGACCAACACCGGCTATATACCGGTGACCAAGTCGGGCTTCGAGTACCTGAAGTCCCAGGGTTTCTACGACAAGGCGCCCTACAAGGGCCGTGAAACCGCGATCGCCAGCCTGACCGCCTCGGAGCCGACCGAAATCACCCGCGGCATCCGGCTTGGCAATTTCACCCAGATCCGCGCCGAGTTCGGCACGCAGATGCAGGCGATCTTCGCCAACAAGGTCGGCGTCCAGGAAGGCCTCGACACGCTGGTCAAGAATGGCGACGCCATCCTCGAGCGCTTCCAGCAGACCTATCCGGGCAAGACGCTGCCCTGATTTCAGGCAGTTCCAGGCCGCCCGCCGAAAAATCGACGGGCGGCCGTTTCACATCTAGTCTCTTCACTTGAAGGCGGGCTGGCGGTTCAACGTCGGCGGATCGATGGAAAAACGCGTTACGTTCAGCAGATGGACCATTGGCATCCTGTTTGCGGTGCCGCAGCTGCTTTTGATCTTCACCTTCTTCTACTGGCCGGCCGGCCAGGCGGTCTATTGGTCGCTGACGCTGCAGCAGCCATGGGGCGGCGGCAACATCTGGGTCGGGCTGGACAATTTCCGCGCGATCCTGTCCAGCGCCGATTACTGGAATTCGATCAGCGCCAGCCTGGTCTTTGCCGGCATCAGCACCGGGCTTGCCATGTTCATCGCGCTGGTTCTGGCCGCGCTGACCGACCGGCAGCTTGCCGGCTCACGGTTTTATCGCGTCGTGCTGATCTGGCCCTACGGCATCGCAGCGCCGGCCCTGGCACTCGCCTTCCGCTTCATCCTGGCGCCGGAAGCCGGCTTCATGGCCGTCGTCAACAAGATGTGGCCCGGATTCTGGGATCCAGGCCTCGACGGCACCGACGCGATGGCCTCGATCATCGCCGCTTTCTCGTGGAAATATGTCGGCTACAATTTCATCTTCTTCCTGGCCGCGTTCCAGGCCATTCCGCGCTCCTTGATCGAGGCGTCGGCCATGGATGGCGCCGGTGTCGTCAGGCGGTTCTGGGATATCCAGTTTCCGCTGATCACGCCGACGATCTTCTTCCTGCTGGTCATCAACATCACCGAGAGCTTTCAGGATTCCTTCGGCATCGTCGACATCATGACATCGGGCGGACCGGCGAACGCCACCAATCTGATGGTCTACAAGATCTATTCCGACGGCTTCAAAGGCCTCGATTATTCAGGGGCCGCCGCACAAAGCATCATCCTTATGCTGCTCATCGTCGTGCTCACCATCTTCCAGTTCCGCTTCATCGAGCGGCGCGTGCACTACAGGTGATGTCTAGATGGTAGAGCGCACACCGTTCCTGAATTTCTTCACCCATGTGATCCTGTTCGTCGGCTTCGTGTTTTGCGTGGCGCCGTTCGCGATCGTGGCCATCGCGGCGTCGCACAACCTCAAAGACGTCAATGATGTACCGATGTCGCTGCTGCCGGGCAGCGATTTCTGGGTCAACATCAAGACGGCATGGATAACGGCCGACCTCGGGCCGAAGCTGCTCAACAGCTTCATCATGGCGGCCGGCGTCGCCGCCGGCAAAGTGATCATCTCGGCGCTTACCGCCTTCTCGATCGTCTATTTTCGGTTTCCCGGCCGCACCCTCATTTTCTGGCTGATTTTCGTAACGCTGATGCTGCCGCTGGAAGTGCGCATCGTGCCGACCTACGCGGTCGTCGCCAACGTGCTCGAGCCCTACCAGACGATCATGGATCTGACCGGTCTATCGTGGCTGATCGAGAAGGTTTGGGGCGTGCATGTCGCGCTCAACCTGGGGATGCTCAATTCCTATCCCGGCCTGATCCTGCCGCTGATCGCCACCGCCACCGGTACCTTCCTCTATCGGCAGTTCTTTCTGACCGTGCCGGACGAATTGACCGAGGCCGCGCGCATGGATGGCGCCGGCCCGTTGCGCTTCTTCATCGACATCCTGCTGCCGCTGTCGCGCAACAACATGGCGGCGCTCGGGACGATCATGTTCCTGTGGGCGTGGAACCAGTATCTGTGGCCGCTGCTCATAACCACCGACCAGTCGCACGCGACGGCGGTCACCGAGCTCAAGCAGCTCATTCCGAACGTCGGCGGCATTCCGGAATGGAACATCGCCATGGCCGGCACGCTCATCGTCATGCTGCCGCCGCTGATCGTCGTCGTTGCCATGCAGCGCTGGTTCGTGCGTGGCCTGATCGCCACCGAAAAGTGACTTCAAAAGGAGATAGCTGATGGCCTCCATCACCATTCGCGGCGTCACGAAAAGCTATGCCAAGTCGCAGGTCGTGCACGGCGTCGATCTCGACATCGCGTCGGGCGAATTCGTCGTCATCCTCGGACCTTCCGGCTGCGGCAAGTCCACGCTGCTCAGGATGATCGCCGGCCTGGAAGAGATTTCCGGCGGCGAGATCGCCATCGACGGTACCGTCGTCAACAAGCTCGAGCCGCGCGAGCGCGGCTGCGCCATGGTGTTCCAGAACTACGCGCTCTACCCGCATATGAGCGTGGCGCAGAACATCGGCTATTCGCTCAAGGTGGCCGGTGTTCCCGCCGCCGAACGCACACAGCGCATCCAGGCGGTGGCGCGCACGCTGGAGCTCGAACAGTTGCTCGATCGCAAGCCGATGGCGCTTTCCGGCGGTCAAAGGCAGCGTGTCGCGATGGGGCGCGCCATGATCCGCGAACCGAAGGTGTTCCTGTTCGACGAACCGCTGTCCAACCTCGACGCCAAGCTGCGCGTCCAGATGCGCTCGGAGATCCGCAAGCTGCACCGCCGGCTCAATGCGACCTCGGTGTTCGTCACCCATGACCAGGTCGAAGCGATGACGCTCGCCGACCGGCTGGTGGTGATGAATGGCGGCCGCGTCGAGCAGGTCGGCACGCCGGGCGAAATCTACAAACGTCCGGCGAGCCGTTTCGTGGCCACCTTTGTCGGCGCGCCGGCGATGAACATCCTCGAGGGCGTGGTTACGCTGGACGGGCTGTCGCTGCTTGGCGGCAGCCGCAAGCTCAACGTTTCCCGCGCGGGCCTGCAGGTCGGCACCGAGGTCGCGGTTGGCATCCGTCCGGAAGCCGTTCGCCTGGTCGCGCCC
This sequence comes from Mesorhizobium sp. P2_E10, assembly GCF_056404235.1. NCBI lineage: Bacteria > Pseudomonadati > Pseudomonadota > Alphaproteobacteria > Hyphomicrobiales > Phyllobacteriaceae > Mesorhizobium > Mesorhizobium sp. P2_E10. The sequence continues at coordinate 388,275 of NZ_JBFUEK010000006.1, forward strand.
GGCTCGCCGGGCGCGCTCGATGCAAACGTCGACCTCGTCGAGGAACTGGGCGCCGGCCGGGTCATTTATGTCGATCTCGACGGCGCGCCGTTTTCCGTGGTCACCTCCGAGGCCGTCCACCCGCAGCCAGGCACCGCCGTCGGCGTGCTGTTCTCACAGGCCGACATGCATCTCTTCTCGTCGCAGACGGGCAAACGTCTCGATGACATCAGAGCGCCGACACCGGTTCCGGCACTTTGAATGGACAGCGCAATCTCCTTCTGAAGCCATGAACGGGTTGTCGAATGAAAATCATCCAGGTCTCGGATCTTCATCTTGGCCGACGCGGCGAGCTTCACTTCGGCGTCGATCTGCACCAGCGGCTTGACCGGTGCATTGCGCACATCAATGCGCGTCATGCCGATGCCGCGCTTTGCGTCTTCACCGGCGATCTGACCGACGCCGGCGAGCCCGGCGCCTACGCCGATCTCAAGGCGGCCCTGCAGGCGCTTTCAGTGCCGTACCGGCTGCTGCCGGGGAACCATGACACGCGGGCCAACCTTGTCGCCGCCTTTCCCGAACAGCCGCTCGACGACAACGGTTTCGTGCAGTCAGTCTACGATAGCGCGGAAGGACCATTGCTGTTCCTCGACAGCCTGGCTGAAGGACGCGTCACCGGCGAACTCTGCGACATCAGGCTTGCCTGGCTCGACGCTCGGCTCGGCGAGGCGGCGGGGCGGCAGGCCTACATCTTCCTGCATCATCCGCCGGTCGAGCTCGGCCTGCCGCTGCTCGACCCGCTCGGACTTGAACAGAAGCAGCGCTTCCTCGACCTTTTGACGCGCCACGGCAATGTCGGCCATATCTTCTTCGGCCACGTCCATCGCGACATTGCCGGCACGGTCGCCGGCATCCCGTTCACCGCGCATCGCGGCCTGCATGCCCGCTTTATGCTCGACCTGGTCGGCGAGGAGGTGGTCGAGCAAGCGCCGCCGACCTACGGGATCGTTCTCATCGATGCTGTCGCCCGACGGCTCGTCGTGCACAACAACGACTTCCTCGAAAATTGGCCGCTCTGGTCACCGGCGACTGGCGAAAGGGTTTCCTAAGCGCCGACTATCTTCTTGTTTAAGCATGATCTTTTCCGAAAACCGGTTCCCACTTTTCGGGATCATGCTCTAGACAAACACGTGCGCTTTTCCGGTCACGGTCAGGCGAACGATCTCGCCGACGGAAGGCGCGTCCATGCCGGGCTTGCGCAGGATCAACGGCGTGTTGCCGATCGCGGCGGCATCCGGCGGATCGGCACTGTTGAGCAACCGCACCGCGATGGTGCACATCGAGCCGGCGAATTCGGAGTCCGTCACCTCGCCGAACAGCATGTCCGGCGTGCCCGACATGCCTTCGCGTGACGTCCTTTTCACCGATATCTGCTCCGGCCGCAGCATGATGCGGGCAAGGTCGCGCCGCTCGGTGGTGTCGACGGCGATGCGGCCAAGCGGCGAGTTGGCGAAGCCATCGGCGATCTTTGCCGGCAGGACGATGGCCTCGCCGAGGAATTCGGCGATCATCCGGTCTTTCGGCTTGAGGTAAAGCTCGCGCGGTGTGCCGACCTGCGAGAACTTGCCATCGCGCATCACCGCCACCTGGCTGGCGAAGGACAGCGCCTCGGCCTGGTCGTGCGTCACCAGGATGGTGGTGATGCCGGCCGTCTCCAGCAGTTCGGCCACCGCCTTGCGCATCGACGCGCGCAACCCGGTATCCAATGCCGAGAACGGCTCGTCGAGCAGCATCAGCCGCGGCTTCATGGCCATGGCGCGGGCCAGCGCCACGCGCTGCTGCTGGCCACCGGAGAGCTCGTGCGGTCGGCGTTTCAGGATCGCCTTGTCGAGCCCGACGATGTAGGCGAGCTCGACAATGCGCTCGCTGCGCTTGTCCGCATGGCGGTCCATGCCGAAGCCGATATTGTCGGCAATGGTCAGATGCGGAAACAGGGCGCCGTCCTGCGCCACCACACCGATGCCGCGGCGATGCGCCGGTACGGCCGTGCCGCCATTGGCCAACAGCTGGCCATCGAGCACGATGCGGCCCCGGTCCGGCGCTTCAAAGCCGGCGATCAGCCGCAACAGGGTGGTCTTGCCGCAGCCCGAGGGGCCGACGATCGCCGTGCGGCTGCCACTGACCACGCTGAGGTCGACGCCGGCGAGAGCGGCCACCGGGCCATAGTGCTTGTGCACGCCTTCGAGTTCGAGAAAGCTCATCGCCCGGCCATCCGTTTCGACTGGACATAGAGCAGCCAGGTCAGCGGCAGCGACATCGCCACCATGACGAAGGCATAGGGCGCTGCCGAGGCATAGTCGATCTCGCCGCTGTAGGACCAGAACGCCATTGCCAGCGTGCGGGTGCCGTTGGGCGCCAACATCTGGGTGGCGGTCAATTCGTTCATGATGCCGAGCGCGACCAGCGCCATGCCGGCCGCCGCCCCCGGCGCCGACAGCCGGACCGTCGTCGACCACAGCGCCTTGAGTGGCGAGCGGCCGAGACTGGAGGCGGCGCGTTCGAGCTCGATCGGCGCCTGTGCGATCGACGCCCGCAGGCTGACCAGGGCACGCGGCAGGAACATCAGGGCATAGGCGACAAGGATGGTGAACAGGGACTGATAGAGCGGCATGGCGATGCGCACGGTGATGGTGACCAGCGCCAGCGCCACGACGACGCCGGGCAGCGAGCCGACGATGTAGTTGCAGCCTTCCAGAAGGCGCTGCAGCCGTCCCGGCGCGCGGATCGAGATCCACGCCATCGGCATGGCGGCTATCGTTGCGAGCAGCGCCCCGGCGAGCGCCAGGAACAACGTCTGGCCGAGCGCCAGGCCGATCTCGTCCAGCCGCCAGACCTCAGCGCCGCCCGCCGCAAGCCAACGGCCGATGGTGACGAAAGGCACGCCGATCGCCAGCAGCGAGGTGATGGCCGGCAGCGCCAGGCAAGGGATGGTGTAGCTGCCGAGGTTGGTGCGTTGCTGGTGGCGCGCGGCGCCCGAGCCGACGCGGGCATAGCGCTCCTCGCCGCGCACCAGCACCTCCAGGCCGAGCAGCACGAAGCAGCATGTCACCAGAACGCCGGCCAGCATGTTGGCGGCGGGGCCGTTGAAGGTCGACTGGAACTGGTCGACGATCGCCGTGGTGAAGGTGTCGAAGCGGATGAAGACGTAGAGGCCGTATTCGGCCAGCAGATGCAGGCCGACCAGGAGCGAACCGCCACAGAGCGCAAGCCTGAGCTGCGGCAGCACGACCCGGGCGAACACGCGCCACGGGCCGAGACCGAGCGCTGCCGCGGCGTCCTCGAGAGCGGGATCGAGACGCCGCAGCGCTGCCGCCACCGGCAGATAAAGGAACGGGAAATAGGCGATGACGGAAACCAGGACACCGGCCCACAGGCCGTGCAATCCCGGTACCATGGTGATCCAGGCGTAGCTGTGCACGAAGGCAGGGATGGCGAGCGGCGCCACCGCCAGCCAGGCCCACAGGCGGGCACCCGGCAGGTCGCTGCGTTCGGTCAGCCAGGCCAGCGCCACCGACAGCACGATGGCGATCGGCACGGCCAATGCCACCAGCAGCACGGTGTTGACCAGAAGTTCGCCGACGCGCGGCCGGAAGACCAGCGCGGCTACCGTTTCCCAGCCGGTCTGCACCGCGATCCAGATGATGAAGGCAAGCGGCAGCAGGGAGAACAGCGAGATAAGAATGGCCACGAGCACTATCCAGGACATAGGCTGTCGCCGCGTCGATCGTCCGGCCGCCTTGGTGGTCGGCAAGCCTGAACGTGCAAGATCGATTGCAGGCTGCATCAGCTCAGACGCCGTGCCGCCGCCGCCCGCTGGCGGGAGCGACTGAGGGACCGCAAGTGCGGCCGGGAACGCAGCGTGTCGTCATGGACCAATGCCATCTCGAAAACAGAGCGCTCCTGCGGATTGCCGCAGGAGCGCAGTCGTTGCCCTTTTAGGACGAAAGCGGACTAAAGCAAGCCGGCTGCCGTCATCAGATCGGTCACCTTCTTCGAGTTCAGCGTCGTCGGATCGACCTTCGGCGCCTGCAGGTCGGCCAGCGGCACCAGCTTAGGATTGGACTCCGCACCCTTGCCGACGGCGTATTCGAAGGAATTGCCGGTCTTCAGCACCTCCTGGCCACCCTTGCCGGTCACCCATTTCAGGAAGGCCTGGGCTTCCTTCTGATGCTTGCTCGAGGCCAGCACGCCGCCGCCGGAAATCGAGACGAAAGCGCCCGGATCCTGGTTCTTGAAATAGTGCAGCGCGACGTTCTTGCTGTTCTCGCCAGTCTTGGCCTGATCGCCGAAATAGTAATAGTGATAGATCACGCCGCCTTCGATCTCGCCGGCATTGACCGCCTTCATCACAGTGCTGTTGCCCTTGTAGGCGGTGAAGTTCGCCTTCATCGCCTTCAGCCAGTCGGCCGTGGCGGCCTCGCCCTTGAGCTGCAGCAAAGCGCTGACGATCGCCTGGAAATCGGCGCCGGAGGGCGAAGCGGCCCAGCGGCCCTTCCAGGTGGGATCGGCGAGATCGAGCATCGATTTGGGCAATTGGTCGGCGGTCAGTTTGGTCTTGTTGTAGGCAAAGACGGTGCTGCGCGCGGCGACACCGACCCATTTGCCGCTGGCCGGCTGGAAATCCTGGGGAACCTGCGCCAGCGTGTCGGCGTCGACCGGCGCAAACAGGCCTGACGTCTCGACCAGCACCATGGCCGGCGAGTTTTCGGTCAGGAACACGTCTGCCGGCGAAGAGGCGCCTTCGGCGACGATCTGGTTGGAGAAATCGCTGTCGCCGCCATTGCGGACGGTGACCTTGATGCCGGTTTCCTTGGTGAAGCCTTCCGCCCACGCCTTGGTCAGGTTCTCGTGCTGGGCGTTGTAGACGACGATGCCGTCTTCCTGCGCCACCGCCGGACCAGCGATCAGGCTGATTGCCAGCGCGGTGGCGCCGGCAAGGGTGGAAAGAGCATGTTTCATGGGCATCGTCCTCGATCTCGATGGTCTTTGGCTTGGCACGGCTGCACCTATCAATACATGATTATCATAGTCAACATTGATGGGCTGCTTCAATCGGTCGCCAGGGCGCAAACTTTCGTGATTTCCCAGCACTTTGGCTTGGACATTATTTCGCCGGCCACGTAACAAACCTGCGCCGAGGCGCGAACATCGGGGAGTGAACTCTTGTGACCGGCAAGGACGAAGCCGAACTCTCCCGGCTGCTGCGGGCCGCGATTGCGGGAGACGAAAGGGCTTACGCCGACTTTCTGCACCGCATCGCTGCTGTCGTTCGCGGCTTTGCCCGGCGCAAGATCGTACAGGGCGGAGTGGACCCCGAGGATGTCGTGCAGGAAACCTTGCTGGCCATTCATGTGAAACGACATACTTGGCGTGATGATGCGCCGGTCCTGCCGTGGGTCTATGCCATAGCGCGTTTCAAGCTGATCGATGCTTTTCGGCGGCGCGGGCGGCGCATCGAGATCGAGATCGACGACATCGCCGAGACCTTTGCCGAGCCGGAAGCCGAGACCGTCAGCGAGCGCGATATCAACCGGGCGCTCGACGGCCTGCCGCCGGCGCAACGCTCGGTGGTCTCGGCTGTATCGGTCGAAGGCCGTTCCATCGGCGAGACGGCGGCGAAATTCGGCATCACCGAGACGGCGGTGCGTGTGTCGCTGCATCGCGGGCTTGCCGCGATAGCAAGACGGTTTGGGCGGGAATGACATGAGGACGGACGATCTCATCAAGGCGCTCGACGCCGATGCAAGCAGCAAGGCGATGCCGTTGCGCTCGGCCTGGCGGGTGGCTGCCGGTGCGGCGGTGGTGATCGCGGCAGTGGTTTTCTGGCTGACCATCGGCCCGCGTCACGATATCGCGACGGCCATGCATTCGATGCGCTTCCTCGCCAAATTCGCCTTCACCATCACGCTTGCCATCAGCGCCTTTGTCTTCATCCGCAGACTCTCGACGCCCGGTGCCTCGACTGGTCGGGCGGCTGCCTGGATGGTCGCCGCGCCGGTGCTGTTGGTCGTGGCCGTCGTTCTCGAGCTTTTCGCGGTGCCGCAGGCCGAATGGGGCACGCGGCTGGTCGGCTCCAACATGATGATCTGCATGGCGCTCATCCCGCTGATCGGCATCGGTCCGCTCGCCATCTTCCTCTGGATGCTGCGCTATGGCGCGCCGACGCGACCGGTGCTTGCCGGCGTGGCCGCCGGCCTGCTTGCCGGTGGGCTGTCGGCAACCTTCTATGCCGCGCATTGCTTCGACGATTCGCCGCTTTTCGTCGCCACCTGGTACACGATCGCGATCGTCATCCTTGCTGCGCTCGGCGGGCTCGGCGGGCGGCTCTTCGTGCGCTGGTAAGAGGCCGCGATCAGAGCCAATGGACACCGATCCTTAATCATGCCGGCAATTGTTTGCGGGCAAACCATATCGGTGGTACCGACGGCGCAACCTTTCCTTAAAATCGATCATTCAGGGTTTCTGCGGGGACATGCGATTATGCATGGGGATCGCACACATCGTGACATGGCAGGAATTGAAGGGCTTGAGACCTGACCGGCACGCAGTTCTGGCGTTTCTGGTGGTCATTTTTTTCGCGACGGCGGCATCGATCCTGTTGTCGCGGCTGAACGTCGGCGCCGAAGCCTTGAGGCTCTGCCTGCAGATAGCGGTCGCCATAGCCGCGGGCGCGATTTTCCTGCTGGCCCTGTTCATCCGTCGGATCAGGGACGATCACCGGCAGATCGCCGAGAGCGAGCAGCGCTTCCGCCGCGCCATGGAAGATTCGGCGATCGGCGTTGTCATCGTCGGCCTCGATGGGCGCATTGTGCAGACCAATCCCGCCTTTGCCGCCATGCTCGGCTATACCCGCGAGGAGATAGAGGCGCTGACCTTCTTCCAGATCACGCATCCTGACGATCTGCAGATCGGCAAGGAAACGATGGAGAAAATGAGAGAGGGCAAGGTCGATTCCTATCACTTCGAAAAGCGCTACCTCAGGAAGGACGGAACGCCGGTGTGGGCCCACCTCGCCGGCTCCGTCATCCGCGACGAGCGCACTGGCCGGCCGCTCTATCTCGTCTCCCAGATCGAGGACATCGACGCCCGCAAGCAGTCGGAGGCGCGCATAGCCGAGGCCGAGACGCGCTGGAATTTCGCACTGGCCAGCGCCGGCCAAGGCGTCTGGGACCTCGACATGCGCAAAGGTGGCACGACCTATTCCTCCACCTGGGTGAACATGCTGGGTTACGCGGACGGTGAGCTGGATGGCGACCCCGATCTCTGGCTGACAATGATCCATCCGGACGACCGCGAAACCGTCGCCGAGGCCGATCGCGCTCATCTGGACGGCAAGACGCAGTACTTCGAAGCCGAATTCAGGATGCGCCACAAGGATGGCCACTGGATCTGGATCCTCGATCGCGGCAAGGCGCTGGAGCGCGACAGCGAAGGGCGCCTGATCCGGGCCATCGGCAGCCTGACCGACATCACCCAGCGCAAGCAGGCCGAAGAGCGCCTCATCGTCTCGGCGGCGATGCTGGCCGATGAAAAGGAGCGGCTTCGGGTAACGCTGCAATCGATCGGCGATGCCGTCATCTGCACCGATGCCGCAAACCGCGTCACCTTCATGAACCCGATTGCCGAGAAGCTGACCGGCGTTGAAGGCCGCGAAGCGCTCGGCAAGACGCTTGGCCATGTCTACTGGGCGGTCGACGAGGAAACCGGGCAAAGGATCGGTGTGGCGCGGCCCGCGATCAACAGCCCCGGCCCCGCGGACCAGAACAGCCGCGCCGTCCTCATCCGCCGCGACGACACGCGCTGCAGCATCCGTCAGGTCGTGTCGCCGATCATGAATGAGCGCGACGAGTTCTGCGGGCTGGTCATCGTCTTTCAGGACTTTACCGATGCGCGCGCCCTGCAGCGGCAGCTCGCCTACGCTGCGGCCCATGACGCGCTCACCGGCCTTGCCAACCGTTCGAGTTTCATCCGCACCATGGAGGAGCTGGTCGATCAGAGCCGCAAAGCCGACACGGCCGACTCGACAAGTCGGTCGGAGGGGGCGGCGAGCACCAGTTCATGTTCATCGACCTCGACCATTTCAAGCTGGTCAACGACACCGGCGGTCACGCCGCCGGTGATGCCTTGCTGAAGCGGGTTGCCGACGCCATCCGCGGTGCTCTTGGTCCCGAAGACATTGTTGCCCGCCTGGGTGGCGACGAATTCGCGGTGATCCTGAAGTCGGGTTCGGCGATCAGCGCCAAGATTGCCGCGCGATCCATCATCGATGCGATCCGCGGTCTGAGTTTCGCCTGGGACGGCCGGCACCATTCGATAGGCGCCAGCATCGGGCTGGCCCCGATCCGCGCCGGCTATGGCGAAGTCGACGAGATCATCGCCCGGGCCGATGCCGCCTGCTATGCAGCCAAGGCTGCCGGCCGTGGATGTGTTTCGATGGCGCCGGAGGAGAACGGCACGAGCGACAAGTCAGAGACACCGACGCCGCTCGCGGTGGCGTCGTAGGCGACGCGCGGCCAATCTTCTTGTTTTTGGTGTTCAGCGCGTCGGGACGGGGTGCTCGCCGCGATAATCGTAAAAACCGCGCCCGGTCTTGCGGCCGAGCCAGCCGGCCTCGACATATTTCACCAGCAGCGGGCAGGGGCGGTATTTCGAATCCGACAGGCCGTCATGCAGCACCTGCATGATCGACAGGCAGGTGTCGAGGCCGATGAAATCGGCAAGCTGCAGCGGTCCCATCGGATGGTTGGCGCCAAGCCGCATGGCGGTGTCGATGGCGTCGACCGAGCCGACACCCTCGTAAAGCGTGTAGATCGCCTCGTTGATCATCGGCAGCAGGATGCGGTTGACGATGAAGGCCGGGAAATCCTCCGAGACCGTGATCGTCTTGTCGAGCTGCTTCACATAGGTCTTGGCCGCCTCGAAGGTCTGGTCCTCGGTGGCGATGCCGCGCACCAGTTCGACCAGCTTCATCAGCGGCACGGGGTTCATGAAATGTATGCCGATGAAGCGCTCGGGACGGTCGGTCTGGGCGGCGAGACGTGTGATCGAGATCGACGAGGTGTTGGTCGCCAGGATGGCTTCCGGGTTGAGCTGCGGGCAGAGCTGCGCGTAGATCTTGCGCTTGACCGTCTCGTCCTCGGTCGCCGCCTCGATCACCAGATCGGCACCGGCAAGGTCGGCCATCACCGGCGCTGCCGAAATGCGCGCCATCGCGTCGTTGCGGACCTTTTCGTCGAGCTTGCCCGAGCCGACCTGGCGCGCCATGTTGCCGCTGATGGTGGCGATGCCCTTTTCGATGCGGTCGGGTGAAATGTCGTAGATCAGCACCTTGAAGCCCGAGAGCGCGGAAACGTGGGCGATGCCACCGCCCATCTGGCCCGCGCCGATGATGCCGATCGTCTCGATCTTGCCCATTACACCGATCCCGTCATATGGCCTTTGCGGCCTGCTTTTGTGCGGTGCAAACTAAAAGGGCGGGGCGACTTCGTCTACCCCGCCCCTCACAATTTAATACGCTTTGCCAGAAAGCGTCAAAGAGCCTTTTGCAGTTCCGGCAGAATGACGAAAAGGTCGCCGACGAGGCCGTAGTCGGCAACCTGGAAGATCGGCGCCTCCTCGTCCTTGTTTATGGCGACGATGACCTTGGAATCCTTCATGCCGGCAAGGTGCTGGATGGCGCCGGAGATGCCGACGGCGATGTAGAGATCGGGGGCGACCACCTTGCCGGTCTGGCCGACCTGCCAGTCGTTGGGCGCATAGCCGGCATCGACGGCGGCGCGCGAGGCGCCGACGGCGGCACCGAGCTTGTCGGCGACCGGCAGGATGACCTCCTGGAACTTTTCCGCCGAACCCAGGGCGCGGCCACCCGAGATGATGATCTTGGCCGAGGTCAGCTCCGGACGGTCGGTGTCGGAGAGCTTGTTCTCGACGAAGGAGGACAGGCCGGGATTGGCCGCCGCGTTGATGGTCTCGACCGCGGCCGAGCCACCCTCGGGCGCCGCCTGGAAGGAGGCGGTGCGCACCGTGATCACCTTCTTGGCGTCGGTCGACTGCACCGTCTGGATGGCATTGCCGGCATAGATCGGCCGCTTGAAGGTGTCGGGCGACACGATCTCGATGATTTCGGACACCTGCGCGACATCGAGCAGGGCTGCCACGCGCGGCGCGACATTCTTGCCCGACGAGGTCGCCGGGGCGATGATGGTGTCATAAGCTCCGGCCAGTGAGACGATCAGCGCCGCCAGCGGTTCGGCGAGACGCTCGGTCAGTTCGTCGGCATCGGCCAGCAGCACCTTGGTGACGCCCTTGAGTTTGGCGGCGGCGTCCGCCGCCGGCTTGGCGCCCTTGCCTGCAACCAACACATGCACGTCCGAACCGATCTGCAGGGCTGCAGAGAGCGCCTTGGCGGTCTGGTCGGAAAGGGTTGCGTTGTCGTGTTCGGCAATCAGAAGAATAGCCATGTTCTTGTCTCCTTTTCCGATCGCTTACAGCACGCCGGCTTCGTTCTTCAGCTTGTCGACCAGTTCGGCGACGCTCTTGACCTTGACGCCTGCCTTGCGGCCGCTCGGCTCCTCGGTCTTGATCACTTTCAGGCGCGGCTTGACGTCGGCGCCGTAGTCGGCCGGGGTCTTCTCGTCGAGCTGCTTCTTCTTGGCCTTCATGATGTTGGGCAAGGAGGCATAGCGCGGCTGGTTGAGGCGAAGGTCGGCGGTCACGATCGCCGGCATCTTCAATTCCACCGTCTGCAGGCCGCCGTCGACTTCGCGCGTCACCTTGGCCTTGTCGCCGTCGATGACGACCTTGGAAGCGAAGGTGCCCTGCGCCCAACCCAGCAGTGCCGCCAGCATCTGGCCGGTCTGGTTGGAATCGTCGTCGATCGCCTGTTTGCCGAGGATGACGAGGCCGGGCTGTTCGGCGTCGACGACGCCCTTCAGCACCTTGGCGACGCCGAGCGGCTCGGTCTGCTCATCGGTTTTGACCAGGATGGCGCGGTCGGCGCCCATGGCGAGCGCGGTGCGCAAGGTTTCCTGCGCCTGCTGTGGTCCGATCGAGACGACGATGATCTCGTCCGCCTTGCCGGCCTCCTTCAGCCGGATCGCCTCCTCGACCGCGATTTCGTCGAACGGGTTCATCGCCATTTTCACATTGGCAAGCTCAACCGCCGAACCGTCCGCCTTGACGCGCACCTTGACGTTCGCATCCACAACCCGCTTCACGGGCACAAGGATCTTCATTTCCTGTCACCTCTTTCAAGAATAGTTGGGCGCGCTATAGCAGCGCGTGCCTCTTCTGAGTTGTCGAAAGCCGACATTCCACACGGAATTCTGCTCTTCAAACGCCTAGCAGTGGCGCTTCCGTAGTTGCGACTACCCGGCGCGTCAATATCCGTGACGCACTCAAATCGGTTCAGTCCTGACTTGGAGTGGCTCCGCGACCCCATTGCGGCGCGGGCTGCGCCGGAAGTGGAGCGGCTGGCTCAGCTGGTGTAGGCGCCTGTCCGGCGGTCGGCGTGGCTTCGGGCTCCCCATCGGCGCCGGCAAGCAGCGGCACGCCGCGGCTGCGCAGGATCAGCACCAACACCGCGCCGGCGATGATGCCGCCGATGTGGCAGGCCCAGGAAACCTGGTTTTCGCCGCCGGCGGCGAACATCACCACCTGGAAGCCGATCCACAGGATGAGCGGGATGAAGGCCGGGATGCGCAGCGGAATGCGGGCGAAGGCCAGCACCCATACTTTCACCCTGGGATAGAGGATCAGATAGGCGGCGACCACGCCGGCAATGGCGCCTGAGGCACCGATCAGCGGCACTTGCGAGTCCCACGCCACAAGACCCTGGAAAGCGGCTCCCGCGATGGCGCACAGGAGGTAGAAGATCAGGTAACGGATATGGCCGAGCGCATCCTCGACATTGTCGCCGAACACCCACAGGAACAGCATGTTGCCGCCGAGGTGGAAAATATCGGCGTGCAAGAAGGCATAGGTGAGGTAGCTCAGGCTCTCGGGAATGACGACGAATTGCGGCGCCAGTTCCGCCTTGTCGTGGACGACGGACGGAATGAAACCGAGGCCGAGCACGGCGGCGTTGTTGAAATCCTCGCCACCGAGCGCGGTGACGAGATAAATGAGCGTGTTGAGCGCGATCAGGCCGATCGTCACATATTGCAGCCTGATATGCCGCAGCCTGTTGGTGTCGTAGAGCGGGATGAACATTCAGGGACCCCTCCCGCTTCGGCCAAATTCAGCGGTTCTTGCCGGGAATCCATAACACGTCGGCATTTCCGTTGTCATTGACCGCCCGTGCGGCGACAAACAGAAAGTCCGATACGCGGTTGATGTATTTGATGCCCTCGCGGTTGACATGCTCGCGCGGGTGCTGCGCCAGCGCCACCATGATGCGTTCGGCCCGTCGCGCCACCGTGCGGGCAAGGTGGAGGGCGGCGGCCGCGGGCGTGCCGCCGTTCAGCACGAAGGATTTGAGCGGCTCCAGGTCCTTGTTGAGGAGGTCGATGTCTTTTTCGATGCGGTCGGTCTGCGAGGCGACGATACGCAGCGGCTCGTAGCCGAGCGGCTTGCCGTCGTCGGGTACGGCGAGATCGGCGCCGAGGTCGAAAAGGTCATTCTGGATGCGGCCGAGCATCGCGTCGATCGACGGATGGGTTGTCGCCGTGTGGACGCGGGCCATGCCGATGCAGGCATTGGTTTCGTCGACGGTGCCATAGGCATCGATGCGCAAATCGGATTTCAGCCGCCGTTCACCGCTGCCGAGACCGGTGGTGCCGTCGTCGCCGGTGCGGGTGTAGATCTTGTTGAGCTTGACCATGCTCTGCCTCCCGAATCGGCTGGTGCCGTCATTTGCGGGTGAAATACACCGCCAGCAGGATCAGCGCCAAGGCCACGGCCTGCAGCAACACGCGCGCCTGCATCAGCTTGTTCGAGGTCATGCCGGAGCCGCCGCGCATCATGTTGATGAGACCGCGTATGAGCACGATCACCACGGCGACCATGACGAGGACGGCGAGGACATTGAAGACGGTTGCCATGGTCTGTTTCCAGTTTGATTGCGTTCAGGCGCGTTTGGCAAGCATGCGGTAGAGCGCCGATGCCGGCAGAAGGCGTTTGAGCATGACGCCGATTTTAGCCGGCACTGTTACCACATAGTGCGGGCGCGGGCGCCGCGACAGAAGCGCATGGCGCAAGGCCGCATGAACCACCTCCGGCCCTGGCTTCAGGCTGGAGATGCTGCCGCCGGCCCGCAGCCGTGCCAGCTGTGCCTCGTAGTCGAGGCGGTGGGCGGAGTTCTCGTGGTCGATATTCCTGAGGAACCAGAACAGCGCATTGCTGGCGATCTTCGATGTCACCGGCCCTGGCTCGATCAGCGAGACATGGATGCCGCTGCCTTGGAGTTCCTGATGCATGCACAGCATCAACCCCTCGAGTGCGTGCTTGGATGCGGAATAGGCACCGCGAAAGCGAACCGGCGTCAGCCCGAGGATCGATGAGCAGTGGACGAGGCGGCCATGGCCCTGGTGCCGCATGACCGGCACGATGCGGCGAGTCAGGTCATGCCAGCCAAAAAAATTGGCCTCGAATTGTTCTCGCAGTGCTGCAACCGGCAGGTCTTCGACGGCGCCGGGTTGCGCATAGGCGCCGTTGTTGAACAGCGCATCGAGCCGGCCGCCCGTCCGCTCCAATACCGAGGCCACCAGCGCCTCGATGGATTTGGGCTCGCGGTAGTCGAGATAAAACGCCTCGATGCCGTCGGTTTCGAGGGCAGCAATGTCTTCAGGTTTTCGCGCGGTTGCGAACACCCGCCAGCCTTCCGCCTTGAGCGTCCGGGCGCAATACGCCCCTATCCCGGAAGAGGCGCCGGTGACGATGATGGTGCGCAACTCCTGCGCCGGAGAAATCGTGGTTTGACCTAGGGTTGCCATTTGCCACAATCACTTCCCATATTCGCGGCGTCGAGACAATCGAAGGGAACGCGGCTCTTGATGCGGAAGATCGTCGTGCTGCGCCGCGTGCTCTATGACGCGCTAGGCCATTTCAACACCGACGACGGCTGGGCCATGGCCAGCCATCTGGCGATCACCTCGCTGATGGCGCTGTTCCCGTTCCTGATCTTTGCCACGACGCTGGCGAGCTTTCTCGGCGCGCAGGCGTTCTCGGACACGGCCGTGCATCTTGTCTTCGACACCTGGCCCGAACAGATCGCCAAGCCGATCGCACGCGAAGTGCTCAACGTGCTGACCGTCAGGCGCACCGACCTTCTAACCTATGGCGTGCTGCTTGCCGCCTACTTTGCGTCGAACGGCATCGAGGCGCTGCGCACCTCGCTCAACCGCGCCTATCGCGTCTCGGAAACGCGCGGCATCATCTACCGCCGGGTGCAGAGCATCATCTTCGTGCTGATCGCCACTGCAGGCTTCCTGGCGATCAGCGTGCTTTTGGTGTTCGCGCCGCTGCTGGCGAGGCTCGCCGAAGCTCATATCGAAGGGATCAAGCCCTATATGGGCACAATCACGCTGTGGCGTTACGTCATCGCCTCGACGGTCATTGTCGGCGGGCTGTTTGCCGTGCATTTCTGGCTGCCTGCCGGCAAGCGCCGTCTCGTCTCGATCGTGCCGGGCATCACCTTCACGCTGGCGGCATGGCTGATCGGCTCGACCGTCTTCGCCAGCTATCTCGATCATTTCTCGTCCTATGTGACGACCTATGCTGGCCTCGCCTCGATCATGATCGCGGTGGTCTTCCTCTATATGGTCTCGGCGATCTTCATCCTCGGCGGCGAGCTCAATGCCGCGATCAGCCGCTATCTGGAGGCGCGGGCACGGGTCGGATGAGTCGATGCCGGACGGATTGAGGAACTGAGGGATTGAAGAACTGGGGAATTGAGGAATTGAGGAATTGAGGAAAAAGCGACCATCCGGCGCTGTGTGCTTCTTCTCCAGTTCTCCAGTTCTCCAGTTCCCCAGTTCTCCAGTTCCCCAGTTCCCCAGTTCCCCAGTTCTCCAATTCTTCAGTTCTTCAATTCCTCAGTTCTTCCCTTAGTCGGCCGCGCCGTGGCCAGCCCGACGCCGAGCGTTGCAATCGCCATGCCGACAAGCTGCAACAGGTTGAGCTGCTCGCCGAACAGCGCCCAGGCGATGACCGCTGTGACGGCCGGCACCAGATAGAACAGCGACGCGACTTTCGACATCTCGCCGTCGCGGATCATCACCATCAAAAGGAAGATGGCGCCGATCGACAGCACCAGCACCAGCCAGGCCATGGCAAAGATCAGTTCGCCGTTGATGATGACCGTGCGTGTCTCGAACGCCAGCGAGGCGAGCGTCATCAGCGCGGCGCCGCCGACATATTGCCACATGGTCGCCGCCACAAGGTCGCCGCCGGAGGCGAAGCGCTTCTGCCAAACGGTGCCGGCGCTCATGCCCAGCACCGAGACGATCGAGGCGATCAGCGTTTCGGCCGTCACGCCGCCGCCGAGAGCGCCAAGCTTCGGCCAAAGCACGATGATAACCCCGAGCAGGCCGACAGCAAGGCCGACCCAATGGCGTGGCAGGATGGCTTCGCCGAGAAACCGGCCGGCGAGCACCGCCGTGATCAGCGGCTGCAAGCCGACGATCAGCGCCGAAAGCCCGGCCGGCATGCCCCGGTGGATCGCCCAGAACACGGCGCCGAGATAGATGCCATGCATCAGGATTCCGGCAACGGTGGCGTGGAGCGCTTCCGTGCGGGTCGCTCTCTTCGAGCCAAGCACCACCATCAGTCCAGCCAGCAGGATTGCTGCCAGGACGAAACGCACCGCCAGGAAGGCGAAGGGTTCGGCCCATGGCATGGCATAGCGCGCACCGATGAAGCCGGTTGCCCACAGGACGACAAAGGACGCGGGGATGAACCGCTTGAGACTGTGCATTTTAAGGGGGCGCCCGGTTTCGGTGAAGATGTTCGGTAAAGAGTCGACTACCGCGATTGCTCTAATGCGGTTCGATCCGGCAAGCAAAACGAAACAATTGATTTATAAGCTCATTCGAATTTAACCGGTGGTGTCAGGACTATCGACTGATCCCCGGGAGACATGGCGTTTCGGCTTCGACAAGGAGCGAGCAGGCATGCTGTTGCATCTCGACACAAGCTGGTTGCTGATGACGGTCGCGTCCGTCGCCGTGTTCGGTTTCTTCTTCGGCGCGGCGCTCGACGCCATCATGAAGGAAGACGGGTTCGGCTCCAGCGGCAACACGCTGTTGTTCACCTTCGGCTTCTTCTTTGCGATCATGGTCGCGAATGAACATGGCATCAGCCTGAGAGATCTCAAGCTCGCGGTCGCCTGGGGCCTGGGCGGCGCCTTCACCTTCATCAGCGTGCTGGCGCTGGTCAAGGCCGGTTTGGCCCGCTGGTGATCGGTGTATTGATATTGAGGTGAAGCCGGCCTGCGAACGGTGGTTTCCTGCGCTTCCGGCCTTCGCCGGCCGAAGCAATCATGAGTGGCGTGGCGGTTAAGGCTACGGCCGGCGTAGGCCGGTACTCACGTACCCAAAAGTACGCTCCGTTCCGGTTCTCGGAACCCATCGTCCTCGGCTCGGCCTGACCTCAATCTCAATACGCCGAAGCACCTAGAGAAGCCCGACCAGTCGCCTGACATCGTCCGCCGATGCACCTGACTGGCGTTGTGCGGCAAGTCCGGTATCGCCAAGGCTTTTCGACAGTTTTCGGCCGTCCGGTCCGAGGATGAGGCGATGGTGAAAATATTTTGGCTGCGGCAGGCCCAGAATGTCCTGCAGCAGGCGCTGCACGCCGGTGGCGGAAAACAGGTCCTGGCCGCGCACGACGTGGGTGACGCCTTGCAGTGCATCGTCGGTCACGACAGCGAGATGGTAGCTGGTCGGGATCTCGCGGCGCGCCACGATCACGTCGCCCCAGTCCCGAGGCCGGGCTTCCACCGTTCGGGTTGAAGAAAGCGTCTCGTCGGTAAATTCGCTCCAGAACAGGCCCTTGCCGAGGCGCGCCAGCGCCGCCTCGACGTCCAGCCGCCAGGCGAAGGGCGCATTTTCGGCGATCCGTCGTTTGCGCTCCCTGATCGGCAACGCCTTGTCGGCGGCGGGGTAGAGCGGCACGCCGTCGGGGTCGCGCGGCCAGTCGCGACCGCGGCTTTCGCTGTCGGCGATGAAGGCCCTGATGTCGCCCCGGCTCATGAAGGCGGGGTAGACGAGCTCTTCGCGGATCAGCCGGTCGAGCACGGCCTCATACTCCGCGAAATGATCGGACTGACGGCGCACCGGTTCTTCCCAGCCGAACCCAAGCCATTTGAGGTCGCGAAAGATGCCTGCTTCGAATTCCGGTGTGCAGCGCGTCGTGTCGATGTCCTCGATGCGCAGCAACAGGCGTCCGCCCGCCGCCGCTGCCAGTTTCTGGTTGAGCAGCGCCGAATAGGCGTGGCCGAGATGCAGTTCGCCATTCGGGCTTGGCGCGAAGCGGAATGTCAGGAGTGTCATCTCTCGGGCAGCAATCGGATTGTGCAGCAGTTTCGCCAATTGCTACGCTGGGCTCAGTGCAGGAACAAGCAAACATGCAACGCATCGCCAACCTCGACGACGTCGCGCGAGGCCTGGACGCGCTTTGCCGCATCGATCCGCGCCTGGAAAAGGTGCGCGGCATGGCCGGCGAGGTGCCGCTGCGGCTCTCGGAGCCGGGGTTCAGAAGCCTCGCCTCGATCATCGTCTCGCAGCAGGTCTCCCGCGCCAGCGCCGATGCCATTTTCGGCCGGCTGACGAAACTGGTCGATCCGCTGACGCCGCAAGCCATCCTCGCCGCCGATGAGGCGATGTTTCGCGAGGCCGGGCTGTCGCGGCCGAAGCAGCGCGGCCTGATCGCCATTGCCCAGGCCGTCGCCGACGGCCTCGACCTCAATCACCTCTGCCGACTCGACGCCGGCGAGGCGATCGCGGCGATGACGGCAGTGCCGGGCATCGGTCCGTGGACGGCGGAAGTCTATCTTCTGTTTGCCGCCGGACACCCCGATGTTTTCCCGGCGCGGGATGTCGCGCTACAAACGGCGGTCGGTCACGCGCTCGGCATCGAACCGCGTCCGCCGGAGAAAACGCTGATCGCATTGGCCGAATCATGGAGCCCGTGGCGCGGTGTCGCATCGCGACTTTTCTGGGCCTATTATCGTGAGCTGAAGGGCAGGGACGCCGCGCCTCCCGCCTGAATCCGCAAAAAAGCATTAAAATCATGCGCTTTTGGCAGGTCATGTGGCCGACATGCCGCTTCACATCCCTGTCATGTCGGGCTTACAGTATCCGCGCCGATCGGTTCTTGAACTAGGAGGTCAACAAGGTGACGGTTGCCGTATCTCCGGATGGGCTTCCAGCGCTGGTGCTGAATGCGGATTACCGTCCGCTCAGCTATTACCCTCTGTCGCTCTGGTCGTGGCAGGACGCCATCAAGGCGGTGTTCCTCGACCGGGTCAACATCGTCGCCGAATACGAGCACGCCGTGTCGTCGCCGACCTTCTCGATGAAGCTGCCGAGCGTCGTCAGCCTGAAGGCCTATGTGAAGCCGTCCAGGCATCCGGCCTTCACCCGCTTCAACGTCTTCCTGCGCGACCGTTTCCAGTGCCAGTATTGCGGCACGCCCGAGGATCTGACCTTCGACCACGTCATTCCCCGCCACCGTGGCGGTGCGACGACGTGGGAGAATGTCGTTGCCGCCTGCTCGCCCTGCAACCTGAGGAAAGGCGGCATGATGCCGGCGCACGCCAAGATGTGGCCGCTGCAGAAGCCCTACCAGCCGACGGTGCATGATCTGCACAATAACGGCCGCCTGTTCCCGCCCAACCATCTGCATGAAAGCTGGATGGATTATCTCTACTGGGATGTCGAACTCGAACCTTGAGATCGTTCGAGAGCTCGGGAGGCTGGTCGCCTGAAGCGATTTTCTACGCTTCCGGTGCTCACACGCCTACCAGACCATGATAATCCGATATCGGCTCAGCTCGGCCGCGCTCACTTATCAGCGGCTTCGCGTTTGAGGACCGGCTTCCCCCTCTCCGTCTCGGCTTCGCAGCGCCACCTTGTATCTGCACGAGAGAGATTTCGTGGGATTGAAGCGGTTGAGCCAAGGTCCGGGCGGCCGCCCGGACCTTGGCTTGGTGAAGTCGCCCGTACCACCTGAGGTTACAGCCGCGGGAGAGCTTGGGATCTTCGCCTTCGTCACGCACGACCGAACAGTCGCTTGGTTCCAACCGTACGCACAAGGCAGGTT
>NZ_JBFUEK010000007.1:0-305994 GCF_056404235.1 Mesorhizobium sp. P2_E10
CATCCTGACCAAGGACGAAGGTGGCCGTCACACGCCGTTCTTCACCAACTACCGTCCGCAGTTCTATTTCCGCACGACGGACGTGACCGGCATTGTGTCGCTGCCGGAAGGCACCGAGATGGTGATGCCGGGCGACAACATCACGGTCGATGTCGAGCTGATCGTGCCGATCGCCATGGAAGAGAAGCTGCGCTTCGCCATCCGTGAAGGCGGCCGCACCGTCGGTGCCGGCATCGTCGTCACCATCAAAGAGTAACTTGGACTTAAACCGATCTGTCGCGGGCGCAGGATATGCCCGCGCCGCGCCAGAACAAGGAAGTGACGCATGAACGGACAGAATATCCGCATCCGCCTGAAGGCGTTTGATCACCGCGTGCTCGACGCCTCGACGAAGGAAATCGTGTCGACGGCCAAGCGCACCGGTGCCAACGTCCGCGGCCCCATTCCGCTGCCGACGCGGATCGAAAAGTTCACGGTCAACCGGTCGCCTCACGTCGACAAGAAGAGCCGCGAGCAGTTCGAGATGCGCACGCACAAGCGTCTGCTCGACATCGTCGATCCGACCCCGCAGACGGTCGATGCTTTGATGAAGCTCGATCTGGCCGCCGGTGTCGACGTCGAGATCAAGCTCTAAGGAACGAGAGCGAGCGAGGAAGGGGCGGTGCCCCTGGCCCGGAACTCTAAAGGAATTGAACCGATGCGTTCAGGTGTGATTGCAAAGAAGGTGGGAATGACCCGCATCTACAACGATGCCGGGGAACATGTTCCCGTCACCGTTCTCCAGATGGAGAACTGCCAGGTCGTGGCGCAGCGCACGCAGGAGAAGAACGGCTATACCGCCGTCCAGCTCGGCGTTGGCCTTGCCAAGGTGAAGAACACGTCGAAGGCGATGCGCGGCCATTTCGCGACCGCTTCCGTCGAGCCCAAGGCCAAGGTTGCCGAGTTCCGCGTCTCGGCCGACAACATGATCGATGTCGGCGCCGAGATCACCGTCGAGCATTACGTTGCCGGCCAGAAGGTCGATGTGACGGGCACGACGATCGGCAAGGGTTTCCAGGGCGTCATCAAGCGCCACCATATGGGTGGTGGCCGCGCGACGCACGGTAACTCGGTGTCTCACCGTACGCACGGTTCGACTGGCCAGCGCCAGGATCCGGGCAAGGTGTTCAAGGGCAAGCATATGGCTGGCCACATGGGCGACACCCGCGTCACCACGCAGAATGTCGAGATCGTTTCGACCGATGCCGATCGCGGCCTGATCCTGATCCGCGGTGCGGTTCCCGGTTCGAAGGGCGCCTGGATCCTGGTTCGCGACGCCGCCAAGGTGGCGCTGCCGGCCAATGCGCCGAAGCCTGCCGCAATCCGTGCTGTCGCCAAGAACGATGCCCCGGCCACAGAGGGAGCGGAATAATGGACATCAAGATCACAACGCTGGGCGGCAAGGACGCCGGCAAGGTGAAACTCTCCGAGGAGATTTTCGGCCTTGATCCGCGCGAAGACATCCTGCAGCGCGTCGTGCGCTGGCAGCTCGCCAAGAAGCAGCAGGGCACGCACAAGGCCAAGGGCCGCGCCGAAATCGCGCGCACCGGCGCCAAGATGTACAAGCAGAAGGGTACGGGCCGCGCCCGTCACCATTCGGCACGCGCTCCGCAGTTCCGCGGCGGCGGCAAGGCTCACGGCCCGGTCGTTCGCAGCCACGAGCACGATTTGCCGAAGAAGGTCCGCGCACTCGGCCTCAAGCATGCTCTCTCGGCCAAGGCCAAGAGCGCGTCGATCATCATCATCGACGAGCTGAAGCTGACCGAGGCCAAGACGAAGGCGCTGATCGCGAATTTCGCGACGCTGGGCCTGACCAACGCTTTGCTGATCGGCGGCGCCGAGCTTGACAAGAACTTCAAGCTGGCAGCTACGAACATCCCGAACATCGACGTGCTGCCCATCCAGGGCATCAACGTCTACGACATTCTGCGCCGCGGCACGCTGGTCCTTTCGAAGGCCGCCGTCGAGGCTCTCGAGGAGCGCTTCAAATGACCGACCTTCGTCACTACGACGTGATCGTCTCGCCGGCGATCACCGAAAAGTCGACCATGGCCTCCGAGCAGAACCAGGTCGTCTTCAACGTCGCCAACAAGGCGTCGAAGCCGGAAATCAAGGCCGCCGTCGAAGCGCTGTTCGGCGTCAAGGTGATGGCCGTGAACACGCTTGTCCGCAAGGGCAAGATCAAGCGCTTCCGTGGCACGGTTGGCCGCCAGAGCGACGTCAAGAAGGCGATTGTGACGCTGGCCGATGGCCAGTCGATCGACGTCGCGACGGGTCTCTGAGCAAGGCCGCGAGGACAGAAACATGGCACTGAAAAAATTCAACCCGGTAACGCCGAGCACCCGCCAGCTGGTCATCGTCGACCGCTCGGGCCTCTACAAGGGCAAGCCCGTCAAGGGTCTGACCGAAGGCCTGACCAAGTCGGGCGGCCGCAACAATTACGGTCGCATCACGGCTCGCTTCATCGGCGGCGGTCACAAGCGTTCGTACCGCATCATCGACTTCAAGCGCCGCAAGTTCGACGTTGTCGGCACGGTCGAGCGCATTGAATACGATCCGAACCGCACCGCTTTCATCGCGCTGATCAAGTACGACGATGGCGAGCTGTCCTACATCATCGCCCCGCAGCGTCTGGCTCCCGGCGACAAGATCATTGCCGGTGAATCGGTCGACGTGAAGCCGGGCAATGCGATGCCGCTGGCTTCGATGCCGGTCGGCACGATCGTCCACAACATCGAGCTGAAGCCCGGCAAGGGCGCTCAGGTCGCCCGTTCGGCCGGCGGCTATGGCCAGCTGGTCGGTCGTGACCAGGGCATGGCGATCCTTCGCCTCAACTCGGGCGAGCAGCGTGTCGTGCACGGTTCGTGCATGGCCACTGTCGGTGCCGTGTCCAATCCGGACCACGGCAACATCAATGACGGCAAGGCCGGTCGCACCGTCTGGCGTGGCAAGCGCCCGCACAATCGCGGCGTGACCATGAACCCGGTCGACCATCCGCACGGCGGCGGCGAAGGCCGTACTTCGGGTGGCCGCCATCCGGTTTCGCCCTGGGGCAAGCCAACCAAGGGCAAGAAGACGCGGTCCAACAAGGCGACCGACAAGTTCATCCTGCGCTCGCGCCATCAGCGCAAGAGCTAAGAAGAGGTAACGCCAAGTGACTCGTTCGATTTGGAAAGGCCCCTTCATTGACGGCTACCTTCTCAAGAAGGTGGACAAGGTTCGTGAAGGTGGTCGCAATGAGGTGATCAAGATGTGGAGCCGTCGCTCCACCATCCTGCCGCAGTTCGTCGGCTTCACCTTCGGTGTCTACAACGGCCAGAAGCATGTTCCCGTCTCGGTGAACGAGGACATGGTCGGTCACAAGTTCGGTGAATTCGCTCCGACCCGGACCTATTACGGTCACGGCGCGGATAAGAAGGCGAAGAGGAAATAATCATGGGCAAGGCCAAAGCTCCGCGCAGGCTTGCTGACAACGAAGCGCGCGCCGTATTGCGCACGATCCGTATCAGCCCGCAGAAGCTGAACCTCGTTGCCGCGCTGATCCGCGGCAAGAAGGTCGCGACAGCGCTTTCCGATCTCGAATTCTCGGCCAAGCGGATTTCCGGCACGGTCAAGAAGACGCTGGAATC
This sequence comes from Mesorhizobium sp. P2_E10, assembly GCF_056404235.1. Classification (NCBI taxonomy): domain Bacteria; kingdom Pseudomonadati; phylum Pseudomonadota; class Alphaproteobacteria; order Hyphomicrobiales; family Phyllobacteriaceae; genus Mesorhizobium; species Mesorhizobium sp. P2_E10. The sequence continues at coordinate 3,669 of NZ_JBFUEK010000007.1, forward strand.
GGCGATCGCCAACGCGGAAAACAACCACGACCTCGACGTCGATGCCCTGATCGTGGCGGAAGCCTATGTCGGCAAGTCGATCGTCATGAAGCGGTTCCATGCCCGTGGCCGTGGTCGCGCCAGCCGTATCGAGAAGCCGTTCTCGCACCTCACGATCGTTGTTCGTGAAGTCGACGAAAAAGGGGAGGCCGCATAATGGGCCAGAAAGTCAATCCGATCGGTCTGCGCCTCGGCATCAACCGCACCTGGGATTCGCGCTGGTTCGCGAACACCGGCGAGTACGGCAAGCTGCTGCATGAGGACATCAAGATCCGCAAGTATCTCGAGAAGGAGCTCAAGCAGGCTGCCATCTCGAAGGTCGTGATCGAGCGTCCGCACAAGAAGTGCCGCGTCACCATCCATGCGGCGCGTCCGGGTCTGATCATCGGCAAGAAGGGCGCCGACATCGAAAAGCTTCGCAAGAAGCTGATGGAGATGACGAAGTCCGAGACGCACCTCAACATCGTTGAAGTGCGCAAGCCGGAGATCGACGCGACGCTGGTCGCCCAGTCGATCGCCCAGCAGCTCGAGCGCCGTATCGCGTTCCGTCGTGCCATGAAGCGTGCCGTTCAGTCGGCGATGCGTCTCGGTGCCGAGGGCATCCGCATCAACTGCGCCGGCCGTCTCGGCGGCGCCGAGATTGCGCGTATGGAATGGTACCGCGAAGGCCGCGTGCCGCTGCATACGCTGCGCGCCGATGTCGACTACGGCACGGCCGAAGCGCACACGGCTTACGGCATCTGCGGCGTCAAGGTCTGGGTGTTCAAGGGCGAAATCCTCGAGCACGACCCGATGGCTTCGGAACGTCGCGCGACCGAGGGCGATCATGCGCATGGCGGTGGTGGTGGTGAGCGCGAACGCGGTCGCCGTCGCGAAAACGCCTAAGACAGTTGAGAATTTGGAGTTAGAACGATGCTGCAGCCAAAGCGCACAAAGTTCCGCAAGCAGTTCAAGGGCCGCATCCACGGTACCGCCAAGGGCGGCACCAACCTGGATTTCGGTGGTTTCGGGCTGAAGGCGCTTGAGCCGAACCGCGTCACCGCGCGTGAGATCGAGGCGGCCCGCCGCGCGATCACTCGTGAGATGAAGCGTGCCGGCCGCGTGTGGATCCGTATTTTCCCGGATGTGCCGGTGACCTCGAAGCCGACCGAAGTCCGCATGGGCAAGGGCAAGGGCGCGGTCGATTACTGGGCAGCTCGCGTCAAGCCGGGCCGCATCATGTTCGAGATCGACGGCGTCAACGAAGAAACCGCCCGTGAGGCGCTGCGTCTCGGCGCGGCCAAGCTCTCGGTCAGGACGCGCTTCGTACAGCGCATCGCAGAATAAGGACGGGCTGATCATGAAAGCCGAAGACATCCGGACCAAGACCCAGGACCAGCTGACCGACGACCTGGCCAGCCTGAAGAAGGAGCAGTTCAACCTGCGCTTCCAGAAGGCCACCGGCCAGCTCGAGAAGACCGCGCGCGTGAGACAGGTCCGTAAGGACATTGCGCGTATCAAGACCATCGCTGCGGAAAAGTCCGCGGCTAAGAAGGCTTAAGGACGAAAACCATGCCAAAGCGCATTCTGCAGGGCACCGTCGTCAGCGACAAGAACGAGAAGACGGTTGTCGTCAAGGTCGAACGGCGCTTCACGCATCCCGTGATGAAGAAGACCGTGCGCATGACCAAGAAGTACAAGGCGCACGACGAGAACAACGCCCACAAGGTTGGCGATCAGGTGTTCATCCAGGAATCGAAGCCGATTTCCAAGGACAAGCGCTGGATCGTCGTATCGTCGGATCAGGCGTAAACAAACGAATTTTGGACAGACCGGGGAGGGGCTTTGAGCCCATCCCGTTAGAAGAGAAGAAGGCGGCCAGTCATGATTCAGATGCAAACAAACCTCGACGTCGCGGATAATTCCGGCGCCCGTCGTGTCATGTGCATCAAGGTGCTGGGCGGCTCGAAGCGGAAATACGCTTCCGTGGGCGACATCATCGTGGTGTCGATCAAGGAAGCCATTCCGCGCGGCCGCGTCAAGAAGGGCGATGTGATGAAGGCGGTCGTGGTTCGCACGGCCAAGGACATCCGCCGCCCGGACGGCAGCGTGATCCGTTTCGACAAGAACGCAGCCGTTCTCGTCGACAACAAGAAAGAGCCGATCGGCACGCGTATCTTCGGACCGGTTCCGCGCGAACTCCGCGCCAAGAACCACATGAAGATCATCTCGCTCGCGCCTGAAGTGCTGTAAGGAGCCGGACCAATGCAGAAGATTAGAAAAGGCGACAAGGTCGTCGTGCTGGCCGGCAAGGACAAGGGCCGTTCGGGCGAAGTCCTCTCGGTACAGCCGAAGGAAGACACCGCGCTGGTGCGCGGCGTCAACATGATCCGTCGTCACCAGAAGCAGTCCCAGTCCCAAGAGGGCGGGATCATCACCAAGGAAGCGCCGATCCAGCTGTCGAACATCGCGCTGGCCGACCCCAAGGATGGCAAGCCGACCCGCGTCGGCTTCATCTTCCAGAAGGACGGCAAGAAGGTGCGCGTCGCCAAGCGCTCGGGAGAAGTCATCAATGGCTAAGGCTCAAACCACGAAGCCCAAGGCTGAAAGCAAGCAGTCCAAGGCCCAGAACACGCCGCGTCTCAAGCAGGTCTACAACGAGACTATCCGCAAGGCGCTGCAGGAGCAGTTCGGCTACGAGAACGAGATGCAGGTTCCGCGCATCGACAAGATCGTGCTGAACATGGGCGTCGGCGAAGCGACCGGCGATTCGAAGAAGCCTTCGATCGCGGCCGAAGACCTGGCGATGATCGCCGGCCAGAAGGCCGTCGTCACCCGCGCTCGCAATTCGATCGCCGGCTTCAAGGTCCGCGAAAAGATGCCGATCGGCGCCAAGGTCACGCTGCGCAAGGAACGTATGTATGAGTTCCTCGACCGTCTCGTGAACATCGCGCTGCCGCGCGTCCGCGATTTTCGCGGACTGAATCCGAAGAGCTTCGATGGCCGTGGCAACTACGCCATGGGCATCAAGGAACACATCGTGTTTCCGGAGATCAACTACGACAAGGTTGATCAGATCTGGGGCATGGACGTCATCGTTTGTACGACTGCGAAGACGGACGACGAAGCCAGGGCATTGCTCAAGGCCTTCAACTTCCCCTTCCGCCAGTAACGGCAGCGAGAAAAGGAAAAATCTGAAATGGCAAAGACCAGCTCAGTCGAGAAGAACAACAGGCGCCGCAAGCTTGCCGACCAGTACGGTCCCAAGCGCGCTGCCCTCAAGGCGATCATCATGGATCAGTCCAAGCCGATGGAAGAGCGTTTTCGCGCTCAGCTGAAGCTTGCTGCCTTGCCGCGCAACTCGGCCAAGATCCGCATCCGCAACCGCTGCGAAGTTACCGGCCGTCCGCGCGCCTACTATCGCAAGCTCAAAGTATCGCGCATCGCGCTCCGTGATCTCGGCAATAACGGCCAGATCCCGGGCCTGGTCAAGTCGAGCTGGTAAGGAGGACATAACATGTCATTGAGCGATCCTCTCGGCGATATGCTGACCCGCATCCGCAACGCTTATGGCCGCAAGAAGTCGAGCGTTTCGACGCCGGCCTCGCGGCTGCGTACCCGCGTCCTCGACGTGCTGAAGGCTGAAGGCTATATCCGCGATTACAGCCAGACCGACTTCGACAACGGCAAGTCCGAAATCGAGATCGAGCTGAAGTATTTCGACGGTGCGCCGGTCGTGCGCGAAATCTCCCGTGTCTCGAAGCCGGGCCGTCGCGTTTACGTCTCGGCCAAGTCGATCCCGCACGTCGCCAATGGCCTCGGCATCGCCATCCTTTCGACACCGAAGGGCGTGATGGCCGACCATGAAGCGCGCGAACAGAATGTCGGCGGCGAGATCCTCTGCCAGATCTTCTGATCTGGCAGCTGACCGCAAAGTGGAATCCGGTCTTCGGATCGTTTCCGAAGACAGAGACCTGAAACAAGAGAAGTGACGAGGACAACAAAATGTCTCGTATTGGTAAGAAACCCGTTTCGCTGCCGCAGGGCGTGACCGCGACCGTCAACGGCCAGACCGTGACGGCGAAGGGCCCCAAGGGCGAGCTGAAGTTCGTGGTGAACGACGAAGTGCTGGTCAAGATGGAAGGCAGCGAAATCGCTGTGCAGCCGCGCGACCAGACCAAGACCGCCCGCTCCAAGTGGGGCATGTCGCGCACGCAGATCGTCAACATCCTGCAGGGCGTCAAGGACGGTTTCGAGAAGAAGCTCGAGATCACCGGCGTCGGCTATCGTGCAGCGCTTCAGGGCAAGAACCTGCAGCTGGCGCTCGGCTTCAGCCATGACGTCATCTACCAGACGCCGCAGGGCATCACGATCACCGTGCCGAAGCCGACCGAAATCACCGTGGCCGGCATCGACAAGCAGCAGGTCGGCCAGGTTGCCGCCGAGATCCGCGAATACCGCGGTCCCGAGCCTTACAAGGGCAAGGGCGTCCGTTACGCTGGCGAGAAGATCGTCCGCAAGGAAGGCAAGAAGAAGTAATTGTAAGGCCGCGGGGAGCGGTCGCGGGAGGCGCTTTCGCCTACCGCATATGGCGGCCCCCGTTTTTTGAAGGCAGGGAAGACTATCATGGCTAACAAAGAATCCATCCAGCGCCGCGCGCAGCGCGTCCGCCGCCAGATCAAGAAGGTCGCCGGCGACCGTCCGCGTCTTTCGGTTCACCGCACGTCGAAGAACATCTACGTGCAGGTCATCGACGACGCCAAGGGCCACACCATCGTTGCCGCCTCGACGCTCGAGAAGGACCTCAAGGGTTCGCTCAAGACCGGCGCCGACACCGCGGCAGCCGCTGCGATCGGCAAGCTGATCGCCGAGCGGGCTGCGAAGGCCGGCGTCAAGGAAGTCGTCTTCGACCGCGGCGCCTACATCTATCACGGCCGCGTCAAGGCGCTGGCCGAGGCTGCCCGTGAAGGTGGTCTGAGCTTCTAAAAACTTTCGCCCCCGGCCAACCCACAGAGGTGCCGGATCTTATCATCAACCGTGCTTCCGGAAAAAAACAAGGAACAGGATATGGCACAGGAACGTAGGGATGGCGGCCGCGGCCGTGATCGCGAAGAGCGCGACGATGGCATGGTGGACAAGCTCGTCCACATCAACCGCGTCGCCAAGGTCGTCAAGGGCGGCCGTCGCTTTGGTTTTGCAGCACTCGTCGTCGTCGGCGACCAGAAGGGCCGGGTCGGCTTCGGTCACGGCAAGGCGCGCGAAGTGCCTGAGGCGATCCGCAAGGCAACTGAATCGGCCAAGCGCGACATGATTTTCGTGCCGCTGCGCTCGGGCCGCACGCTGCACCACGACGTCGAAGGACGCTGGGGCGCCGGACGCGTGCTGCTGCGCGCTGCCAAGCAGGGTACCGGCATCATCGCCGGCGGCCCGATGCGCGCCGTCTTCGAGACGCTCGGCATGCATGACGTGGTCGCCAAGTCGATGGGTTCGTCGAACCCGTACAACATGGTTCGCGCCACTTTCGACGCGCTGAAGAGCCAGATGCATCCGAAGGATGTGGCTGCTGCGCGCGGCATCAAGTACTCGACCCTTCAGGCCCGCCGCGGCACCGCCGTTGCGGCTGAAGAATAGTCGACGCTGACCAGGGATTTTGACCATGGCCAAGAAAGCAACCAAGACCGTCACCGTTGAGCAGATCGGTTCGCCGATCCGCCGGCCGAAGGAGCAGCGTGCAACGCTGGTCGGCCTCGGCCTCAACAAGATGCACAAGCAGCGCACGCTGGAGGACACTCCTTCCGTGCGCGGCATGATCGCTGCCGTCCAGCATCTCGTCCGCGTCGTGGACGAGGGCTGAACAGAAGCGCAGGAGAACCCAGATGAAACTCAACGATCTGCGTGACAAGGACGGCGCGACGCACTCCAAGAAGCGTCTCGGCCGCGGCATCGGTTCCGGCTCGGGCAAGACCGCCGGTCGCGGCGTCAAGGGCCAGAAGGCGCGCTCCGGCGTTGCCATCAACGGCTTCGAGGGTGGCCAGATGCCGCTCTACAGGCGTCTGCCGAAGCGTGGCTTCAACAACATCTTTGCGAAGAGCTTCACGGTCGTGTCGCTGGCTCGCATCCAGGTTGCGCTCGACGCCAAGAAGCTCGATGCCAAGGCGACCGTGACGGCTGAAGCGCTGGTCGCTGCCGGCGTTATCCGCCGCGTCAAGGACGGCGTGCGCATCCTCTCCGACGGCGAGATCAAGGCGAAGCTCGCCTTCGACGTTGCCGGCGCCTCCAAGGCCGCGATCGAGAAGATCGAAAAGGCTGGCGGTTCGGTGAAGCTGCCGGAAAAGGCAGCCGCCGAGTAACGACAATTTGAAGCGCGATCAGCAAGGATGTTTATCGTTTTTGCCTTCGATCGCACTTTGATCCAAGCAATATGGCGGCCGCGTCAACGCGGCCGCTTGCATGTTTACAGTCCGGAGCTTATCTCGTGAGCTTCGGTGACACGCGCCGCCTGAGCTGCGGGCATCGAGCGTGACCAAGCGGAGAATCAGGCATGGCTTCGGCTGCTGAACAACTAGCCTCGAATCTGAATTTCTCGGCCTTCGCCAAGGCGGAGGACCTGAAGAAGCGCATCTGGTTCACCATCGGCGCGCTGCTCGTCTATCGTCTCGGCACCTATATTCCGCTGCCCGGCATCAATCCCGACGCTTTTGCCCAGGCCTTCTCGTCGCAGAGCAAGGGCGTGCTTGGCATGTTCAACATGTTCGCCGGCGGCGCCGTGCAGCGCATGGCGATCTTTGCGCTCGGCATCATGCCCTACATCTCCGCCTCCATCATCATGCAGCTGATGACTTCGGTCATCCCGTCGCTGGAAGCGCTGAAGAAGGAAGGCGAGCAGGGCCGCAAGATCATCAACCAGTACACGCGCTACGGCACCGTGCTGCTGGCGCTGGTGCAGGCCTATGGCATTTCGGTCGGTCTGGAAGGCGGCAACGGCATCGTCAACGATCCCGGCGTGTTCTTCCGGATTTCGACCGTCGTGACGCTGGTTGGCGGCACCATGTTCCTGATGTGGCTGGGCGAGCAGATCACCGCGCGCGGCATCGGCAACGGCATTTCGCTGATCATCTTCTCCGGCATCGTCGCCGGCCTGCCGCGGGCTATCTCCGGCACGCTGGAGCTTGGTCGCACCGGCGCGCTGTCGACGGGCCTGATTCTCGCGATCATCGTGCTGGCGATCGTCGTTATCGCGCTCATCGTGTTCTTCGAGCGCGCCCAGCGCCGCCTGCTGATCCAGTATCCGAAGCGCCAGGTCGGCAACCGCATGTTCCAGGGCGATACCTCGCATCTGCCGCTGAAGCTCAACACCTCGGGCGTCATTCCGCCGATCTTCGCCTCGTCGCTGCTGTTGCTGCCGGCAACCGTCGCCGGCTTCTCGCAGACGACAAACATGCCGGCCTGGGCAAGCACCATCCTGGCTTCGCTCGGCCATGGCCAGCCGCTCTACATGGCGTTCTATGCGGCGATGATCGTGTTCTTCGCCTTCTTCTACACGGCAATCGTCTTCAACCCGAAGGACACGGCAGATCAGCTCAAGAAGCATTCCGGCTTCATCCCGGGCTACCGGCCGGGCGAGCGCACCGCGGACTACATCGATTACGTTCTCACCCGCATCACTGTCGTCGGCGCCGTCTATCTGGTGCTGGTGTGTCTGTTGCCCGAGTTCCTGATTTCAGCGACTGGCGTACCATTCTACCTTGGTGGCACTTCGCTTCTGATCGTGGTCAGTGTAACGCTCGATACGGTGGCGCAGATTCAGGGTCACCTGATCGCCCATCAGTATGAGGGCCTGATCAAGAAGTCGAAGCTGCGCGGGGGGAAGAAAGCCAGATGAGGTTGATATTGCTTGGGCCGCCGGGGGCGGGCAAGGGGACGCAAGCACAGAGACTGGTAGATAAACACGGCATACCCCAGCTTTCCACGGGTGACATGCTGCGTGCTGCCGTCCAGGCCGGCACGGAAGTAGGCAAGCGCGCCAAAGCGGTGATGGATGCCGGCGAACTGGTCTCCGACGCCATCGTCAACGCCATCGTGGCCGAGCGTATCGACCAGGCCGATTGCACAAACGGTTTCATCCTTGACGGCTACCCGCGCACCCTGGTGCAGGCGGATGCGGTTGAATCGATGCTCGCGGATCGTGGTCAGGCTCTCGACGTCGTCATCGAGCTTGTCGTCGATGACAAGGCGCTGGTTGGTCGTATCGTCAAGCGCGCCGAAGAGGCAAACGCCGCGGGCCAGCCCGTGCGCAAGGACGACAATCCGGTGGTGTTCGAAGAGCGCCTGCGCGAGTATTACAAGAAGACGTCGCCGTTGATCGGCTACTACTACGCCAAGGGCAAGCTCCAGGGCGTGGACGGCATGGCCGACATCGATGCGGTGACCGGGCAGATCGAAGCGGTGTTGACGGCGGCCACACACGGAAAATAAACGATTGCGCTTGACTGGAGCGGTTCGCTGGGGTATGGCGGCCCGTCTTCCTATCAGGCATGAGGCTTGCTTGTCCGCAAGGGCAAGGCAGCCGCTTTGAACTGGAAACTCCCGCATGGGCCGGTCTCCACCGGACGCGGGGCAACTCAGACAGCGCCGGGCCTGCCTTGTTTTTTGAAGGTTGTCCGGCCCACATGGAGAAGAGAAGAATATGGCTCGTATAGCCGGCGTCAACATTCCGACCAACAAGCGCGTCGTCATTGCGCTTCAGTACATTCACGGCATTGGCAAAAAGTTCGCCCAGGAGATCGTCGACAAGGTCGGCATCCCGGCCGAGCGTCGCGTCAACCAGTTGACCGACGCGGAAGTGCTGCAGATCCGCGAGACGATCGACCGCGATTACCAGGTCGAGGGCGACCTGCGCCGCGAAGTGTCGATGAACATCAAGCGGCTCATGGACCTCGGCTGCTACCGCGGCCTGCGTCACCGCCGCTCGCTGCCGGTTCGCGGCCAGCGCACGCATACCAATGCGCGCACCCGCAAGGGCCCGGCCAAGTCGATCGCCGGCAAGAAGAAGTAAGTCAGCGAATAGCGAGTAGCCATTAGCGAGTAGGGGTCCTATTCGCTAATCCCTACTCACTACTCGCTTTCAAAGGTGGAGCCGCTGGCATTACGGCGGTGTAGAGATCAACTGAAAGGACTATCATGGCCAAGGAAGCCGCTCGTGTTCGCCGTCGCGAACGCAAGAACATCTCGTCGGGCGTTGCCCACGTCAATTCGACCTTCAACAACACGATGATCACCATCACCGACGCGCAGGGCAATTCGATTGCCTGGTCGTCGGCCGGTGCCCAGGGCTTCAAGGGTTCGCGCAAGTCGACCCCGTTCGCTGCCCAGATGGCTGCCGAAGACGTTGCCAAGAAGGCCCAGGAACACGGCATGCGCATGCTGGAAGTCGAGGTCTGCGGACCTGGCTCCGGTCGTGAATCGGCGTTGCGCGCCCTGCAGGCGGCCGGCTTCACCATCACCTCGATCCGTGATGTGACGCCGATCCCGCACAATGGCTGCCGCCCGCGCAAGAAGCGCCGCGTCTAAAAAGAATTACCGAACGCCGCGCGAGCGCCCCATCGGCGCTCCTCCACGGCATTCCAGGTCGCCCGCCACGATTGGATGGTGGCGGGTAAACGGAAGGAAAGCATCATGATCCAGAAAAATTGGCAGGAACTGATCAAGCCAAACAAGATCGAATTCTCGTCGAAGAAGAAGACGCTGACCACGCTGGTCGCCGAGCCGCTCGAGCGCGGCTTTGGCCTGACGCTCGGCAACGCGCTGCGCCGCGTGCTCCTGTCTTCGCTGCGTGGCGCGGCTGTGACCGCCGTGCAGATCGACGGCGTCCTGCATGAATTCTCGTCCATCGCCGGCGTGCGCGAGGACGTGACCGACATCGTGCTCAACATCAAGGAAATCGCCATCCGCATGGAAGGCGACGGCCCCAAGCGCATGGTCGTGCGCAAGCAGGGACCAGGTGCGGTTCTCGCCGGCGACATCCAGACGGTTGGCGACGTCGAGATTCTCAATCCCGACCACGTCATCTGCACGCTGGATGAAGGCGCTGAAATCCGCATGGAATTCACCGTCGACACCGGCAAGGGCTACGTGCCGGCTGACCGCAACCGCGCCGAAGACGCGCCGATCGGCCTGATTCCGGTCGACAGCCTCTACTCCCCGGTCAAGAAGGTCTCCTACAAGGTCGAGAACACCCGCGAGGGCCAGGTTCTCGACTATGACAAGCTGACCATGACGATCGAGACCGATGGTTCGATCACCGGCGAAGACGCGGTGGCTTTCGCCGCCCGCATCCTGCAGGACCAGCTTGGTCTGTTCGTCAACTTCGACGAGCCGCAGAAGGAAGTCGCTGCCGAGGCCGTCACCGAGCTCGCCTTCAACCCGGCGCTGCTCAAGAAGGTCGACGAGCTCGAGCTTTCGGTGCGTTCGGCCAACTGCCTGAAGAACGACAACATCGTCTATATCGGCGACCTGATCCAGAAGACCGAAGCCGAGATGCTGCGCACCCCGAACTTCGGCCGCAAGTCGCTGAACGAGATCAAGGAAGTTCTCGCGGCGATGGGCCTGCACCTCGGCATGGAAGTGCCGGATTGGCCGCCGGAAAACATCGAAGACCTCGCCAAGCGTTACGAAGACCAATATTGAGCATGAATTCCAAGGATCGGCGGCGTGGGCCGCTCGATCCGACGGTCATGCGGAAAACCATCAGAGGCTTTGGCCTCTTGAGCAACTGAAGAAGGAAAAGAGCCATGCGCCACGGTTTCAAAGGCCGCCGCTTCGCCCGAAGCATTAGCCATCGCAAGTCGATGTTCGCCAACCTCGCCGTGTCGCTGCTCGAGCATGAGCAGATCGTCACCACCCTGCCGAAGGCGAAGGATTTGCGTCCGATCGTCGAGAAGCTGGTGACGCTCGGCAAGCGCGGCGACCTGCACGCCCGCCGCCAGGTCATTGCCCAGATCGGCAATGAAGGCGTCGTCAAGCGTCTGTTCGACACCATCGCGCCGCGCTATGCCAACCGCAACGGTGGCTATCTGCGCATCATGAAGGCGGGCTTCCGCCACGGCGACAATGCAGCCATGGCTGTCATCGAGTTCGTCGACCGCGACACCTCGGCCAAGGGCGCTGGCGACCGCGCTCGCATTGAGGCCGAAGGCACCGACGAGGAAGCCGCAGCTGCATAAGCTCGTCTATCCCAAGTGTTTCAAAAAGGGGCCTGCGGGCCCCTTTTCATATTCTGGAAGCAGCAAAGGGCAGTCGCGCCGGTTTCGTGGTTCAAACCGCGCGGTTTTGGTCAAAATAATCGGATTTCAGCGACTTAGCCTTTTATTTTGCACAATCGTCGGGACAGATGGCGCCCGACTTGGAGGATTCGGAATGCGCTTCAAACGGTTGTCCCTTGTTCTGCTCTGCGCCGTGATGGCGCTGGTGCCGGCGGCCAGACAGGCGTTGGCCGAAGACGCCGCCAAGACGGATCCGGGCCTCTCCGATGTGCTGACCGACCTGCTGCACGGCGTCGAGGGCGAAAATTCCACCTCCGGTCCCGACAAGCGCGTGCCGTTCGGCCGCGAGGAGGTGCAGCTGTCCTTCGCGCCGCTGGTCAAGCAGACAGCGCCGGCGGTGGTCAATGTCTATGCCTCGCAGACGGCCAAGGTGACGTCGCCTTTCGAAGGCGATCCTTTCTTCGAGGAGTTCTTCGGCCGGGCGCAGCCACGCGCACAGTCCTCACTGGGCTCCGGCGTGCTGGTCGATCCCAGTGGCGTCATCGTCACCAACTACCACGTCATCAAGGATGCCGACGAGGTCAAGGTGGCGACCGCGGACGGACGCGAATTCACCAGCAAAGTCATGCTCAAGGACGAGACGCTCGATCTTGCCGTGCTTAAGATCACCTCGGACAAGCCGTTTCCGGTGATCGCCATCGGTGACTCCGACGCGCTCGAGGTTGGCGATCTGTTGTTGGCCATCGGCAATCCGTTCGGTGTCGGCCAGACCACCACCAGCGGCATCGTTTCGGCACTTGCACGCAGCCATATCGGCGTTTCGGATTCGGGCTACTTCATCCAGACGGACGCTGCCATCAACCCCGGCAATTCCGGCGGCGCGCTGATCAACATGGGCGGCCAGCTGGTCGGTATCAACACGGCGATCTACAGCCGCAGCGGCGGTTCGATCGGCATCGGCTTTGCCATCCCTTCCAACATGGTGCGCGCCTTCGCCGATGCGGCCAAGGCCGGGCTCGATTTCTTCGAGCGGCCCTATATCGGCGCCGAATTCGAAGCGGTGACGCCGCAGATCGCCGAATCGCTCGCCATGGAGAAGCCGACCGGCGCGCTGGTCTCTTCGGTCGAAGAGGCCGGGCCGGCGGCCAAGGCAGGGCTGAAGCCCGGCGACGTCGTGCTGCAGCTCAACGGCACGCCTGTCGAGAGCATCGAGGCGCTGGATTATCGGATGGCGACGCTGTCGATCGGCACCAAGGCCAGCTTCGCTGTTCTGAGCAAAGGCCAGCAGGCGACGATGGACATCGCGCTGGAGCGCGCGCCGGAAGGCGCCAAGGCCTCGGAAGTGACGCTGCATGGCCGCAGCCCGTTCTCCGGCGCCAAAGTCGCGGAACTGTCGCCCCGGCTTGCCCAGCGGCTTGGCCTGCGTACCGACCTCAAAGGCGTCACCGTGGTCGACATCAACCGCGATTCGCCCGCCGCCGATTTTGGCTTCCAGCCGGGCGACATCGTGCGTGAAGTGAATGGCACCACCGTCGACACGGCAGCGACGCTGGCGCAGCTTGCCCAGCAGGATACGCGCTGGTGGCGCTTTACCGTCGAGCGCGGCGGGCAGATACTGCGCCAGGTGTTGCGTTACTGAGTTCGATCTCCGGCATTTCCGAAGAGGTCGCGCTCCAACCAAAAGAATTGCATGGCCGATCTGTTCAGCGTCGATGAACCGGAAAAGGCGCCGCCCGGACGGCCGCTGGCCGACCGGCTGCGCCCGAAAAACCTTGGCGAGGTCGTCGGCCAGGAGCATCTGACCGGACCCGACGGTGCGCTGACACGGTTGATCGGGTCTGGCTCGCTCGGCTCGATGATCTTCTGGGGCCCGCCCGGCACCGGCAAGACCACGGTCGCACGGCTGCTTGCCGGTGAGACCAGCCTTGCTTTTGAGCAGATATCGGCGGTTTTTTCCGGCGTCGCCGATTTGAAGAAGGTGTTCGAGGCGGCAAAGCTGCGCCGCTCCAATGGCCGCCAGACGCTGCTGTTCGTCGACGAGATACATCGCTTCAACCGCGCCCAGCAGGATTCTTTCCTTCCCGTGATGGAGGACGGGACTGTCGTGCTGGTTGGCGCGACAACGGAAAACCCGTCCTTTGAGCTGAACGCCGCTCTGCTGTCTCGGGCGCGGGTGCTGGTCTTCCATTCGCTTGGCGAGGAGAGCATCGCCAAATTGCTGGCGCGGGCGGAAGAGACCGAGGGCAGGGCGCTGCCGCTCGACGACGAGGCGAGGGCGATGCTGGTGCGCATGAGCGACGGCGACGGCCGCGCGTCGCTGACGCTGGCCGAGGAAGTCTGGCGCGCCGCCAAGCCCGGCGAGGTGTTCGGTGCCGAGGGGCTGCAGCGCATCGTCCAGCGCCGCGCGCCGATCTACGACAAGGGCCAGGACGGCCACTACAATCTGATCTCGGCGCTGCACAAATCGGTGCGCGGTTCCGACCCCGACGCAGCGCTTTACTACCTGGCACGCATGTTCGATGCCGGCGAGGATCCGCTCTATCTCGGCCGCCGGCTGGTGCGCATGGCGATGGAGGATATCGGCCTCGCCGATCCGCAGGCGCTGGTCATCGCCAACGCCGCCAAGGACGCCTATGACTATCTGGGTTCGCCCGAGGGCGAACTGGCCTTCGCCGAGGCCACCGTCTATCTCGCCACGGCGCCGAAATCCAACGCCGTCTACACTGCCTTCAAGGCAGCCACGCAGGCTGCCAAGGAATTCGGCTCGCTGCTGCCGCCGAAGCACATCCTCAACGCGCCGACCAAGCTGATGAAAGAGGAAGATTACGGCTCGGGCTACCGCTATGACCATGACGAGCCCGACGCGTTTTCCGGGCAGGACTACTTTCCGGAAAAGATGGGACGGCAGACCTTCTACGATCCGCCGGAGCGCGGTTTTGAGCGCGATATCAGGAAGCGGCTGGACTATTGGGCAAAGCTGCGCGCCGAGCGAGCAAGGTAGGCTGCTTAGCTAGGCCGGGTCGGCAAACGGGGTATCCGCATCGCTGACGTAGAACAGAACCATGCGTGCCACCTGCCGCGCGTCCAGATTCCGCCCAGTCATCTTGACCAGGGGTGGTTCGACAAAAATCTCGCCAGCCTTGACCGTAACCGCTTCTTGCCCATCCAGTTCCAAGGTGAACGCTCCCTCCAGCATGTAGACCGTCACCGGAAATCGATGTGAATGATAAGGTGTGCGATCACCGGGTTCGAGCGTTGCCAGAAGCACGCGGATTTCCTGGTCGCGTGCGGTGGGTAGTGCCGCCGTTACCTGGCGGTGCAGCACTCTCAGCTTGGCGGCGCCGGTTTCCTGCGCCGAAGTGGTTATGCCGACCGTCAGGCCGGAGATCGCCGAGCTGACGTCCATGATCTTGTGCATTGTCGTTCTCCATTTCACCAGACGGCCGAGTTTAATCTGGGCCCTGCGCGTGCGGCAGCGGCAAGGTTGCGGAGCGAGCGTGCAAGGATGCATAACAGGCGATGTTCGATTGGAGCGACCTTCGCTATTTTCTGGCCGTGGCGCGCCATGGCAGCACGCTTGCCGCATCAAGGGCGCTCGGCGTGAACCAGTCGACGGTGCATCGGCGTATTGCCGAACTCGAGCGGCGCATTGGCGGCACGCTTATGTTGCGCCACCCCAGCGGTTACCGATTGACAGAGTTCGGCGAGGTGCTGCTTCCAACGGCCGAGGCCGTGGAGGCGTCCGTCATTGCACTCGAACGCCGGATCCTTGCCTATCGCAGCGATCTGGTCGGAACCATTCGGCTGACGGTACCCGAACCGCTTGTTTCACGCATCATGGGTTCGCCGCTGCTCGACCTGTTTCATGCGCGCTATCCAGCGTTGCGCATCGAATTCGTGATGAGCGACCGCTATCTTGACCTGTCGAAGGGCGAGGCCGATATCGCGCTCAGGTCCGGCGAGGCCGACGACGAAACCCTGGTCGGCCGAAAGATCGCCGACTCCGTCTGGGCCGTCTATGGAAGCCGCAACTATGTCCAGCAGCACGGTGCGCCGCAACGCATCGAGGATATCGGCCGTCACGCGATCGTCGGATTTGATGGCATGTTGGCCAATCACCGGGCGGCAAAATGGCTCGCAACCATAGCGCCAGGCGCCAATGTCGCGGCGAGCAACAACAGCGTGCTCGGTGTCCTGCATGCCGTCAAGTCGGGTATCGGTATTGCTCCGTTGCCGACGACCATCGCCGATATGGATGAGGATCTGGTTCGTATCCTGCCGCCGGTGCCGGAACTTGCAAGGGGCTGGTACCTACTGACCCATCCAGAGCTTCGGCAAACGCCACGCATCCGCGCTTTCTTCGATTTCGTCGTCGAGAAGCTGGACGTGGTCCGTCCAATCCTGATGGGCTGACGGACGAACTGGTCTGCCGGCGGTTAGCCGAGGCAGCACGATCAGCGTTGTGCGAGGAACCAAAAAATCTTATCAAGGCGCACGACCGGGCGGTGGTCGCTGCCAAGACCTCTGGCGAATCATTCGGAACAGGAATCGCGCCCGGCGCGAACAAAAAATGACAAAAACGCTTCGCAAATCCCTTCGCCAGCTGGTCATAGCGGTGCCGCTGCTGGCGCTCGGCTTCTACTTCATTCCGATCCTGACCACGATCTGGATCGTCTGTGGCCTGATCGACGTGCTGCGCAACGCCAACAAGGATTTGTCGCTGTTTCGCGGCTATTTCCTTGGCAACGGTATCTTCACCTGGCTGCTATCGCCCTTCAACCTTCTGGTCGACCTGCTTTGCTACAGGAACCCGGGCGTGTGGAAGCTGGAGCAGTTTCCTGAGGGCTACCAGCGCGAGGTCAACGAGGTTCTCGACGTCTTCAAGGCGCGCAAGGACGAGATCATTGCCGATATCGACGCCAATTTCGGCACCGGCCGGCGCGGCATGTATGTCTATCAATGGTACGGCAAGCACCGGATCGACAATGTCGCCGAGTTCAACAAGGATTTCAAATACATCAAGACGATTGCCGTATCGGTTTTCAGGGGACAGGAATCGACCTCCTGGCATTTCGGGCCGCTGCGGCTCAGCCTGCGCATTCTCTACAATCTGATCCCGGTGAAGGCCGAGGTTTTCGTCGAGTGCAACAACGTCAAGAACTACTGGCACGACAATCCGCTGTACATTTTCGACGACACGCTGTTGCACCGTTCGGTCAACGAATATGACGGACGCCGCTATTGCGTGTTCATGGACATCATCCGGCCGTCGCCATTCCCCGGTTTGATCGCCGCTCTTCTGGCCATCGTTTCGGTCAGCGTCGAGCGCATCAATTCCATGTTCTACAAGAACTGGAAGATGATCGGCTCAAGCAAGGCGAAGAAGGTCGAGACGACCTGAACCTGACTGCAGGCGACATTGCTCTGAAGGCGAACAGCCTGCACTGCACATCTCGGTTGCCCTTGAACCATCGTCTTATAGCGGCATCGGCCACCGATCCCGTAGAAGGCGGTGATGCGAGCACGGCGCCAGGGGATTGAAGCGCGCCATGCTCCGGGAGGATGAGGTGAGCGGACAGCCGGCCCATCATGCCGATGTCGTGCAGGCAGCGATCGCCACCAGCGATGCCGCCCGCTCGGCATTGATCGCGTCCTGGAGGCGTTCCCTTACATTGCATCGGCTCGACCCAGCCGAGCGGAAGGCGCCGAGACGTCTGACCGAAAGCGAGCTCAGGCAGGCGCGGCAGCGCATGGAGCCACTGCTGCGCGCCGCGGATGCAAGCCTCGATCGGCTCTATCTGGCGGTTGGAGGCATCGGCTGCTGCGTGATGCTTGCCGATCGCGAAGGCATTCCGCTAGAGCGCCGGGGTGCTTCCGCGGATGACGATACGTTCGACGAATGGGGTCTTTGGACCGGCACGGTGTGGAGTGAGGACAGCGAAGGCACCAACGGGATCGGTACCTGCCTTGCCGATCAGCGCTCCCTCACCATTCACCGCGACCAGCACTTCTTCTCGCGCAACACGCTGCTGAGCTGCACGACGGCGCCGATCTACGATCATGAGGGAAATCTGGCGGCTGCGCTCGATGTGTCGTCCTGCCGGTCGGATTTGACCGAAGACTTCGTCAACCTGATCGCCATGGCGGTGGGTGAGGCCGCTCGCCGCATCGAGGCGGAGAATTTTCGCCTGGCTTTTTCAAGCGCCCGCATCCTGCTGGCGCCGGTGGGCGAGCGCAGCACCGGCGCGCTGATCGCCGTCGATGCCGACGATCTCGTGGTCGGTGCGACCCGCTCGGCGCGACAGGCTCTCGGCATCACGCAACAAACGCTGACCAGGGGATTGCCGGCCGCCGATGTCCTCGGCGACTGCGCGAAAGCCACCGAAGAGCTGGACGAGGCCGAGCGCGGCGTGGTCCAGCGTGCGCTCGCCCGCGCCGAAGGCAACGTCTCGGCCGCCGCACACAATCTCGGTATTTCCCGCGCCACGCTGCATCGAAAACTCGCGCGATTCGGCATTCGCCGCACGCATTGAGTTTTCAAACCCGAACCTGTCGCAGAACTGCGACAGTCGGCGCCAGCGACTGCCTGGCCGGGGCTGACAAGACCGCCGCCATCCGCCAACTCTTCCTCATCACGTGCCGCATCCCGCGGCCGTTTCATGGGAGGAAGACAATGAATAAGGTTGAATTTTCTCGCACCGCCAAGATCCCCTTCGCCAAGCGCTACGACAACTTCATCGGCGGCAAATGGGTCGCGCCGAAATCCGGCAAGTACTTCGAGAACATCTCGCCGGTAAACGGCCAGCCGCTGGGCGAAATTGCCCGCTCCGACGCCAGCGATATCGAGGCTGCACTCGACGCTGCGCACAAGGCCAAGGATGCCTGGGGCAAGACAAGTGCCGCCGCCCGCGCGCTGATCCTCAACCGGATCGCCGATCGCATGGAGGACAATCTCGACCTCCTGGCGCTGGCCGAAACCTGGGACAATGGCAAGCCGATCCGCGAAACGACTGCTGCCGATCTGCCGCTCGCCATCGATCATTTCCGCTATTTCGCCGGGGCGGTGCGCGCCCAGGAGGGCGGCATTTCGGAAATCGACCACGACACCGTCGCCTACCACTTCCATGAGCCGCTCGGCGTCGTTGGCCTGATCATCCCGTGGAATTTCCCACTGCTGATGGCGGTGTGGAAGCTGGCTCCGGCGCTCGCCGCCGGCAACTGCGTCGTCCTGAAGCCGGCCGAACAGACGCCGGCGACCATCATGCTGTGGGCGGACCTGGTCGGTGACCTGTTGCCGGATGGCGTGCTCAACATCGTCAACGGCTTCGGCCTCGAAGCCGGCAAGCCGCTGGCCTCGTCGAACCGTATCGCCAAGATCGCCTTCACCGGCGAGACCACGACCGGCCGGCTGATCTCGCAATATGCCAGCCAGAATCTCATCCCGGTGACGCTCGAACTCGGCGGCAAGTCGCCCAACATCTTCTTCCAGGACGTGACATCGGAAGACGACGATTTCTTCGACAAGGCGATCGAAGGTTTTGTGATGTTCGCACTCAACCAGGGCGAAGTCTGCACCTGTCCCAGCCGGGCGCTGGTGCACGAGAAGATCTACGACAAGTTCATGGAAAAGGCGCTGAAGCGCGTCGAAGCGATCGTCCAGGGCGATCCGCTGGATCCGGCAACGATGATCGGTGCGCAGGCGTCGAGCGAACAGCTGGAGAAGATCCTGAGCTACTTCGACATCGGCCGGAAAGAGGGGGCCGAGGTGCTGATCGGCGGCGAGCAGAACCATCTGCCGGGTGACCTTGCCGGCGGCTACTACGTCAAGCCGACAGTGTTCAAGGGCCACAACAAGATGCGTGTCTTCCAGGAGGAGATTTTTGGGCCGGTGGTTTCGGTGACGACCTTCAAGGACGACGACGAGGCTCTGTCGATCGCCAACGACACTCTCTACGGCCTCGGTGCCGGCATCTGGAGCCGTGACGCCAATCGCTGCTACCGCTTCGGCCGCGCCATCCAGGCCGGCCGCGTGTGGACCAACTGCTATCACGCCTATCCCGCGCATGCGGCCTTCGGCGGCTACAAGCAGTCGGGCATCGGCCGCGAGACCCACAAGATGATGCTCGACCACTATCAGCAGACCAAGAACATGCTGGTCAGCTACAGCCCGAAGAAGCTCGGCTTCTTCTGATCGCCCGCAAAGGCGCACGAACAGGCGGTGCGGCCCACAGGCCGCGCCGCCGTACCGGCTTCCGAGGAGGATTCTTGATGCTCGACAAGGTGTCCAAGGGAAAGGTTTCCGCGACGCCGGAAGCCGTGGCGTTTCTGGCCGAGATCATCGCCGATCATGGTCCAGTGCTGTTTCACCAGTCCGGTGGCTGTTGCGACGGCTCGTCGCCCATGTGCTACCCCCAAGGCGACTTCATCGTCGGCGACAATGACGTCATGCTGGGCGAGATCGGTGACACGCCGGTCTATATTAGCGGCTCGCAATACGAAGTGTGGAAGCACACGGATCTCATCATCGACGTCGTGCCGGGCAGGGGTGGCATGTTCTCGCTCGACAATGGGCGCGAGAGACGGTTTTTGACGCGTTCCACGGTCTGTGTTGTCCCGGCAAACAATCGGGATTGACCGAACCGCCCTTGTGAGGGCAGTAAACTTCCATGTTCAATCTGCTTCTCGTTGTCGTCGGCGGTGGTATCGGCGCCGGCATTCGCCATCTCACCAACATGGGCGCACTGCGCCTTGCCGGGCCGAACTTCCCGTGGGGCACGATGGCGATCAATATTGTCGGCTCCTTTGCGATGGGCCTGTTCATCGCAGTGCTGGCGCGGCGCGGCGGATCGAATGAACTCAGGCTGTTCGTGGCCACCGGCATTCTTGGCGGCTTCACCACCTTCTCGGCCTTTTCGCTCGATTTCGCGACGCTGTGGGAGCGTGGCGCCACGCTGCCGGCATTCGGATATGCCCTTGCCAGTGTTATTGGCGCCATTATCGCCCTGTTTCTGGGACTTTGGCTCGCAAGAACCGTTTCATAGTGCTATTGCCGCGCTTCGAAATGGATAAGCGAAAAAACATGGCAGGCGTTGAACAGATCACGGTGGAGGCCGGCGAGGCGGGCATGCGGCTCGATCGCTGGTTCAAGACCCATTTCCCGGGCCTTGGCTTCGGCCATCTGCAGAAGCTCTTGCGCTCCGGCCAGATCCGCGTCGATGGCGGCCGGGTGAAGGCCGATACGCGTGTCGAGCCGGGCCAGATGGTTCGTGTGCCGCCGCTGGAAGTGGACAAGAAAGGCGAGAGCGCGCTCACCGGTCACTCGATCCGCAACCAGGGCGACGCCGATGTGCTCGCCAAGATGCTGATCCATGAGGATCCAAAAGTCTTCGTCTTCAACAAGCCGGCGGGTCTGGCCGTGCAGGGCGGCTCCGGCGTTACCCGCAATGTCGACGACATGCTGGAGGCCTGGCGCAACCAGAAGGGCGAGAAGCCGCGCCTGGTGCACCGGCTCGACCGCGACACGTCAGGCGTGCTGGTCGTCGCCCGCACAAGACTGGCCGCCATGAAGCTTGCCGAAGCGTTCCGCGCCCGCGAGACCAAGAAGACCTACTGGGCGCTGGTCAAGGGCGTGCCGCCGAAGCGCGAGGACAAGATCTCGACCTGGCTGATCAAGGAGCCGACGCCGGACGGCGACCGGGTGCGCGTCGCCAAGCATGGCGAAAAGGGCGCTGATCACGCCGTGTCCTACTACCGTGTCATCGAGCAGGCTGCCCAGACGATGACCTGGCTGGAGATGGAGCCCTACACCGGCCGTACTCACCAGCTTCGTGTCCATGCCGCCTACATCGGCTGCCCGATCATCGGCGACCCCAAATATTTCGAGGCCGACACCAATTGGGACTTTCCGGGCGGCATGCAGAACCGCCTGCACCTGCATGCGCGCCGCATCATCATTCCGCACCCGGACAAGGGTGTCATCGATGTCACCGCGCCGATGCCGCCGCATATGCGCCAGAGCTGGAACCTGATCGGCTTCGACGACGCCAGTGCTGAGGATTAGGCGGCGCTACAGCAACACAACAGGACGTCAGCATGCGCGATATCCTCAACGACCTCGAAGCGGGAAAGCAGCTTTCCGACCCGGATCCGGTGCGCCGTGCCCAGATCCAGATGAAGACGCATCTGCCGAAACGCTTCTACAAAGCAGTGTCGATCGCACCGGTTGAGGATGGATTTGCCGTTCATCTCGACGGCAAGCCGGTGCGCACGCCGGGCAAGGCGCTGCTGGCACTGCCGACCGAAAAGGCGGCCGCTCTGGTCGCCGACGAGTTTGCCGCGCAAGGCGAAACCATCAATCCGGTGACGATGCCGGTCCTGCGCCTGGTCAACACGGCCATCGACGGCGTTGCCAGTGACCCGCAGGCGGTGCTGGAGGACATACTGCGCTTCGCCTCATCCGATCTTCTCTGCTACCGGGCCGACGCGCCGCAAGGGCTGGTCGACCGGCAGAACCAGCATTGGGACCCGGTGATCGACTGGGCGCGCGGCACGCTTGGCGCCCGCTTCAACCTCGCCGAAGGCATCATTCATGTCGAGCAGCCGCGCGAGAGCATCGCCGTGCTCGGTATTCATCTTGCCCAACGCAATGATCCGCTGCGGCTGGCCGCCATCCATGTCATGACGTCGCTGACGGGATCGGCGCTGTTGGCGCTGGCCGTCGATTTCGGCGAGCTCGACGGCGATGCGGCCTGGGCGGCCGGCCATGTGGACGAGGACTGGCAGATCGAGCAGTGGGGCCAGGATGCCGAGGCTGTGGCGCGCCACTCGGCCCGCAAGCGCGAGATGATGGCCGCCGTGAGCCTACTCGAAGCGCTCACAGGCTGATGGAAATCACCTAGGCCCATCCATTTCGCACTGCACATTAGACCAAAGTCATAATCCCAAAGGCTCTCTGCCTTTCCCGGGTGCTTTCTGTCATTTCTTGCGCCGATGGCAGCACCTGAGTCCGCGCTCGGAGGAGAACGCGGACGAGGACGTGCAGCCTCGAAGAGGACGGGATCTCACGGGAGGACATATCAATGGCAATGGCATCGACCGCCGGCAGAGCAAGCGGCGGCATGACGCGGGAAGAGAAGAAAGTCATCTTCGCTTCCTCGCTCGGCACCGTTTTCGAATGGTACGATTTCTATCTCTACGGTTCGCTGGCCGCCTTCATCGGCGCCACTTTCTTCAGCCAGTATCCGGAAGCGACGCGCAACATCTTCGCGCTGCTGGCTTTCGCCGCAGGCTTCCTGGTGCGCCCGTTCGGCGCGCTGGTGTTCGGCCGCATCGGCGATCTCGTCGGCCGCAAATACACCTTTCTTGTCACCATCCTGATCATGGGCAGTTCGACGTTCCTGGTCGGCCTGCTTCCCGGTTCGGCGAGCTGGGGCATCGCGGCGCCCATCATCCTGGTTGGGCTTCGCATGCTGCAGGGCCTGGCTCTCGGCGGCGAATATGGCGGTGCGGCAACCTATGTCGCCGAGCACGCGCCCGACGACCGCCGTGGCTTCTACACCTCGTGGATTCAGACGACGGCAACGCTCGGACTGTTCCTGTCACTGCTGATCATCCTCGGCGTTCAGGCGATGTTGAGCAAGGAAGACTTCGCCGCCTGGGGCTGGCGCATTCCGTTCCTCGTCTCGGTTATCCTGCTCGGCATATCGGTCTGGATTCGGCTGACGCTGAGTGAATCGCCAACCTTCCAGCGCATGAAAGACGAGGGCAAGGGTTCCAAGGCTCCGCTGACGGAAGCCTTCGGGCAGTGGAAGAATGCCAAGATTGCCATCCTGGCCCTTCTTGGCCTGACCGCCGGCCAGGCCGTGGTCTGGTATTCCGGCCAGTTCTACGCACTGTTCTTCCTGCAGAACGTGCTCAAGGTCGACCTGCAGACGGTCAACATCCTGATTGCCATCGCCTTAGGGCTCGGTTCCATCTTCTTTGTCGTCTTCGGCTGGCTCTCCGACAAGATCGGCCGCAAACCGATCATCATGGCGGGACTGGCTCTGGCGATCTTCACCTACTTCCCGCTGTTCAAGGCATTGACCTGGGCGGCCAATCCGACGCTGGCCGCCGCGCAGCAGAACACGCGTGCGACGGTTACCGTGGCGCCCGGCGACTGCAAGTTCCAGTTCAACCCGGTCGGCACGGCGAAGTTCACCACCTCGTGCGACATCGCCACTTCGTTCCTGGCCAAGAGCTCGGTGCCGTATGACATCGTCACCAGCGCGGCGCCTGGGACCGCGGCAACGGTGAAGGTCGGCAACGAGACGGTCGAATCCTACGACGCCATCGCCGCCGGCGATCAGGCCAAGGCCAAGGACGGCGCCTTCACCAAGGCGGTCAACATGGCACTCAAGGATGGCGGCTATCCGCTGAAGCGCGCCGCTTCAAAGGTCGCCGACCAGAAACTTGACGCCTTCGTCGCGGCCAATCCCGAACTGAAGCTTGATGCTGTCGCTATTCGCGCCGGCGAGAAGGCGACGGTTCCGGTCGCCCAGGCGGTCAAGGACAAGGTGCTGACGGACGATGAAGCCGCTGGCGCCACCGACGTGACCGTCTACAGCATTCCAGCGTCCGGCGCGTTCGCCATGTTTGCCGACCCCGCGCAGGTCAACTGGACAAAGGTCGTCGGCATTCTGTTCATCCTGATCCTCTACGTGACCATGGTTTACGGACCGATCGCGGCGATCCTGGTCGAGATGTTCCCGACCCGCATCCGCTATACCGGCATGTCGCTGCCCTATCACATCGGCAATGGCTGGTTCGGCGGCCTGCTTCCGGCGACAGTCTTCGCCTTGAGTGCAGCCAAGGGCGACATCTACTATGGTCTCTGGTACCCGATCGTGATCGCGGCGATGACGCTGATCATCGGCATGATCTTCGTCAAAGATACGCTGGGAACCGACCTGCACGCCAAGCAGTAGCCGACAGCTCCAGAGACAAAGAAAAAGCCCGGCGCGAGCGATCGCGCCGGGCTTTCCGATTCATCAGAAGCGAAGGAAGAGTTCAGCTCTTCCGGTCGTGTTGCGCTTCCTCGATGGCGGCCTCGTGGTACCAGCCGCTTCCGAAATCCGTCAGATGATCGCGCATGGAGGCAAGCTCTGCCGCGAACTTAGCCTTTCCGCTTAAATTTGAGGCAGAAAGACGGGCTGCCACCGGGAACATCAGGATTTTGGCCGACGGACGGGCAGAAACGATTTCCATGGTCGGGCTCCTTTCTTTTGCCGAAGCTTGTCGATTCAGCTTTCCAGCAAGATAGGTCTTGCAATCCGTTTAGGCAAGATGCCTAAAGAAAGATCAGTATTTGCCTGTTATTTAAGCATATTTAGCTTTTGATCGATCCCGACGCATTGCTTAGACGGCTTGGCCGCATCGCCGGGATGAATGGGCACTTTTGACGCACCCCGCGCAGCGGAAATGGCACATGACTTGCATTTTATCGACCGGCAGCCGGCCTGCCGGATGGCTCGGCATGCGCCGGCACTATCCAGCTTCGGTGATCAAGCAACGAGAGGCTCTAGAATGACGAAATACAAGCTCGAGTACATTTGGCTCGATGGATATACCCCGGTCCCCAATCTGCGCGGCAAGACCCAGATCAAGGAATTCGCCGAATTCCCGACGCTCGAGCAGCTGCCTCTGTGGGGCTTCGACGGCTCCTCGACCCAGCAGGCCGAAGGCCACAGCTCCGATTGCGTGCTGAAGCCGGTCGCGGTGTATCCGGACCCGGCCCGCACCAATGGCGTGCTGGTGATGTGCGAAGTCATGATGCCCGATGGCGTCACGCCGCATGCGTCCAACAAGCGCGCCACCATCCTCGATGACGAGGGCGCCTGGTTCGGCTTCGAACAGGAATATTTCTTCTACAAGGACGGCCGCCCGCTCGGCTTCCCCGAGAGCGGCTACCCCGCGCCCCAGGGTCCGTACTACACCGGCGTCGGCTACTCGAATGTCGGCTCCGTCGCCCGCCAGATCGTCGAGGAGCATCTCGACCAGTGCCTTGCGGCCGGCATCAACCACGAAGGCATCAACGCCGAAGTGGCCAAGGGCCAGTGGGAATTCCAGATTTTCGGCAAAGGCTCCAAGAAGGCCGCCGACCAGATGTGGATGGCCCGCTATCTGATGCAGCGCCTGACCGAGAAGTACGAAATCGACATCGAATACCACTGCAAGCCGCTCGGCGACACCGACTGGAACGGTTCGGGCATGCACGCCAACTTCTCGACCGCCTATATGCGCGAAGTCGGCGGCAAGGCCTATTTCGAAGCGCTCATGGCTGCCTTCGACAAGAACCTGATGGATCACATCGCCGTCTACGGCCCGGACAACGACAAGCGTCTGACCGGCAAGCACGAGACCGCGCCGTGGAACAAGTTCAGCTACGGCATCGCCGACCGCGGCGCCTCGATCCGCGTCCCGCACTCCTTCGTCAAGAACGACTACAAGGGCTATCTGGAAGACCGCCGTCCGAACTCGCAGGGTGACCCCTACCAGATCGCTTCGCAGATCCTGAAGACGATCGCCTCGGTGCCGGCGAGCGCCCAGGTTTCGGCTGCCGCGTAAGCATTCGGCCACGGCGTAGATCTGAGTGTCTACGTCGTGGCCCGTTCTTCCCCCTATCAGCGGCTGATCAAAGAAAAACCCCGGCGTCTCCGCCGGGGTTTTTCTTTGTTGCTAAAACTGGCGGCTCAGACCGAATAGTACATGTCGTATTCGACGGGATGCGGGGTCATTTCGAAGCGCATCACTTCGGCCATCTTGAGCTCGATGTAGCTGTCGATCTGGTCGTCGTCGAAGACGCCGCCGGCTTTCAGGAAGCCGCGGTCCTTGTCGAGGCTCTGCAGCGCTTCGCGTAGCGAGCCGCACACGGTCGGGATCTTCTTCAGCTCCTTCGGCGGCAGGTCGTAGAGATCCTTGTCCATCGGCTGTCCCGGGTGGATCTTGTTCTTGATGCCGTCGAGGCCGGCCATCAGCATGGCGGCGAAGGCGAGGTAGGGGTTCGCGCCCGGATCGGGGAAGCGGACTTCGACGCGCTTGGCCTTCGGCGACGAGCCGAACGGGATACGGCACGAGGCCGAGCGGTTGCGCGCGGAATAAGCCAGCAGCACCGGCGCTTCATAGCCTGGCACCAGGCGCTTGTAGGAGTTGGTCAGCGGGTTGGTGAAGGCATTGATCGCCTTGGCGTGCTTGATGATGCCGCCGATGTAGAACAGGCAGCTCTCCGACAGGCCGGCATATTCGTTGCCGGCGAAGGTCGGCTTGCCATTCTTCCAGATCGACTGGTGGACGTGCATGCCCGAGCCGTTGTCGCCGAAGATCGGCTTCGGCATGAAGGTGGCCGTCTTGCCATAGGCATTGGCAACCTGGTGGACGACGTATTTGTAGATCAGCATCTTGTCGGCGTTGCGCACCAGCGTGTCGAACTTGATGCCGAGCTCGTGCTGAGCGGCGGCGACTTCGTGATGGTGCTTTTCGACCCGCACGCCCATTTCGGCGAGCACGGTCAGCATCTCCGAGCGCATGTCCTGGGCGCTGTCGATCGGCGGCACCGGGAAATAGCCGCCCTTGATGCGCGGGCGGTGGCCAAGGTTGCCGGTCTCATAGTCGGTGTCGTCGTTGGACGGCAATTCGGTGGAGTCGAGCTTGAAGCCTGTGTTGTAGGGATCGGCCTTGTACTTGACGTCGTCGAAGACGAAGAACTCGGCTTCCGGGCCGACATAGATGGTGTCGCCGATGCCTTCAGCCTTCATGTAGGCCTCGGCCTTCTTGGCGGTGCCGCGCGGGTCGCGGTTGTAGGATTCGCCGGAAACCGGATCAAGGATGTCGCACAGGATGACCATGGTCGACTGCGCGAAGAACGGGTCCATGTGCACGGTATCAGGATCGGGCATCAGCACCATGTCGGACTCGTTGATCGCCTTCCAGCCGGCGATGGACGAGCCGTCGAACATCACGCCATCGGCGAACATGTCTTCCTCGACCTCGATGACATCCATCGTCACGTGCTGCAGCTTGCCCTTCGGATCGGTGAAGCGCAGATCGACGAACTTCACGTCGTTGTCCTTGATCTGCTTCATGATGTCTTTGGCTGTCGTCATGTCATTTCTTCCCTGTCTGATGACGTTTCGAGGAGTTATCGGAAATCAGATACCGAGATATCTGAAATCAGAAACCTCAGACGGCGTCCATCCCCGTTTCGCCAGTACGGATGCGAACGACTTCCTCGATGTTGGAAACGAAGATCTTGCCGTCGCCGATGCGGCCGGTCTGGGCCGCTTTGCGGATGGCCTCGATCGCGCCTTCGACCGCATCGTCGCCGAGCACGACTTCGATTTTCACCTTGGGCAGAAAGTCGACGACATATTCGGCGCCGCGATAGAGTTCGGTGTGGCCCTTCTGGCGTCCGAAGCCCTTGGCTTCGGTCACGGTGATGCCCTGCAGTCCGGCCTCCTGAAGCGCTTCCTTCACTTCGTCGAGCTTGAACGGCTTGATGATCGCTTCGATCTTTTTCATGTAAAAAGTGGCCTCCACTGCCAAAAAGACGGGTTGTGCGCCCCGCTTGCGCCTCCATCAAGCACGAACTGTGCCAATTTCAGCTGAAACGAGGCGCTGTCACGCGATTTCAACGCCATACCACCCTGGGATGCACATTCACGTCATCCACTGCTTTGGATGCGGCACGGGTATTTAGAGCCTACACATTGCCGGTCCTTGCGTCCGCACAAAAATTGGGCAGACCGCGCATTTTGCGGGCAGTTGCGGACCGTCCTGAAAGGATTGGGGGCTAGCTATACTCTTGTTCTCGCCGTTTGCTTCGAAGCGAAAACTGGACAATGCTCGCCTGCGGTGAGGGGGCCTGACCGAGATGCGGATCGGCAATCCATGAGCAACGAACTTCTGTCTCCGGCCGAAATGGCCGAGGCCGACCGGCTGGCAATCGCCGCTGGTCCGTTCGATGGCATCGGCCTGATGCGGCGCGCCGGCGAAGCGGTCGCTGCGGTGGTGCTGGCGCGCTATCCCCAGGCGAGCCGCGTGCATGTGCTGTGCGGCCCCGGCAACAATGGCGGCGATGGCTATGTCATTGCTCGCATCCTGGCAGCCAGTGGCGTCGACACGGCCATCTGGGCATCCGGCGCGCCAAGGCCGGGAACAGATGCGGCACTTGCCGCGGCCGAATGTCCGATCAAACCTCGGCCCCTGTCGGAATTTGCCGCCGAGGTCGGCTCGATCGTGGTCGACGCGCTTTATGGGGCAGGGCTGTCCAAACCGCTGTCCGGCGATGACGCCAGGGCGGTTGAAGTTGCGACAGAGCTAGGCCTGCCTGTCGTCGCCGTCGATTTGCCGTCAGGTGTCTCCGGCGAAAGCGGTGACGTTTTTGGCCAGGCATTCCAGGCTCAGGTGACGGTGACGTTTGCGCGAAGAAAGCCGGGCCATCTGCTGTTGCCGGGCCGCGAACGATGCGGCGAAATCGTGCTCGCCGACATTGGCATCGGCGACGGCGTCATCACGCAGCTCAGGTCGCAGACTTTCGAAAACATGCCGGGGCTTTGGCTGAAAAGTTTCCCGGTTCCAGCAGTCGACGCCCACAAATACAAGCGTGGCCATGTCGGTGTCTTTTCCGGTGGGCCGAGCGCGACGGGGGCGGCACGATTATCGGCGCTGGCCGCCGCCAGAAGCGGGGCGGGGGCGGTGACGGTGCTGTCGCCAGCCAATGCCATGCAGGTCAACGCCATGCATCTGACCTCGATCATGTTGCGCGAGGCCGATGCTATCGAGGACGTGCACGACTTTCTCGGCGATCGCCGGTCGTCGAGCTTCGTGCTTGGCCCTGGCTTTGGTGTCGGCGACAAAGCCCGCGATTTCGCCCTCGCCGTGCTTGCCCGAACACGGCAGGACGGCGGTGTCGAAGGGCTGGTGCTCGATGCCGACGGCATCACGTCCTTCCGCAACGCGAGCTCTACACTGTTCGAGGCAGCCAGCAGGCCGGATGCGCCGGCACTGATCATGACGCCGCATGAGGGTGAGTTCGGCCGACTGTTCCCCGACATCACTGATGACAAAAGCCTGTCAAAGCTCGCCAAGGCCCGCTCGGCGGCTGCGCGCGCCAATGCCACTGTCATCTACAAGGGCGCCGACACGGTGATTGCAGCACCCGATGGCCGGGCGGCGATCAACAGCAACGGCGCGCCCTGGCTCGCCACTGCCGGATCGGGCGATGTGCTGGCGGGCATCATTGTCGGGTTGCTGGCGCAAGGCATGCCAGCGTTCGAAGCGGCCTGCGCGGCGGTCTGGATCCATGCCGAAGCCGGCAGTCGGTTCGGGCCTGGATTGATTGCCGAGGATCTGCCGATGGCGTTGGTGCCGGTTCTGCGCGAACTGGTCGAGGCACGGCAGAAGGTGCCGATCGGATGAAACATTTCGCGTTCGTCGTTGTGGCCATCATCGCGCTGTTCGCGTCGCATGTCGTGCGCGCCCAAGAACCCGTGACCATCGTCGACGATCCCTCGGTTCTCGCCACCCTCGACGCCAAGGGTTTTGGCTTCGCTGGCATTTTCGGCGTCGATGGCACCGGCGACCTGAAAACGCTCTACGACAAGGCGCCGGCCTATCATGCGATCACCGAAATGGTAGGTGCCGATATTGCCGCGCTGCGGGCTGAGATGAAGGCCGGCGGCCGCACACTCTATGAGGTCACCGACGGCAATGTCGGCCGCGTCATGGACATGCGCTGGCTGAAGACCGATGCGGCGCGCTTTCGTCTGGTCGGCGTCGTCAACCGGCTCGACCGGCGCGATTTCGCCGCGCTGACCGGCGACAAGAGTTGCGGCGAGGTGCGTTTCATCTACCGCCTTGCCTACAGCTTCAAGAAGAGCGGCAAGGTTCTGGCCTCACGCCTGCCGTTCAATTTCAACGCCGTCTACAGTGTTGCACCCGATGCCGATGGCGGCTGCGTCGGCGTTGCCGGACGCTGGACACCGCAGCTCGACGAAAACGTCGATGCCGGTTGGCTGGCCGGTGGTCCGCTGGAACCGGAGGAACTCACGTTCAAGCAGCTTGAGCTCAACGCGCAAGTGGTGCGCTTTCCCTCGGGACAGGAGACCGAGTTCGGCGGGCAGGCGGCCTATCTCCTGCGGATCTTCGGCATCGACGGCGAGACGGTCAGCGAGAAGCCGCTGGAAAACACGCCCGATGTGGCACGGCTTTCGGAAGATGCGGCGCTGAAGGCAAAACTCGCCGCCTATGTCAGCGCCAATGTCGCAGCAGTCGATCTCGGCGTCTATGAAATTCCCGACGAATTTTTGGCCAGGAAGGTTATCTCGTGGTCGACCTTCGGCAGCGCCAGGCAGGCCAACCATCCGTTCACGCCGCTGTTCCAGCCCGTGGATTTCGCCGGCCTCGACTATGCAGCGCTGAAGCTGGTGCGCACACCGGAGGCGCTGGTCGAGCGGCTGGACAATGGCGCCTGCCAGGGTTGCCACCAGGCGGGCTCCACCGCCGGCTTTCATTTCATCGGCCGCGACGACAAGACGACCTCGCCGCTCAACCGCATCGAGGTCGGCATCTCGCCGCATCTGCATGCTGAGATTCCGCGGCGCGAAGCCTGGCTGCGCGCCACCGCCGAAGGCAAGGAGCCAAACCGGTTTCGTCCGCTGTCTTTTGCGCCGCCAGCCGCATGGAACGGCGCCGGCGAGGTCGACTACGCGCCGGCCGGGATAGCGATGTCGTGCCTGATGCCGGGGGACGCAAAGCGCTTTGGCGCGACCTGGCAATGCGGCGGCGGCACCGTCTGCACGCCGTTGGCCACCGCGTCAGGCGTGCGGACCAAACTGGCGCAATGCCTGTTGCCCAAGGACAGCAAGCAGATGTTTTCCGGCCATCCCTGTCTGACCGGCTCGATCGCCAGCAATGAGATGCAGCCTTTCAACGACCGCTACAAAATCACCGGCCAGTTCGCGGCCTTTGCGCCGGACATTTCGCGCACCGCCTATACATGCCGGCCGCCGAAGATCGGTGTACCAGCGGGCATCGCCTATCGCGGCTGCGACGACAAGGACCGCAGCTTCGCCGCCTTCAAGGCCGGCAAGCCGATGCCGAACGAGATTTGCGGGCTGGTCGGCGGCAAGAAATTCGACACCTGTGTGGCAACCAACAATTTCGACCAGTGCCTCGGCGGCGCGGTCAATCGCGGCAACCGGCCGGCCTGCGATGCCGAGCATTTCTGCCGTGAGGATTACATGTGCCAGTCGCTGCCGCCCGACACGCCCGGCATCTTAAAGGTGAAAGGCATCGGCTTCTGTTCGCCGACCTATTTCATTTTTCAGATGCGCATCGACAACCACGCGACACCGTGGGGCAGTGTCCGCCCGACCATGGGGGCAGGGTTCGGGGCGGCGGAAGAGGAATAGGCTGTCATGTGCGTGACGGCGCTCGGCTAGCTCCCTAAGTGGCCGCTGGTTTAGCGTTGAAGGTAGTCTTCCATCTGCCCAGTCCACGTCTTGTTGAAGTCCGCAATGTGTCGTTCGGCTGCGTCCGGGCTCAGCAGCGTCGAAAGTGCCGTTACGGCTATCGGCTGGACGTCGGGCACTTCTGCATACCCAAGTGCCGTCAGCCTCTGTGCCCATGATGGATGGGTCGATTTTTCGTCGTCGGGACGTTCCCACGCCCTCTGGACACAAACACTCAGGCAAGAGTGTTCCGACAACTGCCCAGCCATCTCCAGAAGGCGGTCGAGTGGGGGGCGTGGTGGACGCATTGCTCCCATCAATTCCCGGCGCAGTGGATCATAAACCTTTTCCTTGAAGTGAACGTCGGCCGCGGCAACAAGCAATAGGGCGCGTGCGGCTTGTTCAGCATTGCCAGAGGATGCAGCATGACGATCCGCCTTGATCTCTGCTTCGCGGGACAGCCGGATATCCTCCCGCTCAAACGATTTCGACAGCCAACCGATTGCAGCGTGAAGGAGGCTGCCTGAGATCGTCGTTCCCGGAGGTGCGTATTCGAACACGAACCCGAAACTGTTCTCGAACTCGGCAAGGTTGAGGCCGCCATTCGTGTCCTTGTTACGCACATGTGCGTCTTCATGGGCAAGAATTGCCGCAAGAGCACTTTCGTCGGTCACCGCGAGCAGGGGGATGCCGACCGTCAAAAACAGTCGACGGCCGAGGAGACCGAGAAGCGTGCGTTCTTCCCGCACACTGGCGTTTAAGTTGTCCTCCAGCGTGATCACCGTGCGCGCGGCCCTGCGCGAGCCGGCGACCTTCTCCCACTGGTCCCAAAGCCCAGGAGCCTCCGCTCTGCTCACACCCTTGACCCTGCTGCGCCGAAAACCGGCAAACAATGTGCCGAATAGAAAGGCCGCCGCGGTGGTCGCGATCGGCATAGCGACAAAGCCACTGACGATAAACCAGATCGGATGGCTATCGAGGAGAGTCATCCAGACGCAAAAAATGATGGCAGCGGGGACAACGAAAAACAGGACTGCAAACCTGCCAAACCGCCGCCCCGCGATGATGATCATTCGCGACATTCAGAATCACAGCGGAATGTTGTCGTGCTTCTTCCAGGGGTTCTGCATGTCCTTGTTGCGCAGCATGCGCAGCGCCCGCGCGATGCGGCGGCGGGTCGAATGCGGCATGATCACCTCGTCGACATAGCCGCGCTCGGCGGCGACGAAGGGCGACAGGAAGCGATCCTCGTAAGCCTTTGTATGGGCTGCGATCTTTTCGGCATCGCCAATGTCCTTGCGGTAGATGATCTCGACCGCGCCCCTGGCGCCCATCACCGCGATCTGCGCTGTCGGCCAGGCGTAGTTCATGTCGCCGCGCAGATGCTTTGAGGCCATCACGTCATAGGCGCCGCCATAGGCCTTTCTGGTGATGACGGTGATCTTCGGCACGGTCGCTTCGGCATAGGCAAACAAGAGCTTGGCGCCATGCTTGATCAGGCCGCCATATTCCTGCGCCGTGCCGGGCAGGAAGCCGGGGACGTCGACGAAGGTGACGAGGGGAATCGAAAAGCAGTCGCAGAAGCGCACGAAGCGCGCGGCCTTGCGGCTAGCATCGGAATCGAGCACGCCGGCCAGCACCATTGGCTGGTTGGCGACGAAGCCGACGGTGCGGCCCTCGATGCGGCCAAAACCGGTGACGATGTTTTTGGCAAAGTTTTGCTGGATCTCGAAGAAGTCGCCTTCGTCGGCGACCTTCAGGATCAGCTCCTTGATGTCGTAGGGTTTGTTGGCGTTGTCGGGGATCAGCCGGTCGAGCGACAGGTCGTGATCGGTGACCGACTGGTAGCACTCGATCTCGGGCAGTTCAGACGTGTTGGAGGCTGGCAGCAGGTCGACCAGCCGGCGCATCTGCAGCAGCGCCTCGACATCGTTGTCATAGGCGCCGTCGGCGATCGAGGATTTGGTCGTGTGCACGGAAGCGCCGCCGAGGCTCTCGGCGGTCACCGTCTCGTTGGTGACGGTCTTCACCACATCCGGCCCGGTGACGAACATGTAGGAGGTGTCGCGGACCATGAAGATGAAGTCGGTCATGGCAGGTGAATAGACGTCACCGCCGGCGCAAGGGCCCATTATGAGCGAGATCTGCGGGATGACGCCGGACGCCAGAACATTGCGCTGAAAAATCTCGGCGTAGCCGCCAAGCGCCGCCACGCCTTCCTGGATGCGGGCGCCGCCGGCGTCGTAAAGGCCGATGATCGGCGCGCGGTTGCGCAGCGCCATCTCCTGCACCTTGATGACCTTTTCGGCGTGGGCCTCGGAGAGCGAGCCGCCGAACACGGTAAAGTCCTTGGCGAAGAGGTAGACCGGGCGGCCGTTGACCGTGCCCCAGCCGGTGACGACGCCATCGCCGGCAATTTTCGTCTTCTCCATGCCGAAATCCGTCGAACGATGTTCGACATACATGTCGAACTCCTCGAACGAGCCTTCGTCGAGAAACACTTCGATGCGTTCGCGCGCGGTGAGCTTGCCCTTCTTGTGCTGGGCGTCGATGCGAGCCTGGCCGCCGCCCATCCGGGCGATCTCGCGGCGGCGCTCGAGTTCCTTCAGCACGTCCTTCATGGTCGGTCCCCAAACGGAAAGCTTGTGTTTTGTGGTAATGATGCCCGCAAGCGAGCGCAAGCGCCGCTTTCGCAGTCGATTTGCTGCGCTGCAGCATGACGCCCCTTGCATTCCGGGGCGAACTCAGCCATATGCAGCCCATAGGCGCTTGGGCCGGGAGATTCCGGCCTTCTCGACAAATGAGACTGGTTGCGTCTGTTTTCCCTCTTTCCGGTTGTTCGGCAAGGTGGCGGAAAAGCCCCGTGGCATGATGCCTGCGGGCACGACAGCGCAGCCGAGTGGACGTTACCGTCCGCCCGCCTTGTCGTTTCATATCAATTTTTTCGACGGCAGGTTGCGCCCTGCCGCCATCGATGTTTGCGGCCAGGAGCCGCGTGAAAGAAGACTATTTTGACCAACGAAAACACTTTGGCCGGTAACACCGCTTTGACCGGCAACACTGCGGAACTCACCGGTTTCGCAGCACTTGGAATCACGGGCGCGCTGCTCAAGGCCACCCACGCCGCCGGCTTCACCGAGCCGAAGCCGATCCAGACCCAGGCGATCCCGCCGCAGCTCGAAGGCCGCGACATTTTCGGTATCGCCCAGACCGGCTCCGGCAAGACCGCGGCGTTCGCGCTGCCGATCCTGTCGAAGATCATTGCGCTCGGCACCAAGCGCCGGCCAAAGACGGCGCGTGCGCTGATCCTGGCGCCGACCCGCGAACTCGCCGTGCAGATCGAAGACATGATCAAGCTGCTCGCCAAGGGCGCGCATGTCTCGACCGCACTGGTGCTTGGCGGCGTCTCGCGCTTCAGCCAGGTGAAGAAGGTTGCGCCCGGCGTCGACATCCTGATCGCCACGCCCGGCCGCCTGACCGACCTGGTGCGCGAGGGCGATCTCATTCTCTCCGACACCAAATGGCTGGTGCTGGACGAAGGCGATCGCATGCTCGACATGGGCTTCATCAATGACGTCAAGCGCATCGCCAAGGCGACAGCGCCGGACCGTCAGACGGTGCTGTTCTCGGCCACCATGCCGGCCGAAATCGCCGAACTGGCGAAAGGCCTGCTGAAGAACCCGATCCGCGTCGAAGTCGCTCCCCACAGCACGGCAGCGGCCGAGATCGTCCAGGGCGTTGTTTTTGCCCGCACCAAGCAGAAGCGTCAGGTGCTGTCGACGATGCTCGCCGACGAGGCAATGAAGTCCGTCATCATCTTTTCGCGCACCAAGCATGGCGCCGACCGGGTGACCAAGGATCTCGAGCGCGACGGCTTCAAGGCCGCCGTCATCCATGGCAACAAGTCGCAGAATGCCCGCCAGAAGGCGCTCAACGATTTCCGCGAGGGTTCGGTGCGCATTCTGGTGGCGACCGATATCGCGGCGCGCGGCATCGACGTTCCCGGCATCAGCCATGTGGTGAATTTCGACCTGCCGGATGAAGCGGAAAGCTATGTCCACCGCATTGGCCGCACTGGCCGTAACGGCATGGACGGCATTGCGATCACGCTTTGCGATCCTTCCGAAAACAGCAAGCTGCGCCAGGTCGAGCGCATCATCCGCACCAAGCTGCCGATCGTTGCCGACCATCTCGGCAACCCCGATCCGCAGCGCAATCCGGCTGAAAAGAACGAGCGCTTCGAGCCGGCCAATGATCGCAACGACCGTAACGGCCGTCGCGACGGCAGGCGACCCGGTGGCCACAGCAACGGCAAGCCGCGCTTTGGCGACAAGCCGGCCTTTGCCGGCGAGCGCAAGCCGGAAGGCGCCAAGCCCTTCAAGGGCAACAACAAGCGCCGCTTCGGCGGCAAGCGGCCCGCGGCGCGGGCTGCGTAAGCAGAGCTAGTTGCGACCGACCGAGCCTCAGGGCTTGGCTTCGCTGAAAAGAAAAAGGGCGACCGGAGCGTGCTTCGGTCGCCCTTTCGTTTCGCGGGACGTGCATCGTTTCGACGTGGCGGACAAGCTACTGCGTGATCGCCTCGACCCAAACGACGATCCGCTGCGCCAGGAAGGCCGTGGTCGATGGCGACAGCGCGTCGCCGGCAATGACGTGGTCGTCGGGGTCGCCGTTGTCGTCGACCGGCACCAGTTCGTGGGCGCCGCCCCAGCGCCCGGCGATTTCGCGGGTACGGTCTTCGCGCACCACCTTGTCGGAATCCGAAAAAATGAACAAAGCCGGGATGGTCGCCTTCTCCACCGGCGCTCTATAGGCAAGTTCGGTCAGCGCCTGCATCGGCAAGGTCGCTTCGATCGGGTAGCGGTAGGTCCAGAATTTTTCATGCAGCGCGTTTCGCGGCACGAAGGCGTGCTCCTTGCCGGCGACCAGCCGGGCGATCTGTTTCCCCCACGGCATAGTCAGGAGCTCGGCGCCCGACGCCTTGACGCCGAAGTTCGGTGAAATGAACGCAATCGCAGCAACGCCGTCAGACGCGCCTGGCTGCGTTGCAGCCCACACCGCCAGCGAGCCCCCGGTCGAGGTGCAGATGACGATCACCTTGTCGCCGATCGCCCGGCCGATGGCGAGCGCTTCCTCATAGTCGTTGATCCAGGCGTTGACGTTGCCTTGCGTCATCGCGGCTCCGTCCTGTCCGTGACCGGTGAGGCGGGTGTAGAAAAGGTTGGCGTCGAGCTGGTCGGCGACGTCGTCGGACAGCGGACGAACCTCGCCCTTCGACGCCGAAAAGCCGTGGATATAGACGATCGCCAGCGGCGTTTTGGCGTGAACCATCGGATTGGCCCAGATGATCTCTTTCTCCAGCCCGTCGCGAATTCCCGGCACGGAGGCCTCTTCGCGCACGAGATAGGCCTGCGGATCGTCGCCGATCCTCTTGGGATCGAAACGGATCGTCGTGTCGACGGGGACGCGCGGGCCAAGCACGAAGGCCAAAGCGAGGACGACAAGCAGGCCCAGTACCGCAAGCACGATCCGTCGCCCCATCGCAGACTCCACGCAAGACTTGCCAACCTATGGCTGTGATTGCAAACGGACAATTGGCATCCCGCCGATGATGGGATCGCCAAATTTTACGAACGGCTCTATTCGCTCGGCGGCTTGCGGTCGTAATTGAGCGGTCGCGCCTGCCAGTGGGTCGCGGTGCTGATGAACCATCGGCAGAACGGCCTCGGCAGGATGCTGAGCAACTTCAGGCCCCAGCTCAGCCGGCGCGGAAACGTGACTTCGAAGCCGCCGGATCTGATGCCTTTGGCCATGCGCCGCGAAGCACGGTTCACCGGCATCAGTCCGGGCATCGGCAGCATGTTCTTTTCCGTCAGCGGCGTGTCGATAAAGCCCGGATTCATCACCTGGATGCGGACATTCATCTTGTCGAAATCGTATTTCAGCGATTCGGCCAGGATGTTGATCGCCGCCTTGGTGCCGCCATAGGCGGCCGTGGTCGGCCAGCCGAAATAGGCGGTGACGGAACCGACCAAGACGACATGGCCGCGGGCGCGGACGCGCATGCGTTCGATGACCGGCACCAGGCCGTTGATGATGCCGAAGTAATTGACGTCGAAAGACCGGTGGAAATCGCGGATGGCGAGGTCTTCGCCGGGGGTCGCGATATAATTTCCGGCGTTGAACACGGCTAGCACGATTGGGCCGAGATCTTTCTCGATCGCCGCGACCGTCCTGGCCATGCGCTTCTCGTCGGTGACGTCGCAGGGGTAGGCCGTGACGCGACCCGGCATCTGCGCCGTCTCGACAACAAGTGTGTCGATCGGGTCGTCATCAAGCGCCGTCACCGCGACGGCGTAACCTTGCGCCGCGAGATCCTTGGCCAGGGAACGGCCGATGCCGCTGCTGCCGCCGGTGATCCAGGCGACGCCGTGTTTCGGGTTGGCCCGATAGAGTGTCATGCTGCGCCCTGCGAAACTGTTGCTAGTGCTCTAGCGGCGAAGGAATTGAATGAAAAGAGCGCTTTTCGGCACATGGTTGAAATGCATGCCGGGACGCAGCCGCTGTTTCAGAAAATTGCAGTGCCCGAAATGCGACTGTGCCAGTCGATTCTTGCCTTGAAACCGAAGCTTCGGGTTTCTAGGGTTTCGCCGCACGCTACATAAGGAATCCTTGATGCCCCGTTCTGTGATCGACGCGATCGGCAACACGCCCCTGATCCGCCTCAACAAGGCCTCGGAAGAGACCGGCTGCGAGATACTGGGCAAGGCCGAGTTCATGAACCCGGGCCAGTCGGTCAAGGACCGTGCCGGCCTGTTCATCATCCGCGATGCCGAACAGCGCGGGCTGCTGAAGCCGGGTGGCGTCATCGTCGAGGGAACCGCCGGGAATACCGGCATCGGCTTGACGCTGGTCGCCAAGGCGCTGGGATACCGCACCGTCATCGTCATTCCCGATACGCAGAGCCAGGAGAAGAAGGACACGATCAAACTGCTCGGCGCCGAGCTGATCGAAGTGCCCGCCGTGCCCTACAAGAACCCGAACAACTACGTGAAACTGTCGGGCCGCCTGGCCGCTCAGATGGCGCGGTCGGAGCCGAACGGGGCGATCTGGGCCAACCAGTTCGACAATGTCGCCAATCGCGATGGCCATATCCGCACCACGGCGCAAGAGATCTGGAACCAGACCGGCGGCAAGGTCGATGGTTTCGTCTCGGCGGTCGGCTCCGGCGGTACACTGGCCGGCGTCGCTTCCGGGCTGAAAGCCAAGAGCAAGAACGTCAAGATTGCGCTCGCCGATCCGCTGGGCGCGGCGCTCTACAGTTTTTACACCAGCGGCGATCTGAAATCCGAGGGCAGCTCGATTACCGAAGGCATCGGGCAGGGGCGGATCACCGCCAACCTCGAGGGCTTTACGCCCGATTTCTCCTTCCAGGTTCCGGATGAGGAGGCGCTGCCGATCGTGTTCGACCTGATCCAGGAGGAGGGCCTGTGCGTCGGCGGCTCGACCGGCATCAACATTGCCGGCGCGATCAGGCTGGCCCGCGAATTGGGTCCCGGCCACACCATCGTGACCATCCTTTGCGACTACGGCACGCGCTATCAGTCAAAACTGTTCAATCCAGAGTTCCTGCGCGAGAAGAATTTGCCGGTGCCGGGCTGGATGGAACAGCGCAGCACGATTTCGGTGCCGTTCGAGAAGGACGTGTGATGGCGCACAAGACCGAAGCGCTGTTTCGCGACGACGCCTATCTCAGGACGGCTGAGGCAATGGTCGTCGCCGTCAACGACCGCGGCGGCATAATTTTGGACCGTACGATCTTCTACGCCACGTCGGGTGGCCAGCCGGGTGACACCGGTACGCTGGAGCGCGCCGACGGCAGCCGCATCGCCATCGCCGCCACCATCACCGGCGAGACCAAGGACGAAATCATCCATGTGCCGGCCCCGGAGCAGACGGTTCCTGCCGTTGGCGAGCGGCTGAAACTCGTCATCGACTGGGAGCGGCGGCACCTCTTGATGCGCATGCATGCCGCCTGCCATTTGCTCACCGTCGTCTGCCCGTTCCCGATCACCGGCGCTTCGGTTTCCGAGGATGACAGCCGTGTCGACTTCGACGCTCCGGATGCCGGTTTCACCAAAGAGGATGTGACCGCAGGCCTGATGGAACTGGTGCGGGCCGATCATCCGATCTTTGTCAGGCTGATCACCGACGAAGAACTGGCAGCCAATCCCGGGCTGGTGAAATCCAAGAATGTCCGCCCGCCTGTCGGTACCGGCAAGATCCGCCTGGTCTGTATTGGCGAGAATGCTTCGATCGACAGCCAGCCTTGCGGCGGCACGCATGTGACAAGCACTGGCGAAGTCGGCGAGATCCATATCGGCAAGATCGAAAAGAAGGGCCGCGAGAACCGGCGCTTCCGCATACGCTTTGGACCGATGCCGGCGGGTTAAGGCCGGCTACAGCGGGCCTTTCGCAAACACCTCGTCTAGAGCCTGTTCCACCCCAATGGAATCGGGATGGGGCTCTATCTTCTTGTTTGAGCATGATCTTTCCCGAAAACCGGATTCCGCTTTTCGGGATCATGCTCGATTAGGCAAGATGGCGGAAACTGGAAGGCGGCCGCGCCACCCACGCTTCGATCTGCTCCGTGACGAACTTGGCTGCCTGATGGTGGATGAAATGACCGGCGCCGGGCAACGCTATCAGTGAGCTCACGTTGTCGACCTCGCGGAACGTGCCGTCAAAGGCGCTGGCTGGAACATAGGGATCGTCGGTGCCGAACAGGA
This sequence comes from Mesorhizobium sp. P2_E10, assembly GCF_056404235.1. NCBI lineage: Bacteria > Pseudomonadati > Pseudomonadota > Alphaproteobacteria > Hyphomicrobiales > Phyllobacteriaceae > Mesorhizobium > Mesorhizobium sp. P2_E10. The sequence continues at coordinate 44,220 of NZ_JBFUEK010000007.1, forward strand.
CCAGGGTTGGCGCCTTTACGAGAGGCAGTTGCCCGATATCGGGCACTCTGCCAAGCGGTATGTTTGCCCTGTAGTAGCCCAGCATTGCTTCCGGATCGGATCGCCTGAGCGCGTCTATCAAGGCCTGCCTGTCCTGCGGATCGTTAACCCATGTGGCGAGTTCGTCTATGTTCAGCATCTGGGCCGCGCCGGGGACCTGGAAACGGCGTATGTACCCCGTGATCTCGGCATTGGCCGGATCGGCAATGGCACGCAGATGGTTGCGCGGGTGCGGCGTCGACAGCAGGATGAGATGGCGCACGACCTGCGGCACGCGTATGGCCAGCCACCACGCGATGATGCCGCCCCAGTCATGGCCGACAATCGCGGCCTGGGTCAGCTTTTCCGCTGCAAGAACGGCGAGCACGTCGTTGACTAGGTGTGTCAGCACATAGTTGCCGTGGCCCTGCGGCGCATCGCTTTGTCCGAAACCCCGCAGGTCCGGCGCGATCACGCGATAGCGGCCGCAAAGCGCTTGCATCTGCCGACGCCAGCCCATTCCGTGATCCGGGAAGCCGTGCAGAAAAACGATCGGCGGGCCAGAGCCCGCCGCCGTATAGTGCAATTTGACCCCGCCGTTGATCGCGATCCTGGCTTCGAACTCCGCCCCCAAGCTCACCGGATGCCGGCCGCCGCCGTCACATCTTGACTTCGAGGCGAAGGAACGGCCCGTGGAAGGTCTGGGTGCTGCTGTCCGCATTGATAAGCAGATTATGCCACTGCTCGATCTTGTACCCGGCCGTAAAGGTGGCGCCCTGGAGGGGCGTCCAGCTCAAGCCGGCAGAGGCGTCGACATTGGTGACCGTCTGGTTGGCGGACTCGCTCCCCAACGTGACAGAGCCATGTTCACCTGTTGTGAAGTCGTATCTGAATCCAGCGCCGTTTTCGCGGCGACCCCACATGACGGAGCCGGAAACCGCGCCTGTCAGCCCCCAGCTTTCGCCCAGCGGGTAGTATGCCTCGGCGCCTACACGCGGGCCAATGCCCCAATATTCCGACGATCCAATCTTGTCGAAGGTACCGCCCTTGTCGGCCGGATCGTCCGGGGCGAAGCTTTCGGAAAGAACACCTCTTTCATCCGAATGCACCAGTCGCAGACCGCCAAAGAAGCGGATATCGGCAGACTGAACCTTGACGTGCTTGCCGACATCGAAATCGAACGCCTGGAAGCTGTAGTCGTCGCCGTAGCCTATCGTCAAAAACCCAGGATCGTTACCCGTTATCTGGCCACCCACGTCCCAGGAACGGTTCTTGCCCAGGTGAAACGCGCCTGCAAGGCGCCAGTCCATGTCCGAAGAAATCTGCTTGGTCAGCGCGATCGAACCTGAGAAGTCACCATTGCTGTTTCCAAGCTTGTCGGTGCCGCCGGTCTTGTCGTCCTGGTGGACGTTGTTTTGATAAAACGCGCCCTCGAAGGCGATCTTGACGCGTGAATCAATCACCGACGGGTCTGTGACCTTCGCATCCTCCGCGTGTGCGGCAACCACGCCTGCGGAAGTCACCGAAGCAGCGGATGCCGCGACAGTCGCCAACAATTTACCAGGTGCCCGAGCTCTCATACTTACCCCCGCCTAGAATCCTGCCCCAGATCCAACATTGCAGACATAACCTAACGGGACATTGCAGCAAGTCCGGCCAGCAACTTTGCGGCGTGGTGTTGCGGCCTTGCAACGGTGCCTCGGTAGCGCCGGTGGACAGATGTGGTAAGCGTCGCGCCAGGGCTGACCGAGCCTCGGCTGACAGGGGGTTTGGTGGACAATCCAGCGCAAATCGAAAGCGTGCTCAACAATCTTGTCTTTGCGCTTTTCGCCCAGAGCGGGGAGGTGGGGCCGAATGGCAAGGTCCGAGATCTCGGCAATCTGACTGTCTTCGACAATCCGGAGGCCGTCGACGGCATCGTCAAGGCGCCGGAGCTCTTCCGAAAGAACTTCTCCCTGATCTCGGCCCTCGGGTTTAGCCGCTTCAACACCAACGACGAGGACTGGTCTGTCCGGCGCGCCATCACCCAAGATGTTTACCTGGCGGCCGCCAGGCCGGCGCAGCAGCATCCCGTGGCGGAAATCTTTGCTGCCAGTCTTTCCGGCACCGACGCTACGCTACCTGCGATTCAGCAAGCCCTGTTCGCTGCGTCGATGACGATATTTTACCGGGCTTTCGGTCTTGTTCCCGACATGGCGGCTACACTCTTGCTGCTCGACAGGGTGCGCGATGTGTTGAGGCGTCTCCAATATTATTCCTGGGTGACCCCGACGACCGCCGAGCGCGCGAATGCTATCCAGGATGCCCGCGCGGTGATTGCCGATTTCGCATCGCTGCTGATGGCGGATTCCCGGGCGGCGGCCGAGATGGACCGCTTTAGAAGCGAGGCCCGCGACCTTGAAGGCTTTTCGCCAGTGGAGGAGTTCGTCATGAATTTCTTCGCCGGCGTCGAGACGACTGTAACGACCGTACTTTGGGTAATCGATCGGCTGGGGGCCAACCAGCAGGTGCAGGAGCGCATCCATGCCGAGGTTGCCGCGAACGCGGCCGAGACGCCCTATACCGACTGCTTCATCAACGAGACGATGCGCTATTTCCCTCCGATACCGTTTCTGACCCGCGAAGTCGGCGCCGACACGGCGCTCGACGGCCGCGACTTACGCGCCGGGCAGCTCATCATGGTGTCGATCATAGGCGTGCACCAGCATCCAGCCTTCTGGGAAAACCCACGCACCTTCGACGCCAGCAGGAAGGAATTCATCGAGAACAGCTTCGACCGACGGGCTTTTATTCCGTTTCTAACCGGGCCGCGCATGTGTGGTGGCGCGCGTCTTGGCCGGCTGGAAGTCAAAGAGGCTGTCCTCGCGGTAATCCGCCAGTTCGCGTTCAGCCGTGCCGACGATGTGATCCGGTTCGATTATGCGCTGGCACTGCGCCCGGCGGAGGGGAGTTCGGTCAGTGTTTTGCGTCGATGACGCGCAAGGTCAGGCATGTTCCTGCCAGAACCGCCGGATACAACCCCCGAATTGCCTTCCGATCATGGTCTTGAACTCGACATCATGCGCATAGCGCTTGCTTGTCGAGAAGGGTTTTGACTTCAGCGCGAAGCCCGGGAACCATGTGCTCATTGTGGCGGATGCGTTTTCCTGCTGGTCCGCGATAAAGTCCTCGTAGAAGACATGAGCCACCCTGCGGCGATCAACAGTGTTCAGGTAATTTTTCCACCTGATTTCGCTATCGAAAATATATTGCGCGGTGTCTCGAACAACTTTCTCGCTCAAAATTGTCACCATGGGAATCCCAGGCAGCTTCTCCTGACTGTCGAACGGCTGGCCCGTGTGGAGCACCGAGAGCAGGCTGATGGTCTGATCTATTTTGTCTCTTCTTGAGAGGAAAACGTAGAACGACCTGTGGTCGTCATCGCCGATTGAACTGCGTGCGAATGGCAGGTTCTCATAGAAGATCTTGGCGCTGAAAACGCCGTTCTCAGCCCTTTTCTCCAGGAGATGGCGGCCGTAGGCCGGCGCCTGTTGATTGAGTTTTTCAAGGTCCATTGTACCGTCGAGCGACCACCGTCTCATCAGCGGCAAGGCATACTGCCACTGAAAATACTCGGTGGGTATTCCCAGACCGAACTGCTGCAGTACCCGACAATAGGAATGCCCGGCGGTTCGCGGAGTCGTGCAAACCAGGATCTTGGCGGGATTTTCGACCAAGCTTTGGCGGTCGTAGGTCTCGGCGATGAACTTGCTGTATAAATCGTCGAATTGCATTTCCGGAATCATCCCCGCCACGACAGATCCAGTTTCAGACGGCAGACAGGAAACCCAGGATGAGCAGAGCCTGGTCCAGTGTCATCAGCGACGGCGGATTGCCCGCATCGATATTGTCGACAACTCCCAGATCTGGCCGTATCACCCGCACGCGGTCAATGGCCTGCCTGTCGATGAAATGGCTGTCACGGCCGTACATCAGCAGAATGCGGGCGTCGATCTTTGCCGCGATCGGAAAAAGATCATATTCGCGTCCAGTCATGGCTCCGAAATTTCCAGTCGTGGCCGGATCGTAGGCCAACCGGAAACCATCCTGACTGGCCGCGATCCTGTTCTCGACATAGCGGTTAAATACCGCTTCCTCGACCGGGCCCATGACGGCCCTGGTAGCGCCCACATAATCCTTCGCTGCCGCGCGGGTCTCGAACGCAAGCGTACTTTCCTTCATGACTTCGTTTCTCATCGCGTCGACCTTCGGCCCGCCGAGCATTGGCACGTCGTTGAGAATGATTTTCGCGGCCCTGGAGCGTGTCATGTGCAGAAACAGAAGCAAAATCGTGCCACCCCACGAAGTACCGATGAAGTGGTTCTCCGTACCAGCGAACTCACCGAGTGCACGCAGGCATTTGGAGTAGACGTTGATGTCGTATCCTGAACCCAGATAGGCGCTGCGCCCGCGTCCCAACAGGTCCGGGCAGATCACCAGGAAGCCGTTACGGCACAGGAAAGCGGCGAGGTAGTCAAAGTCGCCCCCGTTGCCGGTGAAGCCGTGCAGGCAGAAGACTGTCGCACGCGGCGTGCCGGCAGGCCGCCAGATGCGCACGAACATTGCGGCATAGCGGTCATCCAGCCGGATGAGTATCTCTTGCGTCAGCGCCTCGGCGGATTCGACCGATAGCATCAGACGTCGCGCTTGCGGACAGCTCGCTTGACCGAGCCGCGGTTGTCGATGAAGTCGCGTTTCCAGAATACTGATTTGTCGAGGTTGATGAGTTTGGCTTTTTTGATCAGCGGAAGGATATGGGACGAGGATCGCGTCGCCAGCACCGTCACCGCTGTAGCATCGCCATCGGGGAAGGGATTAAGCGGCCCGCCATTTATCGCCCAGGCCTCGGCTATCTCGCGGCTGGTCTGGATCCAACCGACATAAGCGACGATGGCATCGTCGATCGAGCCGATCATGTGCGTCTGCTGATCCAGCTGGTAACGAAGCGTCTTCACCATCAGGCCGAACTCGTAGCCGTCGAAAGGCGGATAGTGCGCAACGAAGTTGCAGACAAGTCCGAGCGAAAGCGGATTGCTGGGAATACGGGAAAACAGAAGATTGCTCATGCCTAGATTGTTGACCCCGCCCACCCCAGATCATAACGATCAATCCGTACTCGCCACGAAACACGAAAACAATCGGTATCAACGGACTGCGGCGACTGACTGTGTCGCGTATCCAAACCGAATGTCGCGCGTTCGGAACGCATCCAGATTGTCAAGCCAGACAAGGTTTGCCGAAGGCGGAGCAGGAGAAAAAGAATGGCCGAAGACAGTCCCTTCACCGTCGACGCCGATTGGTTGCAGAAGCGTCTCGGCGAGCCGGGCCTGACGATCGTCGATGCGTCCTGGTACCTGCCGGCGCAGAAGCGCGAGGCGCGCGCAGAATATGAGGCGGCGCACATTCCCGGCGCCCGGTTCCTCGATCAGGACGCGATCTCGGACCCGGATTCGCTGCTGCCGCACACGCTGCCGTCGCCGCAGTATTTTGCGCAATATGTCGGCGCGATGGGTATTTCTGCCGACGACACCATCGTCATCTATGACGGTCCGGGGTTTTTCTCCGCGCCGCGGGGGTGGTGGATGTTCAGGGTGATGGGCGTCTTCCAGGTCTATATTCTGGATGGCGGTTTCGACCGCTGGAAAGCAGAAGGGCGGCCGGTGACGGCCGAGCCGACGAAGATGGCGCCAAACGTGTTTCATGCCGATTTCGATGCCGCACGTGTCGCCAGCCTTGCCGACATGCGCCGTATCGTCGAGACGAAAGAAAGCCAGATCGCCGACGCCCGCGGAGCGGGCCGCTTTACTGGCGCGGAGCCCGAGCCTCGCGCCGGCATCCGTTCCGGTCATATGCCGGGTGCGCGCAACGTGCCGGCGTCGGCGCTTTCCGAAAATGGCGAGTTTCTGTCCAAGGACCGGTTGCGCAAGGTGGTGGAGGACGCCGGCATCGACCTGTCGAAGCCTGTCGTCACCTCTTGCGGTTCAGGTATCACGGCCGCGGTGATCACGCTGGCGCTGGAGACGCTTGGCCATACCGACAACAGGCTCTACGACGGCTCATGGACGGAATGGGGCGGGCTTGGCGATACGCCGGTGGTGACGGGCAAGGAATGACTGTGATGGAAAACGGCGCGCTGGACGACATTGAGGTGACGGTGACGTTTCTCGAAATGCATGTGCCGCCGGCCTATTCGCCGCCGGTGCCCTACAACAGGCAGATCGCGCTGTTGAAGACCAAGGACATTCCGCTGCACTTCTATCGCTATCTGATGGATCGGGTGGGGCGCAAATGGCACTGGGTCAACGTGCTCAGGCTGGACGATGACGAACTTGCGGCCGGCATCCATCGCGAGGACCGCGACATCAGGGTGCTTTATGTCGACGGTGCACCGGCCGGTTTCTTCGACCTCAAGCCGCATTTGCCGGAGGAAGTCGAGCTCGCCTATTTCGGCATGATGGAACACGCGACCGGGCAAGGCATCGGCCGCTGGTTCCTGGGCGCGGCGATCGCCGCCGCCTGGTCGCACGGGCCGAAGCGGGTGACGGTGCAGACCTGCACGCTGGATCATCCGGCAGCCTTGCCACTCTACCAGAAACTCGGCTTTGCCCCGGTGGCGCAAAAGAAGGAAGTGGTGCATCCGCTGCCTTTCCTGGAGCGCTCGGCCAGCGTCATGCGACCTTGAAGGAAGGATCGGGACGATGGCGATACGGGTGGTGATGGCCGGCGCAACGGGCTGGGTGGGCAAGGCACTGGTGCCGGCGATCGCGGCGCAAGGCGACATGCTTTTGGCGGGCGCGGTTTCGCGCAGTGGCGCTGGACAGGATTGCGGTCTGCTGGTTGGTGTGCCGGCCAACGGTGTGATCGTTTCCGCTTCTCTGGCGCAAGCGCTGGAAGCGCCGTCCGACACGCTGGTCGACTACACCAAGCCGGATGTGGTGAAAGGTCATGCGCTGCTGGCCATCGAAAAGGGACGCCATGTGGTGATCGGCACGTCGGGACTGGGGGCTGCCGACTATGCCGAGATCGATGCCGCGGCGCGAGCCAATCGGGTTGGCGTGATCGCCGCCGGCAATTTCTCGATCACCGCCACGCTGATGAAGCGCTTTGCGCTGATGGCGGCGAAATACGTGCCGGATGTCGAGGTCATCGACTATGCCAGCGCCAGAAAGCCGGACGCACCGTCCGGCACCGCGCGCGAGCTGGCAGAGGCACTGGCCGAAATTCGCCAGGCATCGACCGCTCGGCCAATCGCCGAGGTCTCCGGTGTGCCGGGAACGCGCGGTGCTGCGGTCGGCGCGGGCGAGGGGGTGCAGGTGCATGCACTTCGGCTGCCTTCCTACATCCTGTCCTGCGAGGCGCTGTTTGGCCTGCCCGACGAGCGGCTGACCATCCGCCACGACGCCGGCTCATCGGCTGCTCCTTACGTGGCCGGCACGCTGCTTGCGATCAGGCGGGTGCAAGAGATCACCGGACTGGTGCGAGGGCTCGACGCGTTGATGGACTGATGCGCTTGGCAGGAATCGGGTGGGAAGCGCAGCAGTGGGAGCATAATTTCCGGTCAACGAACACCGGAGGTTTCGCCATGTCCATCCAGTTCAAAGCCTTGCCGACCGAAGATGTGAGGGCCTTCCAGCACGGTGCGGCCGATGCCTATGGCCGCACGCCAGAGCGGCAGATATCCGATGGTGATGGCGTGCCTTGCCGGCATTGCCTGAAGAACGTCGCTGCCGGCGCGCCCTATCTCGTTCTGGCCTACCGGCCGTTCCCGGCGTTGCAGCCCTATGCCGAGACCGGGCCGATCTTCCTGCATGCGCAGGAATGCGAACGCGCCGTCGAGGCTGACACGCTTCCCGAAATGCTCGAGAGCAGCGACTACATCGTGCGTGGCTATGGCAGTGATGACCGCATCGTCTATGGCAGCGGCGGCGTCATTCCGACAGATGCCATTGCGGCGCGGGCGGAAACCTTGTTCGAACGCGACGACATTGCCTATGTCCATGTCCGCTCGGCGCGCAACAATTGCTATCAGTGCCGTATCGAGCGTGGCTGAAGGCACGAAAAAAAATGCCCGCCGATAGACTGGCGGGCAGTTGGGAAAAAATAGTCGCGACAGAAGCTGCGGCCGAAGCCGCCGGCAAAGCCTGGTATTCGCCAGCGTTTGGGAGGCGGCTCGAGCCGACAGGGAACGGCACTTGTGTAGGCATGGTTCTTGAGCTCTGAATGTGAAGCACTTCACACAGAGCCTATTTGGTCATGGCGGCGAAGCGAAAGGCCGGTGAGGGCTGTCGTACTCCCGTCGCATAGAACCGCTAGAAGGTAGTCGTCGATCGATTGCCGACCGCGGATGAACCGGCGGCACATCTCGACATCGAGGAAGCGGGGCTTTGGCTCCGCTTTTTTGTTGCGCGCTTTTTGCGGTCAAGAAAAAGCCCGCCGGAACGAACCGGCGGGCGAGACGGGAGGAAGCTCTTGCTTGCGCGTCAGGCGGCCAGGACCGCCTTGGGTTCGACCAACTCGTAGCCGAGCGCTTCGGCGACTGCGCGGTTGGTGATCTTGCCCCTGTGGACGTTGAGACCGTTGCGCAGATGGTGATCGTCGATCATCGCCTTCAGGCCCTTGTCGGCGAGCTGCAGGCCGTAATGCAACGTCGCGTTGTTGAGCGCATGCGCGGAGGTGACCGGCACGGCGCCCGGCATGTTGGCGACGCAGTAGTGGATGACGCCGTCGACTTCGTAGGTCGGATCGGCATGCGTGGTGGCATGCGAGGTCTCAAAACAGCCACCCTGGTCGATGGCGACGTCGACCAGCACCGCGCCCTTCCTCATGCCGGACAGCATTTCGCGCGAAACGAGTTTCGGCGCGGCAGCACCCGGGATCAGCACGGCGCCGACGATGATGTCGGCCGAAAAGCACTCTTCCTCGAGCGCCTCGACGGTCGAATAGCGGGTGTGGACGCGGCCGGCGAAGAGGTCGTCGAGCTGGCGCAGGCGCGGGATCGAGCGGTCGATGATGGTGACGTCGGCGCCAAGGCCGGCCGCCATGCGGGCAGCATGCAGGCCGACGACGCCGCCGCCGAGCACGGTGACCTTGCCGGGCAACACGCCGGGCACGCCGCCGAGCAATACGCCGCGGCCGCCATTGGCCTTCTGCAGCGCGGTGGCGCCGGCCTGGATCGACAGGCGGCCGGCAACTTCCGACATCGGCGCCAGCAGCGGCAGGCCGCCGCGATCGTCGGTGACGGTTTCGTAGGCGATTGCGGTCACGCCGGAAGCCAGCAGGCCCTTGGTCTGTTCCGGATCCGGAGCGAGATGGAGGTAGGTGTAGAGGATCTGGCCATCGCGCAGCTGCACCCATTCGTTGGGCTGCGGCTCCTTGACCTTGACGATCATGTCGGACTTGGCAAACACGTCTGCGGCCGTCTTGGCGATGGTGGCGCCGGCGGCGCGGTAGGCGTTGTCATCGGCGCCGATACCGGCACCGGCGCCAGTCTCGACCAGCACTTCATGGCCGTGGGCGACATATTCGCGGACCGAGCCTGGCGTCAGGCCAACGCGGTATTCGTGGTTCTTGATTTCCCGGGGGCAGCCGACGCGCATCTTTTTATCTCCTGATCCGGCCCTTTGGGCTCGTTCCCTGTTGTTTTCGTGCATGTCTTTGTCCCAAAACCGTTGCACACTTTTGGGCGACATGCATTGAGAGCAGTGAACCACGAATCGTTCCGAAAGTGCTTGCGAATGCGCTTGCGTGGGAGGGGTGTTTTCGATAATTGTTGCGCAAAATGGCCGAATAATCGCAGGAATCACGAAAAATGCCGCTCGACAGGATTGATATCGCCATTCTCGAGACTTTGCAGAAGGATGGCCGGATCCCCAATGCGGCCCTTGCCGAGAAGGTCGGCCTGTCTCAGTCGGCCTGTTCGCGGCGGCTGGACAATCTGGAGAAATCCGGAACCATCCGCGGCTATCACGCCCGGCTTTCCAATGCCGCCCTTGGGCACCAGATGACAGCGATCGTGCATATATCGCTGTCGGGGCAGTTCGAGAAGACGCTGTCGGATTTCGAGGCGGCAATCAAGCGTTGTCCCAACGTGCTGTCCTGCCATCTGATGTCGGGCGAATACGACTATATCCTGCGCATCGCGGCCAAGGATCTCGTCGACTATGAGCGCATCCACAAGGAGTGGCTGTCGGCCATGCCTCATGTGACGAAGATCAATTCGTCATTCGCCTTGCGTGAGATCGTCGATCGCACGGCGATGGGCATGAAGCCGGAAATGGCTTAGCGCCAAAGGCACACCCGGACGTCCTTCCCTAGATAACATGCGCCTTCGCGGCGAAGTGCCTCCCAACGTTCGTCACCGTGAGTTTCGGAAATGTCCGAGTTCGCATAGCCGCTCCAAACATCACCTTCCTTGTAGACAACCGCCCAGTAATCTTCGGACCTTTCACCAGCCCCACTATGCGTATCGGGATAGTCGATACCTGCAAAAACTTGCCGAGGCCCCTGGATATTAAAATCTCCGCCCGTCTCGATTTGATAGGAGCATTTTCCGGATATGCGGGTCTGACCGTCAACAACAAGCAGGCAGCGGCCCCATTTATAGCCGCTCGGCAAACGATGCCGTGGTTGCGCATGCGAAGGCGAAAAGCAAAACGCTATCGCAAGGGCAGCCGCTATAGTTCGTCCGATCATATTAACATCCGTTGTGAAGCAGCCGATCTAATGAGCGACCGGACACTGTTGGATCCGCCCACAGCGCATGTCGAAACGGTCCGCCGCAGCATGGTCCGCTCAAAGATTATTTATCGACCAAGTCGGATTTTTGTCACGTGACATTTGCGCTTAGGCCTCGGTGACGATCCGATCCATCGGGATGTCGTGCGGCTGCGGATAGATGGTCGCGATGCGCTGCAGTTCGTAGCCAACGCCGATGACCAGCGGCTTGAACGGCATCGCGGCCAGCGTGCGATCGAAGAAGCCGCCGCCATAGCCCAGTCGGTAGTGACCGGGATCGATGCCGACGATCGGCGAAATGACGATATCGGGCAACACCGGGTCGCCTTGCGCCGGGATCGGGATGTTCCAGACGCCCTTTTCCAGCCGGTCGCCGGGCACGTAGGCGCGAAAGACTAGCGGTTGGCCTTTCTCGATGACCACAGGCAGCGCGGTGCGGCCGCCACGTTCGTTGATGGAAGCCATCCAGGGCCGCAGGTCCGGCTCGCCGCGAAATGGCCAATAGAGGCTGACCATGCGGCCGGCGATGTCGCCGATGACGGCGTCAAGACCTTCGGCGATGCGCTGCGACATCGCTGCCCGCGCGTCGGCGGAAACGGCGAGACGGGCCGCGATCAGCCGCTCGCGCTCGGCCTTGCGCCAGCGTTTCACGTCGGTCCAGTCGCTCAAGGGCATCCGAAACTCCGGATCGAGTTCATGCATGAAGCAGGGTGGCGAAGCATACTGCGCCGGACCTTCGTCGTCATGATCGTTGGCCATGCTTCATCCTCGGCATGCTGTTTCGGCAACGCTATACCCCGGCCTTGGTGTGCGGCATGTGCGTTCACGACATCGAACGGCGACTCCGGGCAGTCGTTCCAGGTCCGGATATTGTTGCGGTGCACAAAAATACCTAGATCACGCTTGATGATCTTGCTCTCCTGAGGTGAATGAGATGAACGAAGCCAGCCATCATGTCGTCGTTGTCGGCGCAGGTTTCGGCGGTCTCGAATTCACCCGTGCGCTTGCTGGCGCGCCGGTGCGCATCACCATGATCGACAAGCGCAACCATCACCTGTTCCAGCCGCTGCTCTACCAGGTGGCGACGACGGCGCTGGCGACCTCGGAGGTCGCCTGGCCGATCCGGCACCTGTTGCGCAAGCGCAAGGACGTGACAACGCTGCTCGCCAATGTCAGTGGCGTCGACCGCGCCGGCAAGCGCGTGCTGCTCGATGACGGCAGTGCCGTCGCCTACGACACGCTGGTGCTGGCCACCGGAGCCCGCCACGCCTATTTCGGCCATGACGAATGGGAGCCTTTCGCGCCGGGGCTAAAGACGCTGGAGGACGCCACCACCATTCGGCGACGCATTCTGCTGGCGTTCGAGCAGGCCGAGCGCGAAACCGACCCTGCCAAACGCCAAGCGCTTCTGACCATTGCGATTGTCGGTGGCGGGCCGACCGGTGTGGAGCTTGCCGGCACCATCATCGAACTGGCGCATGACACGCTACGCGGCGAGTTCCGCAACATCGATACGCGGCAAACGCGCGTGGTGCTGATCGAGGCCGGTGACCGCATTCTTGCCAATTTCGCGCCAAAACTCTCCGATTACGCTGGAAAGGCGCTCGAGCGGCTGGGCGTGACGATCGAGCTCGGCCGGGCCGTGACGCGCTGCGACGCCGAAGGCGTGGTCTTTGGTGACAGGCAACTGGCGGCCCGAACGATCCTCTGGGCAGCCGGCGTTGCCGCTTCGCCCGCCGCCGAATGGCTTGGAGCGAAGGCAGACCGCGCGGGCAGGGTGCTCGTCGAGCCTGACCTCAGCGTGCCTGGCAGCCCGGAGATTTTTGTCATCGGCGACGCCGCCCTCGTACTGCGGTCCGATGGACGGCCGGTACCCGGTGTGGCGCCTTCCGCCAAGCAGGAGGGCCGGCATGTTGCGGCTACCATCAAGGCCAGGCTTGACGGTGACAGGACCGCGCGTCCTTTCCACTACAGCCATGCCGGCGATCTGGCGACGATCGGCAAACGCGCCGCCGCGATCGATTTCGGCTGGATCAAGCTCACCGGCTGGCTCGCCTGGTGGCTGTGGGGAATTGCGCACATCTATTTTCTGATCGGTTTCCGCAACCGGCTCGCGGTCTCGTTAAGCTGGCTATGGATCTATCTGACGGGCCAGCGCAGCGCGCGGCTGATCACGCAGGGCAATGACGACAGGGGCTGACGTTTCGCTCCGGGAGGGTGTTTCATCCGCCCGTCACCTTTTCCTGATCAATTGACTTCGCGGTGGACATGGCCGGATTTCGGCGCGAAGCTTCTGCTTCGGGGTCTGGGCTTGTCACTTGTCGAAGTAGGAAGAAACAATGCCCCAACTGCTCCACCCCGTGTCCCGCCGCGGCTTTCTCGCCGGCGCCACTGCTGCAGGCGCGCTGATCATGCTCCACCCGTTCTCCGCTCGCGCGCAAGCCAACCAGGCGCATCTCAGGATCATGGAAACGACCGACATCCATGTGAATGTGCTGCCTTACGATTACTACGCCGACAAACCAAACGACACGATGGGGCTGTCGCGGACGGCGTCGCTGATTGCGGCGGTGCGCAAGGAAGCCACCAACGCGATGCTGATCGACAATGGCGACCTTCTGCAAGGCAATCCGATGGGCGACTACATCGCCTATGAAAAGGGGATGAAGGACGGCGACCTGCATCCGATCATGAAGGGCATGAACCTGCTCGGCTATGAATGCTCGACGCTCGGCAACCACGAGTTCAACTACGGCCTGTCGTTTCTGGATAAGGTGTTGGCCGGCGCCAATTTCCCGTTCGTCTGTGCAAACCTGATCCGCGGCACCGAGCTTGCGGCGAACCCGCGCGACGACAGGCTCTACCTCAAGCCCTATGTCATCCTCGACAAGAAGATCAAGGACGGGTCGGGCGCCGAGCAGCCGATCAAAATAGGCATCATCGGCTTCGTGCCGCCGCAGGTCATGGTGTGGGACCTGAAGAACCTGGAGGGCAACGTCAAGACGCGCGACATCGTCGAAGCGGCCAAGGCCTGGGTGCCTGAGATGAAGGAGGCGGGCGCCGACATCGTCATTGCGCTCTCGCATTCCGGCATCGACATCAAGCAGGGCGACATGATGGAGAACGCCTCGTTCTTCGTCGCCGGCGTCGAGGGCATCGACGCGGTCTTCACCGGCCACCAGCATCTGGTCTTCCCCGGCAAGAAGGACTTTCAGTCGCTCGAGGCCGTCGATACGCAAAAGGGCACGCTGCAAGGCAAGCCTGCCGCCATGGGCGGCTTCTGGGGCTCGCATATGGGCCTGATTGACCTGATGCTGGAGCGCGACGGCTCGAAATGGAAGGTCGTTTCGGCGACCTCCGAGGCGCGGCCGATCTACGAGCGGATCGACAAGGCGAACAAGCCGACGGTCGAAGACGACAAGCGCATTGTCGATGTTTTGAAAAAAGACCACGAGGCGACGCTTGCCTATGTGCGCCGGCCCGTCGGCAAGACTTCGGCGCCGCTCTATTCCTATTTTGCGCTGGTCGCCGACGATCCGTCGGTGCAGATCGTCAGCCAGGCGCAGACCTGGTATCTCAAGGACATCCTTAGGAATACGCAGTGGAAGGATGTGCCGCTGCTTTCGGCGGCGGCTCCCTTCAAGGCGGGCGGCCGCAATGGGGCCGACTACTATACCGACGTGCCGGTGGGCGACATCGCGATCAAAAATGTCGCCGACCTCTATCTCTATCCGAACACGGTGCGCGCCGTCGAAATCACCGGCGCCCAGGTCAAGGAATGGCTGGAAATGTCGGCCGGTATCTTCAACCGAATCGAGCCTGGCAAAGCCGACCAGGCGCTCATCAACACCGATTTCCCGTCCTACAATTTCGACGTCATCGATGGCGTCAGTTACAGGATCGACCTGTCACAGGCACCCAAATACGATGCCAAGGGCGGGCTGGCGAATGCTGGCTCAAACCGCATCGTCGACCTGATGTTCGACGGAAAACCAATCGATCCCGCAGGGAAATTTGTCGTCGCCACCAACAATTACCGCGCCGGTGGCGGCGGCAATTTCCCTGACATCAATGCCTCGAAGATCATCTATGAGGCGCCCGACACCAACCGTGATGTGATCGTCCGCTACATCATCAGCGAGGGCACCATCAATCCGTCGGCGGACGGCAACTGGTCGTTTGCGCCATTGCCAGGAGCCAGTGTCGTGTTCGAGACCGGCGCCAAGGCCAAGGATTTCATCGCGCAGGTGACGTCGCTGAAGATCGAACCGGCGGGCGAGGGCGAAGCGGGGTTTGCGAAGTACCGCATCATCCTCTGAAAATAGGTCTCGCGACACTTGCGCAAAGGGGCGAGGCGGCGCAGGCCGCCTTGCCGGGATTTCGTTGAGGCTGCCCTTACGCCTTGTAGACCACCTGACGGACGTCGATGTAGCTCGCCCTGAAGCCGGCTTCGCAATAGTGCAGGTAGAACTCCCAGAGTTTCTTGAAGCGGTCGTCGAAACCGAGCGGAACGATCTTTTCCCAGGACGCCCAGAAGCGCTGGCGCCATTCGGCGAGCGTGCGCGCATAGTCGTCGGGGAACACGCGCTCGCGCAGATGGGCAAGGCCGTGATCTGCGCCGAGCGATTTCAGGATCGACGGCGTCGGCAGCATGCCGCCGGGGAAAACATAGCGCTGGATGAAATCCGGTCGGGCGCGGTAGGTGTCGTAGGCGGCTTCGTTGATGGTGATGATCTGCAGGCCGGCAGTGCCGCCGGGCCTGAGACAAGCCTTCATCTTGGCGAAGAACACCGGCCAGTATTTTTCGCCGACCGCCTCGAACATCTCGATCGAGGCGATGCGGTCATAGGTGCCGGTCTCGTCGCGATAGTCCTGCAGCTTGATGTCGACCTTGTCGGCAAGGCCTGCCTTCTGGATGCGGGCCTTGGCGAAATCGTGCTGTTCGCGGCTGATCGTCAATCCTGTCACCCGGCAGCCGATTTCGCGCGCGGCAAATTCGGCAAAGCCGCCCCAGCCGCAGCCGATCTCCAGCACATGATCCTTTTTGCCGATGCCGGTATCCTTGGCCAGCGCGCGATATTTGGCGGCCTGAGCGCTTTCCAGATCGTTGGCGCCGGTCGCATAAAGCGCCGACGAATAGGTCATGCTTGGGTCGAGCCATTCCTTATAGAAGGCGTTGCCAAGATCGTAATGCGCCGAAATGTTGCGTTGCGAGCCGGTGCGGGTGTTTTCGTTGAACCAGTGGCGGATGCGCTGGACGGTGTTGATGAGCCAGCTGGCGCCGCCCGCGACACGTTCGCCGATGGCCGAGTTGATGACGAAAAGTTCCAGGAAACTGGTGACGTCAGGGCTCTCCCAGTCGCCATCCATGTAGGATTCGGCAACGCCGATGGTGCCGCCGGTAAAGGCGCGGCCAGGCAAGCGCCAGTTCTTGAGCACCAGTTCGGCGTCCGGACCGGGACCTTTGCCGCCGACGAGAACGGCGCGACCGTCTGGCATTCTCACCTTGAGCGAGCCGCGCGGCAGGTTCATCGCCGCCGACAGCACCATGCGCGCCTTGGCCGGCAGGCCTTTGACGATCTCGGCGAAATTGAATTCGTCGAGCTTGACCGCATCGCTCAACGCCATGCCGCCCAATGCTGCGCCCTTGTGTTCCTTGTATGCCATTTCACGTCCCTGCACTTCTGCGGGGCCGGCACAAAATCCACCGGCTTCCACACCCTCTCGCAGTTCATTCGCCAGGTTCGGCCTCCGCCGCCTGATCCCGGGTTGCTGGCCGGTTCGGGAGCGGGCGGGCTCGAACGAAAACGCGCGCCCTTTTGACCAGAGCTTCAGCGCTTCCCAGTGAATTCCCGCCACAATCTTCCACGTCATTAACGGGAACTTCAAGAGGCAAGCTGCGAGCCGGGCTGTGCCAAGCGGTTGGGCCTGGCCGGCAAAGGTCGCCGACAGCAGCGCTTCGCCCCTTTCCGCCTGTGGAATGCCAGGCGCTGGCCGGCGTTGAAAATCGCTATGGCAGCCGCCGCCACCATGCGATAGTTTTAGCCATGCGTTATGTTATCGTCATCTCCGCCATCACCTTCTTCCTGATCTGGGACGGCCTCTACAATCAGGGCCGCTATCTCGACACCACAGTCAGGGAGATGTCGCGCGTCGTGCGCTATGTCACCGGCGTGGTCTAGTTTTTCACTCGACAGCTCGCTTTTTGAGGTCGCCGGGCGCGACATCGTTGCCCGTTGACGCGACGGTTTTGTTGACACAAAACACGCGGCAAACCGATCGAGGAGGGCTGGGTTGATCCGGCACATCGTTTTCTTCAGCGCGCGACGCACAGAGGATGTCGAAGCCGTGCGTACGGGCTTGATGGCGCTGGGCAACATCCCGCATTCCAGCCTCTTCGAAGTGACGCTCAACACCAAGGTCGATCCGCTTTCGGACGCGATCGACGTGGTTGTCTATGCCGAGTTCAGGGATGACGCGGCCCTTGCCGCCTACAAGGCCCACCCGCTCTATGCCGAGACGACCAGCAAGGTCAAACCACTGCGTGAATTGCGTTATTCGGCCGATGTGGTGTCGGCGGCCTGACTGAGCGCCTGCCTTTGCCGACGCCCCGCGAAATAGCCGGGCAGCACGCCAAGTCCTCCGGGCAGGTTGCCGGCCTTGCGCCAGGCTCTCATCTCCGCCAGGGCAATGCCGAAATGACCCTGAGCCACCGCCTTCACGACACCGCGAACCGTCAGGTAGCTGAGAATGGAGCGGTAGGCGGCCGTCTGATAATCCGGGCAGCGGGCGACAAAATCATCCAGCCCTTCGATGTAACCGGCATGAGCGCGCGACATCGAGTTGGCTTCCCGGTATTTCAGGACATCGGCCGCATTGCCGAAGGCGATGCGATGCTGCTTGCTTAGCCTTATCAGGAACTCGCGGTCCTGATGGCGATTGAGATCCGGATCGTATCCGCCGACCGATGCAAAGGCGGTCCGGCGGACGGTGACGGTCGAGTTGGTCAGGGGGATGCAATGGCAGAACAAGAGCTGCCGTAGCCGTTCTCCGTCGGGTGTGCGGCCCGGCATTTTATGCAGACGTCGATATTCATCCGCAACGTCGCTGAAGCCGTCGATGGTGCAGGCGATGTCGGGATTGGCATCGAAGAAGGCGATCAGCCTGTCCATGCGTCCGGGGACGAAGGCATCGTCGGAATCGAGAAAGGCAATGAGCGGCGCGCTGCTCAGCGCAGCCCCTTGGTTGCGCGCCCGGTTGGCGCCGCCCGGGACCGGTAGGCGCCGCCAGGCCAGGCGCGGATCATCGAGCGAAGCCAGATAGCTTTCGGTGCCGTCCAGCGAACCGTCGTCGACGACGATCAGTTCGATGTCCGCCCTGGGACTGGACAGAACCGACGCCAGCGTGCGGGGCAGGCTTTCCCGCCGATCCCTCGCCGGAACCACGACGGCCAGCCGGGGCCTCGGGAAGCCCTCGGCTGCGGTGGGAAAGGAGGTTGGCAACACTGTCACAGGGCAAACTCATACATGCTTGTGCGGGTGCAGCCAAACCCGGCCTTGAACGCCTCATCACCGATGGTGAAATCGAACATCGTACCGCCCTCGGCGGCCCAGGCCGCCATGACGCGGTCGAGCGCGACACGGCCTGGAGAAAATCGGGCATAGGCGACGTAGTCGCAGGCAAGCAAAATGTAGCAAAAGCGCGCGCCGTCGATCAGGCCGAAGACGATGGCGACGGTGCCATTGCGGGAGGCGAGGCGCCAGGTGCGCGCCAGCCCGGAACGGGCGCCGACCGCGTTGGCAATCACCGTCACCCGACCACGATCCAGTCCCATCTCGGTGTCCGCGTTCCTGCCATATCCGTCCGTCAGCGCGACGACCCGGTCGGCGGACCGCAAGGCTGCCCGTTCCAGCCAGCGGGTGAGGTCATAGGGTTTGCCCTTGAGCCGCAATTCTTCCTGAAACCCCGACCACAGCGGTGTGTTCATCCCCCGCGCGGGGGATGCCCTACGTCAAATCCCTTGGCGGCAGAAGCGAAAATCAGGGCCATTTCTGGGAGTAATAGCGCCGTCGCCGGCGGCCGGGATTGCGATCAAGTCTTGAACCGGTTTGCGGAATGATGCACATCGCGCCTGCATGATCCGAACCATAGAAGCCGGCCCGCTCGATCATCTGGTGCTGCCTACGCAGAGCCTCGATGTGGCGCGAGCCCGGCTCACCTCGCTCGGCTTCGTCGTTGCGCCGACCGGCATCCATCCTTTCGGGACGGAAAACTGCTGTGTTTTCCTCGCCGATGGCACCTATCTCGAACCGCTCGCGGTCGGCAATGAACAGGCAGCGGCGAAGGCCATTGCCGGGGGCAACGTCTTTGTCACCCGCGATCGTCTCTATCGCGAAAATTGCGGCAATGAGGGGATTTCCGCCATTGTTCTGGGCACCGCCAATGCCGACGCGGACCACGCGCGCTTTGTCGACGCGGGCCTGTCGGCTGGCGACGAGCTGAGCTTTTCGCGGGTCTTCACCGATACCTCGGGAAAAAGCGAAACGGCATCGTTCAAACTGGCCTTCGCAGCTGGCAGCAAGGCGACGGATGCCTTCCTGTTCGCCTGCGAGCGGATCAATGCGCCGAAGATCGACCGCACCGCGCTGCAAGCCCACGCCAATGGCGTGACCGGCATCGTCGAAATCGTGGCGGTCAGCGAGGCTCCTTCGCAACAACGCCGCTTGATTTCGATCGCAGCGGGCACCGAGGCGGGAAGCGACACGGCCTTTGAGCTGTCGAATGCGACCTTGACTGTGGTCGAGCCGGCAGATTTTGCGGCGCGCTTCGGCATTTCGGCCGGCGCGCCGTCAGAACTGCGCTTTGCTGCAATCGTCTACTCGGTCCGCAACGTCGGCGTCGTTGCAAAGCTGCTTGCAGCCGGCGCCATCGCACACGACATACGCGGCAATCAGATTGTCGTGCCGCCGGCGCCCGGACAGGGCGCGGTTTTCGTTTTCCGGGAGATCGCATGAGCAAGCCAAATTCGTCCGTAAGTGCCGGCAAGGTCGTCTTCGACAACACCGCGCCGCTGTCGCTGATCGCCGGGCCCTGCCAGCTCGAATCGCGCCAGCATGCTTTCGACATGGCCGGTGCGCTGAAGGAACTGACCGAGAAGCTTGGCATCGGGCTTGTCTACAAGACCAGCTACGACAAGGCCAACCGGACGTCACTTGGCGGGACGCGCGGTGCCGGGCTCGAGGCGGCATTGCCGGTCTTCGATGAATTGCGGAAAGCGTTTTCGCTGCCGATCCTGACCGACGTTCACACCGAGGAGCAGTGTGCAATCGTCGCGCCGCATGTCGACATTTTGCAGATACCGGCCTTTCTCAGCCGCCAGACCGACCTGCTGATCGCGGCGGCGAGGACCGGCAAGGTGGTCAATGTGAAGAAGGGCCAGTTCTTGGCGCCCTGGGACATGAAGAATGTCGTCGCCAAGGTCACCGATTCCGGCAATGCCAATGTACTGGTCACCGAGCGGGGCGCGTCCTTCGGCTACAACACGCTGGTGTCGGACATGCGCGCGCTGCCGATCATGGCCGAGATCGGCGCGCCGGTGATTTTCGATGCCACGCATTCGGTGCAGCAGCCCGGCGGGCAGGGCGGTTCCACCGGCGGCGATCGGCATTTTGTCGAGACGCTGGCGCGGGCGGCGGTGGCGGTCGGCGTTGCCGGCGTCTTCATCGAAACCCATCAGGATCCAGACAATGCCCCTTCTGACGGCCCCAACATGGTGCCGCTGAAGGATCTTCCCGCGCTGCTTGAAAGGCTGATGGCGTTCGACCGCGTGGCCAAAGCTCGCTAAGCCATCAGTCGTCGTCGTCCTCGCCGGGCCTTCTCATGGTGACCGCGAAGACCGCATAGTAGTCCACGCCAGGCATCGATGCTGTGACGGTCAGAATCCAGCGCACATTGCCATGCTGGTGTTCGAAAATCGGCGGTCCCACCGACGGCAGTGCGTCGGCCGGGATGGCAAAGGCGAAAGGAATGCCGGCGCTCGATTGCACCGAACCGCGCGGCACAACGATCTTGTCCTGCCACTTGAGTTCGTCCTTGTAGGTGGATTTGGTCCCGGCCGTTGCATTCACGATCGGTCCCCCGACGCGATAGGTGCGGATGCATCGGAGCAGCACGGTGTAGTCTCCGGCGGGATCCAGGTCGCGGCTTGAGCGGATCAGCCCTTCGAAGCGCGTTCCCGGGTTGGCGGGGCCGGCCTGCAGCGTGGTGGTGCCGAATTTGCGAACGCGCAGCGTGTCGCGGATCGCCCTCAGCAACGCGTAAAAACCGATGACGGCGAATACGATCGGAACGAAAACGAGCGGATTGAATGCGCGGTCAGTGACGTCGAAATTGAGCGGCAGCTCGAAATACCAGGGGAGCAGGACCGCGATCAGCCCCATGGCGCCGGCAAAGAAATAGCCACTGGAGGCGTTGGCCGAATTGGCGTCGACCACCGGCGCTGGCAGTTCCGCGACAGTCTCATGCCTATCGGGCTGTTCGGTCATTGCCACCCCCCCCATGAAACGATCGGACTGCTATTCAATGCCACGCAGGGCTGCAGGGTGACAATGGCCGCCGGGGCTGTCCGGCTTGTGGTCGGCAAAAGCCGGCTGTACGCTTGCCCCGTAAAATAAGCGTCTTGGCAGGAGGAAGCCCATGTCTGTCGCCCGCGTCACCGAGATCACGTCGTCATCCAAGAAAAGCTTTCAGGACGCCATCGAGAAGGGAATTGCGCGCGCCTCGAAGACCCTGAAAAACGTCGAAGGCGCCTGGATCCAGGACCAGAAGATCGTCGTCGAGGATGGCAAGATCGCCGCTTACCGCGTCAACATGAAGGTCACGTTCATCCTCGCGGAGTGAGCGCCTGCCAACTCCTTGTTGGAGCATGATCTTTTCCGAAAACCGGTCACCACTTTTCGGGATCATGCTCTAAAAAAGTCGGGAACTTTCGCCCGCGCCCCTCATTGTCAAAGTACGATCAACGACAAAGAGGAGCATCGTCATGACCACCCAGACAGGACACACCGAAGCTATCGCCGCTTCGCGGGTCATCGGCACGTCGGTCTACAACACTGAAGGCAAGAGCATTGGCGCTATCGAGGACATCATGCTCGACAAGACGTCGAACGGCATCATGTTCGCGGTGATCGGCTTTGGCGGATTCCTTGGCATCGGCGAGAAATACCATGCCATTCCGTGGGCGAGTCTCGACTATGACGAGGACAAGGGCGGCTATGTCGTGCCCTTCTCCAAGGATCAGCTGAAGGCAGCGCCGGCCTATTCGATCAACGAACTCGCCGGTGCCGACGGCGAGACCGCGCGTGACGCCTCCTATGACTACTACAAGGTCACGCCTTACTGGCATTGAGTGGTTGGACTGACCGAAAGCCGGAATCGAAAAGGCCCCCGGTTTGAACCGGGGGCCTTTCTCTGTGCGGGGAAACTCTACTCAGCCGCCCGGAGGGTTGATAGCTGCATGGCGCCCTGCGGCGACTGCTGATTGTCGCACGACGTCAGGAATGCCGCCGCGATCAGGAACAAACTCACGATACCGCTCAACTGGGACATGGCGAAACTCCTCCTGTTTCGCCCCGCGCAGCTGCGAGCTTAGACCACAAACCAGCCTGCCATGCATGACTTATGATGACAGCGATTTGCGCTTCGTGAATCGGTCGAGCAAACGTGACGGCAATATTTGTGAGTGCCCGATTGCGTTTTGCGACGCTTTGGCTAAGAGGGGCGCGACGCTTTCAATCGATCAATCGGGGACATCGCAATGACCGCCATCATCGACATTGTCGGGCGTGAAATCCTGGATAGCCGTGGTAATCCGACCGTCGAGGTCGACGTCGTGCTCGAAGACGGCTCGATGGGCCGTGCGGCTGTACCGTCCGGCGCCTCCACCGGCGCGCATGAAGCCGTTGAACTTCGCGACGGCGGCGCCCGCTATCTTGGCAAGGGTGTGCTGAGGGCTGTCGAGGCCGTCAACGGCGAGCTGTTCGAGGCGATCGGCGGCATGGAAGCCGAAAACCAGATCCATATCGACCAGACGATGATCGAGCTCGACGGCACACCCAACAAGAGCCGGCTCGGCGCCAACGCCATTCTCGGCGTTTCGCTGGCGGTGGCCAAGGCGGCGGCGGTTGCCTCCGGCCTGCCGCTGTATCGCTATGTCGGCGGTGCCAAGGCGCATATCCTGCCGGTGCCGATGATGAACATCATCAATGGCGGCGCGCATGCCGACAATCCGATCGACTTCCAGGAATTCATGATCATGCCGATCGGCGCGCCGACGCTGCGCGAGGGTGTGCGATGGGGATCGGAAATTTTCCACACGCTGCGCAAGAAGCTGAAAGACGCCGGCCACAACACCAATGTCGGCGACGAAGGCGGCTTTGCCCCCAATCTGAAGAGCGCGCCGGTGGCGCTCGATTTCATCATGGAATCGATTGAGAAGGCCGGCTTCAAGCCTGGCGAGGAGATCGCGCTCGGCCTCGACTGTGCCGCGACCGAGTTCTTCAAGGACGGCAACTACGTCTATGAAGGCGAAAAGAAGAGCCGCGATCCGAAGGCGCAGGCCAAGTACCTGGCCAAGCTCGCCGCCGACTATCCGATCATCTCGATCGAGGACGGTCTGGCCGAGGACGACTGGGAAGGCTGGAAATATCTGACCGACCTGATCGGCAAGAAGACCCAACTGGTCGGCGACGATCTGTTCGTCACCAACACGGCGCGGCTGCGCGACGGCATCCGCATGGGTGTCGCCAATTCGATTCTGGTCAAGGTCAACCAGATCGGCTCGCTGACCGAGACGCTCGACGCCGTCGAGACCGCGCACAAGGCCGGCTACACTGCTGTCATGTCGCATCGTTCGGGCGAAACCGAGGATTCGACCATCGCCGATCTCGCCGTCGCCACCAATTGCGGGCAGATCAAGACCGGTTCGCTGTCGCGCTCCGACCGCATGGCCAAGTACAACCAGCTCATTCGCATCGAGGAAGGGCTCGGCAAGCAGGCGCGCTATGCCGGCAAGTCGGTTGTGAAAAGCTGATCCCTGGAAATAGCAGGAATGACGAGGGCGGGAACATTCCCGCCCTTTTTCGTTTCTGCCCCCACCAAATTCCTCCGTCCGTAACCGTCCATTAAGCACAATCGGGCGAGAAAGGGGGTCAAAGGATTGCGACCATGTGGACACGCCAGCACAAGCAGAGAAACACCGGCCGGCTGATCATCCCCTCGCTCTGCGTGGCGTTCCTGGCCTATTTCGGCTTCCATGCCTATCATGGCGAGTTCGGCATCTACTCCAAATACCAGCTGGAAGCGCAGACCGTCGAACTGCAGGGCAAGCTCGACGCCATCAAGGCGCGCCGGGTCGATCTGGAGCGGCGCGTGCAGCTGATGCATGAGGGGACGCTGGAGAAAGACATGCTCGATGAGCAGGCGCGCAAGGCGCTCAATCTGTCCCAGGCCGACGAAATCACCATTATGTTGCCGGCTTCCTCGAAATAACTCGATTCCAGTTAATCGCCGTTATATCAAATGATTTTAATTGCTTAGACGCATGACAGCCATGCATTTTTCTGCATGGCGAAACGCTTTCTCGCGTGTTAGCTTCACTCAAATCGGTGGGGAGAACTGATCTCCCCCGGAGCAGATTTCTTTTTGCTCCAGTGTCCACAAAGAGACGCCAACAGGGAGTGATGCATGGCCACCGCCGCCAGAAAAGCGCCTGCCAAATCCACAAAAACCTCGGGGCTTTCCGCCCCCAAGCCCGCTGATTTCAGCAAGGACGAGGAGCTTGCCGCCTACCGGCACATGCTGCTCATCCGCCGCTTCGAGGAAAAGGCCGGCCAGCTTTACGGCATGGGCTTCATCGGCGGCTTCTGCCACCTCTATATCGGCCAGGAAGCGGTCGTCACCGGCATGAAGATGGCGCTGATCGACGGCGACCAGATGATCACCGCCTATCGCGACCACGGCCATATGCTGGCGATGGAACTGTCGCCACGCGGCGTCATGGCCGAGCTGACCGGGCGCCGTGGCGGCCTGTCGCGCGGCAAGGGCGGCTCCATGCACATGTTCTCCAAGGAGAAGCATTTTTACGGCGGCCACGGCATTGTCGGCGCACAGGTGTCGCTCGGCACGGGCCTGGCCTTCGCCAACCGCTACCGCGACAACAACAATGTGTCGCTGACCTATTTCGGCGACGGCGCGGCCAACCAGGGCCAAGTCTATGAAAGCTTCAACATGGCCTCGCTGTGGAAGCTGCCGGTGATCTTCATCATCGAGAACAACCGCTACGCCATGGGCACCTCGGTGTCGCGCTCGTCGGCCGAGACCGATTTCTCGCATCGTGGCGCCTCGTTCAAGATTCCCGGCATCCAGGTCGACGGCATGGATGTGCGCGCGGTCAAGGCCGCCGCCGACCTAGCCACCGAATGGTGTCGCGCCGGCAACGGCCCGCTGATCCTCGAGATGCAGACCTATCGCTATCGCGGCCACTCGATGTCCGACCCGGCAAAGTACCGCTCCAAGGAGGAAGTGCAGAAGATGCGCTCCGAGCATGACCCGATCGAGCAGGTCAAGGCGCGGCTGATCGACAAGAAGTGGGCCAGCGAGGACGACCTCAAGACCATCGACAAGGAGGTCCGCGACATCGTCGCCGACGCCGCCGAATTTGCCCAGAACGACGCAGAGCCGGATCCGTCCGAGCTCTGGACCGACATCGTATTGTAACGGGAGGGCAAGGACATGCCGATCGAAATTCTCATGCCCG
Organism: Mesorhizobium sp. P2_E10; assembly: GCF_056404235.1. Taxonomy (NCBI): domain Bacteria; kingdom Pseudomonadati; phylum Pseudomonadota; class Alphaproteobacteria; order Hyphomicrobiales; family Phyllobacteriaceae; genus Mesorhizobium; species Mesorhizobium sp. P2_E10. Next base: position 69,826 of record NZ_JBFUEK010000007.1, read on the forward strand.
CTCTCTCGCCGACCATGGAAGAGGGCAATCTTTCCAAGTGGTTGAAGAACGAAGGCGACAAGGTCGTCGCCGGCGACGTCATCGCCGAGATCGAGACCGACAAGGCGACGATGGAAGTCGAAGCCGTCGATGAAGGTACGATCGGCAAGATCGTGGTTCCCGCCGGCACCGAAGGCGTCAAGGTCAACGCGGTGATCGCCATCTTGCTGCAGGAGGGCGAAAGTGCCGCCGATGCCGGCAAGTCTGCGGCGCCCGCCAAAGCGGAAGCCCCGGCAAAGGCGGAAGCCCCGGCCGCGGCTGAAGACGCTGCTCCGGCCGCCAAGGCGGCTCCCGTTGCTGCAGCACCGAAAACAGAAGCTGCCGCCGATCCCGACATTCCGGCCGGCACCGAAATGGTCTCGACCACGGTGCGCGAGGCGTTGCGCGATGCAATGGCCGAGGAAATGCGCCGCGATGGCGACGTCTTCGTCATGGGCGAGGAGGTCGCGGAGTACCAGGGCGCCTACAAGATCACGCAAGGGCTGCTGCAGGAGTTCGGGCCACGCCGCGTCGTCGACACGCCGATCACCGAGCACGGCTTTGCCGGCGTCGGCGTCGGTGCTGCGATGGCAGGTCTCAGGCCGATCGTGGAGTTCATGACGTTCAACTTCGCCATGCAGGCGATCGACCAGATCATCAACTCCGCCGCCAAGACGCTCTATATGTCCGGCGGCCAGATGGGCGCGCCGATCGTCTTCCGCGGACCGAACGGTGCTGCGGCCCGCGTCGCTGCCCAGCATTCGCAGTGCTACGCCGCCTGGTACAGCCATATCCCAGGGCTGAAGGTGGTGATGCCTTATACAGCGGCTGACGCCAAGGGCCTGCTGAAGGCTGCGATCCGCGACCCGAACCCGGTCATCTTCCTCGAGAACGAAATCCTCTACGGCCAGTCCTTCGACGTGCCGAAGATGGACGATTTCGTGCTGCCGATCGGCAAGGCGCGTATCCACAAGACTGGCAAGGACGTCACCATCGTCTCCTTCGGCATCGGTATGACCTATGCGGTCAAGGCGGAAGCCGAATTGCGCGCCATGGGCATCGACGTCGAGATCATCGACCTCAGGACCATCCGTCCGCTCGATCTCGACACGATCATCGCCTCGGTCAAGAAGACCAACCGCCTGGTGGTTGTCGAAGAAGGCTATCCGCAGAGCTCGGTCGGCGACCACATCGCCAACCAGGTGTCGCAGCGCGCCTTCGACTTCCTCGACGCGCCGGTGATCACGATTGCCGGCAAGGACGTACCGATGCCGTATGCCGCCAACCTCGAAAAGCTGGCCTTGCCGAATATCGGCGAGGTCGTCGAAGCCGTCAAAGCCGTCACGTATCGCTAGGATACAGCGCCGATGCCGTCCTTCTGGGTTCTGGCCGCCGTCATTGTCCCCACCGTCGCCGTGGCCTTTTTCGTGCGCCGCATGACCGGGAAGTTCGATGCGGTTTTGCTGATGCTCAGCGGTGCCGCTTCGCTTGTCCTGGCAATCGTTGCAACCGGTTCCGCACAACTTGATCAGACCGGTGGCATGATGAGCCTCGAAATGAGCAAAAACAGCTTCCATTTCGGGTTCTTGCCACCGGTGTTCATCGTCGCCACGCTGACCGTCATGCGCGGCCTGTTCAAATTCATTCAGGAGTGAGCGATGCCCATCAACATTACCATGCCGGCACTCTCGCCAACGATGGAAGAAGGCAATCTTTCCAAGTGGCTCGTCAAAGAGGGCGACAAGGTTTCGCCGGGCGACGTGATCGCCGAGATCGAGACCGACAAGGCGACGATGGAAGTCGAAGCCGTCGATGAGGGCATTGTCGCCAAGCTGGTCGTTCCGGCGGGCACCGAAGGCGTCAAGGTCAATGCGCTGATCGCCGTGCTTGCCGCTGAAGGCGAGGATGCAGGGGCGGCGGCGAAAAGCGGGGGCGCTGCTGCGCCAGCAAAGGCCGAAGCGCCGAAAGCTGAGGCTCCCAAGGCTGAAGCGCCGAAGCCGGAAGGTGCTGCGGCTGCGCTTGCGCCGGCCAAGGCAGCGGCGGCTCCGGCTGCCAACGGCCATGCAGGCGGTGAGCGCTCCTTCGCCTCGCCACTGGCCCGTCGCATCGCCAAGGATGCCGGTGTCGATGTCTCGGCAGTGACGGGCTCCGGCCCGCATGGCCGTGTCGTCAAGGCCGATGTCGAGGCGGCGATTGCCGGTGGTGGCGCCAAGGCGGCTCCGGCTGCGAAAGCGGCGCCTGCCGGCGCTCCGGCTGCTGCGGCACCCGCGCCAAAGGCGATGTCGGACGAGCAGGTGCTGAAACTGTTTGCCGAGGGCTCCTACGATCTCGTTCCGCATGACAATATGCGCAAGACCATCGCGCGGCGGCTGGTCGAGGCCAAGACCACCATTCCGCATTTCTACCTGACGCTCGACTGCGAGCTCGACGCGCTGCTGGCGCTGCGCACACAGCTCAACGCGGCGGCCCCGGTGAAGAAGACCGAAAAGGGCGAAGTTCCTGCCTACAAGCTGTCGGTCAACGACATGGTGATCAAGGCGATGGCGCTGGCGCTGAAGGCGGTGCCGGATGCCAATGCCTCATGGACTGACAGCGCCATGGTCAAGCACAAGCATGCCGATGTCGGCGTTGCCGTGTCGATCGCCGGCGGCCTGATCACGCCGATCATCCGGCACGCCGACGAAAAGACGCTGTCCACCATCTCCAACGAGATGAAGGATCTGGCCAGCCGTGCCCGCAGCCGCAAGCTGAAGCCTGAGGAGTATCAGGGCGGCACGACGGCGGTGTCCAATCTCGGCATGTTCGGCATCAAGGACTTTGCCGCCGTCATCAACCCGCCGCATGCGACGATACTGGCGGTGGGTGCCGGCGAGCAGCGTGCGGTGGTCAAGAATGGCGAGATCAAGGTCGCCACCGTGATGTCGGTGACGCTGTCGACCGATCACCGCGCCGTCGACGGCGCGCTCGGCGCCGAACTGCTGGTCGCCTTCAAGCGGCTGATCGAAAACCCGATGGGCATGCTGGTCTAGGAAGGAAAAGGGCGGTGCGGAAATTCGTCACCAGCCTTTTTGCCCTGATCCTTTCCGGTCTGGCCGGCGGGCTGGTAGCGCAGGAACTGGCCGTCATCACCAATGCGCAGGAAGAATACATCCTCGTCTTCATGGTTTCGGTGCTGGTGACCTTCATTGTCACCTTTGTCTTCTTCGTGGCGCAGCTCATGACCGATCCGGTCGCGGCCGTGGCAAGGACGGGCAAGTGGTCGCTGATCGTCTTCGCGGCCTTGATTGCCCTGCTGGTCGCCTTGATCCTCTACGCCGACAGCAGTGCGGCGGTGGTGCCGGGCCTGGTGACAATCGTGGTGCAATGGCTGTTCGTACGCTGGCGGGTAAGCCGCGGGCTGGTCAAGGCAGAGGCAAGCGCATGAAAACCATCCTTTGCTATGGCGACTCGCTGACATGGGGCTATGACGCGGCGAGCCTTGGCCGCCATGCGCTGGAGGACCGCTGGCCGAGCGTGCTGCAGGCTGCATTGGGCGACGATGTCGAAATTATCGCCGAAGGCCTGAACGGCCGTACCACGGCTTTCGACGATCATCTGGCGGGAGCCGACCGCAACGGCGCAAGAGTGTTGCCGACTGTGCTGACGACGCATGCGCCGCTCGACCTGATCGTCATTATGCTCGGCGCCAACGACATGAAGCCCTGGATCCACGGCAATCCGCTCGCGGCCAAGCAAGGCATCCAGCGGCTGATCGACATCGTGCGCGGCCATGACTACCCGTTCGGCTGTGCCGCGCCGCAGATCCTCATCGTCGCGCCGCCCGCGGTCAGCCGCACCGACAATGCCGAATTCAAGGAAATGTTTGCCGGCGGCGATGAAGCCTCGAAGCGGCTGGCGCCGCAATATTCCGCGCTTGCCGAAGAGGCCGGCTGCGGCTTTTTCGACGCCGGCACGGTGGCCGTGACCACGCCGCTCGATGGGGTCCATCTCGATGCGGAAAACACGCGGAATATCGGCAACGCGCTGGCGCCGTTGGTGCGTGTGATGCTGGAACTCTAGAGAAAGAAAATCAGGGAGAAAACCCGTGGCTGAATCCTACGACGTCATCATCATCGGCTCCGGTCCCGGCGGCTATGTCACGGCGGTGCGTTCCGCCCAGCTCGGCTTCAAGACGGCGATCGTCGAGCGCGAGCATCTCGGCGGCATCTGCCTCAACTGGGGTTGCATCCCGACCAAGGCGCTGCTGCGCTCGGCCGAGATCATGCATTATTCGAATCACCTGAAGGACTATGGGCTGAAGCTCGACGGCAAGGTCAGCGTCGACACCGCTGCCGTGGTCGACCGCTCGCGCAAGGTTTCGCTGCGGCTGAACGGCGGTGTTTCCTTCCTGATGAAGAAGAACAAGGTCGACGTGATCTGGGGCGAGGCAAAGCTCACCAAACCAGGCGAGATCGTGGTGTCCAAGACGGTCAAGAAGCCGATGGAGCCGCAGCCGCCGGTGCCGAAGGGTGTCAAGGGCGAGGGCACCTACACCGCCAAGCACATCATCCTGGCGACTGGCGCCAGGCCGCGCGCGCTGCCCGGCATCGAGCCGGACGGCAAGCTGATCTGGACCTATTTTGAGGCGATGGTGCCGAAGGAGATGCCGAAATCGCTGCTGGTGATGGGTTCGGGCGCCATCGGCATCGAATTCGCTTCGTTCTATCGCACCATGGGCGCCGAGGTGACGGTGGTCGAGCTTCTGCCGGCGGTGATGCCGGTCGAGGACGCCGAGGTTTCGAAGTTCGCGCAGAAGCAGTTCGAGAAGCAAGGCATGAAGATCATCCTCGAAGCCAAGGTGACCAAGGTCGAGAAAGGTGCCAACTCGGTCACCGCGCATGTCGAGATGAAGGACGGCAAGGTCGAGAAGATCACCGCCGACCGCATGATCTCGGCCGTTGGCGTGCAAGGCAACATCGAGGGCCTCGGGCTGGAAACGCTCGGCGTGAAGACCGATCGCGGCTGCGTCGTCGTCGACGGCTATGGCAAGACCAACGTTCCCGGCATCTACGCCATCGGCGATGTCGCGGGACCGCCGATGCTGGCCCACAAGGCCGAGCATGAGGGCGTGATCTGCGTCGAAAAGATCGCCAATGTCCCCGGCGTGCACGCCATCGACAAGCTGAAGATCCCGGGCTGCACCTATTGCAACCCGCAGGTCGCCTCCGTCGGCCTGACCGAAGCCAAGGCAAAGGCCGAGGGTAAGGACATCCGCGTCGGCCGCTTCCAGTTCGCCGCCAATGGCAAGGCGATCGCGCTCGGCGAGGACCAGGGGTTCATCAAGACCATTTTTGACAAGAAGACGGGTCAGCTGCTCGGCGCGCATATGGTCGGCGCCGAAGTGACCGAGCTGATCCAGGGTTTTGTCGTGGCGATGAACCTCGAAACCACCGAGGAAGAGCTGATGCACACGATCTTCCCGCATCCGACACTGTCAGAGATGATGAAGGAGAGCGTGCTCGATGCCTATGGCCGCGCGCTCAACGCATGATAAATTGGCGGCGTGAGACTCACACGCCGGAGCCAAGGAACCTAACGGCAAGGTAATTCGTTTCCGGATGCATTTTCACCCGTTACCTGAGGAGAGAGCATATGGACGTGAATGGCGTGGGCTGGGTCGCAGCCATCATCATCGGAGGGCTGGCGGGGTGGTTCGCCGAGATGTTCATGAAGAGCAACACCGGCATCCTGATGAACATCGTTCTCGGCATTGTCGGCGCGATCGTGCTCAATGCCATCCTGCAGGCGCTGCATTTCGGCCCCTTCGGTGTCGGCTGGTTCGCTTTCCTGATCACCGGCTTCATCGGCGCCTGCCTGCTGATCGCGGTCGGACGCATGGTGCGCCGTTAGTCCGCACCAATTCTACGTATGCGAAAAGGGCTGTGGCGGCATGCGCTGCCACGGTCTTTTTCTTTGTGCCGAAAAGTCCTAGATGATCTTTGAAAAGCGAAAGCCCGAAAGGCGATCGCCAACGAACCAGGTTCAAGATGGTCACTGTCCTCGACACGATCGCCAACGCGCCGCGCCTGCGGCACCCTGAAAAGGCGCACAAGCCCGACCAGGATGTGCTGCGCAAACCCGACTGGATCCGCGTCAAGGCGCCAATGTCGAAGGGCTATGCCGAGACGCGCGAGATCGTAAAGTCGCACAAGCTGGTGACGGTGTGCGAAGAAGCAGGCTGCCCCAACATCGGCGAGTGCTGGGAGAAGAAGCACGCCACCTTCATGATCATGGGCGAGATCTGCACGCGCGCCTGCGCCTTCTGCAACGTCGCCACCGGCATTCCGACCGCACTTGATGCCGACGAGCCGGCGCGTGTCGCGCACGCCGTCAAGCAGATGGGGCTGAGCCATGTCGTCATCACCTCCGTCGACCGCGACGATCTAGCTGATGGCGGTGCCCAGCATTTCGCCGAAGTCATCCGCGCCATCCGGGCAGCGACGCCTTTGACGACCATCGAAATCCTGACGCCCGACTTCCTGCGCAAGGAAGGCGCTCTGGAGATCGTCGTGGCGGCCAAACCCGATGTCTTCAACCATAATCTCGAGACGGTGCCGTCGAACTATCTGACCGTGCGGCCGGGCGCGCGCTACTTCCACTCGATCAGGCTGCTGCAGCGGGTCAAGGAGCTCGATCCGTCGATCTTCACCAAGTCCGGCATCATGGTTGGCCTCGGCGAAGAGCGGAACGAGATCCTGCAATTGATGGACGATCTGCGCTCGGCCAATGTCGACTTCATGACCATCGGCCAGTATCTGCAGCCATCGAAGAAGCACCATCCGGTGATCCGCTTCGTCACGCCGGAGGAATTCAAGTCCTTCGAGACGATCGGCCGGACCAAGGGTTTCCTGCTGGTGGCGTCGAGCCCGCTGACGCGTTCGTCGCATCACGCCGGCGACGATTTCGCCAGGCTGCGCGCGGCGCGTGAAGCGCTGCTCAAGAAATCAGCCTAACACGCTGGTTTCATGCCTAAATTCGAAGCCACTCGCCGCGTCGCCCATACGCCGGAGCAGATGTTCGCGCTGGTCGCGGATGTCGAGACCTATCCTCAATTTCTGCCGCTTTGCGAAGCGCTGACGGTTCGTTCGCGCAAGGAGCGCGACGGCCGGACGATTCTCGTTGCCGACATGACCATCGGCTACAAGGCGATCCGCGAGACGTTCTCGACGCAGGTGCTGTTGAAGCCGGATGAGAACGCCATCGATGTCAAATACATCGATGGCCCGTTCAAATATCTGAGCAATGTCTGGCGCTTCGAGCCGGCCGAGGGCGGCTGTACCGTCCGTTTCTTCATCGACTACGAGTTCAAGAGCCGCATTCTGGGCGCGGTGATGGGAACCATGTTCGACCGCGCCTTCCGCATGTTCGCCGAGGCGTTCGAGAAGCGCGCCGACATCATTTATGGAAAGCCGGCCTAATTAGCGCCCAGCGCGCGCAGCCCGAGTTGCAGCGCGTGCCTCACCGTCTCGTGGCGGATGAATTCGCGACCCTTGTGGCCAAACAGCTGGCGCTCGGCGACAACCGGCTGGCCGGCGAGCGCCAGGCCGAACCAGACCAGGCCGACCGGCTTGTCGGCCGAACCGCCGCCTGGGCCGGCTATGCCGGTAACGGCAAGAGAAAGGCTCGCGCGCGAATGCGCCAGCGCGCCGGCCGCCATCTCCAGCACCGTTTCGCGCGAGACGGCGCCATGCGCGTCGAGTGTAGCGGCGGAGACGCCGAGCATCTCCATCTTGGCCTCGTTGGAATAGGTGATGAAACCGCGATCGACGGCGGCCGATGAGCCGGCGATGTCGGTCAGCGCGGCGATGATCAGGCCGCCGGTGCAGCTTTCGGCCGTTGCCAGCATGATGCCGCGTTGCTGGCATGCCAGGAGCAGGGCGTTGGCGAGCTCGGCGTTGCTCATGCGGGGACTTCGCCGGGAAACACGACGCTGGCGGTGGCGATAGCCGCTATGCCTTCCTCGCGGCCGACAAAGCCGAGTTTTTCGTTGGTTGTCGCCTTGATCGAGATGCGGTCGCTGGAAATTCCCAGCATCGCCGAAAGGGCTTGCGTCATCGCCTCGCGATGCGGGCCAACGCGCGGCGCCTCGCAGATCAGCGTGATGTCGGCATTGGCGATCCGCCCGCCGCGCCCGCGCACCAGCTTCGCCGCGTGCTCCACGAAGATTTTTGAAGCCGCGCCCTTCCATTGCGGATCGGAGGGCGGGAAATGCGTGCCGATGTCGCCGGCGCCACAGGTGGCGAGCAGCGCGTCGGTCAAGGCATGCAGGCCGACATCGGCGTCCGAATGTCCCGACAGTTTCTTGCCGTGCGGGATGGCAATGCCGCACAAAGTGACATGGTCGCCGGGCTCAAACGCGTGCACGTCATAGCCGTTGCCAGTGCGGATGTCGGGAAAACGCTGATGTTCGCCGGAAAGCCGCTGATCCGCCATCGCGATGTCCCTTGCCCAGGTCAGTTTGACATTGTCCGGTGATCCCTGGACGATTTTTACCGGAATATGCGCCCATTCGGCGATCGCGGCGTCGTCGGTGAAATCCGTCTTGCCCAAATGATGGGCCTTTTCGTGCGCAGCCAGGATCGGCCAGAAAGGAAAGCCCTGCGGCGTCTGCGCGGCATGAAGCCCGTTTCTGGAAACCGTCTCTTCGATCATGCCGGCGGCCGACTCGCGCTTCAGCGTGTCGGCGACGGGCAGAGCCGGCAGCGCGCCCTGGCGCTCGCCGATGGCCTCAATCGTGCGGTCTATCAGGCCGGCGTCCACGAAGGGACGCACGGCGTCATGAACGAGAACCCGGCTCGGCGCATGTTCCCGCAGCGCAAGCAGGCCAAGCCGGACCGAGGCCTGCCTCGATTCGCCGCCGATCACGGCTGTGACCCGGTCGGCATTTGCGCCAGCCGCGCGGCGGAAGAGCGCGCGGTCGTCGGCATGAATGGCGACGATGACGGGACCGGTTCTCGGGTGCGAAAGAAACATATCCAGCGTGCGCGCAATGACAGCGCTGCCGCCGATGCTCTGGTACTGCTTCGGGCCATCGGCCTGGCCGGCACGCGCACCACGGCCGGCGGCGACGATAACCACGCCAACCTTGTCGCCCGCAGCCACTTGTTTTTCGCTTGCATCTGTCATTGTGAGTGCCTTAGTCGCGGCTATCGTCGAAGGCCAGCATTTTCCCGAATGCGTCTTGATGTGGCGTCATTCCGCGTTGCACATTGCCAGCATTCTGGCTAGAGAATGTGCAGCAATTGAACATGCTTGGTTTTTGTGCATGCCTGATGTGACCAAATTGGCTTCGCCGCTGGACGTGGGCGGCGTGAAAATCCGCAATCGCGTCTTTCTCGCGCCGATGTCGGGGATTACCGACGAACCCTTCCGGCAGCGCGCCCATGCGCACGGTGCGGGCCTGGTCGTATCCGAAATGGTGGCCAGCGGTGAGCTTGCCAAGGGCAGGGCAGGTTGCGACCTGCGCATCCGTCACTCCGGCCTGCCGGTACACATGGTCCAGCTTGCCGGCCGCGAGGCCGCGCATATGGCCGAAGGCGCGCGAATCGCCGCCGGTGAGGGCGCCGACATCATCGACATCAACATGGGCTGCCCGGCCAAGAAGGTGACGGGCGGCTATGCCGGTTCGGCGCTGATGCGCGATCTCGACCACGCATTGTCGCTGATCGAGGCCGTGGTTGGTGCCGTCGAGGTGCCGGTCACGGTCAAGATGCGGCTCGGCTGGGATGAAAGTGCGCTCAATGCACCTATGCTGGCGCGCCGCGCCGAACAAGCCGGCGTCAGGATGGTGACGGTGCATGGCCGCACGCGTTGCCAGTTCTATCAAGGCAAGGCGGACTGGCGCGCCATCGCCCGCATCAAGAACGCCGTGTCGATCCCGGTTGTCGCCAATGGCGATGTCGGCTCGCCGGCGGAGGCCGCCGATATCCTTGACCAGTCGGGCGCCGATGCGGTGATGATCGGCCGCGCCCATTACGGCGCGCCATGGACGGCCGGCAGAATCGCTGCGGCCGCAGCGGGCAATCCAGCCTCCGGCATCCCGGAAAGCCCGGCAGCCTTGGCCGACTACATCGCCTCCCACTACGAGGACATGCTGACCCTTTACGGCGTCGAAAGCGGCCTGCGCCAGGCACGCAAGCACCTCGGCTGGTACCTCGACCGCAACGCCGCCGGCGTTGCTGACGACCGGCGCAAGGCGATCCTGACCTCGTTCGAACCCGCCCGTGTGATCGCTGAGCTGCGCGATGTGTTTTCAAGCGCTGCCGGTGCGATGAACCTGCGGAGCGCGGCATGAGCGCCACCGTTACACAGGGCACCGACATGGCGAAAGCCGCCCACATCGTGCTCAACACCATCCGCCGACCGGTGATCATGGTGGATACGGAGGGGTTCATCACCTACGCCAATGCCGACGCCGAAGACTTTTTTCGCTCGAGTGCGACCATGCTCGCCCGCAACACGCTGCCAAAACTCATTCCCTTCGGCAGCCCGCTGTTGACGCTGGTCGACCAGGTGCGCGAGCGCCGCGCGCCGGTCAACGAGTACCGCGTTGATGTGTCGTCGCCCCGTCTCGGCATCGAAAAGGTCGTCGACCTCTATGTGGCGCCGGTGCCGGAATTCCCAGGCTCGGTCGTGGTGATGTTCCAGGAGCGGTCGATGGCCGACAAGATCGACCGGCAAATGACGCATCGCGGTGCGGCGCGCTCGGTCACTGGCCTTGCCGCCATGCTTGCCCACGAGATCAAGAACCCGCTGTCGGGCATACGCGGTGCTGCCCAGCTGCTCGAACTCTCGGCTTCCGACGAAGACCGCGCACTGACGCGGCTGATCACCGACGAGACCGACCGCATCGTCTCGCTGGTCGATCGCATGGAGGTGTTTACCGACGAGCGGCCGATCGACCGCTACCCGGTCAACATCCATGTCGTGCTCGACCACGTGAAGGCGCTTGCCAAGAACGGTTTTGCCAAACGAATCAAGATATTGGAGGACTATGATCCATCATTGCCTCCGGTGTTCGCCAACCGCGACCAGCTGATCCAGGTGTTCCTCAACCTGGTCAAGAACGCCGCCGAGGCGATCGGCAGCGATCCGCACGGCGAGATTATCCTGTCGACCGCTTTTCGGCCGGGCATCCGTGTTTCAGTGCCGGGGACGCAGGATCGCGTCTCGCTGCCGCTGGAATTCTGCGTGCGCGACAATGGTTCCGGAGTTTCCGAGGACATCCTGCCGATCCTGTTCGACCCCTTCATCACCACCAAGCCGAATGGTTCAGGCCTCGGCCTGGCGCTGGTGGCAAAAATCGTCGGCGAACATGGCGGCATCATCGAATGCGATTCGACGCCGCGCGGAACCACCTTCCGCATCCTGATGCCGGCCTGGAAAGAAACACCCTACGACACTGCCGATGATGAAGGCGAAGGAGACCGCAAATGACGGTTCGCGGCAATATTCTCGTCGCCGACGACGACGCGGCCATCCGCACCGTGCTCAATCAGGCGCTGTCGCGCGTCGGCCATGAGGTGCGCGTGACCTCCAACGCCTCGACGCTTTGGCGCTGGGTGGCTGCGGGCGAGGGCGATCTGGTGATCACTGACGTGGTCATGCCGGACGAGAACGCTTTCGACATGCTGCCGCGCATCAAGAAGGCACGGCCGGAACTGCCGGTTATCGTCATGAGTGCGCAAAACACCTTCATGACCGCGATTCGCGCTTCTGAAACCGGCGCTTACGAATATCTGCCGAAGCCGTTCGACCTGACCGAGCTGCTCAACATCGTCAACCGGGCACTTTCCGAGCCGCGGCGACCGAAGATCGACACCGGGCCGGCCGAGCAGCCGGAAACGATGCCGCTGGTCGGCCGCTCGGCGGCCATGCAGGACATCTACCGCATGCTGGCGCGCATGATGCAGACCGACCTGACGGTGATGATCTCAGGCGAATCGGGTACCGGCAAGGAACTGGTGGCCCGTGCATTGCACGAATATGGCCGCCGCCGTGGCGGCCCGTTCGTCGCGATCAACATGGCGGCAATCCCGCGCGATCTGATCGAATCGGAACTGTTCGGCCATGAGAAGGGCGCCTTCACCGGCGCGCAGAACCGCTCCACCGGCCGTTTCGAACAGGCTGAAGGCGGCACGCTGTTCCTCGACGAGATCGGCGACATGCCGATGGAAGCGCAGACGCGGCTTCTGCGCGTGCTGCAGCAAGGCGAATACACCACGGTCGGCGGACGCACGCCGATCAAGACGGATGTGCGCATCGTTGCCGCCACCAACAAGGATTTGCGCACGCTGATCAACCAGGGGCTGTTTCGCGAGGACCTTTTCTATCGCCTGAACGTCGTGCCGCTCAGGCTGCCGGCGTTGCGCGAGCGGTCCGAGGACGTTCCGGATCTGGTGCGCCACTTCTTTAAGCTTGGCGCCATGGAAGGCCTGCAGACCAAGCGCATTTCCACTGGCGGCATCGAGCTGATGAAGCGCTATCCGTGGCCCGGCAATGTGCGCGAACTGGAAAACCTGGTTCGCCGGCTTGCCGCCCTCTACTCCCAGGACGAGATTTCGGCCGAGATCATCGAAGCCGAACTGAAGACCGGCGAGAGGCCGGTGGTTCCGGGCGGCGGCAACCTCATTCCGGACGACCTGTCCATCGGCCAGGCGGTGGAGCATTTCCTGCAGCGCTATTTTACGTCATTTGCCGGCGAATTGCCGCCTGCCGGCCTCTACCAGCGCATTCTGTCCGAGGTCGAATATCCGCTGGTGCTGGCCTCGATGACGGCAACGCGCGGCAACCAGATCAAGGCCGCGGAACTGCTGGGCTTGAACCGCAATACGCTGCGCAAGAAGATTCGCGAGCTCGGCGTCAACGTCTACAAATCGTCGAGGTCTTGAAATCACAAATCCGGACGAAAGGGTGTAGGCCCGCCGTTTTTCCGGGGATCGAGCGCCGAAAGATTTCCGTCTCGGTCACACTTGTTGCATAATCGCCACAATGCGTTGCATACATCCGACGCAATCAATGGCTCCAGACGGCGACATGGCTCCGCAGGCTCCGACACTGAACGAACCGCTTTTCAGCGAACCCGGCGCAAGGGATGGGCGCCGGCTGCTTGCGTTGCCCGGCGTGGTTGCAATTGCCGGTGCGCTGATTACGGCCGCGATCTCGTTTGCCATTCTCGTCGGCGCCACGCCGATCACACCGGACGAGAAGACGACGCTGGCGCTTATTGCGCTCAATGCCACCTTCGTCCTGTTCCTGATCGCGCTGGTTGGCCGCGAGGTGCATCGCATCGCGATGGCGCGCCGGCACGGCAAGGCGGCGTCGCGGTTGCATGTGCGCATCGTGGCGATGTTTGCGCTGGTCGCTGCCATTCCCGCCATCATGGTGGCCATCATCGCCTCGATCACGCTCGATATCGGCCTCGACCGCTGGTTCGAGATCCGCACCAAGACGATCGTCAATTCGTCGCTGTCGATCGCCGATGCCTATGTGCAGGAAAACGCCCGCAATCTGCAGGGTACGACACTGTCGATGGCCTATGACCTCGATGCGTCGCGCACGCTCTACGGCCTCGATAGGACTGGCTTTCTCGACCTCATGAACAAGGAAGCCGTCGGACGAACATTGGCCCATGCGGCGCTGATCAAGCCTGACGGCTCGTTCGTCATGAGCGCCAAGACCGACACGGATTTCGCCATGCCCGAGCCGCCGGAAGGTGCCGTAGCCAGCGCTGCCGACGGCAAGCCGGTGCTGATCGAACCAAAGACCCGCAACATCATGGGCGCCATCGTCAAGTTGCGCGAGATCGAAGGGCTCTATCTCTACACCATTCGCCTCGTCGATCCCGAAGTCATCAAGGCGCGGCAGATCGTCCAGTCCAACACCGCAGAATATCGCGGCCTGGAAGAAAATCGCCGCACGTCACAGGTGGCGTTTGCGCTTCCCTATCTGTCCTTGACGCTGATCATCATCCTGTCGGCCATCTGGACCGGCATTGCGGTCGCCGACCGCCTGGTGCGGCCAATCCGCCAGCTGATCGGTGCGGCTGACGAGGTTGCGACCGGCAATCTCGACGTCGCCGTCGCCGTTCGACCTTCCGACGGCGATGTCGCATCGCTCGGCGATACGTTCAACAAGATGCTGCTGGAGCTGAAATCGCAGCGCAACGAGATCCTCTCCGCCAAGGATTTGATCGACGAGCGCCGGCGCTTTTCGGAAGCGGTGCTTGCCGGCGTTACCGCCGGCGTCATCGGCGTCGACCCTTACGGCATCGTCACCATCGTCAACAAATCGGCCGAGACGATGCTGGCCATATCGGCAACCGGAGCGCTCGGGCAGAACCTTTCCGCGGTGCTGCCGCATGTCGGCCGCGTCTTCGAGATCGGCCGCAAGTCGGGCAAGCCGGTCTACCGCGAGCAGGTGACCTTCTATCGCGCCGGTGCCGAGCGGACCTTCAACGTGCAGATCACCATCGAGGCCGGCGACGACGGGTCGGAAGAAAAATCCTATGTGGTGACGGTCGACGACATCACCGACCTGGTGCAGGCACAGCGTTCGTCGGCCTGGGCCGACGTGGCGCGGCGCATTGCCCACGAGATCAAGAACCCGCTGACGCCGATCCAGCTTTCGGCCGAGCGCATCAAACGCCGCTTCGGCAAGGTCATCACCGAGGACCGCGAAATTTTCGACCAGTGCACCGACACGATCATCCGGCAGGTCGAGGACATCGGTCGCATGGTCGACGAATTCTCGGCTTTTGCCCGCATGCCGAAGCCCGAGATGAAGGCTATCGACTTGCGCGAATCGTTGCGTGAGGCTTCGTTCCTGGTCGAGGTGAGCCGTGCCGACATCGCTTTCGAACGCGTCTTCGGCAACGAGCCGCTGAAGGGCACGTTCGACAGCCGCCTGATGGCGCAGGCTTTCGGCAACGTCATCAAGAACGCCGCCGAGGCCATTGACGGACTTGATCAAAATGACCGCCCGCACGGCATAATCCGGATTCAAGCCGGGCGCCAGAATGGCGCAATCAGAATCGATGTCATCGACAATGGCAAAGGTTTGCCGCGCGAGAATCGCCAACGGCTGCTCGAGCCCTATATGACGACACGCGAGAAGGGCACCGGGCTCGGTCTGGCAATCGTCAAGAAGATCGTGGAGGACCATGGCGGACGGCTCGAACTGCATGACGCTCCAAAGGATTTCCACGAAGGGCGCGGCGCGATGATCAGCATCATCCTGCCGCCCGCCGCCGCCGCCACTGCTGCCGCGCCGTCGCGTGGCGAGGGCAGGGCGGAACACGAAAGAGAAACTGAAAAGGTCGGTAATGGCGTCTGATATTCTCATCGTCGATGACGAGGAAGACATCCGTGAACTCGTCGCGGGCATTCTGAGCGACGAAGGTCATGAAACCCGCACGGCATTCGATGCCGACAGCGCGCTGGCGGCGATCGCCGACCGGGCGCCACGGTTGATTTTCCTCGACATCTGGCTGCAGGGCTCGCGTCTCGACGGCCTGGCATTGCTTGACGAGATCAAAACCATGCACCCGACCTTGCCGGTGGTGATGATCTCCGGCCATGGCAACATCGAAACGGCGGTGTCGGCCATTCGCCGTGGCGCCTACGATTTCATCGAGAAACCGTTCAAGGCCGACAGGCTGATCCTGATTGCCGAACGCGCGCTCGAGACCTCCAAATTGAGACGCGAGGTTTCGGATCTCAAGCAGCGCAGCGGCGAAACCTTCGACCTGATCGGCATGTCGTCGGCGATGAGCCAGTTGCGGCAGACCATCGAGCGCGTCGCGCCGACCAACAGCCGCGTCATGATCATCGGCCCCTCCGGTTCGGGCAAGGAACTGGCGGCGCGTGCCATCCACACGCTGTCGGCGCGCAAGGGCGCACCGTTCGTGACGCTGAGTGCCGCCAACATCACGCCCGAGCGCATGGAAATCGAGCTGTTCGGCACCGAATCCAACGGTGTCGAGCGCAAGGTCGGGGCGCTGGAAGAAGCGCATCGCGGTATCCTCTATATCGACGAAGTGGCCGACATGCCGCGCGAGACGCAGAACAAGATCCTGCGCGTGCTGGTCGAGCAGCAATTCGAGCGGGTAGGCGGGACCAAGCGGGTCAAGGTCGATGTCCGCATCATTTCGTCGACCTCGCAGAACCTGGAGGCGATGATCGCCGACGGCCGTTTCCGCGAGGATCTCTATCATCGCCTGGCGGTGGTTCCGGTCATGGTGCCGGGGCTGGCCGAGCGGCGCGAGGACATCCCCTATCTGGTCGACAATTTCATGAAGCAGATTGCGCGCCAGGCCGGCATCCGGCCTCGTCGCATCGGCGATGATGCGCTGGCGGTGCTGCAGGCGCACAACTGGCCCGGCAACGTCCGCCAGCTGCGCAACAATGTCGAGCGGCTGATGATCCTGGCGCGTGGCGACGATGTCGATGCGCCGATCACCGCCGACCTTTTGCCGGCAGAAATCGGCGATGTCATGCCGCGCACGCCAAACCAGTCCGATCAGCACATCATGGCGTTGCCGCTGCGCGAAGCGCGCGAACAGTTCGAGAAGGACTATCTGATCGCCCAAATCAACCGTTTTGGCGGCAACATCTCGAAGACGGCTGAGTTCATCGGCATGGAGCGTTCCGCACTTCACCGCAAGTTGAAGTCGCTGGGCGTCTGATCGGCCCAGCTCGCCGTGGCCCACGCAATTGTCGGTTACGGCGGCGGCGGAATCGCCTAAAGACAGCCGGGTCTATTCTCGAGGGTTTCTGAATGCCGCGCATTGCCTATGTGAACGGGCGCTACGTCGCCCATGCCGACGCTGCCGTGCATATCGAAGACCGTGGCTATCAGTTCGCCGACGGCGTCTACGAGGTCTGCGAGGTGGCACGCGGCTTCATCGTCGACATGCCGCGCCATCTCGCACGGCTGAACCGCTCGCTGACCGAATTGTCGATTGCCTGGCCGGTCACCCAAGGTGTGCTGCCGCTCATCCTGCGCGAAGTGGTCAACCGCAACCACGTCACCAACGGCCTGGTTTATGTCCAGGTGACGCGCGGCGTCGCTAGCCGGGACTTTGTTTTCCCGGCGGCGGACACCAAGCCGTCCCTGGTGGTGACCGCCAGGAAGGCCGATCCGGCGGCTGGAGCAAAGCGAGCCGAGACCGGCATCGCCGTCATCACCGTGCTCGAGAACCGGTGGGACAGGGTCGACATCAAGACGGTTGGACTGCTGCCCAATGTATTGGCCAAGCAGAAGGCCAAGGAAGCCGGCGCCCAAGAAGCGTGGTTTGTCGACACCGACGGCAACGTCAAGGAAGGCGGCTCATCGAACGCTTGGATCGTCACGCGGGATGGTGTTCTGGTCACCAGGCCAGCCGAGCATGGCATCCTGCGCGGCATCACCCGCACGACGCTGTTCGAGGTGGCAGCCAAGCTCGGCTTAAAGATCGAGGAGCGGGGTTTTTCGGTCACTGAGGCCAAGGCCGCGCGCGAGGCTTTCATCAGTTCAGCGACGACAATTGCCATGCCTGTCGTGGCCATCGATGGCGATCCGGTCGCCAACGGACATCCCGGTTCTGTGACACTTTCGTTGCGGCAGGCCTTTTTTGACATTGCGGAAAAAAGTCCAGCCTGATAACCGCACAGGTGGAATGCACATCAATATATCTCGTTCTGCTTGTCGTTACTGACGGCAAGAGGGGGTTTGCGCGCTTGACATGTGCCGTTTAGTTTGGCGCACTGGGCTGCAAACCGAAGGGGATCGGCGAAAGACAAGAACAATGGCGGAACGATCGCAAAACCTTCAGGACCTGTTCCTGAACTCAGTTCGCAAGAGCAAGAACCCACTCACCATCTTCCTGATCAACGGCGTCAAGCTGACCGGCGTGGTCACTTCGTTCGACAATTTCTGTGTCCTGCTGCGGCGTGACGGTCATTCTCAGCTCGTCTACAAGCACGCCATTTCCACGATCATGCCGAGCCAGCCGGTTCAGATGTTCGATGGCGAGGAAAGCCAGGGCGCCTGATTGGCACGTGAGAAAGACGCGGACGCTACAGTTCGCGGAAAACCAACGCATCATCCCGGGACGGAAGCCAAGGGCCCGACCCGGGCCGTTGTCATTGTGCCCGTCCTTACCCGCCACCAGCGCAATGACGACGAGACGAACCGTCCACGGCTGACGCGTTCGGCCGAGGCCCGCCATGACGAAGCGGTCGGCCTTGCGCGCGCCATCAACCTCGATCTGATCCACACGGCGGTGGTGACCGTCAACGATCCACGCCCGGCGACCTTGCTCGGCAGCGGCAAAGTCGCGGAGTTCGCCGAGATCGTCAAAGAGGGGCACGCGGAAGTGGTCATCGTCGACCATCCGCTGACGCCGGTGCAGCAGCGCAATCTCGAAAAAGAGATGAACGCCAAGGTGTTGGACCGCACCGGGCTGATCCTCGAGATATTCGGAGAGCGCGCGCGGACCAAGGAAGGCACGCTGCAGGTCGAGCTTGCGCATCTCAACTACCAGAAGGGCCGGCTCGTACGCAGCTGGACCCACCTGGAACGCCAGCGCGGTGGCGCCGGCTTCCTCGGCGGCCCCGGCGAAACGCAGATCGAGTCCGACCGGCGGCAGTTGCAGGAGAAGATCATTAAGCTGAAGCACGAGCTGGAAACGGTGCGGCGCACGCGTGACCTGCACCGCGCCAAGCGCAGGAAGGTGCCGTTCCCGGTGGTGGCGATTGTCGGCTACACCAATGCCGGCAAGTCGACGCTGTTCAACAAGGTGACCGGAGCAGACGTGCTGGCGGAGGATATGCTGTTCGCCACGCTAGATCCGACGCTGCGCCGGGTGCGCCTGCCGCATGGCACGCCGATCATCCTTTCGGACACGGTCGGTTTCATCTCGGATCTGCCGACGCATCTGGTCGCCGCCTTCCGGGCAACGCTGGAAGAGGTGGTCGAGGCCGACCTCGTCATCCATCTGCGCGACATCTCCGATCCCGACACCGCCGCGCAGGCGGAGGATGTCGAGCGCATCCTGGCCGATCTCGGTGTCGATGCCGGCGACGCCAAGCGCGTCATCGAAGTCTGGAACAAGATCGACCGGCTCGACGAAGGCAACCGGGCGAGGCTGCTTGCCGACGGTGCTGACGGCAAGGCGCCGCCGGTCGCCATATCGGCGGTTACCGGTGAGGGCATCGATGCGCTGAAGGCGATCATCGAGACACGGATGTCGGGCGAACTGGAGGAGTTGACCGTGACGATCAAACCGGCGCAGTTCGGGCTTGTCGACTGGCTCTACCGCAATGGCGACATCGTATCGCGCGCCGACAACGAGGATGGCAGCACAACCATCTCGCTCATGGCCACGCACAGCGCCAAACAAGAGATCGAAAGCCGTTTGCACCGTAAAAACAACGGTTAGCGGCTTTTATTTAGCGCTCTTGGCTTGCTGCCAGAGTGCTTCCATTTCGTCCAGAGTCGCCTTTTCCAGCGTGCTGCCGGAGCTTTCCAGCGCGCGCTCGACATAGTTGAAGCGCGAGCGGAATTTTTCATTGGTGCCGCTGAGCGCCGCTTCGGAATCGAGCTTGAGGTGGCGGCCGAGATTGACGACCGCAAACAGCATGTCGCCGAATTCGTCCTTGATCGAGGCGGTGTCGCCCTTGGCCAGCGCCTCGCGCAATTCACCGATTTCCTCCTCGATCTTGTCGAGGATCGGTGCCGCCTCGCTCCAGTCAAAGCCGACGCGGGCCGCCTTTTCCTGAAGTTTGAGCGCGCGGGTCAGCGCGGGCAGGGCGACCGGCACACTGTCGAGAAAACCCTTGCCGTTGTCCTCGGGATCGAGCCCACGGGCGAGGCGGGCGCTTCGCTTTTCGGCCCTTTCTTCGCCCTTGATCCTTTCCCACATGCCCTTGGCCATGCCGGCGCTGCGCGCCTCTTCGTCGCCGAAGACATGCGGATGGCGCCGGATCATCTTTGTGGTGATGGCCTGGACGACATCGCCGAAGGCGAATTCGCCGACCTCCTGCGCCATTTGCGCGTGATAGACGACCTGCAGCAGCAGGTCACCGAGCTCGTCGCGCAGGTCGTCGAGATCGCCGCGCGCGATCGCGTCCGCCACCTCATAGGCTTCCTCGATCGTGTAGGGGGCGATGGTCGAGAAATCCTGCTCGATGTCCCACGGACAGCCGGTCTTCGGCGCCCGCAACGCCGCCATGATCTCGATCAGCCGGGAAATGTCTTGCGAAGGTTTCATCGGCCGGATGCTATCCTGCACCCGGTCGCGCGGCCAATGCCGTCAGCCGGCGAGGGCGCATTGTCCACAGTTGAGCAGGACGAGCCGTGTCAGTCGAGGACGGAGACGATCGCCTTGGCCAGGTCATCCATGCCGTCCTCCGGCAGGCCGGCGACGTTGATGCGGCTGTCGCCGACCATGTAGACGCCATGTTCGGCACGCAGCCGCTCGACCTGCGCCTCGCTGAGGCCAAGCCGGGAAAACATGCCGCGGTGGCTGGCGACGAAATCGAAGCGATCGGAATTGGACTGCCGCCGCAGCGCCTCAGCGAACGCCACGCGAAGCCTGAGCATGCGCAGGCGCATGTCTTCCAGCTCCGCTTCCCAGTCGGCGCGCAGCGTGTCGTCTTCAAGCACGATGCGCACCGCGGCAGCGCCGTGGTCCGGCGGCATCGAATACATGGCGCGCGCCGCCGACAGCATCTGGCTCATCGCCACGTCGGCTTGCGCGGCGTCCTTGGCCAGCACCATCGCCGCGCCGACGCGGTCGCGATAGACGGCAAAGTTCTTCGAGCAGCTCGAGGCAACGACCATTTCCGGAACTTTTGCGGCCAGCAGGCGCAACCCGGCGGCGTCGGCATCGAGGCCCTCGCCAAAGCCCTGATAGGCAATGTCGACAAAGGGCAGCAGGCCGCGCTCGACCAAGAGATCGGCGATCTCGGCCCACTGCGTGATGTCGAGATTGGCGCCAGTCGGGTTGTGGCAGCAACCGTGCAGCAGCACGACGTCGCCGCTCTTTGCGGTGCGTAGCGCAGCCAGCATGTCGGCGAAGCGCACGGCACCGGTGGCGGCGTCAAAATAGGGATACTCGCGGATCTGCAGGCCAGCGGCACGCATCACCGGCATGTGGTTCGGCCATGTCGGGTCCGACAGCCAGATCGTGGCATCGGAGCGCGTGCGCTTCAGCAATTCGGCCACCAGCCGCAACGCGCCGGAGCCGCCCGGCGCCTGCGCGGCGCGAATGCGCGTCAGGTCGGCCGCGGGGCCAAAGGCCAGCTTCGCCATCACCGTGTTGAAAGCGGTGTCGCCGGCAAGGCCGAGATAGGTCTTGGTGTCCTGGCTTTGCAGCAAGCGCTTTTCGGCCTCGCGCACGGCGCGCATGACCGGCGTCTTGCCGTCGCGATCCTTGTAGACGCCAACGCCGAGGTCGACCTTGCCGGGGCGTGGATCGGCGCGATAGAGGCCGATCAGGGCAAGGATCTTGTCCGTGGGGGCAGGCTGAAGGTCTTCGAACATCGGCGTGGTTCCGTTGGCGGCGGAGTGATACGCAAATCGGCCGTGCTTCGCCAGTGCTTTCGTGTGCGCCAGCTGAACGTTCCAGACGAGTCGCTTCCGAACTGCAGCAGACTATCTGTACTGTTTGAGTCCCTTGAGGCTTTTGCTAACCTGCCGGCCACACCAACCAACAGATCTGCCGTGCGAGGGAAAGTGTCACAGGACAGTCAAACGCTTGAGGCCGACGGCATCACGGCGACCATAGTCGCGCAGGGCGCCGAACTGGTTTCGCTGCGAAACACTGATGGGTTAGAGTTCCTTTGGCAGGCGGGTCCGGCCTGGCGGCGCCATTCGCCGGTGCTGTTTCCGATCGTCGGACGGCTGAAGGGAGATCAACTGCGCCACAAAGGCCAAGTCTATCCGATGACGCAGCACGGATTTGCGCGTGACAAGCGGTTTGAATGGGCGGAGAGGGGGCCTCGGTCCTGTACGCTCGTTCTCACCGATGACGCCGATAGCCGCACACGCTATCCGTTCGCCTTTCGCCTTGCTGTGACCTACACGCTTGAACGCCAACAACTTGGCGTGACCTTCGACATCACCAACACCGGCGACGAGCCGCTGCCGGCGTCGACCGGGGCGCATCCGGCATTCAACTGGCCATTGCTGCCGGATCTGCCCAAGGAAGCTTACCGGCTGGACTTTGCCAATGCCGAGCATGCGCCGATCCGCCGGCTGAAAGACGGCTTGCTGCTGGCAGCGCCACAGCCCACGCCTGTTGAAGGCAAGGTTCTCGCGCTGTCCGAACTGCTGTTTGACGAGGATGCCGTCATCATGGATCGACCGGCCAGCAGCAGCGTGCGCTACGCCGCCGACCGGGGTCCGGCGATTGAGGTCTCGTGGCAGGGATTTCAGGAACTCGGCATCTGGTCCAAGCCGGGGGGTGCGCCGTTCCTGTGCATCGAACCCTGGCATGGTACTGCGAGCCCGACGGATTTCGACGGCGAGTTCACCAGCAAGCCGGGCATTATGCTGATTGCGCCGGCCGAGAAGCACGTGCTGAGGTATCAAATCCATCTGCGATAGACGCGGTACACAGCGCGGTCGGGGCGCTCGCGTGTGGTTGCAGCATTCGCCTTATGCTTGCCAGAAGCGCTTGGCGATCTCTGCCTCGACCTGCCGCTTCGTCAGCCCGATATCGTCGATCAGATGCGGATTGTCGTTCGCCATTTGCCTGAGTTGCCAGCGAAAGTGTATCCGCTCGCGCCAGCTCCTATCGCGCCAGGTCGCGATAAGGCTTCGCAGGGTCGTCAGGTGCCGACGCGACGCCCGCGCCGCTGGCATTCCCGGGCGCGCTGCCTGACACGGGGCCGGCACAAGAGTATTGGTCATGGCAACCTCCATATGGTTTGAGGGACCCATTCTGTTGAAGTCTGGGGCCCTCGACCTGAATGAGGCTGAATTCTGCCGGATACGGACGGCGCGGTACTTAAGCCCTCCCAAATAGTTCTCAAAAGTTCCAAACCGGCTATAGATGCGCCTTATGCAGGGATCGCGCTTTGCCTTTGGTCCGTTCGTGCTTGATCCGGTTGCGGGAACGCTGCTTCGGGACAATGTTCCCGTTGCCGTTGGCTACCGCGGGCTGAGGCTGCTTGCGGCGCTCGTCGGACGGCCGGGTGAAATCCTTGGCAAGGCCGAGTTGATGGATGCGGCGTGGCCGGGCACGGCCGTCGAGGAAGGCAACCTCACCGTCCAGATCGCGCAGCTGCGCAAGCTGCTGGGTCCGCCCGCCGAAGGCGAATGGATCTCCACGGTTCCGCGCGTCGGCTATCGCTTTACCGGGGCCGTCGAACAGCTCGCTGGCGTGAAGCCAAAACCTTTGCCGCTGCCCGACAAACCATCGATAGCCGTGCTGCCCTTCGTCAATTTCAGCAACGATCCGGAGCAGGGGGCCTTCGCGGATGGATTGACCGAAGACCTGATCACCGACCTGTCGAGGATCACCGGCCTGTTCGTCATCGCGCGCAACTCGACCTTTGCCTACAAGGGAAAGGCGATGGACGTGCGTGAGATCGCTGAGGATCTTGGTGTGCGCTATCTGCTGGAGGGGAGCGCAAGACGCGCCGCGGGGCGCGTGCGCATCAACGCCCAGCTGGTCGACGCGAAGAGCGGCGAGCACCTATGGGCGGAACGCTTCGATCGTAGCCTGGAAGATATCTTTGCCGTTCAGGACGAGGTGACGGCCAAGATCGTGGAGGCGTTGCTTGGCCGGCTGCGGGCACCGCCGCCGCGCAACCGGCCCAACAATCTCGAGGCCTACGACCTCTGCGTGCGGGCGCGCAAGCTGATCGATGATTCGCCGCAGACGGCGCGGGAAGCGCATCTGATGCTGACGCGCGCGGTTTCGCTCGATCCTGATTACGCCGAAGCCTATCGCTGGCTCGCCATGAACCACTGGATGGGATGGGTGCATTGGGGCGAACCCATTGAACCCAACCGCAGCCTTGCCCTGGAACTGGCGCGCAAAGCCGTGGCGATCGACCCCAACGATGCCGGCTGCCATTGGGTGCTGGGCAACCTGCTGGCCTATGAACGCCGCTTCGCCGAGGCGGATGCGGAGTTCGCCAAGGCCTTCGAGCTCGACCCCAACGAGGCCGACGCCTGGGCGACATTGTCCGACATCACGATCCTGGGCGGGCGGGTGGAGGAGGGGCTCGAGCAGATTCGCAAGGCGTTCCGGCTGAACCCGTTTCCGGCAAGCTGGTACTATCTGACGCTTGGCGCGGCGCAATATGCGGCGCGCGATTACGAAGCCGCTGTTGAGACACTGCGCAGGGACGAGACCTATCGTACCAGCTCACGCCGTTTCCTGGCGGCAAGCCTTGCGCAACTCGGCCGGCTCGACGAGGCGCGCGCAGAGGTTGAGATGTTCCTCGTCAGCAACCCGCATTTCACAACCCGCCACTGGGTTATGACGGAGCCATTCCGTGACGACGCTATGCTTGAGCATTTCGTTGATGGCTTCCACAAGGCTGGCCTGCCGGATTGACGCGCCGGCGTACGAAGGCGCTGTCCGGGCGGGCTAATCCTCAGAGCGGCCCGTGGCGTCACGACCGCGCTCGTATCGTCTCGTAAGCGGAAACGGCGGCAGCCAGGACTCGCGACGGACGGTCCAGCTTTCGTAGGTTGGCATCAATTGGTTTGGGGTATCCAGGGATCCCAGATGCACTTCGATTTCGTCGGCGCTGCGTGCGAAAACGGACGAGCCGCAACGGGGACAGAAAAACCGGCCGAGATAGTCGCGGGTTTCGCCCTCGATCGTCACCGCATCCTGAGGGAACACCGCCGCAGCGTAGAAGAGGGCGCCATGATGCTTGCGGCAGTCGAGACAGTGACAAATGCCGACCCGGTACGGGGTGCCAGACGCCACAAGTCGGACGTTGCCGCACAGGCAACCGCCGGTGAACCGTTCCATGCTCCCGTCTCCTCTGAAATCAAACGGCCTGATGGCTACGACGAACGGCACTGTCATTGCAAACGACCGCTCCGGCAGGGTTCAAGCTTGCCTGACGATGCGCCCGATCACATTGACGAGAATTCGCGCGGCGGTGAGCGCCGTAATGCCGTCTATTTCAGCAAGCGTTTGGAATTCGATGAGATCGAAGCCGGCAAGGCGCCCACGCAGGCTCACTCCCTCGATCAGTCCGATCGCCTGTTGATAGGTCAGCCCGCCGGGCGTGCGACCGGCGACGCCCGGCATCACGCTGGGATCGAGCCCGTCGCAATCGAGGGTCACGACCACGCGCGCGCCCTCAGGTATGTACTTGAGGGCGGCTTCGATACCCTTCGTATTTATCTCCTGCGCGGTGACGAGGTGTGCGCCCCAACGCCTGGCGGTCTCGACCTCCAGGGACCGGGCACTGCCAACCCCGCGGATACCCGCCTGCACGATGCCGGCGACATGGGGCATCTCGCTCGCCCGGCGCATGGTACTGGAATAGCCCAAGGGCTCGCCAAAACGCTCGTCGCGCCAGTCGATATGGGCATCGATCTGCAAGATCCAGATTGGGCCATGATCGGCAAAGCCAGCGATGAAGGGGATGGGCACGGAATCATCGCCCCCGATCATCAGCGGTGCGGCGCCAGCGGCGAGGATGGCGCGCGTCTTCTCCTCGATCAGCTTGCGGTTTCCGGCATTGTCTAGGACCGACGTCGGCAGATCGCCGGCATCGACGCAGCAGGGCTCACGGCCCTCGAAGAGCGGGCCGCCAAGGTCGAAGTCCCAACTGTCGAGGAACTGTGCATCAGCCTGGCTGGCGGCGCGGATGGCGGCCGCAGCGCCGGCAAAACCCTGGGGATCGGCGCCGGGATAAGTGCTGCCATGCGGCGCGCCGAACAGCACGATGCGCGGTTGCACGCCGCCGGACAGATGTTCGGGGAAATCGAGGAAGCTGGGATGCGGAGGCATGTCGGAGTTCCTGGCTGCAGAGTTCGGAAGGAGAAAGGCGAAAGAGCCGCAACCTTGTTCGCTCTGATGTTGGATTTAAAGGGTCTGATCGCAATTTCTCGTCCAGCCGTCCTCACATCAGAAAGTCGCATAAGATAGATTATGGAACTGATGCATTGACCGGTGGATGGGAATTGCTGCGGATTTTCATAGGCTTGGCACGATCGATGCGTGTTGCCTTGAGCGGATGGCCGAGGCTACGCTGCACGAATGACGACAGCAAAGCGTGAGATCGAAGCGGCGATTGGGGTGTTCGTGCACGGCTACAGCATCGGCAAAAGCCGCACCTTTCCTTACCAGGCCAGCCGCGTCGGGCCATTGTGGCTGATGCGCGATGCGCCACGCAAGAATGCGCGCGACTACCGTGGCGAAGAATGGGTCGTCCATGACGTCGCCGCCGAGGCAGCCGATACAATTGTGAGGCAGCATGCGCGGTCGGGCTTCGCTATTTCCGTGGTGATCGCGAACGATGAGCCGGATCAGCCGGTGCGAACCGCATACAAGGCTCTCGGCTACCGGCTGCTGCGGACGGAAGGCTTTTTCGTCCAGTCGCTGCGCCGGATACCGAGCCCGCCGGCTGTGGTTTCGATCGAACGCGTGCGCACAGCCGAGCGCGCGGCGCAACTGGGAAAGATCATACGCAGACGGCCGATAGCCGACGATCTGCTCGGCGACGGTGCGCCGTTCCGCCAATATGTGGCGGTTGATGGCGACGCCATTGTCGGGCGCGTGCGCAGCGTCGATGCCGTCGGCGCCACCTGGTGCGAGGCCATGTATGTCGAACCTTCGCACCGGCGCCGCGGCATTGGTCAGGCACTGATGTCCAAAATGTTGCACGACGACCAGGCCCGTGGGTCGCGGTGCTCGGTGCTGATGGCGACGCACGCTGGGGCGCTGCTCTATCCCCGCATGGGATATGAGCGGATTGGGACGCTGCTGATATTCGGACCAACGAGCCGAAAGTCCTCATGAAGCGCTATTCGTATCACACTGACTCATAAGGTATTTCGATCGTCATGCCGTCATAGGCCGGCTCGACATTGTCAGGCGTCTCGGCCATCACCGTGGCATAGTCGAGCGGCACGTGCATATGCGTCAGCACGGCACTCTTCGGCGCCAGTTTTTCGATCCAGCCAAGCGCCTGGCCGAGCGACAGATGGCTGGGATGCGTGTTGTACTGCAGCGCGTCGATGACCAGCACGTCCAGCCCACGCAGACGCTCGGCAGTGGCATCCGGGAAGTCGCTGATATCGGGGCAATAAGCCAGCCCGCCAATGCGAAAACCCAGCGATATGATATCGCCGTGGATCTGTGGCAGCGGCTCGAGGGTGAGGGCACCGCCCTCGCCTTCGATCACGACCGGCCTGGTGTGGTCGATGAGATGCGCCCGCACGATCGGCGGATAGGAGCTGCCCGGCGGCGTCTCGAAGCAATAGCCGAACGCTTGCCGCAGGCGCTGCATCGTCGGCTGGTCGGCGTGGACGTCGATCAGGTGGCGCTGCTCGAGCACGTAGCCGCGCAGATCGTCTATGCCATGGATGTGGTCGGCATGCGGATGCGTGTAGATGACCGCGTCGATGCGCTTGACCGACGCCAAGAGCATCTGTTCGCGGAAATCCGGTCCGGTGTCGATGACGACCGTGGTTCTGCCGCCTTTCGCCGCGATGCGCTCAACCAGTGCCGCGGTGCGCATACGGCGATTGCGTGGATTGGCCGGATCGCAATTGCCCCAGTCGCCGGTGATGCGCGGCGTGCCAGGCGACGAGCCGCAGCCGAGAATGGTAAGGCGCAGCCGGTCGCTCATGCGTCAGGCGCTCCGCATATCCGGCATTTTCCGGAAAAGGCGGAAGACATTGTCGGTGGTGATGGTGGCAATCTCGGCCTCGCTGACGCCGATCGCCTCGGCCAGCACCTTGGCGGTGTTGGCGACGTAGGCAGGCTCGTTGCGCTTGCCGCGAAACGGCATCGGCGCCAGATACGGCGCGTCGGTTTCGACCAGCAGCCGGTCATGCGGCACATCGGCGGCGATGGCGCGCAGCTCGGCCGAGTTCTTGAAGGTCAGGATGCCGGAGAAGGAGACATAGCCGCCCAGCGCCACACCGACTTCCGCCAAGCGGCGGCCGGAGGAAAAACAATGCAGAATGAAGGGGAAGGCGCCCTTCCCTGTTTCGCCCTCGAGGATCGCGGCCATGTCGTCATCGGCATCGCGCGAATGGATGACCAGCGGCAGGCCGGTCTGGCGGGCGGCGGCGATGTGCTTGCGAAAGCCCCGCGCCTGCGCATCGCGCGGCGCTTTGTCGTAGAAGTAATCGAGCCCGGCCTCGCCGATCGCAACCACTTTCGGGTGCGTGGACAGCCGCACAAGCTCCTCGACCGTGACATCCAGCTCTTCAGCGGCGTTGTGCGGATGAGTGCCGACAGAGCAATAGACTTCGTCGAAAGTTTCAGCGATCTCAAGCACTTGTGGAAACCGCTTCACGCGTGTCGAGATCGTCACCATGCGGCCGATTCCGGCGGCCAAAGCGCGGGCGACGATGGCCGCCCGCTCTTCGGCGAAGTCAGGAAAGTCGAGATGGCAGTGACTGTCGACCAGCATCAGGCGTTCGCGTCCGGCTTTTCGACGTAACGCGGAAAGACGCCTTCCGGCGCCGGCAATGCCGTGCCTGGCACCAGCGCAAAGTCGGCATGGACATGCGCGAACTGGCGCGTGTCGGCCGGCACCGCCAGCAGGTCTAGCAGCTTCGCCGCCGACCCCGGAATGTAGGGTTGGCACAGCAGCGCCACGCGCCGCACGAGCTCGGCGGTCGTCCACAGCACCGTTTCCATGCGCGCCGGGTCGGTCTTCTTCAGCGCCCAGGGTGCCTGCGAGGCGAAGTAGCGATCGGCTTCCGCCACCACGTTGAAGATCGCCGCCAGCGCCAAATGGATGCCCTGCTCCGACATCGTCTTGCGCGCTGTGCCGAGCGCGTCCACCGCCTGATCGAGGATGGCGCTGTCGGCATCAGTCAGTTCGCCACGCTGCGGCACCACGCCGCCGCAGTTCTTGGCGATCATCGACAGCGAGCGTTGCGCCAGATTGCCGAGACCATTGGCGAGGTCGGCATTGGTGCGGTTGACGATCGCATCATGGCTGTAGCTGCCGTCCTGGCCGAACGGCACCTCGCGCAGGAAGAAATAACGCACCTGGTCGAGGCCGTAGTGCTCTACCATGGTAAACGGATCGACGACGTTGCCGACCGATTTCGACATCTTCTCGCCGCGGTTGAACAGGAAGCCGTGGGCGAAGACACGCTTCGGCAGCTCGATGCCTGCTGACATCAGAAAAGCCGGCCAGTAGACAGCGTGGAAGCGGACGATGTCCTTGCCGATGATGTGGGTGGCCGGCCAGTAGCGCCATTGCCCGGACTTGGTGTCAGGGTAGCCGGCGGCGGTGATGTAGTTGGTCAAGGCATCGACCCAGACATACATCACATGCTTGTCGTCGCCGGGCACCGGCACACCCCATTTGAAGGTCGTGCGCGAGATCGAAAGATCCTTCAGCCCTGACTTGACGAAGCTGAGCACCTCATTGCGGCGCTCGGACGGGCCGACGAAGTCGGGCTGGTTCTCATAAAGCGCCAGCAATTTATCCTGATAGGCGGAAAGCCGGAAGAAGTAGCTTTCTTCCTCGTTCCACTCGACCGGCGAGCCAAGCGGCTCGCGGCGCACACCGTCATCGCCGAGCGTGGTTTCGCTCTCGTCGAAATAGGCTTCCTGCCGCACCGAATACCAGCCGCTGTAACGGTCGAGATAGATGTCGCCATTGGCGGCCATCGCCTTCCAGATCGCCTGGCAGGACGCGTAGTGGCGGGGTTCAGTCGTGCGGATGTACTCATCATTCGAGCCGCCGACGGTCTCGGTCATCGAACGGAAGATCGCCGAATTGCGGTCGGCCAACGCCAGCGGCGTGATGCCTTCCTTCTCAGCCGTCTGCTGCATCTTGAGGCCGTGTTCGTCGGTGCCGGTGAGGAAGAACACGTCCTTGCCGTCAAGGCGCTGGAAGCGGGCCAGCGCATCGGTCGCAATGACCGTATAGGCGTGGCCGATATGCGGCTTGCCGTTGGGATAGAAAATCGGTGTCGTCAGATAGTATTTTTCGCGTGACATGAATGGCCGTCATGAATGTCTGAATGAAGGTGTGGCGGTGGATATCGCATCGAGACGGCGATTGCCATCCCGGGAAACCGTCACATTCGCATCGCAGAATTCAGGCGGTCGATCATGGTCAAGGCGTGCTGCTTCTTGTCGAGATTGTAGGTATCGGTTTCAGATATAGCGTTGAGCGCCTCGTGCCAAGTATCCGACAGCGTTTTTGCCCGCGCCAGATCGCCGGCAAGTGCAGCCTCGCTGGCGCTGGCCGAAAGCAGATCGAGCGCCCGGCGGTTGAAGATGTCGAACTGGATCGCCTGGTCGCGACCCGCGACTGCTTCCGCAAGCCGATAGGCGCCGGCGACATCGCTCTTTCTCGCCGCCACCAGGGCGTCGAGGGTGCCGGCGATCTCCAGCCCGCCATATTGCGTCAGCAGGATGGCATTGCGGGCGCTGCCCCCTGCCCGCTCGGCCAGTGCGGCGCGCGCCGCCGGATCCCTAGGCGGTGGCGGTTCGACACTTTCCAGCACGGTCATCAAATCCTCGGCGCCCAGCGGCGTCAGGCGCACCATCTGGCACCGCGACCGGATCGTCGGCAGCAGACTGCCCGGCGCATGGACGATGAGGATGAACAGAGTGCGTGCCGGCGGCTCCTCAAGATTCTTCAGCAAGGCATTGGCAGCATTGGTATTCATGTCGTCGGCTGGGTCGACGATCACGACGCGGTAGCTGCCGTCATGCGAGGTCAGCGACAGGAAGCGGCTGACCTTGCGGATCTCATCGACGGTGACGACCGTCTTGTAGCTCTTGGTCTTGTCGTTCGCCGGACGCGTCAGATGCAGCACGGAAGGATGCGCGCCGATGGCGATCTGGCGAAACAGCGATGAGGCCGGATCGGGAACGGCAAAGGTCTCGGGCGCATATTCGAAGGCCGGATGCTTCAAAAGGTGGTGCGCCAGGTGAAAGGCAAACGTCGCCTTTCCGATGCCGACCGGCCCGGCAAAGATCAGCGCGTGCGGCAGCTTGCCCGAGCGATAGGCGGCGGCGAGCATGTTGGCAACCTGCAGATGCCCGACCAGACGCGGCGTTTCCGACGGCTCCGGCACGCCGTCCAGCGTGTCATGCTGTTCAGGGGCGATGCGTTCGAAGATCATGCCGGCGCCGCCTGTCTGTTGTGCGCCGGCGTTATTGTCTCGAGCGCTGCGAACACGGCTGATGTGACGACATTTTCCACCGTGTCGGGATCGGCGGACGCATCGATGACGATGCAGCGTTCCGGTTCCGCTGCGGCGATCGCCAGAAAGGCTTCGCGGCGGCGCTGGTGGATGGCGAGCGTTTCCTTCTCGAAACGGTCCGGACCGTCGTCCGCGCCGCGCCTTGCGGTGGCGCGCCGCAGGCCCTCGGTCGGATCGATGTCGAAGATCAGCGTCATGTCGGGCACCATGCCGTTGATGGCGACCTGTTCCAGTGCATCCATAAATGCCGGATCGAGATTGCCGGTGACGCCCTGGTAGACGCGCGAGGAATCCAGGAAGCGATCGCAAAGCACGACCGAACCGCGCTCGACCGCCGGCCGGATGACCTGCTCGACATGGTCGGAACGGGCGGCAGCGAAAAGCAGCGCCTCCATCTTGGGCCCGAAAGGTTCGGCAGCGCCGGAAAGCAGGACATGCCTGACCGCCTCGGCGCCCGGCGATCCCCCTGGTTCGCGGGTGACGAGGACGTCGTATTTCTTGGCGCGCATTTTCCTGGCCAGCCGCTCGATCTGCGTCGACTTGCCTGCTCCTTCGCCGCCTTCGAAGGTAATGAAAAATCCGCGCGCCAATCGAAAACCTTTGTCCATGCTTGCGGCAACCGTATTAGTCCCGGTTGGAGGGAAGGTCCACCAGAACGCTGCTAACGCAGCCAGCCGACGGCCAGTTCCTTGGCGGCATCCAGCGCCCGTTGCGGCAGCGTGCCAACGCCAACCGACTCGGCGGCAAAAAGCGGCGTCTCCTGGCTCAGCGTGTCGCCGATCCAGACGCGCAGCGCACCAACCGGTTGCCCCTCCTCTATTGGTGCAGCGACCGGCCCGCTGTAGACGATCTTCGCCGTCAGCTTGTCGCGATTGGTGATTGGCAGGAAGATGTCGACCGGCCCCTTGGCCTTCAGCGCCACGCCGGACTTGGCGCCGCCGAAAACCTGGGCCTCGCCGACCACTTCGTCCTTGGCGAAAATCTCGGTCTTCTCGAAGGAGCGAATGCCCCAGTCGAGCAGCTTTCGCGCTTCCTCGGAGCGCTCGCGGTCGCTCGCCAGCCCGCTCATTGCCGCGATCACCCGCTTGCCATCGTGGCTGACGGAGCCGACGATGCCGAAGCCTGACGCCTCGCTCATGCCGACCGCCAGCCCGTCGGCGCCGATACCCATCGCCAGCAACGGGTTGCGGTTCCTCTGCGCGATCTTGTTCCAGGTGAAATCCGCCTGGCCATAGTAGCGGTAGAGGTCCGGATAATCGCGCCAGAGATGCAAAGCGAGTTGCGCAAGCTCGCGCACGGTCGTCTGCTGGCCATCGGCCGGCAGGCCGGTCGAATTGACGAAGGTCGATTTCTGCAGGCCGATCTGGCGGGCGCGCTCGGTCATCTGCGCCGCGAAATTCTCTTCCGATCCGGCCATGCCTTCAGCCAGCACCATGCAGCCATCATTGGCGGCCTGGACGGTGATACCCTGGATCAGGTCCTCGACCCGGATCGAGGATTTGAGTTTTGCGAACATCGTCGATGTTCCGGACGGCGCGCCGCCCTTGCGCCAGGCATTCTCTGAGACCACGAATGTATCCTCGAGCCCCATGCGCCCGGACTTGATGGCGTTGAAAACCACTTCCATGGTCATCAGCTTGGCCATCGACGCCGGCGGCATCAATTTGTCGGCATCCTTGGCAAACAGCACCGTGCCGGTTTCGGCGTCGATCATGAAGGCTTGTGCCGCCTTGGTCTCGAAAAGCTGCGCGTCCGCAGGGACCAGCGAAAGCAGCAGAAGACCAAGACCCAGGAGCCCGGCGAGAGGCTGAGATAAGCGAAATCGCATGAGAGATTCGACCCGTTAGCCGGCGTGGCGCCAGCTTTGCAAGGCTATCAGGCTTTTTCCCGGCGGATCAACCGCCGATCGGGAAACCGGCGGCCTTTCGGATCAGTTGCGCACCACGAGCGCGTCAGGCGCGCCATGCGACCACGCCGCCTGCAGCATCTCGTCCAGGCTGCGGTGGCCGTCGGGATAGAGATTGACCGAATACCAGTCCTTGCCATCGAGCTCGGAGCGCTGGATTTCGGTCTTGCCGAAGCCGGCAAGCTCAGCCGCCACGCGCTTCGCCTCCGCGGCATCCTCGAACGAACCCGCCGCGACATAGTCCGTCGCCGAAGTGGCTGGCGAGGCTTGCCGCTTCCACGACTGCAGGACGTCGGCGGGCGACATGCCGTCGCCGTCAAGCGCGGCAAAGACGTCGGAGGCGCGATGCACGCGCTCGTCCGCATACCCCAGTGACGCCACCGCAAATGGCGATTGGCGCGGCATGTTGATGTCCGGACGCTCCGGCACGATCGGCCCGAAATCAGGCAGCGTCACTTCACTGAACGCCGGCGTCTGCGCCGAGAGGGCTGGCTGCGCCTCAAACGCCTGTCCGGTGTTCGTCAATTCGCCAGGAAACGCCACGGTCGTCGCGCCTACGGGCAGGCTCGGCGACGGGCCGTTCATGGCGACCATGACGCCGGTCGGCAGACCGTCGGACGGATCGGGTGCCCGGTTGCCGGGGTGGTAGGAAGCCATCAGATACTGGTCGTCATCGCCGTCGAGCGGCGCGCGGCCAATATATTCCACTTTGACCCTGGCCGTGCCGACCTTGGCATAGTCGAGCATTTCGGCGGCGCGTTCCGAGACATCGATGATGCGTCCCTCATGGTAGGGGCCGCGGTCGTTGACGCGCACGATGACCGAACTTCCGGTCTCGGTGTTGGTGACGCGGGCATAGCTCGGCAGCGGCATGGTCGGATGCGCCGCCGTCAGATGCGTCATGTCGTAGACTTCGCCATTGGCGGTCAGCCGGCCATGGAATGCGTCACCATACCAGGAGGCCAGACCAATCTTGGCGTAGTGCTTGTCTTCCCTGGGATAGTACCACTTGCCGCGCACCTGATAGGGCTTGCCCAACTGGTCGCGGCCTCCGCCGCGCCGCATGTATTGGACGCGCGGGCTGGCTTTCACGCCATACTCGGTCTCGGCAAAATATTCCTTGGAGCGGGGTTTCCTGTCGACCATGGCTTTCGGCTGCGGCGGCGATGCGCAAGCGGCCAGCAAGGCAGCCGACGCCGCGAACAGCACGAAAGTGGAAGCGCGACGAAGACGCGGGCGCGCCGTGGTCTGCATTTTTTCTGACGTCCCCTACAGTCTCGACACGGGCGCTGCATTTGCGCGTCCAAAGACGCCAGAGCACTTATCCGACAAATGTCGTAACGCCCTGATCCCCAATCCCTTTGTGCGCAGGAATTGTTTATCAGCGTATTAACCGATTATGTCCGAAACCGGGCGAGATTGTGGCACCCTGCCCGGCCTGCCGGTTGATGATGGCTTTCCATTTCGCGATGTGTTGATGTGCGACATGACGGAGACGCGCCAATGCCGCCGCAGAAAATGTACGGGCTCTACCCAGCCATCGTCGTTGACGACCAGGATCCCGACGCGTTGTTCCGCATAAAGGTGCGTAGGCCCGACATAGGCGCAGACCAGGGCAGTTGGGCTGCCGCCTGCCTGTCAGTCGCCGAGCTTGCCACCCAAGCAGTCGCGCTTCCTCCCAAGCAATCGCAGGTCTGGATAATGTACGCCGCCGGCGACCCAATGCGACCAGTCTGGATCGGATGTGGATTTTCGGCGCTCGACCGGCGATAGACCGAGCATGCGGCATGCACATCACGGCCGTTCCTCGATCGGCATTGCGCTGGATCTCTTCCGTATCTCATGCCAGGAATGCAGAACAGGTTGACGCTGCAATCCGGCGCGCGGTAAAGGCCAAGGCACCAAAGGCCATTCAGTAGCAAACGGGTACAGAGATCAAAGAAAGGTCGCTGCAAAACCGGAAAAGCCAACGAAGCCTTGGAGGGATGGCCGAGCGGTTTAAGGCACCGGTCTTGAAATTCGGTTGCTGCCGTCCCTCTCTATCCCGTAGCGTGATGCCAAAGCCTTGTCTGTCAACGGTTTGCGGGCATCAGAGAACCGTTTGTCCCTCCCCTTCCCGTCCAATACCGTAGCGTTGCGTTGCAAAAAGCGTAGCAACACGTTCACCGGCTGTTCTGGCTGCCTTCTGTGCCTTTTTTCACGCCGGCATATGAGGCAAGTGACCGCGTCAGCGCCGCAGACCTGGAAGCGATCAAATTGCTCTTTGCTGCGGCTGCTTGATTTTGATATCGCACCGCAGCCCCGTCAGAAACCGATCGAAAAATCGTTCCCCCACCTCTTCCTGTCCACAAGAGAGAAACGTCTGAGGAGATGGGAAACCACATCTCGACAGTCGGGTCCGAAAGCGCGGCTTTGCCGGGATGATTGAGTTTGTAAACGGGAAAGCTCGATATGATGAACGCCTTCTTCGGATTCGAGATTGTCACGATGTTGAGGTTCATTGCCTCGATTGTCGCGACAATGGACAAGTTTCCTCTGGCGATCACGTCGCTACGGACGTTTTGGAGCATCCGGCGCCAGGTCTCATCCTTGCCGAAATACTCTCTTTCGTGGTCATCCAAGGGGCGATAGAGAGCCTCGTACTCACGAAGCCTCTTCTCGCCATCCATCCGGAACGTTGCGAGGCTGGAAAACTGCCTAAAATTGTCCGGCACCCGCTTCCACTGGTAGTAGGTATAGATCGCAAGCAACTGACGTTCGTTTGAATGCAGTGCGACCCCTCGGTTGTTTCGCCATGTCCAAGATGCGCGTTATCAGCGGCGCGACAATGCCCTCCAGATGGGCAAAAGCGAGCTCAAGGTCGACGTTTTTAGACAGGTCTTTTTCAATCGAGGTGTAAAGCTGGCGTTCAAAGAAAACCTTACCAGGGGGATTGTTGAACACGCCTCGAGCAGGCGTTCGTCGATCAAAGACGTGCAAAGTGCCAGCATCGTCAACGAAGTTTCGAAGAAGAAACTGCGGCACGAAATGATGGTCGGCTGGCAAATTGTTCTTGGCCATATCACGGTAGTAGCAGGCGAACAAAAAGCCCGCCACCGTGAGGCAGCGCCTTGCCGTCCGGTCCGGTGCCAATTGCGGTGCCAGTTCATTCCTGCGATTGTCCAAAGTCCGGGGATGATGGAGGGAGAGGCGGACCATGGACGTAAACCCAGACTTGCTTAACCTTGCAGTCGCAACTGTCGCACTGATCGTCTCGGCGGTGGCCTTAGGTTTTTCCATCTTCTTTTGGTACCGTCAGTTTCGGCCGATCGTGACGGCAATGGTTGAGACGCACCACGGCGGCAACGAGGGGATCGCGTACAACCTAGTCATCCTTAACTCTGGATCGATCCCGGCAAAGAACATCAAGCTCCTCATTAGCGATCAGACAGCGCTGGAGGCGGCGCTTGGCGCCGGAGCCAACGACGAGAACAAGGGCCGGTGGTTGGCTTGTTTCGAGCCTTCCAGCGTGATCCGTCTCCTGCAGAACGGTGCTCGGACGTCATGCTCTTTTGGTCTAACCCACAGAGATCCGCGCCAAAGCTTTTGGAGGGCGCAGGCTGAGTTTCCGATTCAGATCGAATACGAAGGTTGGTTCAGAGAAAAATATCAAAGAGACCTGCCAAACGTCTTGCAGATCGCAGATTCTGACAGCTTTACAGGCGGCATGTGGGGACCAGTCAAAACAGTCGCAGTAAGCCGCAGCTAAATGAAAAAGGCCCGCCACCGTGAGGCAGCGGGCTTTCAAGTCTCCGAAGAGCAATCGATCAGGCTTTGGTATCTGCCTGTCTCGTTTTTGCCAGCTCCAGGGCATTGAGCGATGCCCCGGTCATTTGTCCCACCATCCGCAACAACCTCACGATGTCGCCAACGGCTTCGTTGACAAGAGCGTCTTGGCCCAGCCCGGGGATTGTCTCCATCGCCAGTTCGCAAACGCGGACTATTGCGCATGCGTCATAGCCACGATCGATATCAGCTTCGGTGATTAGGCCCCGGTCCGACGCGACAGGCGCAGCGGCGTTCATGCGTCACCCCCTTTCCCAGCGACACGCGCTATGTCGTCCATGATGAAGTTGAAGTCCTGTCCGTCATATTCCCAGACGCGATGGACCCGCACCTTGGCGGCGAGGTCGTCAAGCGTCGCGGCCGGATAGCGAAGAAGCGCGTTGGCCGCGTCGCAAGTGCGGTGCGTGGCCTTCGCGTATGCTTTATCGAGCTTGCCAAAGCCCGTCTTGCGGCGAGCAGCAGCGTCGGCCTTGTTATAGGCACGAAGGGCTTCGGCATGTTCGACACTGGCACGGCTTGGCGGCAGCTTTGCGAGGTCGGCGACAGTCGTATTGCGGAGCCTTTCGACTTCCTCCGGTGTCATTTCACCCATGACAGGCCGCCTGGCTCTGATCTCCATATAGCGTCGCTCGGCCGCATTCAGCACCGGCTCCAAAGAGCGGAGCGCTGCCCATTCGGCATAGAAGGCGGTTTCTAGTTCGACAACCAGGCTGGTAGGTGCCGCGACAGATGACTTCGCGGCCATTGCGGTTGCGGCGAAGGCGAGCCCGCCCCCGGTCAGGTTGAGCAGGCGACGGCGGTTGACATTGGGCATGCCTTCGGCGGCAGCCCGAACAGATGTGTTCGGCATTTCCAAATCTCCTAATTGGTTACGATCACCAGATATCTTGCATCGGCAACCATAATTGCCATTTAGCACTTGTCAACACATAGTTGGTTACGGTAACCAATAACTGAGCGATGGAGTCTGAAAATGCTGACGACTGGAAACCAACTACGAGCAGCCCGCGCCTTGGCGGACTTAGAGCAACGCGATGTGGCCCAGATAACGGGCATAAGCATCAACACAATCCGTAACATGGAGGCGTCTGGAAATAGCGCAATCTCCGGTCGGTCGGAAAATGTGCTGAACGTTCAGCGGGCGCTCGAAGAGGCCGGCGTTGATTTTCTGAATCACGGTGCCCCGGGGGTCCGGATGCGTCTGGTGCAATGGAGACGAACGACCGAGGGCCAGTTCCCACCCTTGGGGACAGAAGTTCTCGCAAACTACATGATCGGAAAGGTTCAGACCCACCGTGCCACCTTCGATCGAGCGAACAGGACGTGGACATTTTTGCGCACCGGCATGGTCGTGCCGGAGAACCAGGTTTTCCAATGGGCACCCGCGCCCTGGAATTATCGCGCCTCAGATTGGCAAGAAGAATGACCACCAACACGCCCCGAGCCCGCATGTCGGCCAAGCGTCGGTGCAAAGGCGCGCCCTCGCGGGGCGAAGCTAGCGCGCAGGCCGTTTGCAAACAGGCAAAGCCGGCTGTATCGGATGACTTGATCAATGGGATGCGTCAGGGCGTAGTTGATTCGGACTTTACCCAACCGGGATCGATAGGCTTCGAAAGGCGATTTTAATGGCGTCTATCTTTTCTTACTGGGAAAAGCTTGAGAACTGGGCCTCCGGCTCTTACGTCCGCGGGTACCAGTGCGTCGCGGCCGGCTCGCTTCTTTTGTTCGGCACTGTAATAATAGCTGCGCAGGTGCTTGAATATCTCAAGGACGCGCGTTGGGTGCCATTCTCCGCCAACCAAATGATTTTAGGCCTCGGTGTGTCCTGGGGCACGTTAGAGGCCGGTTGGCGCGGCATCTACAAGATAATGGATCAGCTGCCTGCGTCGCTGGTATTTATTGGCGCCGGCTTGATTTGGTGCGCATTGCTGTTTCGCTACACTCGACGCGCTGGCAAGGATGATAAGTAACGCAATCCCCCTGTATGTGGCCGGCAAGCATGGCCGCGAGCCTGCTGATGGCCGGGATGGGCGCCTATATTTTGTTGCTCTAGCGCCCTTCTCCCCTTGATACGCCGGGGTCGATGGACCTATAAATTCGCAACTGTCCCCACTCATGAGGGGAGTGCGTTGGACAGATATGGCGTATGAGGTAGCTCAAGCTTTCTGGCCCTCCAAGGTAGGAAAGCTGTGCCCCATAGATTGATCGATCCTGCAACTTGGTTTGCGGAGCCAGGTTCTGCCGGCGTGCCGTTCCCCACATTATCAGAGGCGATTAGATACGCGTTGGCCATCCCGCTGTCAGACCGGCCTCGACGCGCCACTATCGTTACCAAGCCCGGTTCGATTTACGGATGGGATGCGATAGAGGAAATGGCCAAACTGATGTAGGGCGCTAGCGCTTCATCAAAATCCGCGCCTCGCGCACAAGCGAAGACCAATTGTGCGGTCCTAGAAGGGCGATAAGCTCGTGGGCCTCTGCTTCAGTAATGCCGGATTCACGTGCCAAACGACGAGCAAGGCCCTCCGTCGCCGGTGTCGTCAACCATTTTGCGGGTTGTCCCTTCCGTGCGACCCAACGGACATAGCAGAGAATGGTTCCGTAGGGGAATGGCGCTAGTTCACCGGTCCTGTCCCGTTCCATCGGATGAACGGCGCATCCTTGCCGGTGATGTCTCGCACCGTCTTCAACAGCGCTTCATGCGTGTTTTGCAGCGCTCGGTAGTGTTCGCAGCTAGGCGATAGCAGCGGCTGGACGATGCTCTTGTGTAACCGCTCCGCCTCGCTCAGGAAGCGCTCGATTTCAGCCTGTGAAAGTTGCTTGGAAAGTTTAGTTCTGGCCATGGTAGCGAACTCCGTTTGAGGGGATCGCCGCAACGGGAGGATTATATTCCTTGTCCAGTCGGTATTGGCAAGGCGCATAATGGATTTCGCCTGTTCATTTTTTGTTCACTGGTCCTCACGCATATGATAGCCTACATACACAAGCGAGAACGTCAGGCTGGAGGATATTCCGCATGAAAGACATCATCATCATTTAATTCGATCTGCAAATGCGCTAAAAGCCTCTGCAATGTAGCGGGGGCTTTTTTCGTTATGGGCGAGTTTCTTGGCCAATTGATCGGGCTTGGTGAGCACACATCTATAGTAAAAATCCCAGACGGGTATGCGGTTCTCCTCACGGGTATCCTGATAGTCCTCGGCTGGTACATATCAGCCCGACAATCAACCAACGCGTTCCGTCGCGAAAAAGCAAACAAGTACCTGCTTGCTGACACCCATCCGATTTACCCTATCCTCAGAAGTCTTTCCGATCCCTATCTTAAGGCGCGGATTCCGTTCCCGGCCTATGGTGTTGCGACGCCATCAACGCCGACTTTACAAAAGGACATCCGGGAGGCCCTCGTCTACTTTGAATTCGCTGCTGTGGACATCATGCACGGGCTGGTGTCGGAGAAATATCTTTATGAGTCTCAGCGCAGCCTAACTATGAGCTTCTTCGAGCAGTCGCGGCAGTACATCGCTACGGTCCGGGAGATCAACGAGCAGCCCACAGCGTTCAAGGCGTTTGAAACCCACTATATCCGTTTTGCCTTCCCCAACCTGAGCTATGTGATCAAGGTGGTGGAGTTCGCCTTGCACCGACCTCTGTTCAAAGCCTACCATGTTATCTTCCTGTGTCACTACTGGGTCGGTTCCCTCGCTATGTGCGTCCCTCGCGATCCAATGAGGGCGGAACTTAAAGACCTAGCCGAAGCCATGAGAAAGAGTTTTCAACTTGTCACTCTTGGTCGGCTTGTATTTCTGATGGTAGTGGCTTGGCTGATCTGGAGCACCACTACTCACGGATGAGAACAGCAGGGGGATTCACAGATTCCCCCGCACAGACGTTTGGCGCCCTGCCAGGTAAAGGCCGTTGCCTCGGCCAACCCATTTAGGCCACGAGCGCGCTCATTCCGGGCGCTCAACGGCGGCTTGGTCGATCTCGGCTTCCATCTCGTCACTGACAGCCTGGGTCTTGCCCATCGCGGCCGATGGCACACCGTCATAGCCCTGAAGCCAGGATTCGGCGTGTTCTTCCCAGTAAGGCGGCACCACACGCTCCTTGCCATCCTTCAGCGCCTGGGCGCCGTACATCCATGCATAGGTGACGCGTTCCTGGTCCTTCTTAGCCACGGCCATCTGTGTCGTCCTCTCGGAAGTCTTGCAAGGAAGCGTGGCGCAAATCTTCCTCTCCGCGCAAGTGCTTTACCCGGCCGATAAGTCCCGGCTTCACCCATTGCGTCGCCGGCCGCTTCATGCCCTTCGGCGCCGTCCCTGGGTGGTCCTGTACGCGCTGCCAGAGCCGTTCGCGCAATTCCCTGTTCAAGGTGATGAAAGCCGATCCGACATAGCGCCCTGTGCCACGCTCTGCCATCAAGGCAAAGGCTGGCTTGCCTGCCTCGCGCTCGACGCCAAGCAGCTCGAATTCGCCGATCTCGTAGCATTTGGCCTTCAGCCAGTTGGTCGACGGGCCGCTGCGATACTTACTGTCTTTGCGCTTCGACACCATCCCCTCCAGCCCGGCCTGGTCGACCAAGTGAAACACCGCCGCGCCAGTGCCTGGCAGCGCTTCGCTGAATTGGATGCGACCGCCGGACGGGATCATCTCGGCCAGGATCTCGCGCCGGTCCTCCAGCGACATGTCTCGCAGGTCGTGGCCGTTGAGGTGCAGCAGATCGAACGCCACGAAATAGAGGTCATGCTGGCGCCTGGAAATGGCCTTCCGCAGTTCGGCGAAGTCCGACAGGCCCTTGCCGTTCAGCACGATGATCTCGCCGTCGATGATGGCGTTTTCGACGCTAAGCTCAGCTCCGGCCGCCGCAAGGTCGCGATACTTGGACGTCCAGTCCAGGCCACGCCGGGTGAAAATGCGGGTGCCGGCTTCGTCGATGATCATCTGCGAACGGTAGCCGTCGAACTTGACTTCGTGAGTCCAGCCGTCACCTTCGGGAGGCTTCTCCACCAAGGTCGGCATCAACGGCTCGATGAAGGACAACCGATCACCGCCGGAACCTCTACACATCGCAACGCCCCACGCTACATCGAATTTGATTCAATATCGCATGTCCGTCTCGGTTCCGTTAGCGGTTGCTGAAATACCTTCGCAAGCATCGTCGGCAACGTCAGGGTCTATCGCTGGAACGGAGGCCCACCGGCGGGAGCCACCTTCCTTTTCAGGTGGCCGACCATTATATTTTTAACAGTCGCCCTAGCCCACTTTCCCCGAATTGGGTGATAGCGCTCAGCGCTGTTTATCCCGAAAGCGACCAGAAATTGGACCCTCGCGAGGTTGTCGAAAGGAATGACCGAAAGTGGCGAACACGGATAACACTGCGCAGATAGGGGTGAACGCCGTGGAGACGGTATTCCTATCCATGGGATGGATCTTCCGAAGGCAGTTAGAGAGCGATATTGGCATCGACGCTCATGTCGAACCTGTGGTCGAAGAAGACGCTACAGGTCAGCTAATCGCCCTTCAGATCAAGTCGGGCCTCTCGTACTTTCGGAAACGGGGCGCCGCCTATGTGTACTATGGTGAACCGCGTCATCTCGCATATTGGGAACGGCACGCGCTTCCGTTGATACTCATTTTGCACAACCCGAAAACCGGCGAAATGCTTTGGACTAGAGTAGAAAGACACCGGGCTAGGGTTACGAAAAATGGCTCATGGTCGATAGAAATCTCGCCGCATGCAAAGCTGACTGTCGATTCGGCACAGACCATTCTCGACAGCCTTCCAAAATCCGATCCCGAAAGCACGAGGCGGCAGAGGATGGCCCTCGACGTCGATCTGATAAGGCGCGCCTCCGAAGAAGGCGAGGCCTATCTTCGAATTGAGGAGTGGATCAACAAAAGCCTGAACTTTCGCGGCGCGGAAATATGCTTCGGCGATCCGGACGCGACTGCAGAATTCGATATCCCGTTCTATGCATCGAGTCGGTCATTGGCTTTGGTGCTTGATGCGCTTTTTCCTTGGGCGGACCACACATACACAGAGCCTCCCAAAAACTACTCCGGCGAGGTAGATGTGCACACACTTGCAATGACGGTAAATGAACTGGGAAAGGCATTCTTGCTTTTGGAGGATTTCTATTGCGAAGGCCCTACCCCTCGTGAAGAGCCTGCTCCACCAACCGAGGAGGAATGGAGCGAGGAGGAATGGAGCGAAGCGGTATATGCAAGAATGGCGGATCGCGATTATGAATAGGATGCTGGCGCACGAGAACCATCATTGACCGGAGCCGTGGCTTTGGTGCGGACCTTCCGTTTTCGTCGAAATCACCTTATGTACAGCCGATGTCCAGGAACACCGTCCTTCAACTGATAGCCGCCGTGATCACGGTCGTGGTCCTCGCCGTACTTCACCAGGGCCTTGGCTGGTTTCTGGACCAGATGACCCCTCAATTCGCCTATGGCGCTCTGTGCGGCGCCCTTGTGGTCTTGTTCATGTTCGCCATTGGCATCTGGATGGACCGGTCAGCGACGTTCGGCAGAGGACAACAAAAGAGCCCGCGCGACACGATCGACCTGTGACTGCTGCAGCGGAGATCCCGCGTTCACTTTCATAAGTGCATTCAAGACCGCGCTCTGTCGGCCGCCGCTGGTTAATGACGTAGCAATTTGCGACAGCGCCTTTTCATTCTTAAGGCCGCGAAGCGCATCCACAACCTTCTCGACCCCCTTATAGCCGGCGGCGCGGGCTGCACCAGGCGCGCCG
The DNA here is from genome assembly GCF_056404235.1 of Mesorhizobium sp. P2_E10. Lineage (NCBI taxonomy): Bacteria > Pseudomonadati > Pseudomonadota > Alphaproteobacteria > Hyphomicrobiales > Phyllobacteriaceae > Mesorhizobium > Mesorhizobium sp. P2_E10. The sequence goes on from NZ_JBFUEK010000007.1 coordinate 113,748, forward strand.
CCAGCCATGTAGGCCTGCGGGATGCCAAAGCCTCGCCCGGTCTCCCCTGTGAGCGCGTCCTGGGCAGCAATGCGGGCCGCACTCTCCGAGTTGCGGGTGACGATCTGCGACGTATCAGCAAAGAGCTTTTCCCGGTCGAGCAGATCGATAATCTTTTTCGTGCGGTCGGCGCCGAACAGCGTCGTGAGGCGGTCGCGGTTCCAATCGCCTTCGCCCTTGATCAGCCGCTGAAGTGCAACACGGTCGTTCGCATTGGTGCCGACGATGCGTTCTATCTCAGCGCGGGCGCCTTCCCGAAGCCGAACTGGAACGGCAGACGGGCCGACCTGCATTCCTTGCGGTAGCGCGCCCTGCCGAAATTCGTCAGCAAGCTCCGCCGGCCGAGGCGATTCCCTGCCGCTCGAAAGCACCTGCTGACCATGGCCGACCGCCTCGCGCTGGCGCGCCAGCTCCGCATATTTCGCGTCAACTTCCTTGATTCCGGGGACGGATGCGCGAAGTTCGTCGTCGATCGCCTGGCGCGCCGTGGTGAGCGCATTTCGGGCGTTCGTCTCGGTCACAGTCTCCAACATGCCATCGACGGCTTTTCGCGTCTCGAGCAGCGTGGCCGGATTGGTTTCGAGGCCGGCGACCGGAGGTGGCGCGCCAGTTGCTCGCGCCCTCCCGATTTCTTCCGGCGTAATTACGTGGTCGAGCATGGCCCGAATGCGCTGGATGCCTTTCTGCGCGTCGCCGCGCAGGGCCTGGGCCTCGCGGTCGAGGTAGCGGGCGATCGGCAAGGTATCGACCGGTCCGGAGTTCTCAAGGGCCGTACGATATTCTGGCGACAAGGCCGTTTGGTTGGTTTCGATGCCAGCATTGATGCGGGACGGGATCGGCGCAGGGCCAAGCTCCTGGTCTAGCGCCCCCCGGATGCGCTGATTTGCGCCAGCGTCCCGCGCCTCGATGGCGCCACGAACGATGTTCTTGCCTTCGCCCGGAAGCGAGGCGATGCCGGCGGCGGTGTGCCTCATATTCGGCCCAAGGTCGAGAAGCATCCCATCCGGGCCAAGCTGGGCGAGTTGGGCCGGCGTGGTTGCGTCGAGAGCATCCCGGCGAGCAGCATCCGCCATAAGCGACAATGCTTTCTTGTCGAGCCCGAGCGCGCGAGCGACTGCGCCCAGGTTGATTTTGTCGGCGACCGCTTTCGCGCCCTTGCCGACGAGCGGGCCAAGGATAGGCGCAGCGAGACCGGTGCCCATTCCGACCAGTCCACCTTTAGTGGTTTCCCAAGGGTCGCCGCCGGATCGGATCGCGCTGTCCGCTGCGTTGATGGTGCCGCCAGTAATTGTGCTGGCCAGCATTTTCGCAGGCATCGACGCCGCGCCAATGCCAAAAGCGTCCGGAGCCGCGGCCATGGCCGGGAGAGTGCCCGCTACAGCACCTGTAACGCTGCCTGCGGTAGCAGTGTGCGGGTTGTCTCGCACGACTGCATCACCATAGCGATTGTTCTGGTCATACAGTTCACCGAAGCTCTTGTCGGAAAATGGCATCTGCATGGCAGCAGCGAGTGCGCTCGACGCCTTGTCGACGGACGGTCCGACAATGGGAATGCCACGAAGCCCGCCTATCGAGAAAGCGCCCACCTTGTCCACAGGGTCGGTATGGTCGATCTCTCCGGTTTTGACATTGTAGCCAGGAACATCGGGATTGAAGGCAGGAACGCCGGGTGGCTGGTTGGTGTCGGGGTCGACCCTCACCGACGAGCCGGCGCCCTTGAAATTCCGAACGTCATCGACCGTCACGCCTTCGCTGGCAATGTAGCCGTCAATGTCCTCGACGGGCGCATTCTGCGACGCCATCTTGGCCACATTGTTTTTGATGCGAGCGAGGTCAGCCATCAGTCGAGCCCATAGCGGGACTTGTAGGGGTTGTCGGCGCCGATGCCTTGCGTGGTGCTCTCGGGCGGAACAATGGTTTTGCCGACCGATGCCTTGATCCCTTCCAGCATCCGTTTCAGTTCGGCAACGCTGTTCATCGTGCGGTCTTTGGCGTCGCCAGTGACAGCGGAATAGAGCTGCCCTGGCATGTTGGCCAAGCCGCCTTCCTTCAGAGGATCGACGACCGGATCATAGATCATCTTTTCCATCAGCCCGAGGTCGGGGCCGTTCAGAACGCCGAGATTGAAAAGCTCTTTCAGCTGCAACATGACGCCCTGACGAACCGTGTTCAGGTTGTCCTTGTCCTTCCCGGGCATAGCTTCGATACCGGTCTTTCCGACCAGTTCGGTGAAACGATCAAGTTCGCCGTTGATCGCATCAAAAGCCTGGTCAACCGACGCTTTGCGGTTGCGCTGGGTTTCCGTTGGCCTGACCAGCTTCGGGTCGGTCAGGGGGATAATACCAGGCCGTGCGCCGGTATCGTCAGCACGCGGGCTTACTGGCGCCGGAGCGGTCTGCGCGGCAGGCGGTGCCGCCTGAGCCGGGCCAGGTGCAGCTGCCAGCTGAGCATCAGTCGGCGGCACGATCGGTTGCGGCTTCTGGCCAGGCATCTGGGCCACGATGCCGGAAGGCGTCAGGAACATCATTGCGCCGGTCGTTGGGTCGGTGATGGTCTTGCCGGCCGCGATCTGGGCCGCCTGTTCGCGTGTGACCTTGTTGTTGTTGACCAGCCAATTCAGAGCCTGGGCGTCGACCGCGTTGCCTTTGAACATGTTGCCTTCGCCGCCGCCCGGTGCGGCCGCAACGGCTTTCGTCTCGCCGGTGCGCTTGTTGTACAGCGTGCCATCGTCCAGCTTTTCCCAATCGGTCTGCTGGCCGGTGTAGACGGCCTGGTGCGTGTTCGGGTCGACCAGCGAGCCGCCAACTTCAATCAACTTGTCCTGGTCGACCTTCAGCTTGCGTTCGTCGAAGTCGAGGCGCGCCTTTTCGGCCGGCGTCATCTGCGGGTTTTTCAGGCGCTCCGTTTCGATGCGGGTCTTCTCCATATCGAGGCGGTCTTTCTCCATCGACAGTTGCGTGGCCGGGTCGGATTCCGCCATCTTCTGCTTAAGCAGGATGCCGACCACGCCGCGCTGTTCGGCGCTGAGACGTGGATCAGTCGCGGCCTGCATGAGTTGCTGAACGGTCGGGCCACCGCCCGCGACCTTGACGCCGCCGCCGGGCGCCTGGGCGGCAACAGGGGCTGGCGTGGCCACAGGTGCGCCGCCATCTGCCGCGCGCGGCGACTGGACAGCCTGAACAGGCGGCTTGCCAGCGAGAGCGGCCGAAACGGCATTGCCTTGCGGCGCGCCGTCGGGAGCGTTCATCTTGTCCCACTGGTCTTGCGTGACGCCCTTGCTGGCGTACTCCTGCGGAACAGGGCGCCCTGCCAATGCGGCAGCAACAGCACCGCCCGGCGCGGTCGAGGCCATGCCGGCGGACGGGTCGAGGCTCGCGACGTTCACCGGCGCCGATGGCGAACCGCTGAATTGCGAGGCGAAGGAATTGGCGAGCGCGATGCGTCGACCAGCTTCGCCGCCCGGTCGATCGTAGCCGGCGAACTTCCAGGCGTTGTTCATCAACTGCTGGGCTTCGGCCGGGCTCTTGGCCGCGTTCAGTCGGTCGATCAGGCCCGGATCTTCCTGGAGGAAGTATGCTGCCTGAAGCTGTGGTGACGGCCGATCTGGGTCACCGCCATTGTCAGCGGCGAATTTCTTCATGTTGGCGAGGCGTTCGGCCCGCCACGACATGATGCCGCCGGCAGCGCCTGCCTGCCCGCTCTGGCTGGGATCGGACCACGAGCGGAAAGCATTTCCGGGAGAAAAGCCGCTTTCCGCTTTTCCGGTAGCCGCGACCGCCGCCAAGGCGTTCGGATTGGTGATCTTGCCTTTCACCGTGTCCATGAAGCCGGAATAGATATCGTTGCCAGACAGGTCAGGAGCCGGGCCAGCAGAGCCGCCAAGGCCGGGAGACGCCACCGATGTCTCTGCCGGTCCTGCCGCCGCCGTCTTGGCATCTCCAGCGCCGCCGCCGCCGAACAGGGCAGAGAACACGCTATCCCCGCCCTTCTTCCAGTCGGCCGCCGCATTCGTGGCGCGGCTGTCGGCCATGCGATAGCCAAGGGCCTCGCCGATTGCCGACAGGCCCTGACCGACCGTCTTGGGCGCCACCGGGCCGCGAAGGGCGTCGGCGATGGCGCGAAGGCGCGCGAGGTCTTCCGGCGTCTTCACGCCAGTGTCGCCACCGAAGATGAAAGACGGCTGCACGCTCATGCCAACGCCCTTTCGTAGTCGACGACATCAAAGCCGTTGATCCGGGTGACCGCGTAAGGCCGATAGTGCCGAACCTCGTCGGCCATGACTCCGGTCTGTTGCTCATCTCCCCAGAGATATTCGAAGACGTATTTCGTCAGGCCGTTGGCATAGGTGCCGATGGCGCGGATGTTCTTTTTCAGGCGACGATCCGAGAACTTGATCAGATTCGCTCCGAGCCCGAAGAGCCCGCCAAACAGGTCGTTTGAGTTGGCGGCATCCTGCTGCCACGCCTGGAGCTTCTGATCGTAGTTTTTGTTGATCAGACCGGCAGTGTCGGTCGTCGGGATGGTCGGCATGTTGGCGTTGACGAAATTCGGCTGGCTAACCTGCGAGCCGGACAGCAGCGCGGTCAGATTGTTGATCGGCGCCGAATTCTGGGCCAGAGCCTCCTGCACCGACTGACCGCGACCGGACAGCAGCAACGAATTGTAGGCGTCATTCTCGCCCTGATTTTGGGTGTTCTGGGCCTGAGCATAGTTGTCCGAACCGGGTCGGATGCCACGGTTGATCAGATCGGCCTCGTTGGCCTGGCGACGAGCATCCAGCGCCGGCTGAAGGCGCTTCATGCCGAGATCCATCAAACGCGCTTCGGTCGCATCATTCGATAGGTCGACGGGCTTGGCGAGGAAGTCGTTCAGGAACGACGACTGCGAGCTGGCGAGCTTGCTCATGTTCAGCTTTGCGGCGTCAGACTGAGCCTTGATCGCCTGCTGCTCTGGCGAAAGCGTCTGGGTCGCGGTGTAACGCGGGATTTCGTAGCTCTGCCCCGTGTAGGGGTCTTTCTGAATGTAGGTGCCGGTCTGGTCATAGGTCAGCGAGCCGTCAGGCGTCACCTGATTGACGTTGCCCAAATTCGCGTTGGCAATCGCGGTCGAAACGTTCGTTCCGGTCGACGCGGCTGCGGTTTCTTTCGGGTCCGGCGGTTCCGGCGCGCTGGGTGCACACATTTTGTCAGGCCTCCTGAAGGAAGTAGGTCATGGCGATGGCCGACCGCTTGAAGCCGACGCGCTCGCACATCTTGGCAACGCGTAGGTCGGTGGCGATGGTCACGTGCGCCCTGACGCAGCCGCGCGTTTTGAGTTCGGCCAGGATATGCCTGGTGAAACGGCGTCCGATGCCGTTTCGATGATCCGGCCGCATGTAAATTGTATCCTCCTGGCCGATCATCTCGCTGTTGTGCATGTCCTGGGTGACCCAGACGAAGGCGTACCCCACGGCCTCGCCTTCGACGGTCCGGACCACGAAGCAGAGCAGATGCCCGGCGCCGCCGTAGACATTGAGGCGCGGCTTGAATTCGCCGATGGTCATCCCCTCGCCGGCCATGCGCGCCTGCATCTCGCCGTAGTGCGCCCGGCACATGGGCTCGAGTTCGGGCCAGGCCTCTTTGAAGTTCTCGATGGTGATGGCGTAATCAGACAACGACAGCTCCAATCTCAAAGGTTGAATCGAGCTGCACAAACTCCGTTACCGGCCGCTGGTTGAGAAACCCGGTGATCTGCACCTGAGGCTGGACGACATAGCCACTCTTGCCGATCGACAGCCATTGACCGCCGCCGATCGATGCCGTGGGCGCCGTCTGGTCCCAAAGCATCACGTCCCACTGGCCGGAATCCCAAAGGTCCGCCGTACCGCCATCGGCCGCCACGGGTGCCGGCGGCAACGATACGGAGTAGTTGACCGAAAACGAGACTTGCGCGTTGTACGGCGTCGCGCTGAGAAAGGTCGGCCTCGCCTGGTGGACGGTCTTCAGCGCGCCAAGCGACTTCATGTGATCCGGGTTGCCGACATAGGTGTAGTAGATCGGCAGGCCGTTATCGTTGCCGTTGATCTCGCCCTCAAACACCAGCCCTTCGTTGGTGCCGAAGAACAGCCGACTGTCATGCAGTTCGATGCATCGCGTGGCCCAGCCGACGAACTTGCACCAGGCGCCGGTTTCGAGATTGACCACGAACGACCACGATTCCTGACCTGTCGACGTGATCGGCAGCGAGACAATCGCATAGTTCATGTCCGGCCATTTGATGATTTCCCAAGGCAGGGCAAGCCGGCGAGCAGCCTCGCGCTTCCAGTCCGGTTCGATGTTGCGGGAGATTGCCGCCAGCGACAGCGCCGCTGCATCCTTGTTGATCGCGGCCGAAATCGGGACCATGCCCTCTTTCGTGGCAACGATCAGGTCGCCACCCGCGCGCATCGTGCCGCGCTTGCCCATAGGGGCGGTCAGATCATAGCGCCCGACCAAATTCCACTCAGCAGCGGTCGCACCGGCCGGGTTGGAGCCTTCAAAGATTGCCGCCTCGCCTTCGGTGGTGACGAACACGCATTTGTCGTCGATGCCGTCGCCAGCATCCAGCGACCAGGTGGCACCGAACAGCAGAGAGCCACCGCGCTGGAAAATGCCCGACAGGTTCAGCGAACCCGTTGCGCCCGTCACACTGTCGACCGGCAGGTAGCGCGCGCGCATCGTACCGCCTTCGATGAAGAACAGGCGGTTTCGATAGAGCCAGACATGAGACAGGAGCGAAGTCGTCACGCCGGTGATGGCGGCGGAAATCTGGACAACGCCGGCCGGGATATCCGCCTTTGCACTGCCAGCGATCGATCCGGTGATGGTCTCGTTGTCCTGGAAGGTGCCGACGATGTTCTGGATGTACAGCGAGCCGGTCGCGCCATTGTCGATCGACTTGACGACTGTCGCGGTCGCGCCGCTGGTGCCGCCGGTGATGGTCTGGGCGGAGACATAGTTGACAGTCTGGGTGTCGAAATTCAGCCGATAGGTGGCGAGCCCATTCACCGCCGACCAGTCGAACGTAGTGCTGTAGAGCTGCAGGAAGTCGGTCCCGTTCACCGCGACGACAAACGAGCCGCCGGACGTGGTGAAATTGACATAGGCATAATAGCCAGAAGTCTGCCCGGTGACCGATGCGGCCGGCGGGGTAACTGGATCGGCCGGCGATGTCACATCGCGAATGGTGGTCGCGTCGCAAGCCCAAATCTTCTTGGTGCCGCCGGCATTGTAGGTGATGAAACTTTCGACCGGAACAACGCCGATGGTGGCGCGCTTGATGGAACCGCCGCGCATGGCGATGCCCGTTGAGGTCGGCAACCAGTTCTCCAGCGTCTGGGCCGAAAACGGCTTGGACTTCACCAGGCTCTGGTTTGTCACCCAGCCCGCGACAGGCGCGCCAAAGGTATACGGCTGCGCCCGCGCCGCTGCTTGGACGGGGACGGCCTTACGGCGGCCGGGAAAGCGTTCCATCTTCACGGCGCACCTGTGACCGTGCCGGGCCATGCCGCGTTTCGACCGCGCCAGCTAACCGGCGGCATGCCGGAGACAACCGGCTTCGAACCGGGATCCTTGTCGATCTCCCGGAGCTTCAGCGTTTCGAAGTCGTCCAGGGCCTGTTGGTAGGCAAGACCCTTGTTCTGCTTCCATCGATAGATGATGGCGAGCTTCAGCAGGCGTTCGGAAAGCCTGAACGTGTCGGCGTCTTCGGTGAAGGCCGTTTTCAGTGATGCGTTGCTGGCGGCAACGATTTCATTTGAGACATAGAAGAATTTGACCGTCTCGCCGCTGGCCATCACCGGCCACTGGTGAAGCTGTCCGCCGAACATGATCCAGTAGCCGTTCACCGTGGCGATCGGCGTCACCTGAAGCTCAATCCATTGATCCGGACTGGTCAGGTGACTGGTTGCCCATAGCCAGCGGGACGACCAGAGCGAGGATGTTTTCTGCATCCGCTCATAGTTGGTCGGAAGATCGAAATCGACCGCCAGACCGTCGCCGGTGTAAGTCTTCAGGACAAGCAGCTTCTGCCAGTCGAAGGCGTCGACGATTTCCAACGCCATGACGTTGGCCAGTTCCTGCATCTCGACCATCTCTCGCGTGGTGGCGCCATAGACCAGCGTCGGCACGTCGAGGCCGAGGACAGTCGCAGCACCCTTCACCACGTCGAGGATGGACATTTAAGCGGCGTCCTTGGCCTTGGGCTTCGGATTGGTCCGCTCTTCAAGCAACGTTTCCATTGCGGCCATGCGCTCGGCCATGCTGGCGTTCTGAGCGGCCATTTCCTCGATCACCGCATCCTTCGCAGCCTCGCGCTCCGCAGCCTTGGCGACATCGGTGTTTTCGAGGAACAGCTTGGCCTGCTTTCGCATGTCACGCATGTTCGGCAGGTGCACCTTGTCGGCCTGGCCTTCCGTCATGTCGCGCACTTCCTCGACCGTGCGGATGCCGGAAACTCGAAGAACGTCAGCCTGCTCGGGCGAGACGCCGGCCCAGGCAGCAAGCGGCGTGCCGTTGATCGGGATGTCACGGCCGGCCTTGAAGGCTAGATAGGCCGGTTCGATCTGGTTCCAGCGATAGGTCATGAAGCGCAGCTTTTCGCCGTCCTGGTCGTTGCCCATCTTTTCCGGGTCCGGGATCATCAGACGAACGCGCTCGGTCGTCCTGGTGGCCAGCGGCGAGTGCTTGGGCGAATAGGTCACCCAATCCTCTTCCTGCAGCTCGGTCAGGCGTCGGCCGCTGGCGTCGAGCTTGTAGCCCTTCAGGTCGCACTTTTCGGTGACCGGATCACCCTTCAGAGGCAACTGGACGTAGCTCGTCTTGAAGGAAATCACCCGGATTTGCGGGACATCGGTATCGGCCATTTTTCTGACTCCTGAAGGGCCTCGCCCTTAGCTGTTGATCAAATCGAGAAGCTCGGGGAATTCGCCGTGCAGGACCGCCCAATCGTCTTCCGACAGCTCGGCAGCCTTCGCGAGTTCGAAGGCCCTGCGATGCTCGCCGCCGTTCCAGAGCTTGCGGAACTGGCCAAGGCCATCCCATTCGACAGGGGCATCTGCTTTTGGTGCTTTGGCCATGCTGGCCTCCTATGGTTGAAGGGAAAGAGCGGGGCCGGAGCCCCGCCCGTTGGTCGATCAATACGGGAAGGCGCACATGATGATTTTCGATGCCGACAGGATCGAATATGCGCAGACCGTTTCCGTGACGGCGGCGGCAACCTTGAGAGTGCCGTCAGTGGTGACCGACAAGGCCAGAGCCTGACCCGAGGCGCCGGACACCAGGGCGGTGTTCAGCGTTGCCGGGCCTTTGACCTGGATCCAGCCAAATTCACCGTTGCCAGGCGCGCCAGCGAGAACGCCAGCGCCGTTTGCAGCCGTGTCCGACACGTCCGAAGTGACTTCGTTCGTGACGCCGGTCGAGGTGCCGCCGGGAGCGTAGAAGCCCACGGCGTTGTTGATGACGGCGGCGATAGCGCCGGCACCCTGGTTGTACTTCACGAACCGGTAGGTCTTGCCGTCATACGATTCGTAGAGGTCGTTCAGCTTCGGAGCCTTGCCCGAATCCGCACCGGTCAGCTGGGCTGCGGTGTAGGTTCGGGTAACGTCCATTCCAACAAAAGAGGTCATGATTTCGCTCCTTATGCCGCGTCAATCAGGACGCCCTGAAGCGACCTGTTCGAACAGACGAGGTTGCCCATCCAGTAGAAGGGAATGACCACGGCATCCTGGTTGACCGGACGCTTGTCATCGTCCTGCGTCCACTGAGCCTCTTTGTGCTGGTCGACATAGAGGTAGTCAGAGTTGAGGAAGTAGCCCTTCTCTGCCGTGGTCGTGAAATTCGTGTTGTCGTCGAAAATCACGTCAGCGGTCTTGTATTTCAGGCCGATGAAACCGGACTGAGCCATGTCGGCATCCATGTACCGCTGGAGCTGTTGCTGACCGGTCTCGTAGAGGACGTAGAAGTCCTGCGAGAAGATGATCAGGTCGGGCTTGTCGGCACCGCGGTTGAGCGGGAGCCACAGAGAGCCCATGTCGGCAGTGAAGGCGGCGGCGTTCGCGGCGCTCGGGGTCGCGGCGGTATTGGTGCCCGTCGCTTCCTTGAACTTGTTGCGCCAGAACGTCCACGTGCCGGCATCGATGCCGCCGACAATGCCTTGGCCGTTGGTCTGGATGATGTTCGCCAAGCCGCCGACCTGGTTGGACAGCGAGCCGTCCGAGTAGAGGTCGACGGAGAAGTTGTTCGCGGCGGTCTTCAGCGCGTTCGCCTTCTTGGTCTTGACGAGGTTGATCATCGCGAACTTGCCGGAATTCTGGCGAAGTTCCTTGCCGCTCGACACGACATGCAGCGCCACCTGGCACCAGTCGTATTTCGCGGACGTGACGACATCCGAACCGTTGGTGTTCAGCGTGTCGAGGCCGGCGTAGCGCTGATAGGTGCTGTTTTCGGCGTATTCCAGCTGCACCTGAATTTCGGTGCCGCCGTCGAGGTCGCGGATCTTGTTCTTCTTCTTCAGCCGGTTGAGAAGTGCGTTGTTCTTCGAAACGTTGTCGGAAACCTCCGTCGCGCTGTTGCGCAGCGTGGTGGACACCATTTCAGTGAAGATAGTCGACGGACCTGCCATCGATTTTATCCTTTTTGATTGCGCTCATAGACAGCGGCCAGCTCTTCGTCTTCGGTGAGAACCCGGCCCTTGCCCGATGCTGTTGAGGGGATGTTGACAGCGGCGGCCCGTCGAGCGCCTTCGACCTTCGCGGCGCCATTGGTAGCGGCTGGTTTCGCAGCGGCTGCCTTGGCCCTGAGATCGGGATCGGCGTTCACGGCCATGTCATAAGCCATGGTGAAAACGGCCTCTTTCGAGGCGGCGTCGCCAAGCTTCCTCCGCGCCTTGTGGATGGCTTCAACCATGTCGACTTCAGGAATTTCGGAGTAGAGCGGCTTGTCTGATGCCAAGCGGCTCACCTCGTCGGCGGCCGACTGCTGGTCGACGCGCTCCTGAAGCTTCTGGTTTATGCGGTCGTCGATCGTGGCGGGGTTATGGACAGATGCGAGCATCTGCTTAAGCCCGGCGATTTCCTGCCGCAATTCTGTCTCGCCCTGCTGGACGGTCTGACCGAAGGTGGCCGCGATTTTGTCGCGAATGCCGTACCGGTCGATGATATCCATGATTGTCTGGACGGGCGCCGCCTCCATGGCGTTCTGCACGTTGAACAGGTACTCGACCGCCTGGGCGTGGGTGACGACCTTGCCGTCAGCCACCTTTTTCCCGGTGTTCGGATCGAAATACCGCGCGTTCTTTTCCAGCACTTCCTGAATAGGCTTGAAGGTCGACATCTGCCGGCCATGCTCGGAAAGCCTGCCCTGCAAATCCTGCTCGCGGGCGGCGACGAAGGCGCGAATCTCGGCGGGCGTCTTCTCCCATGCGCCCTTGACGACATCGGCGCCCTGAAGGCCTTTCCAGTTATCAGGCAGGGGAACCGCACCGGCGCCAGGCGTCAGACCATCGCCAGCCGGTTCCCCGCCATCTTCGCCTTTCGGCGATGCCGCAGCAGCCCGCTTGTCAGGGTCTGGGCTGACGAACTTGCCGGCTTCACGTTCCGCGCCGTTGTCGCGCTCGTTCTTGTTCCAGATGGCTTCAAGGGCGGCGTCACCGCCCGAATTGTCCTTGGCCAGCGCCGCGTCGTTGACGACAGCGGCGGCAGCGCCTGGATCGGTGGCGGCTTCAAGCAGTGCAGTCATGTTCGGAATTCCTCTGACACCTGGATCCCGCGTTTCTTGCAAAACTCGGGGTTGCGAAACTTTGCTTGCCCCTTGGTCGGTCCAAGGCTTGGCTCGTATTCGACGCAATTGTGTTTCTTCAGATCGTCCCGACGTTGGGAACGCGATCCGATGAGAGTGCCGTCGACCGGCGAGCGATATTCGGGGATGTCGGACACCACGTGCGGCATGGTGATCTGGCCGGCAAAAGGCTTCTCCATCGGCGCACCAGTCTGCCGATCAACGAAGATGCCGTTTCGAAATACGTACCGCGCCATTTTCCGTCCCGTTTGCAGACAGGACGGAGGGTGCAGCCTATCGCTGCGAAAAGATTAGCCGTTTGAAATTAGGCGCGTGGCGTCTGCGGCGATCTAGCCAATCTGACCTTGCGCGGGGCCGTAAGGAGTCGGACACCAGCAAGGTCCGCCGGCCGGCCCAGGCTGCGGCATAGGGCACATCGTGACAGGCGTGACGCATCGATAGGAATATTGCTGTTGTGGCTGTTGCTGTTGCTGGCCGCCACCTTGGTTAATGTAGACCTTGGGAGCGACAGTCAAACTCCCACCACCAGCGTCTCCCGTCGTAGTGTTTCCGCCTTCGACGCAGCCGGAGACCAACAGCAACATTCCAACAGCGGCCACAGAATAGCGCATCACGGTGTCGCCGGGGTGGCTGGTGCAGGAGTTGCAGGCGCCGGCGTGACAGGCGCAGCAGCGGCAGCTTTTTCCGCCGCTTCCTTTTCTTTTTGGGTGCAATTGGCGGTCTGGCCCAAGCAGACATCGCCTACTTCCGGCGAGACGGTAACGGTACCGCCTCCAGCATTTCCTGTCGTAGTCTGCCCGCCAGTGGCGCATGCAGATAGCAGAAAAAGCAACGAAACCGCCACGAGGCCGAAATTCTTACGCATCGACTATTCCCCCCAAGCGCCAATACAATGAGCAAGATAGACACGATCTGCTGGACTTGTAAATGTGCGCGCTGTCGAAGGACTGGAAACTAGCGCGTCCGCTTGGTATTCAAGAGGCGAGCAGTAACGCAATGATCGCTTCATCGTCTGCTATCGCCTGCAACTGTCTGTCAATCAGCATTCGTCCCATCTTGGCGTCCAGCAGCGCAGACATATCGGCCTGATGTGGCTGTTCTATCGGTATGCCGCGAAGCAAAGCGGCGAGGACTTCCGGCGAGAGGTCCAGCAGTTCGGCGAGTTCGGGAACAAGCTCGGGATTGCGATGGATGTCGACCGGATTCCAGTCCCGATCCACATAGATTTTCGGGCGCCAATAAATCCCCGGATCACCGCCCGGCGGATGGAGCGGCGGCGCGCTGTCTGATCCCGGCCCGAAATAGCGGTTGCCGAAGTAGCGCTTTCCAAAATACCGATCGCCGAACACTTAGCTCGCGTCCCGGATCACCGCCAACCTGTTGCCATCGGCGTCGACCGAAGCGTTGATGCGGTCTTTCGTGTCGTTCGTGTCGCGATAGATCGCCGTGCCGGTGCCAAGCCCGCTTGCCTTGCCGAGCAGCACGGCGGCGAACAACCGGAAGCTCTGGCGGACCGTCAGACCAGTCTCTACGCCAGCCGTACGGTCAAGCAGCGCATCGGCGTTGGCGTTTGCGGTCGGGATGTCGCTGACTGCGGCAGGAGCTGCTGGCAGGTTGTCGGTCTTCGACTTAACGGCCAGCACGTTGCCATTGATGGTGGTGTCATTGCCCGACAGCGTGGAAAGCTGGGTGTCCAGGTTAGCCGAAGCCAGGCCGACCGCAGTACGGACGCCCGGCGCGTCCAGATCGTTGAAGCCGGTCACGCCGGTTCCCTTGGCAAGGACGATGTTCGTGCCGGCGGTCAACAGGCGTGTAGCGGTCGACCAGACAGCATCGAGGGCGTTCGCTGCGAACTTGGCGGAGGTCAGCGCGCCAGTGGCGATCGAGCCCGCCGTTATGGCGCCGGAGCCCCATGCAGTGCCGCCAGCGTTCACCACGTTGACGCCAAGCTGTGCGGTGCCGGTAGCGATAGCGGCGTTTGCGATGTTCTTCAGGTTCACCTCGATAATGCCCGCTGTCGAAGGCGTCGCCGCAGCGGTGCCGAGCAGCTGCGTCATGTTCGACTTCACCACGCCCGAAGTGAAATCAAGCTGGCCGGTGCCAGTGCCTGCCGACAGCAGGACGCTTGCGCCGATATCGCGCGCGGTCTGCGTGGTGCCCGCAATCTTGATCACGTCGACGCGACCGTTGCTGTCGACCAAAGCGGTGGTGCCGGTCGTCGTGTCGCGGCGGAAAAGCTCAATGACGCGCGTCACCGGCGCCATGCTGGCCTGCGTGATGTGGACGCAGTATTCCTCCGCATCCGATGTCGAGGCAATCGTGGTGTCCTCGTCGATCGTCAGCGAGTAAACGCCAGGCATGTTCGCCGCAGAAAGTTCGGCAACGGTGGGCGTCGTGTAGACGGTCGCGGTGCCGCCATTGCGACTGCGATAGACCGTAAACGTGGTCAGGCCGGTCTTGCGCGTCTTGAGGTCGACGCTATCGACCGCGACGAAGAAAATCAGCTGATCGGTTTTGCCGCTCGGAATCCTCATGTCATGGTCCCAGCGCTGTGTCGCCGTTCAAGGCGACGCTGAAAAAATCGATCTCTGCGTTCGGATCAAGGAAATTGTTGCCTATGCCGACCCATCCGCCCGCTGTGACGGCGGAGTCCGTTTGGGATAGGTCCCAAGTGCCGGGTTCACTCGCGCCATCATGCCAAATTCTCGTTTGAAGAGATGTGCCGATAAATCTGGACCTGCTCCAAATCCAAGAATTTACCGTATAGTTCGGCGCTGGCCCATTCGGCTGTGTGCCCAATGTAGTAGCTGTGCCGGCTACGCCTTTTACAAGATAGTCTTTGTAGAGAGTGTTGAGGCTCGATGTCGCGAGGATGCCCGCGTAAAATGTCCATGCAGTGCCAACGCCGGAACCTCGAACAATAGCCTGAGCAAAATCGTTGCCAGCGGACCACGAAGTGATCGCCCGCGAGCGCATCAGGATTTCAACGTCTGCGACCGCAGGAATTTTGTCCCATGACAAAAGGCCGCGTGTTGGGCTTCCCGATTTCGTCCAACGTAGTGCTTTGCCTGCGAGCGACCCAGAAGATGTCTGGACGAGTGCGGTCCAACCCGTGAGATCGAAACGCCGCGTCCAATCGGATGGTTGAGCGCCTACGGCGTATTCAGAGAAGAAGGTCTTGTACTGATTTTGCCCGATGATAGGCGCCAGAAGGCCATCCATGAACTGGATCGGCTGCATCGGGTAGAATTGCCCGTCGAACATTAGCTGTTCAGGTCCACCGCTGCGACGGCATCGGCCTTGGCCTTCAGGGCGTTGAACTCGGCCGTCATCTTCGTAAGCTGGGCCTTGATCGTCGCCTCGTAGGCGTTGCTGGTGCCGTAGGCGGTCACCGTGGCGATGACATCGGCAAAGTCATTCGGGATGGCGGCAAGCGCCGTCGACGCGGTGCCGGCGTTCGCCTTGACCTTGATCATCACCTGACGCTGATCGCTCAGACGCGCGGCGATTGCCGCCATTCCTACTTCGACTTCACTGGTTGTAGCCATTTGGCGCTCCTGCGGTTTGGGGCTGCTGCTGCATCATCGGGACCACGCCGGAGATGCGGCCTTGTGCGTCCTTCACGACCTGTTTCGGCGCGGTCAGGGCCTGCACGACCGCCGCCATGAATTGGGCGAACTGCTCGCGCTGGGTGGCGAGTTCCTTCAGCACGGCCTCGCCGCCGATCGGGTCGATTTGTATGGGAGGCGGAACGATGCCCTGAGCGACCAGCGCCTGGTTTTGGTCTTTGGCAGCGCCGATCTGTTTCGAGCGCAGATCGAACTGCTTTTCCCTCATGGTCATGTCATGTTGTTCGCGCTTGAACTGCATATCCTGGGCGTTCGCTTCCTGCTTGGCCTTGAAATCAACCGCTTTTGCCGTCGCGTCCGCCTCTCGCGTCTTCGCTTCCGCTTCAGCCTTTTGTTGTTCGGGGCTAGGCTGTGGTGCCTGAGGGTTTGCGGCCTTCGCCTTGGCATCGGTCACCATCTTTTCAAGCACGTCCTCGACCGACTTGCCGAGGTTGAACAGGCGCGAGTTCGCGGCGAAGATTTCGACCGCGACTTCCTTCGACAGCGCACCAGACTGGACCAGCGGACCGACAGCGGCCCAATAGGCGCCGGCACCTTGCAGGAACTCGGCTGCTTCGGCCTTCTGCCGCGACAGGTCGGCCTTGACCGTCGAATCGCTCTCGACATCAATCCGGTACATGGACGAAAGCTTCTGACCCAAAAGCTGCTGGGTGGCCTGCATCTGGGCAAGCTTGGCCCGGCGGGCCTTTTCAGCCATCTGTGCGGCTGCCACGGCCTGCTGATATTGCTGCATCGTTTCCGGCGGCACTTGGGCGCCCTGCGGCGGTGATGGCGGCGGCTGGATTGGTGTCAGATCCTGCTGGGTCGGGATAAGCTGGACGCCGGTCATCTGCTGCAGTGTTTCATGCGAAAACTTGGCCGGGATGATTTCGGACATCATCGCGAACAGGTCGCGCGCGCCGCGTTCCATCATGCGCTGCATCTTCTGGATCCGCAGCGAGCCCCATTGCGTCTTAATCTGCTGCGCGCCAAGCGTCTCGCCGGCCTTCGAAGCACCGCGCACGATGTCGGAGATCCCCGTGATCTCGTAAATTGCCTGTTTGGTCTGCTCGCGAGACGCGTACAGCTCGCGCAGCACCAGGATGAACTTTTCCACGGGCCAGAACGCGACCGCTCCTGAGAGCCCCCCATTGGCTGCCCAGATTTCAGCGTTGCCGATCGCGACAAATTCAGTGTCGTCGGCCGCCAGCATGTTGGCGATGTCGCCAGCATCGCCCGGATACCAGCCCTTGACCCTCATGTGGTTGGTGATGACGGCAATGCGCTTGGTCGCCAAGTCGAGTTCGTCGGCGAGCTTGCAATAGACGGAGAAGGGGTTGACCGGCATCAGCCTGCCGGTGAGTTCGATCGGCTGGACCGGCGTACCAATGCAGTAGAAATTCGTCAGGCCAAGCGGGTCGGGCAGCGTCTTCAGCATCACGCCGTTATCGTCGACGAAATAGACCTTGCGCGTCTTGATGCACCAGATTTCCCAACCGGTCAGGTCGCTGTCGGCTTCGCCGCGCGCCTTCTTTTCCTGGTCGCTGGTCTGGATACCAATCATGGCGGAATCGAACGCGGTATCCTCGTCCTCACGGGACAAGCAGAAGCGAAACGCCTCCCACGGTCGATCTTGCCAGCGCTTGGCCGGGCCGTGACGGTAGTCGCGCCAGCTTACGGCCTCGAATTCGATGCGCTCGTTGGCGAGGCGTTCGGATGGGCCTGCCGCAGGAGTGCCGCCAGATGCCGCTGAATATTCCTCCCCGCTCCCAGGCTCGTCTCCAGCCTCTGAAGCGCCAGTATTTGAATCCGCGTCATCGGCCGCGATTTCATCCTTCGCGTCCTTTATGAAATCGCTCTTGAAACGAAGCCTGACCACGCCGCGACCAGCAAGGAATCCATCCTGTGCCTGGCCCTCCAATTCGACCTGAAGCTTGCTGTCGTCGACCTGGACCTTGATCGACCGCTCGATAATGATGGCGACATCCTTCGCGGCCGGATCTTCATCGTTGAACCGGCGGCGTACGTCCGGCTGCGGCGGACTGTTGATGACCGCCGGCACGATGGTTTCGACGTTGGCGAAAAGGATGTTGAAATCGTAGGTGTTGCCGAGCGGCGTCGACGAACTGTAGTCGCGGTTCGATGTTTCGCCCGTGAAGGCCTTCACGGCCTTTTCGGCGTCGTCCATCCACTGCTTTTCAAGCTTGGTGGCGGAATCGATGCGCGCAAGCCATTTGGAGCCCTCGTCGCGGAGGGCCTGCCCCTGCTTCTGCTCTTCGGGCGTTCGCTTGTCCGATTTGGCCATGCCGGCACAATGGCCGCCCGGCGCGCGAAAAGATTAGCCGCTTGGAATCGGGCTCCGAATGTTCGCTACGATTGTCAATTATGTTCGCAACGACCCAAAGTATCGAAGGGCAACGTGGAGACGCGGAACGCATCAATCTGTTCCCACAGGTAGAGAAACTTTACCGGAAACTCAAAGGTATGGGAAACCCATACCGGACGCGGATTAGTACAATTTGGTTCCGGCTTGGTATTCATCTTAAAATAGATTATCTCTTTGTCGTTTTTGTCGAAGAACTTAATCCCCCACAATGTCTGCCCACCAAGTTGTGACTTCACCGGGTCAATATATGATTTGAACATGTACGAGATCAAGAACCCCGGAGGATCCTTTTGGATCGGATCAGTCAGAACAAATCTTCGAACCATCGTAAAATCGATATTAAAATAGGTTCGAGCCGGCTGAATATCGCTGTTTTTGGTACACCTGTTGTGAAAAGTCTGCTCAATCCTGGGAGAGAACCCTTCGAATTTATAAGTGGATTCGGTGAGAGGACCAATTGGTCCGATAGTGGTGTCGGTGCGAGTCAGCTTCATCCGGTCCGACCAAAACTCAGTTGCTCTAGACACGTGTGGACATATGTAAGATTTGAACTGGCTGAAAGCAGGTCCAGAACTGAGGAGTATCGCGACCGCAATTGCGAATAGCAGCTTCAGCGCAGGCATGGCTTCCTCCCCTACCTCAACCGCTGATAGACATAACACACCTGGCATAAGTGAACAACATTAGTTTTTTCTAATGTTATCTATGTACACTGCCCAAGCGCAATTAGTCAGGTAGAGCCGTCTGCCTTGCCTCTTGCCCAATACGATCTAAGGTGCCAGAAAAGAAGAGAATTAGGGGGGAATTATCATGCGGAAAGTAATAACCATCTCATTTGGACTTGCAGTTTTTCTCGCGCCGCTGCCGGCTTTCGCCGGACCGCCACAATCAGAAATCGAGGGCCTCGGCGAAAAAATGGGCTCCGTTGCAGCTGACTTCGAGACGTGTGACGCATCCAAGATGGCGCATCGCCTCAAGGTCAAATTCGAGCGTATTGCTATCATCTGCACGGAAGACGATGACGGCGAAAGCTCTGCAAACAACGCTTTTAGTCAGGGTTATCTGAATCGACTAAACGACATTGATAGCCAAGGTTTCACTTGCAGGGGCGACAACCGGTCTCGATACGATACCATTATGGATGGACTTGACCGCCTCTACCACTCTTGCGACTCGGAGTGAGGCTAGCCTTGCGCGATCCCTAACAAGTGGGATGCCCTTCATTCCTTCTGCGCGGGCTTGAACTTCCGCACGATGAATTCGAACAGGATGTCCGAGATCCACATCGCCGAGACGCCAATCAGGAAGGCCGCGGCGAGTGTCGTAGTATCGTCGGCTGGGTCCGGAATCGGCAAGCCCGTCGCCTTGAAATAGGTCACCACCGGCAAGGTCAGATAGGCAGCCGCCAGCGCACCGCAGATCGGCGATGCCACCATCTCGCGGATCTTGTACCGATGACGCGAAAGCGCTCTTAGGACGCCCCCAGCCAGCCCAGCGGCCACGACCGGGCCTTTGATCCCGAGCAGATCGAAGAATTCATGCATTGGGCTTCCACCCGCACCATCTGGCGCCCTGCCCGTTGAAGGCGTTCATTTCGTCCAGCTCTGGCCGGGTCATAGCCGCGATGACAGCCGAAGACGGCCGGCGCGGCTTGTTGTGATCGCACCAGACTTGCCGGGGATTGTCGACCGGCGCCGAGGTGACGCAGCCGGCGAGCACCAGGCAGAGGCAGAGAGCTTTCAACGCTTGGCCCATTTCTCAGCCTCCGCTCTTGCATCAGCGTCCGTCATGCCGGCGGCGTTGCGCTCCGCTGCTGTAGCCTCACGGTCCATTTCTAGGCGGTCCTGGGCAGCGGCAAGCTCTTTGGCGGCCTGCTGGGCTCTATCCTTCTTCGCGCGGTTGATACCGCCCGCGATATAGATCCCGATCGAGCCGACGACGCCTGCGAAAAGGGTCATGATGACCTTGTTGCCGATCACGGCGCTGAACAGCCAGGCGAGGACCGCGCTCATTTGTGCAGCCTTGTCGTGGCCCGGATTCGGCCCCAGATCATCCCGGCGCTCATGGCGAACCCGATCAGCGACGCGCCCAGCTCATGGATGTTTCCGGTGAAATCGCCGGTCGAAAAGTCGATGTTGATCCCGGCGAGCCCGGCGGAGTTGAGCAGCGAGAAAACACCCGCCCACACCGCGACTGACTGCCACCACGGCTTTGCATTTTCCATCATCATTTCCTCTTGAAGATTGCGCCGACGATGGCGAACAACAGGCGCCAGAACCAATTGCGTTCGACCGTCACGGTATCTGTCGTTGGTGTAGGTGCGGGATAGACAATTGGCGGGGCCGCAGGAGGCGCCACAGGGGCGGCAAGCGTTGGTTGAGCGGGAATAGTGGGAGGAACGGGCGCTGGCGGGGCCGCTGCCGGCTGCACCGTCATCTTGAGCGCCTGAGCGCGCACGGACGACACGCGGTCGCTCCAGCCCTTACCGAACACCGGCCATGTTGGAAGACGCTTCAGGAACGCCAGACGGTCATCGCAGAGCGCGTCGATGATGACACCGGCCGGCTTTGCCTTCACCGCGGCGATGGTCGCTGGGCCGATGCGCCCGTCTTGCGGAACACCTGCCACGGCCTGCAGATACTTCGCCGCGCGACCAGGCCCGCTGTTCACGGCGAAGTCGAATACCGCGTAGTCGACGCCATCGGGCAGTTCGGCACCGGCCACTGCGTCCCAGTAGAAGCGGCGATAGACGGTCGACAGCTGGGCATCGGTGATTTTCTTCAGGTCGGCCTTGGTGGCATCGGGCTTTACGAAGCGGCGGAAATTGGCGAGCGTGACGCCCTTCATCGTAGCGCCGCCGGGATCGGCCGGATTGTCGGACCAGCCGCCTTCGGATTTCAGAATCAGCGCGAGCGCGTGAGTAAAATTGCGATCCATGGCCCTACGCCCAAGCCCGCAAGACGAGTTTCCAGTTAGCATTGGTAAGGGCGACATTGTTGCCGGTTGTCCCGTGGATATACTCCAAGCAACCGCTGTCGCTGGCGTACCGGACCGTTAAGTTGGTGGCATCCACTTTCACCGAAAGCCCGCGAGCCGGGGAACCGTCATGCTTGCCTATTTCCATGGTGACTTCTTCACCGATTGCGTACCCGTTTTCGGCGGTAACGCACTGAAGCGCCGCTACGACAAGCTTAGGCGATGCGCCGAGACTGTGAGCGATTGTGAGGGCGCCTGCGGACGTGATCGTCTGCTGAGCGCTTTCGAACGACTTTGTGAATGGAAGCGTTGCCCAGCTTGGCGCCGTCGCGCCTGCGTTCATCAGCAGTGCCTGCCCGGCGGTGCCCTTGGGGAGCCTGACTAGAGCTTTGGCGCTTGATGCATAGAAGAGGTCGCCAGCGACCACCGATGCGGGGAACGGAACGAAGGTCTGTGCGGCAGCGCCATCGCCGATGAGCAAGACATTGTCGTCGGTATCCCACTGGATATCGCCTTCGGCAGTCGGCGTCGGCGCGGCGCTCTGTTTTAGCGTTAGTGTTGGCGTGACGATGGTTGCCGATGCTGCAATGGCGAGCGGCGCACCACTAGCACGCTGATAGCTGACGCATAGCCAGTTGCCTGAGCCCTTGGACCTAACCCTGGCCACGTCGCCGGCCGCTGTGGTGATGTTCGCCGCGCCTGGCAGAATAAGGCTGGTTGCGTTGTGCGTGAACGTCAGGATGCCTTGGAACACCAATTCGCGCTCGGCACCGGCCGCGAGCGTCCCGAGCGCGGTAATCGTGACCGTACCCGTCACGTTGATAATCGAGCCGGTCGAGTTCGCCAGATTGAGCGTTGCGGCCGACGCCATGTCGGCGCCGTACAGGTTGAAATTGTCGTTGCCACCCACTGCGGTGGACGACCCGGAGCCGCCGGCAGATACTGGCCTGGCCGCATTGGCATCGGCGACAAGATCGGCCACCAGCGCATTGTACGGCGCGCTCTGGACGGTCGTGTTCGGCGTGGCCGTGGTCCCCGGAGGGGCCGAGTATACTCCACCAGCGCGAGGCATCGGCGCTCCAATCGTTGGGCTGGAGTGCAGACTGAAATTAGCAGCACGAAATCATAAGCCGCTTGGAATCGCGCTAGGAGCGGCCTAACACATCGTCGGCAAAGACATGGGAGGGCACGTGGCGAAAAAACTGCCGAATCGAACACCAGTCATTATCTTGTCAATCTTTTGTTGTTGACTTATATGGCAACAATCGAGCAGCTAGAGAAAGGCGATGTGCTCCTCCTGGTGGAGCTCGAACTCGCTCGTGGTGACTATGCAGACCGGTGGTTTTACGCTTATCGAACATTTATGGCATGGTTGAAGGGGCCAGTTTTGGGAGCTACGTCTTTTTATCCGGAAGACATTCGACCTGCCCTTCAAGCGCAAAGCATTCTGAGAGATTACATCTCAGGGAAGCCAATGATCGGGACAAAGGCCTTTCGAAAGATGCGACCTTTAACCGATGACGTTTGGGAGTTTCGCACGCCCGACCTGCGCTTCTTTGGTTGGTTCCACAAGCCTAATTGTTTCGTCGCTGTCTCAGGCGCTTTGTTCAAGGACCTCAAAGCTGACAAATCGCTTTATGAGAAGCATCGGATCGCCGTTATCGAGGCCCGGAAGGCTATCGAACTGGACGAACCTAAATATCTCGCCGGAGCTGGAGAAGATGATGTCGTTTCAGAGTGAAGAACCCAGTGGGCGTTTTACCCTAGATCCGAAGGATGAGGCTGTTGCCTCGTTCGTGGCTCTGGTAGGCCGTCGGCTGCAAGCTGCCTTCACGAACCGCGTGAAGTCTATGAAGCTCACCAAACAGGCGATTGCTTCTGAGTTGGGCGTCAACAGATCTCAAATCCATCGCTGGCTGTCCGGCTACAGCAACCTCACGTTGGAGTCTGTGGCTCTCTTGGTTTGGGCTATGCGGGGTAACCCATTATTCGATATAGACTTGGAACAACCCGATAATACCCGAAATCAACCCGCTTCGAATATGGCGATTATATCGCCGTCACACTTTGCGTCGTCTAATAGCGCTAATACCATTATCTTAGCAGGTACGATGCGTGAGATGGAGATGGCGCAGTGAATAACCTGCGTGGTACGACAATATTCTGTGACGATATACGTCAAGAAATTTCCAGTAAACATATTCTCGTTGGCGTGTATTCCGGCGATATGATCCCGCCAAACTTTCCGTCATTTGTGACATTGGCTCTTTGGGTCACAGTGGTCGGATTGGAAGTTGGCACCCATCCGTTCAAAATCGTTGCGACAGCCCCGAATGGTACGCCTTGTATCCAAAATGAGAATGTGGTTCACGTCAGAGATGGCAGTCGGCCAACAATCTTTATTCTGGGTGCGTCTGTTTTCTCGGTGGATAGAACGGGCGATATTGTTGTGACCCTTTCACTTTCCAATGGTCAGCCATTCGAAGTTGGCCGAATTGGAGTGCTATCACCAGACGCCACTCCGAATATCATCTCCCGGTCCGTCGCCTCCTGATCATCGCCTCAACGGCTTCCTTGACCGTCTGGGTGCTGCGAATCGATCCATCTGGCATCGCCGTATAGGTGTCCTTGCTCTCCGGCTTCGGTTTCACCGTGGCCACGATAGCTTCTTTCCAGGACAGCCCGAGATAGCGGAACGCCGACGCGTAGTGCTCGCCCCAATTCTTTACCGGGGTGTTGATGAAGACCTTCTTGTCCTCGTCGTATTCGCGGCGAAACACCTTCAGCCCCTCCAGGCCATCGTTCACACGCTCGTTGTTGGCGAAGCGGGCAACCTTGATCGTCTGCAGGCCGGCGTTGACGCCATCGGCAAAGCTGGCCATGCCGACCATCTTGGGCTTGCGGCCATGTTCCTTCAGAGTCTGGAGGCGCGTCCGTGAGGTTCCCCACTGCGGATGCAGGATGTCATGCGGAACATAGTCGTTGCCGTGGTAGACCTTGCTGTCGAGCCATTTGCACCAATCGGCGATGTCCTCGCTTTCCGGCACGAAGAAATCGACGATGTACGGGACGCCGTGGATGACCTGGAAACACCAAATTGGGTTGTTTGCCGCCTTGCCCAGATCCCACGCGGTATGAACCGGATAGTCTGGATCGACCTCGACCACGCCACCTATGCGGCCCTCGCGCTCCGCTCTCGCGATTTCCGAGCCCCAGTAGGAGCCGATCAGTGCGCCAGCGAATGAGCAGTAAAACTCCTGGTCGATCAGAAGGTCTGCCGTCTCTTTGCCGAACAGGCCCGTGTAGATCACGCGCTGTTCCTCAATACTGATTTCGTCGATGGCGCCAGTGACATTGGCAGGCAGGACTTCGCTGAACCAGCCGCGCGGATTCGTGACCGGGTGAAAGACGTTGCCCTTCACCGCGTCGAGCATGCCCTTGGCGTGGTTGTTGCCGCGCGGCGTGGTGATGAACGAGGCCCAGCCGCCGTTTTCCGCCAGGATCGGCGACAGGTAGGCCCATGCTGCTGGATTGGCGAGCGCCCATTCTGAGAACGTGATGCCGACCGGCGGCGAGCCGACCAGGCTGTTGAAGTTGTCCGACCCGACGACCTGAAACGTTGATCCGACCTTGAAGCGGACGAACATCTCATTGTCGTTCATGTTTTCGATCAACGGCTCAGGGAACGCCTCGAAAAGCCGTCGCTTGCCTGTGTGCGGGTTGATCGCATTCCAGATCGCTTTGCGCGCCTGGGCGGCCTCCGGGAGCATGTGCCAGTACGTTCCCGGCCGCTCATGGGCGGAAACCGCATGCATGTTCAGATTGATCTCGTCCTTACCGGCGCGTCGGTGCCATACGAGCAGCTGACGCTTACAACCCTGCTCCCACGTGTCCCATGCCTTCTTTTGATACCAGCGGGGCCGCCAGCCGTTATGAGGAAGCTGGATTGTCGGCATCGGGTTTCACCGCATCAGCCAGCTTCAGCACCTGGACGACGAGCGGCCCGCCGCCCTTGCCGGACAGCTCCGTCTTGTCGGAAAGGCCCAGATCCCGAGCGATGATGTTGGCGTTCAACAGGTCAGCCGAGGCCCCTTCAAACTTCTGGGTGAAGATAATTTCCTCTACGCGCGTCGTGACTGGCAGAAAGCCATCGCGCTCGCGGTAGCCGTCCCACGTCCTGCGAGCGATATCGAGGAAGATGCAAAGCCCGTCGATCGTCATTGCGCGCATCTTGGCAAGGCTCTCAATCTTCACCTCGCCCTGGTAGGCGAAGGGCTTGGCCTCATAGAGCGGATTGGCGTCCACCCACTCGAAATACTCGCATGCTGCCTCCCAAAGCTCGTCAGGCGTCGAGAAGATCGGGTTGCGGCCATGTGAGCTGCGCGCTTTCCAGAATTGGTTTCCTGCTGGTGCTGACATCACTCTTCCTGGCCTTTCGGCTGATCGCCCTTCCATTTCCGGTTTCGCCACCACGGATTCGGCGAGCGATCGATCCCGCCATCTGCGGCCGGAGGCAGAATGCTGCCGTCCTCGTCGAGCCCGGCCATTGCCGAAATGCGCTTCCATTCATCGTCGCGCGTCATGCGCTTTCCTTCAGTCTGATCTGGACGAGCCGCACGTTGATGCCGAGCCGTTTGGCGATTTCCCGAGCCGGCATGCCGAGCGCCTTCATTTCGCGGATCGACTTCCGCCGCTGTAATGCCTGCAGGCGACCGCGGTGCTTGAACGATCGATTGGCCCGGACATCGCCCTGTTGCCGAGCCCGTGCGACGTACTGGACGACGGTCGTCACCGAAATGTCCAGACACTCCGCAATCTTCTCGTAGGTCGCCAGCTCTGAGTACAAATCCAACGCGCGGTTCCTCTTGCGCGCCACGGCGTCGACCGTCTTGCCGCCCTTTTTGTTGAAACTGCTGAACGCGTGAAACGGGAGCGCTGGCCGGTGTTCTGATCGATGCCGATGCTTCATTTCTCGACCGCCTTTCCTGCCACATAGTCAGCCGGGTCAATCTTCCTGACCGGCGACGCCGCACCGAATGTTCCGAGCTGCCATTCGCGGAAGACCCGCTTTCCGTGCGGGTCGAAGGTGGCCGCTGCTCCCGTCCGGAGCCACGCTGGCGCCTTGGCTGCGGCGCGCTTCATTTTCTTGGCCTGTCGCTTTTCCTTCCGGCTTTGCTTAGGGCCGATCGGCACCGGGCCGGCGGAGAGGATCTTGTTCGAAATCCAGTCCGCGCGCTTTTCCGCTGGCGAGATCGGCTCGCCTTCCATCCGGTCGAGCGCGCGCCAAGCCTCCGCATTGGTCGGGAACGGCCCGGCCAGTGTTTCGCCGCCGTCGACCACGACGAAGCCGCCGCCGCCCTCAATCACCGTCATGGGCGGAAATCCATCAGCTCGTAGAGCATGTCAAAGCGAGCGCTTTTCGGCCTTTCCTTGACGGTCGGGCTAGTTTCCAGACGCCGTTCCCGTTCAAGTCGGTCCTGCTTCTCGCCTTCGGTTTCAAAACGTCGGATAGGCACACCCTTTTGCTTTATGGCCGCCAGGACGATTGCCAGCTTCTCGTCATCCAGGTTCGACTTGAACGGCAGGCGCTTGCCGTTTTCGATCAGGTCCACGGCCCAGCCCCATGCCGCCATGCGGTATTCTATGACGTGCGTTGGCCGGCGGTACTTGAAGGGCTTGTCGCCGGTGCGCGCCAGGCGTTCCGCGTTCGAGGCGCCGAGCAGCTTTGCCGCCATCCGCTGTTCTTTTTCGCCGAGGCCGGATAGCGCCGTTGGCGGCTGGTAGCCGGCCAGCAGCTTCGCAGCCATCCGCTGCAACTGCAGTTCCGAAAATTCGTCGGCATCGTCATTCATGCGACACCTGTCGGTACAAAATTGTCATCTTGTCGGTACAAAATTGTACAGCGCGCCTCTTCGCCCGTGCTGATCATGCGACATGACCCCCGCCAGGCTGGTTGCTGCGATAGGTCAAGCGGACGATTTCGGCCTCAACGGCCGACCAGAACGCGCCCAAATGCTCATCTTGCTCGTCGCCCGCGATGCCGGCCTTTGCCATTTGCCGCAACAGGGCGTCGGTCACTTGGTCCCGGTACGATTCGGCGGCCCGGTCAGTCGGCTTCGCAAG
Source organism: Mesorhizobium sp. P2_E10 (assembly GCF_056404235.1). NCBI lineage: Bacteria > Pseudomonadati > Pseudomonadota > Alphaproteobacteria > Hyphomicrobiales > Phyllobacteriaceae > Mesorhizobium > Mesorhizobium sp. P2_E10. Next base: position 140,693 of record NZ_JBFUEK010000007.1, read on the forward strand.
CATCTTCTCTGCTGTCGATCGGATGCGGCCTACGCGTTTTCCCATCGGGAACATGATGACTTGGCAAGGCGGGGACCAGTCAAACAGGGTCGGCTGCATGTCCGCCTCCGGCTGTATGGCTATGGTAGAATAAGGATGTCACGAAAACCGTGACGGTTTGGCTCGGCGAACCCCCGCTTTCGTCACGCTTTTTGGGACGGGCTGTCACGGTTTTCATGACGCTACCGCCATTTTCGTCACGGTTTTCAGGACAGGACCGTCACGGTTTTCATGACGGGGTTTTGTTTTTCGGCCGTTGGCGCCGCGTGGATTGTTGGCGCCGGCACCTTGGACCGGGAAATCGCGGCCTTCCTGCCATTCCCGGTAAAGCTTGCGGCCATCCTGCTGCTTGTCGGTGCCCGGCATTTTCAGTTCGGTGATTTCCCAGGCAGGAGACTTGGCGGCTCCGTCGATGCCGAGGCAGGCAGCTTCCGTTTGGAAGAGATAGCCTTTGCGTTGCAGATCACGAATGGCTTCGGCCGCGGTATCGGGACGAACGCCCATCCTCTCAGCAAGCTGGCGGACACTCAGCCGTATCTTGCCGTTGTTATTCTTGTCGGCTCCGCGCCATTCGAACTTGAACCACGGATAGGCGGCTTGCGCGGATGACGACAGAGCGCGCCACGCAGGCCATTCCTGCGTGTGGCGGATAGTCTTTGTCCAATGCTCGGGAGCCTGCTGCTTCGTCTTCATGGCGTTCGCCTTTTCCGGTCGAACAGCATCCGGGAGCTGAATTGGTTCGGCCCGCTGATAAACCCTTGGCGTTTTCCTTGGACAACGTCGGCCTTCTCGACGGCGCATCGTTCGGCTGTCCTCTTTGCCGCCTCTTCGGTGGGATAGACCCAATCGTCCCACGGCCGCCCGGCTGACAGAATCAGCCAGCCTTCTCTGGAGTGTTCGCGACGCTGGCTCATCAGGTCGCCCTCGCCAAGATCAGTCGGCTTTCATGGATCGCTTGAACGGCTTGCAGGGCGGTGAGCTGAAATTCAGATTGAAGCTGAGGCACGATGGCGTGGCGCCGATCGACGGAGCCCAGCGCAAGCCATCTGGCGGCACGCTGGATGTTGGTGTCTTCCCCTGCCGGGTGAGCAGTGCTGGCGGGGGCGCTCAAGCAGCTTGCACCGCGTCTTCGAGGATCACGACCGGGGAATGCAGTCTGTAGATCCCGTGGGCACCGGCGAACGGCCCACCGTGGCTTTCATATTCGGTTTCGATGACAAACCCGAGTTTGCGAAGTTTGTGGGTGTAGTCGGACCACCTAGGGCCGGGATGTGTGATCGGGGTACATCCGGTCTGGCCTGCTTTGACAAGCTGCCGCATTGCCCATGCTACGCGCCCTTCCAGGCGCATCGGAACGCCATCTGGCATTACCTTGACCAAGACTGTGTATTTCCCGGACTTCGCCGCAGATTGCGGGTTAACGCGAGACGCCTCGCCTGTTATTGAATGCACGGTCTGTTCCTTTCGGATTTCAGGGGTGAACTTCGATAATCTGGTCCAGATCAGGCTTGAGCGGCGGTCTGCAAACCGACGCTCAAGCCGCTTCTTTGATGCCCGCCGTGGCGCGAAGACCGAGTTGCTTGGCGACCGGCGCCACAGGCACAACAATCTTTCTACCAATGCGGATAGTTGGAATGTCGCCACGTTTGGCGGCATCATAGGAGCCGTTGCGGCTCAGCCCGTAAAACAGCGCCCCGGCATCGGTTATTGAAATGGTCGGGCGGCTCAATGCGTCTTCCAAGGTCATGTCGCCTGTCCTGCTTTGTTCTGCGCGCGGATCATCCAACGCACTAGTCCAGTAGTACAGCCAGAGAGCCACAGGTTCAAGGGTTAACAAGGGCTTGCGAGCGCTTTCCCCAAGGTATTTCACGCTATCCACCGGTTTTTCTTGCCATGTGAGCAGGCGCGGTGTAGCGCTATGGCATTAAACGGGAGTGCACGGGATGGCGAAAGAGGCGACACGCGGCGGAAAGACCGAGACGCTCACCATCCGGCTGGACCCCAAGACCCGCTTCATTCTGGAATACCTTTCCAGGTTGAAGGGGCAGAACATCACTACGGTGGTTGAGCGTGCGATTGTTGCGGCCGCTTCACAGGAATTGGTCAACGACCCCCAGTGGCCCGATTCGCCAGACGGTTGGCAGCGCTTCTGGGATGTTAGCGATGGCTGTCGGGCGCTACGGATGGCAGCGCGGTCGGAATTCTTTCCGACCTATGAGGAGGAACGTCGCCTGGCCTTTGCAAAGACCCACTGGCCTTTTTTCTACACGTCGGAGGCCCGAGGCTCGTTCATCAATCACTACATCGACGTTCTGTGGCCGAGGATCGATGACTTCATCCAAATCCATGACGATCAAAAGCAGAGCGATTATTTTGCCGCCGGCAAGGCAATGCAGGCCGCCTTGAGGGCGGCACAACTCGCGGCCCCTGAATGGCCAATTCCAGAAAAAGCCAAGCCGCCGGAAAAGCCAAAGCCCACGCCAAACCGCGAACTCGATGACGAAATCCCATTTTGAGGATAGGGAACTATGAAGGGCCACATCCGCGAACGCAGCCCCGGCAAGTGGGCAATCATCCTCGATGTCGGCGAGCCCGATCCGAAGACCGGCAAGAAGAAGCGCAAGTGGCATAGCTTCAGCGGCACCAAACGTGAAGCGCAAAACGAATGCTCCCGTCTGATCACGGCGCTTACCCAAGGCCAGTATGTCGAGCCGACCAAGCAGACCGCAGCCGAATTTTTGGACGAGTGGCTGGGTTTCATCAAGCCATCGGTCGCGCCGAAGACGCACGAGCGCTACACCGAGATTTGTAGAAAGGGACTGGCGCCGCTGATCGGCAGCGTGATCCTTTCCAAATTGAAGACAGACAAGATCGACGCCGCCTTCACCGCCGCGCTGACGAAGCCGCGCACGGACCATCGCAAGAAGAAGGATGGCGAGCAGCCGAAGCCCCTGCCACCGCTGTCACCTCGCACCGTCCACCATTACCGCCGCGTCCTCATCAAAGCGCTAAGCCAAGCGGTGACGTGGGAGAGACTGTCTCGCAACCCAGCGACAGCGACAACACCGCCGAAGATCGAGCGGCAGAAGATGCTTGCCTATGATGTCGGCCAGACGGCTTCCATGCTGGAAACGCTTCGACCCATGCGCATGTACATTCCTGCTCTGTTGGCGGTAACGTGTGGTTTGCGCCGCGGCGAAATTCTCGCGTTGCGCTGGCGACACCTCGACCTTGGCGACAATCGCAGGCAAATGTCGATTGTGGAAAGCGCCGAGCAAACCACCGATGGCGTCCGATACAAGGAGCCAAAGTCAGGCCGTGCGCGGACCGTGGCGCTATCAGCGAGTGTCGTTGCCGAACTGAAGGCACATCGCATCCGGCAGGCCGAGGAACAGCTCCGGCTTGGTCTGCGGCCCGATGGTGACAGCTTTGTCGTTGCCCAGGTCGATGGTGCACCGCTGCAGCCCAGGTCGCTGACACATGAATGGGTTCGGGTGCTTGGAAAGACCTCCCTGCCCCGTATCCGCTTTCACGATTTGCGCCATACCCATGCCTCGCAGATGCTGTCGGCCGGTGTTCATCCGAAGGTCGCGAGCGAACGCTTGGGACACTCGTCGATCGGCATCACACTGGATCTTTATTCGCATGTCATGCCGGGAATGCAGGCTGACGCCGCCGAACAAGTTGACGCGGCATTGCAGGCAGCTATAAGCGACAATCGAAAAGCCAAATAGTTGCAATGTGCGTAGCAAAGCGGCAAATGACCAACTCTCGCCGTCTCAAAAAGCGTAATCAGAACAACTAGTTGGAGGGATGGCCGAGCGGTTTAAGGCACCGGTCTTGAAAACCGGCGTGGGTGCAAGCTCACCGTGGGTTCGAATCCCACTCCCTCCGCCATATTCCTCAGGTCTGATCTCCATTCAAATAGCTGTAGGGAAAAGCTTTCTTTCCTTTGAGTAAGAGAATTTTACAACGAAGCAGCTTCCACGGCTCTTGGGCCGGGCCGGATGGATTTCGCAATTCCAACCAGTTCCCGGCCCGATCACTGAACGCTCAGAAAAACCCCTGCGCTTTGGTCGAGTAGCTGACCAGTAGATTCTTTGTCTGCTGATAGTGGTCGAGCATCATCTTGTGGTTTTCCCGCCCGAAACCGGAAGCTTTGTAGCCACCGAAGGCGGCATGGGCGGGATAGGCGTGATAACAATTGGTCCAAACCCGCCCGGCCTGGATGCCGCGCCCTACCCTGTAGGCGTCGTTACCATTGCGCGACCAGACGCCGGCGCCCAGACCGTAGATGGTATCATTGCCGATACGGATCGCGTCCTCGACGGTCTTGAACGTCGTAACCGACAGCACCGGGCCAAAAATCTCCTCTTGGAAGATCCGCATGCTGTTGTCGCCGCTGAACACAGTCGGCTTCAGAAAGTAGCCCTTCTCCAGGTCGCCACCGAGATGGGCGCGCTCGCCGCCGGTCAAGCATTTGGCGCCCTCCTGCTTGCCGATCTCGATATAGTCAAGGATCTTGGTCAACTGATCTCCGGAAGCCTGCGCGCCCATCTGCGTCAAAGGATCGAGCGGATCGCCGACCTTGATCTTTGCAACGCGGGCCACCGCGCGCTCCATGAATTTGTCGAAGATCGATTCCTGGACGAGCGCCCGCGATGGGCAGGTGCAGACCTCGCCTTTGTTGAAAGCAAAAAGGGCAAAGCCTTCAAGCGCCTTGTCGAAGAATTCGTCGTCGCCATCCATCACGTCGGCCATGAAGATGTTTGGCGACTTGCCGCCCAATTCCATGGTCTGCGGAATCAGGTGCTCTGCCGCATACCCCATGATCTGCCTCCCTGTCGTCGTCTCGCCGGTGAACGACACCTTGGAAATGCGCGGATTGGCGGCGATCGCCCGACCGACCGATCCGCCCGGGCCGGTGATGACGTTGAGCACGCCGGGCGGCAGGATGTCCGCGGTAAGATTGGCGAGGATCAAGAGCGTTAGCGGTGTGTTGGAAGCCGGTTTGATCACCGTGCAATTGCCGGCGGCAAGCGCCGGGGCAATCTTCCAGGCCGCCATAAGCAGCGGGAAGTTCCAGGGAATGATCTGGCCGACGACGCCCAGCGGCTCCTTGAAGTGATAGGCGACAGTGTCGTCATCGATTGTGGAAATGGAGCCTTCGTCGGCTCGGATACAACCAGCGAAGTACCGGAAATGATCGATGGCAAGCGGCACATCGGCGCTCCGCGTCTCGCGGATCGGCTTGCCGTTGTCCAGCGTTTCGGCCAGCGCCAGCAGCTCGAGATTCTCCTCCATCCGATCGGCGACCTTGTTGAGCAGCCGCGACCGCTCGGCCGGTGACAGGCGCGCCCATCCGTCCTTGGCCTTGTAGGCTGCATCGAGCGCCGCTTCCACGTCCGCAGGCGTCGACTTCGCCACCTCGACGAGGCGTTGGCCGTTGATTGGGCTGTAGTCGGTGAAATACTGCCCGTCCAAAGGCGCGACCCATTTTCCACCGATGAAGTTGCCATAGCGGGCTGGAATATTTCCCTTGGAGCGGACGAGTTCGAGGGCGTGCTGGGACATGGCAATTTCCTTGTCTTGATGCCCGGGAACATTCCAAGGCCACGGAAACCCCAGCTTTATGCCCTGCCCCAAGACGCACATTGATTTCGGTCAAAGCACCTTCCGCCCCAGTGCCTAGTCTGCCCTCATCGACAAAGGAGTTGGATCCATGGTCAAGACGATGAAGGCCGCCGTCGTACGGGCATTCGGCAAGCCGCTTACGATCGAGGATGTGCCGGTGCCCGTACCGGGCCCAGGTGAACTGCTCGTCAAGGTTATCGCCTGCGGTGTTTGCCACACCGACCTGCATGCCGCTTCCGGCGACTGGCCGGTGAAGCCTGTGCCGCCCTTCATTCCCGGCCATGAAGTGGCGGGCGTTGTGGCTGCGCTCGGGCCGGGTGTGACAGATTTCAAGGAGGGCGATCCGGTCGGCGTAGCCTGGCTGCACGACGCCTGCCTGAGCTGCGAATATTGCGAGACCGGTTGGGAGACGCTGTGCGAGCATCAGCACGATACCGGCTATAGCTGCGATGGCGGCTTCGCCGAATATGTCATCGCCTCGGCAGCCTTTACCGCGCGCCTTCCAGTTGGTGTCGATTTCGCCCAGATGGCGCCGATCCTGTGCGCTGGCGTCACGACCTACAAGGGGTTGAAAGAGACCGAGGCACGTCCTGGCGAATGGGTGGCGATTTCAGGCATAGGCGGTCTCGGCCATGTGGCGGTCCAGTATGCCAAGGCGATGGGCTTCAAGGTCGTGGCGCTCGACGTCACGCCCGACAAGCTCGCTCTGGCGCGTGCCAGCGGAGCTGATGTGGCCATCGACGCCCGCTCTCCGAACGCAGTGGCCGATGTCCTCAAGGCGACAGGCGGCGGCGCCCACGGCATTCTGGTGACGGCCGTCTCGCCCCCCGCCTTCTCCCAGGCGGTGCATATGGTGCGCCGCAAGGGTACGGTTGCCCTCGTCGGTCTGCCGGCGGGAGAATTCCCGACGCCGATCTTCGATGTCGTGCTGAAGCGCATTACCTTGCGCGGATCAATCGTCGGTACACGACGCGATCTCGACGAGGCCATTGCCTTTGCGGCCGAGGGCAAGGTGCGGGCCGAGATCACCAAGGCGCCGTTGAGCGACATCAACTCGGTCCTCGCGCGGCTCAAGGGAGGTAAGATCGAGGGCCGTATGGTGCTGGATCTCACCGCGCCGATAGAGACCAGCGCGAGGAAGACCGAAGCCGCTTATGCCTAAGCGGAACAGATACTCCGGAATCAATCGCGTATCTCTTCTGAGCGTCCGCGCCGCACCACCGGCGCGGATGTCCCGATCGCCATGCTTGCCGACGCGCCATTTGGTTGCGCCGCAAAAAGACGGCCAACTGGCTCTTGCGGAACCGCTGGCCGGGATGCGAGTTTCGCATGCCCTGCCCGAGGATATCGCCCATGTCCATCCCACTAACTGCTTTGACGACAGCAGCGATCCTGCTTGCCGCGACCGGCCTCACTGAGGCCCGGCCCGACACCCGCACGATGAGCTGCCAGCAGCTCCAGCAACTGATCCAGAGCCAGCGCGCCGTGGTGTTGACCACCGGCCCCAACACCTATGACCGCTATGTGAGGCAATTCGGCAACGAGTGCGACTGGCCTCAGGTGCCGATGTCGGTCTATGTCCCGACCCGTGACGGCCGCTGCCCGGTATACAAGTGCGACGAACCGGTTGGCCTTGTCCCGTGACGGCCACGGCTTCCCGCCAATTACCGATCGCCAGTTGCCGATCGCAAGGAGAATCTCCCCCGGCGCGCGAACCGGCTAGGGGTGTTGCGGCTGCCTTCAAAGGGCGCTGTCCTACCATTAGACGGAGCGGGAAAGGCGGGCTTTGCGTATTTCAGCGACCACCGGAAATGAAAAAACCCGCCATCGTGAGGCAGCGCTGGACAAAAGAAAGGCCCCGAAGCCGCCGTCAATAGCCAGTTTGAATCCACGGATCGGTGTCATACCCTAAGCGCGGATAATGATCCAGGAAGCTTGCGGCCCGATTTGACGGTCGCGCAACAACGGTGCCTGTCGATTTGCAATCCAGTTTCGGGGTCGGCTTGCTGCCAGCCTTCATATGAGCTGCCGAACACGAGGTTGTAGCCTGAGCGGTGGCCACCTTTTTCTTCTCTTTCGCAACAGCTGCTCCGGTGGCGGCCAATACCATTGCTACGCCAAAAACAACGAGTTTCATTGAAACGCCCTCACCCTGCACAATCCGTAATGATTGCGCCTAGTTAACGTTACGTCAACCACATTTTGTCCGCAACGACGGCGAATAGTGCCAGTAAAAAGAGCCCGCCACCTCTCGGCAGCGGGCCAATCCTGCAAATTTGCAGCTTTCTTGTCGGTCTGCTCCCGCTCGTCGTTGCCTTCCCGATCGCCTCGGGGTTCGTCCGCAGTGCACCCACGCCCATGGCCGGTCCAGCCAAGATCGGGCTCTCCATCCGGCGTGTACCATGTGCCAGTCTCGACAATGCCGGCCTTGCGCTGGTCTATGTGCTCGGTCCAGCCGACCGCCCCAAAAGGAAACCCCGGTTGTTTGACTGCTGGCCGCCTTCGCCGGGTCAGCCTGAGATAATTTCGTAGCTAAGGATCTGAGCGTCGCTGAGGGACGACCTCCGTCCAGGCGAGATGACGCCGGAGCCGAACAGTAGAACGGCTTCACGGCGCACGAACACTTCATGGTCGGGTCCAGTCGACACAAATGTGCCGGACGAGCTTCGCTCAACAAGTCCCGCCCTGCCGTTCGAAATGGTGAAGGTCGCGTGGTGCCTTGAGACCCAGGGCCGCAGGACGACGATATTGCATTCAGGAGATCGGCCAATGGTCACGAATTCGTTGTTGCGGCAAGATCGCAACTGATCTCCATACCGGATGACCAGATTGATGTGCCTTGGCGGGGCGAACCGCCTATCGATAATGGTGCCCCGGCTGGCGATCTGCGTAGTGAGGGCCCCATCGTCGCTACCCAGGGTATAGACGTCGAAGGGCTCTTCCTTCCCCTTGAAGGGCATTTTGTCGAGGAGCCGCAAGGCACTGCGGCCCTCTGAGGAAAGGGATTCGAAGAAGCTCTGGCTGATCAGCACCTCCCCCGGGTTCGCCGTGGTGGACAACCTCGCGGTGACATTGACAACGTCGCCGAATACTTCGCCCCGCGTGCGAATAACCGGCCCGAAGTGCAATCCGATCCGGGTGGTCAGCGCCCCTTTCGTCAGCTGGCTGCTAATTTGACGGACGGCCCCCAGCGCCGCCTCTGGCCTCTCGAACAGGCTAAGCACGTCATCGCCCTTCGAGTGAATGAAATCACCGCCGTGCCGGACGGCGATCTCGCGTATCGCGTCTAGGCAATCCGAGACCTGCTGCAGAGCGGCATCGTCGCCGATGCGCTCATAGAGCGGCGTGCTGCCCACCACATCGGCTAAGAGGACTGCGACTAGAAGCCTTTCCTGATCCATCGTCCTAAAGCTCCGGCACCGGCTTATCTCTACAACCGAACTTGCCACCCGTCCCCGAGTCCTTGATGCTTTGCGTTGTAGAATGCACGGCAGCGCGGTCTGGCGCTACAGGCGACGCGACATCGAGGTGGGCCGCGCCGCACATTTTATCACGCCCTGAATGATAAAGGCCCGCTACCGTAAGGGCAGCGGGCCATGCGGTAAGGGTGCAAATTTGCACCCTTTTCAGTAGTGGTCCGGCTGCTCTGCCATCTCGCCGGCGTCCTTTTCGCCGTCTTCAAACCATACCGTGGCGTCGACTTTCCCCGCGAGCCGCTGATCGATATGGTTCGTCCAGGCAAGCGATGGCTCGCCTTCTTCCCTGTCGTGCGGTTCGTCGAGCACATCCCCGCCATGCTCGTTTTCGGCTTCGCGCTCGTCATGGCCGGAGCTTTGGCGCGGGAGCCCGCGACATCAGAGGCCAGGAGAAAACATGCTCCGAATGCTCAGTGCATCCAGGCGGTGGCGAGTCCATTGCCCCGTCAACCCAAGCGGCCAGAGTGACGCAGGGTCGGAACTGATGCGACCGGCGGCTGTTTCCCCCCTTGAAGGGACCGCAACCGCGAAGGGAGCGGAACAATGTTTGAAGTTTTCTCTATAGAAGCGGCCGACGCCAGACTGCGCATAAAACGGGCTGAGAACTCTCTGAAGCGCGCCAATGAATTGTTGGACGAGGAAGCTGGCGTCGCCCTCAATCTCGCACTTTGCTGCAGGATCAGGTCCGCCCAACGGCGCGTAGTCGAGGCCAAAAAGCGCCTGACGATTCATCACGGCAGCGTCAATTGACTTCTCATTTGGGATTTTTGCGCCCGACACCAGGGAACGATTTCGGTCGTCATGAGTTGGAAACCCATGGACAATTTGGAACCCCACGGCCACGGGATGGCGGCCGATATTTTGTCGTCGGAAGTTGCCAATGCCAGGCAGCGCATCAGCCGGACCGAACTCGCTCTGGAACGCACACAAAAAATGCTGGCCGAGAATCTCGCGTTGCACAGCCGGATACGAACTGCTGTCGAGGCCGCAGGCTGCATGGTGAAGATCGATCCCAGCCGCACAAATCGCGATTGACCTTCTTTCCAAAGCGGAGGTCTCAAAGTCTTCTTTCGTAAGTTTCGGTTTTCGTTTCCTCTCCGCTCGGTCTGTGGTCTTCTCTCAGTCTCTGTCTCTCTGTATGGGCAGGCTATGGAATCCGCAGGATCGACGTCATACGGTCTGGGTTGGGCGCCGCCAACTCAACGAAAGCCGGCGGTACCTTTTAGCTGGCGACCAGCGGGACGGTGACGGTTGTTGAATAATTAATGGGGTATTGATCGAAATACGGGAACGCGATCACATAGGCGTAGTTGGCGGTAAGATGAGCCATGCGAAAACCTCCGCTGGCGGCATCAATTACGATCGTGACCACGACATCCTTTAACCCCAACGTCAGCAGTTTTTTCGTGGCGATGGTTTGAATGTCGCTCTGTGTCAGCGAATTCTTCAGCTGCAGCGCACGTGCGGACGTCTCCAGCGTGTAGCGAACGCTGGACTCCGCATTCAAGGACCACCCAAACGCAAAAATCCCGAACAAAAGCATCACCAGAATGGGTGCGATCAGCGCAAACTCCAGCGCCGCTCCGCCGGATCGGTCTCGACGCAGTCCACGCGCGGTCTGTCTAGCGGACACGGATCACCTCTTGATGGGTGATCGTGCGGGGATCCACGAAACGGCCAAAAGCGAAAGGTGGCACCCAGGTGGCTGTCGCTTGTATCTGGACGAGGATCGACGGCACTTTCGGCCCGGCGCAGAGGCTTGACGCATCCACCACCGTACTGCCGCACATATATTGCCGCGCCATGGTGACCTGTGCGTCGTCGGGATGTCTTTCCCAACTCGAAAGGGCGATCGCCTGTGTGGCCGTGTCGTTGGCTGCGCCGGCCATCAGGAGATTTGCCGCCGTCTTGACGCCGGCGCGCATCGACAATGAGCTCGTGACGTAAGACCACCCGTCGATGATACCGAGCAGAACCAAACACAGGATGGGCAGCACCATCGCCAATTCCACGGCGGCAACACCGGACTGGTTCCGCAGAATTCGGGCGGCAGGCCGGTCCATCGTGCTACTCGACAAGCTTCACGGACTGCGTCGCCGGAATATCCTTCATTCCGAGGCCCGTGCAATCCTGTTTGATGGTGCTGCTGCCTGACCACTGTATCGTGTCGGCGACGACCTGCGTGCAACCACCCGTGCCGGAAAAATTGCCGAGATAATTGACCTGCTGCGTTGGAAAATAGAGCGCGCCGGTCAGCAAGGAATCCGCGGTTCCATTCATCGTGTTCTGCCCGCCAAGGTTGGTCCTGTCGCCATAGAGCAGCACCCCGGAATAGGTGCCAGATGTCGGTGCGCTGAGTTTGATTGAAGCGTTTCCGTTCATGCTGACACGCGAGCTTCCGGCCAGATAGATGGTGACGCCGGTACCGGTAATGTGGGCGTTCGCGTTCACTTTGAAATCACCGGCTTGAATGACGTAGACACCGGGCTTGAGTGTCACATTGCCGCTCAAGCTCAGTCCGGAGCAGTAGGTTCCGGGCTGCAGGGTCGACGGCTTGGTGTTCTGACAAGGGTTCGTGGCTGCCGGCGTCGGCAAATTCACGAAAGGATCGGCGGCGGGCAACGCCTGGGTCATCGGCGCGGCGCAGACGGTCGTTACGGGGTTGCTCAGAGAAACGCCGCCTGCCGATATCAGGCAATCGGCCTGCAGAGCTGCCGACCCTTGCAGCTTGATGGCATCCGCGGCAATCGAATCAGCCATGACCGAGCAGCCGGTCAGTTTGACATTTGTGCTGCCGGAAAAGAGCGCCGCCTTCGACGCGGAGGGATTGAGCGCCAGTACGCAGGCTTTTGAAGCGTCCGTGATGAGAGCCACCGCTCTTGCCTGTTCGGGAACGGGCCCCTGGTTGAATACTGCGGTGAAATATCGATCCAGGTTCTGGTGAACGATCACCTCGACCGCCTTGTTTGCGACGTTTGGACCGGATGACGGCGGTGTGAAAACGCCAATTGTCCCTGGTGGTGTTACAAAACCATTGGACGTTGCCGAAAGCGTCGCGGCGGAGATGATCGTGGGCTTATTGGAGCCGGAAATCTTTTCCAGGGCGCCAGCATAAGCTGCGGCATCCGCAACTGCCTGCAGTTTGAGGCTGCTGTAATACCAATAGGAGGTCTCGACCCCGAAGGCCGCGGCGCCTACCACAACCGGCAAGGTGAACGCAAAGATGATGGCAACATTCGCGTTCGTGGCCCGACTTAGGCGGCCCAAGACAAAGAGGACCCGGGTGAAGACGCTGAATGACATATCTTATTAGAAGACATGCATAAGTGAACGAATGGCTAAGAACTCCATTCCGATTCTTTGCAAATGACAGAAGCAGCCGGCAATTTCTTTCTTCCGCCGATACAACAGCAAAAAAGGCCTTCCTAGAGGCTCGCAGCTGGCCTACCTCCGTTGCAGGTGCCGGCTACCCCGATCTCTAAGTTGAGCGGTTCTCCTTCAGAGCGCAAAGCACCTTCCGGTGCCTTCTGGATCGTCATTCGCAGGAGGATCGCGTGTCCGCGCCGCCGCGGCAAACCGTCTGCAAAGACTTGGGCTATCTGGCCGACCTGTTCAACATGAACACGAAAGCTGCGGCGGTGATGTAGGCAATCAGGGCGTAGATGGCCGGCGGCACTCCCATCTCGGCATTGTTGAGCAGGAATTCGCTGAGCGCGAGCGTGATGACGAAGGCGGCGTTGTGGATGCCGGTGGCCATGGCGACGGCGACCGCCTGCCGCCTTTCGAGGTGCAGTAGCACCGGTATGCCATAGCCGATCGTCATGCTTGCGAGGTTGAAGGCCAGGGCGGCAAGGCCGACGACCGGTCCCCAGGTGACGATCACGTCCCACTGGCTGACCGCCGCAAAAATAACGACTGCCGCCAGGAAAAGCGTCGCCAGCAGTTTGACCGGGCGCTCCAGGCGGTCCGCCAGGGTGGGATAACGGTGCTGAACTGCAATTCCGATCGCAGCCGGAACCAGCACAATGGCAAAAAACTGCAGGAACTTGTCGACCGGTAACGGCAGGATCTGTCCGGCGCCATAAAAATGCTGCAGCGAAAAATTGGTGATCAGCGGCACGGAAACCAGCGCCACCAGCGAGGTAATCGCCGTCAGCGTCAGGCTGAGCGCCGTGTCGCCTTTGGCTAGATGGGTATAGAGAACGGCCGTCGGCCCACCGGGGCTGGCCGCGAGCAACATCATGCCGACCGAGATGGCCGGCGGCAGCGCCGAAACGGAAACGATGGCAAAGCAGACGACCGGCAGCACGAAGATCTGCACGACAAGAGCGACAAGCAGGGTTTTCGGCCGCAAAAGGACCTGCGAAAAATCCTGGAGTTTCAGCGACAGGCCAAGCCCAAGCATGATGACGACGAGCGCCATCGGCAGGAAGATGTTGAAGGTGGCGCTGTGCTGCATGCTGGTGCTCCCCCGCTGACCAGCCAAGGTCCGCGAACGGATCTATTAGCGCAAAATAATGAATACGGAATTATTCGCCATTCCGGCCCGCCGCATCGGCACGCGCCGTCGGCAATCTGGCGTGCTGCCCCTGAGCTGGATTGAGAAGCAGGTCACAGACGCTTGATCGCCTAGATGGCACAGATGAGGGCCGAGGCTGATCGGACTTCAGCGGTTGGCCTGGCCAAGGAGGGACAGTGTCATGGCCTGCCGTGAAGTGTCGACATGGATCACTGAGAATGTGCTCACTCCCGTGGAGCGGTTCATCACCGAGGCGCGCGAAGCCTGCGAGAATGTGACCACCTGGGTCGAGGAGCAGGTGCAACAGCCGGTTGAGAATTGGGTCAGCAAGCAGGAAAAGCGCTGCCGCGAGCAGGACTGCGACTGGTGGTGCGCCTGCTGCAACAAGTGGTTCTGCTGGCTGGTTACCGTCGTGGTCCGGGTCGTCACCTGGGTCGTCATCACCATCGGCAAATGGGTCACGCATCTTGTCTGCAAGATCGTCACCACGGTTGTCGGCATCGTCGTCGAACTGGTGCTGAAGGTGATCACCCGGCTCGTCACTTTCTTCGTCTGCCTGTTCGAGGATCCGGTGAAGGCGTTCTCGGCCCTTTGGGACCTGGTCAACGACGTCGTCGACGCGGTCGACGATGTGTTCGAACTGGTGGTGTCGCTGCTCGATGACGTGGCCGAAATCCTGCACGAGGTCGGCGACCTTCTGGGCTCGCTGGGCCGCACCTTCTGCATTTTCGGCGACGGCGCCTGCGCCTTCTTCGGCGCGATCTTCGGCGCCCTCGAAGGCCTGCTGGACTGGGCGGCCGATGTGGTCGACTGGGTGCGCGATACCGTCGAAGGCATCCGCGATCTGGTCATCGGCATCCTCAGTCTGGACTGGTGCCGCATCCAGAAAGGACTGGGCATCTTCAATGTCCTGCGGGTGATCACCAGTGTTACGCGCCTGCTCGGCATGGTGTTTTATGTCGGCCCGCGCGAGCTCATCGACAAACGCGGTCTTGAAACCATCATCGACGACGCCCTGTCGGCGGCACTGGCCAAGGATCCGGACCGGCTGGCGCGCTCGAAAGAAAGAGCACGCCTGGGCGGCGCTCCGATCGGCGTGCCCATGGAACTGGCGCCGCGTCGCATGGCAATTCACTCCAGCGAGTTCCTGCGTGAATTGCACCGTTCCGGCGCCCTCAATCTTTACGCTGTCGCCGGGCGCTTCACCGACTGCCAGGGTAAGGCGGCTTGGGAACAATTCGAGGGCGAGGTCGTCTACACCGGCACCAGGACGACGGTGACGAAAACCGATCTCGACGATTTCCTCGAACTCGGCGCCGGCGCCGTGCCTTCCTTCACCGCCTACCCGATCAAGCGGGATGCGTTCCGCAATCGACTGGAGCTTGCCCAGCGCAAGGGTTTTCAGGTCGGCATCAACTTCACATGGCCGTCGATCGGCGAGGTCGCGGTGACCGAGTCCCGCTTCGTCCCGCTCGCCAGTGACGAAAACGACGATGCCGTGCAGCAAGACCTGTTGCGGCTGATGGGTCGCCCCGACCGTGACGAGGACCTGCGTGTGGTGCCGGTGATTGCCCATTTCGGTTACGTCAGCACCAGCCTGCACGGCCTGACCTCATGGTTTCGACCGGCCCTGGGCGACGGCAGCCCGACCGGCACCACCTTCCGCGACCGCTTCCCGGAAGTCGTCTTTCAGTATGTCGCGATCCACGAGATCGGGCACTATGTCGGACTGAACCATGACGGGCACACCAGCCCGGCCGAGATCATGTGGAAGCCGGCGCTCGGCACCAATTGGGGCGAGACGATCGGCAACTACGGTTTTGGCAGCGGCGAAGCCAACTTCACCCGTGCCGACGCCGAGGCGGTGTGGCAGTGGATCACCACCACGCCCGAAGCGCTCGACAAGATCTTTCCCTGATGCAGGTCGCCCGAAAGCGCGCAGCGGTTCTGGGTGGCATGCATGAAAACAAGGGCTTGAAGCGCGCCGCCGTCTGCACGCGGCGTGCTTTGGGGAGAAGACCACCATGGAGTACATAGTAGACAGCCTCGCCAGCCTGGAGCAGCTGCGTAGCGGCAAGCCGGCTATCCGGCGCATCCGGCTGGCCGGCCCGCTCGCCGATGAAGGCACCGAGCGCGCGTTGAACCGCGCTTACTTCGCCTGCGGCTGCGAACAGGGCTCGGTCACCGTCATGGCCGTCCTTGTCGGATCCATACTGCTCGGGCTACTCAGGGGGTTCGACGGCGCCCTCGCCTGGTGGTGCATCCTGCTCTATCTCGCCGCTGCCGCACTCATCGGCAAAGCCGCTGGGTTGACCCTTGCTCGTCTGCGGCTTGCCCAGCTCTACAGCCGGTTGAAGTCGCGTGCTGCCCCGTTTCCTGATCCGATCATGAGCCGGCCCCTTCCCCACGAACACGATGGTTTGACCGGATCGGACGCGCCCCAGAACGGCACATAGTTGATTTCTCCGACAAAATATGATGCTTCTCGCGCCCATGAAAAAGCTCTGCCTTATGGTCCTGGCGTCGGTGACGCTGGGTTTTCCGGCTTTCGCGATGGACAGTGCGCTACGCGCCGGCCTGCTGAAGCTAGACCCGCAAACCCGCCTCGAACAGCGATGTGACGCCGAAGTTCTGGATCGGATCACGCATGACGACAGCAAATTCAAAGCCGATCGTGTCGTCGCTTACGCCTTTTCGACGCCCGAAATGGGCGCCGACGCAATCAAGAGCCCAGGGGCTGCCTTTCGCAGCAAGGGGCAGTGGTACCGGCTGAAATTCAAATGCGAAACGGCGCCGGACCATATGGAAGTGCTACAGCTCCGTTACCGGATCGGCGACGAGATCCCGGAAACCGATTGGGCGAAATACAACCTCTACGACTAGAATTCGCCCTCTACGATTGGATTTGCCGGGATGAAGCGGTATTTCACCCGCTGTCGGCGATCGTCGTAGTCCGCCGCTTTGCCGCCGCAAAAGCCTGACGCGCTGATGTTGTTTCCGGCGGTGTCTTGACGCGCAGGAAGTATCCACGTTAGGGCGTCGGGATATCCGACGACGCACACTCGGCCAACGAGCAAGGGACTTCCAGTCGATGGACATTTTCAGCGCTGCCAGCCTGACCGCCCTGCTTCAGGTCATTGCCATCGACCTTGTGCTCGCTGGCGACAATGCCATCGTCATCGGCCTGGCCGCCGCCGGCTTGCCGGCCGAACAGCGCAAGAAGGCTATCCTCGTCGGCGTGCTGGCGGCAACGGTGCTGCGCATCGGCTTTGCCGCCATCACCGTCAAGCTGCTGGCGGTCGTCGGACTGCTGCTTGCCGGCGGCATCCTGCTTTTGTGGGTGTGCTGGAAGATGTATCGCGAGCTGCGCACGTCCCATGCCGATGAGCTGGAGGCGACCGAGGCGCTGTCTGATTCCGACCTCAACAGCGACAGAATGGTGGCCGGCAAAGCGCCGCGCAAGACGCTTGGCCAGGCGGCGCTGCAGATCGTCGTCGCCGATGTGTCGATGTCGCTCGACAATGTGCTGGCGGTCGCGGGTGCGGCGCGCGATCATTTCCCGGTGCTGGTCATTGGCCTGGTGCTGTCGATTGCCTTGATGGGCCTGGCTGCAAGCTTTATCGCCAAGCTGCTGCATCGCCACCGCTGGATCGCCTATATCGGCCTGGCGATCATCCTCTATGTCGCGGTCGACATGGTCTATCGCGGCGTGGTGGAAGTGTTGCCGCATGTGAACGCCGCGGTGGGCTGAAGCCACCCGTTCCGCGGTTTCGATAGATTCGTTTCGAAGGCAGATGCCGTGCGTTTCGCCGCATCTGCGGCGCGCCCATACCAATGCCGCAATAAGTGTGGTACTGCGCCGCCAATCCTGAAAACCCGGAAAACCGCTATGTCTGCCCCTCGCGTCAGTTTCGTCAGCCTTGGATGCCCGAAGGCCCTCGTGGATTCGGAGCGCATCATCACGCGCCTGCGCGCCGAAGGTTACGAGATCGCGCGCAAGCATGACGGCGCCGATCTGGTCGTCGTCAACACTTGCGGTTTCCTCGATTCGGCCCGCGACGAGTCGCTCAACGCCATCGGTTCCGCACTTTCGGAAAATGGCAGGGTCATCGTCACTGGTTGTCTCGGCGCTGAACCGGACGTGATCCGCGAACGGCACCCCAACGTTCTCGCCATTACCGGCCCGCAGGCCTACGAGAGCGTGATGGCGGCGGTGCATGAGGCGGCACCGCCCAGCCACGATCCCTACATCGACCTGTTGCCGCCGCAAGGCGTGAAGCTGACGCCACGCCACTACGCCTATCTGAAAATTTCGGAAGGCTGCAACAACCGCTGCACCTTCTGCATCATCCCGGCGCTGCGCGGCGATCTCGTCTCGCGGCCGGCGGCGGATGTGCTGCGCGAAGCGGAAAAACTGGCCAAGGCCGGCGTCAAGGAGATCCTCGTCATCTCGCAGGACACCAGCGCCTACGGCATCGACATCAAGTACCAGACGTCGATGTTCGGCGACCGCGAAGTGCGGGCTAAGTTCCTCGATCTGTCGGAGGAACTGGGCAAGCTCGGCATCTGGGTGCGCATGCATTATGTCTACCCCTACCCGCATGTCGCCGACGTCATCCCGCTGATGGCCGAGGGCAAGATCCTTCCCTATCTCGACATCCCGTTCCAGCATGCCTCGCCGCAGGTGCTGAAGAACATGCGCCGTCCCGCGCATGGCGAAAAGACGCTGGAGCGTATCCGTGGCTGGCGCGAAGTGTGTCCCGATCTCGCCATACGCTCGACCTTCATCGTCGGTTTCCCCGGCGAGACGGACGAGGATTTCGAAATGCTGCTCGATTGGCTGGATGAGGCGAAGATCGACCGCGCTGGCTGTTTCAAATACGAGCCGGTCAGGGGCGCTCGTTCCAACGATCTCGGCCTCGAACAGGTGCCGCAAGAGATCAAGGAAGCGCGCTGGCACCGCTTCATGCAGCGCCAGCAGAAGATTTCGGCGACGCAGCTGGCCAAGAAGGTCGGCAAGCGCCTGCCGGTGCTGATCGACGAGGCGCATGGCACGTCGGCAAAGGGCCGGACCAAATACGATGCGCCCGAAATCGACGGTTCGGTGCATATCCAGTCGCGGCGTCCGCTGCGCCAAGGCGACATCGTCACCGTCAAAATCGATCGCGCCGACGCCTACGATCTCTACGGTTCAGCGGTCTAGATCAACCGGTTCGCCAAGTCCCTGCGGGATCGCAAGCTGCCGAAAGGGCGCCTTGCGGCGCCCTCGTTTTGGCAGCGTTTCGTCAGAGCTTCACTTGCTCGATTGCAGCCAGGGACCGATCGATGACCTGATTGAGGGTCTTGTCCAGCCGCGTGCCCGCCGAGCCGGCCGCTATCACCGACAGCCGTGCGGCAAATCCCAGATGGTAGTCCACGAACCATTCGGGATGCGGCTCGGGCTCCGGAATGGGCGGCCACCACGGGGGAAGCTTCGGCAGCTTCGGTCGCGTGGGGCACCAATCGTCAAGGTCGCTCAACAACGCTTTCATGTCGAGCCCGCCTCGCTCGGCGCCCCATGCGTAGCGCACGAATTCGTCGGCGATCGCAGCGCCCAGCTCGTGAGGCGGGAGCGGCTGGGGATTGAGTGCGATTTGCGCAAGCCGCCACTGTGGTCCGTGCGGGATGACGTCGTAGATCGCGGGAATGCGCTTACCGATAATGGCTAAGAGTTTTTTGCTCAATTGCATAAGACATTCTCCTGCTCAAATTAGTAACGTCGGCCGAGTTTCGTCAGGCCGCAAAATGAACATGTAAGTAAAAGGCAAATGCGTCTGTGAAGGCGGTCACGGAGCCGGGTTGCAGACATTGCGCCGGGCGCTCGGTCCGACGAAAAGACCGCGATTTACCACATTTCGCGATAGTTGCGGCCGTTTACCCTGTTTGGCCGCGACCTGCTTTATGGTTTCCAGGATGCGGAAACTCGGATGAACACCAAACCTGGCAGGCCGGATTACATCGCGACGCTGGACCTGCTGAGGCTGGCCGCGGCGCTGGCTGTCGTGTCTTTCCACTATTTCTTTCGCGGCTCCGCCGCCGGCGGCGTTCTCGCCGAGGGTTATCCGACAGTGGCGCCGGTCGCCATCTACGGCTATCTCGGCGTCAATTTGTTCTTTCTGATCAGCGGCTTCGTCATTGCCTGGTCGGCGGAGAACCGCAATTGGCAACAGTTTGCAATCGCGCGCTTCGCCCGCCTCTATCCGGGCTTCCTGCTTTGCATGACGATCACCTTCGCGATTATCATCACTGTCGGTGCGCCACTGTTCTCAACCTCCTTGCGCCAATATGGCGCCAATCTGTCGATGTTCGCGCCGGCGCTGGGCCAGCCTTTCATGGATGGCGTCTACTGGTCGATCCTGCTCGAGCTGGTTTTCTACGGCTGGGTGACGCTCGCGCTGCTGTCAGGGGTTTTCCAGAAATGGAAGCTGGAGTTGATCCTCATCTGGCTGGCGATCGCAGCGCTGAACGAGTTCTTCGTCGACGGTCGCGCACTGAGGCTACTGTTCATCACCGAGTTCGGCCCCTTCTTCGCGGCAGGCCTGCTGGTCCATCACATCCATGCGCATGGCCGCTCGCCCAAAGCCTTGCTGCTGCTCGCGGCCGCCTTCCTGCTGTCCTGCTGCACGCTGTCAGTGACGCAGCACTGGATGCTCAATGAATATGGCATGGCCGTTTCGCAGACCCATCTCGTGGCCGCCAATGTCGTCATGCATACGGCGCTGATCGGCGGCGTTCTGTTGCGCAACCGTGTCAGGCCGTCCGCGCTGACGCTGGCGCTGGGCGGGTTGACCTACCCGCTCTACCTCCTGCACCAGAACATCGGCTATCTCGCGATCAATGCCGTGGCACCTGTGGTCGGAAAATGGGTCGCCGCTTTCGGCTGCGTCGCTCTCATGCTCCAGGTTTCGTGGGCGATCTGGCACCATTTCGAACGACCGGCCCAACGCATGGTCAAGATCTGGCTCGGCCAAGCGGTCGATGCCGTGCTGGTGCGGTTTCGTCCGACCCCTTCCGGCACCCAACCCGCAGAATGAAAAAGGGCGCCTTGCGGCGCCCTTCCCGTTCGATGTGTTGCCGGCTTACTGCGGCAGCTTGTCGTCGACGCCCTTCACATAGAAGTTCATGCCGAGCAGCGTGCCGTCGTCGGCGACTTCGCCGTCCTTGAGCCACGGCGTGCCGTCCTGCTTGGCGACCGGCCCGGTGAAGGGGTTCCAGCCGTCGGCGATCTTCTTCGACGTTGCCTCGGCCATCGCCTTCACGTCGTCGGGCATGTTGGTGAACGGAGCGAGCTTGACGGCGCCGTCCTTGATGCCAAGCCAGACATTGTCGGGCTTCCAGGTGCCGTCGAGTGCGGCCTGGACCCGGCTGATGTAGTACGGACCCCATTCGTCGGTGAGCGAGGTCAATGCGGCGTTCGGCGCGAACTTGATCATGTCGGAGGACTGGCCGAAGCCGTGCAGCTTGCGCTCTTCCGCCACCTGCAGGGCAGCGGTGGAATCGGTGTGCTGGACGATGATGTCGGCGCCCTGGTCGAACAGCGCCTTGGCGGCGTCGGCTTCCTTGCCTGGATCGAACCAGGAGTTCACCCAGACGATCTTGGCCTTGAAGTTCGGGTTGATCGATTGCGCGCCGAGCATGAAGGAATTGATGCCCATCACCACTTCGGGGATCGGGAAGGATACGATGTAGCCGGCAACGCCGGCCTTCGATTCCTTGGCGGCGATCTGGCCGAGCACATAGCGGCCTTCATAGAAACGGGCATTGTAGATGCCGAGATTGTCACCGGTCTTGTAGCCGGTTGCATGCTCGAACATCACCTTGGGAAACTTCTTGGCGACCTTCACTTCCGGATCCATGAAGCCGAAGGACGTGCCGAAGATGATCTTGCAGCCTTCGCGTGCCAGGCGCTCGAAAGCACGGTCGGCGTCAGGGCCTTCGGAGACGTTCTCGAGATAGGCGGTCTCGACCTTGTCGCCGAGCGCCTTTTCCACTTCGAGACGGCCCTGGTCGTGCTGGTAGGAATAGCCGAAATCGCCGATCGGGCCGGTGTAGACCCAGCAGGCCTTGAGCTTGTCGGCGGCTTGCGCCGACGCCGCCAGCGAGACGGCGGCGGTCGTGGTCATCAGGGCAATAAGCAGTTTTTTCATTGTGTTACCTCTCTGTGTTAGCCTTGGAGCTTCCCGTTTGTTTTTATTGTCAACGATCCGGAACGAATGGCTGCCCCAAGGAAGCCGGCGTGTTCATCATCGTCAGACGCTTGTTGCGCGAGATTAGAACGAGAACCACGATGGTTGCCAGATAGGGCAGCGAAGAAAGCAGCTGCGAAGGGACCGGAATGCCAAATGCCTGTGCATGAAGCTGGCCGATCCAGACCGCGCCGAAGATATAGGCGCCGGCCAGCACCCGCCACGGCCGCCACGAAGCGAACACGACCAGGGCCAGCGCGATCCAGCCGCGGCCGGCGCTCATGTTCTCTACCCATTGCGGCGTGTAGACCAGCGACAGGTGGCCGCCGGCGAGGCCGGCACAGGCGCCGCCGAAGATCACTGCGAGATAGCGATAGCGAATGACATGGATGCCGAGCGCGTGCGCCGAGGTGTGGCTGTCGCCGATCGAGCGCAGCGTGAGCCCGGTGCGGGTCTTGAACAGGAACCACATGACGGCAGCGGTCAGCGCGATCGAGATGTAGAAGATCGGGTCCTGGCCAAAAAAAAGCCTGCCGACGATGGGGATCGAGGTCAGGCCGGGAATATCGAGATTGGGCAGCCGCTCGCCGGGCTGACCGACGAAACTGGTTCCCATCATGCCGGACAGGCCGAGGCCGAGCAGCGTCAGCGACAGGCCGGTCGCCACCTGGTTGGTGGCCAGCGACAAGGTCATGACGGCAAATAGCAGCGAGAATACCGCCCCCATGGCGATTGCCGCCAAAAGGCCGATCCAGGGCGAGCCGGTGAGGTAGCCGGCGCCGAAGCCGCCGACCGCGCCCATGATCATCATGCCTTCGACGCCGAGATTGAGCACGCCGGAGCGTTCGACGACCAACTCGCCGATCGCCGCGATGAGCAGCGGCGTCGCCGCTGTGGCAACGGTCAAAAGGATGTTGACGACGATGTCCATCAGCGGGCCTCCTCCAGCTTCGGTGCGGCTTCAAGTTTTGGTGCGGTGAAGCCGATCAGGCGAATGCGGTAGTGAATGAACGTGTCGCAGCCGAGCACGAAGAACAAAAGCATGCCCTGGAACACCCGCGCCACCTTGTCGGAGATGCCGAGCGCGCTTTGCACCGCCTCGCCGCCGAGATAGGTCAGTGCCAGCACAAGACCGGCGGCGACGATGCCGAGCGGATTGAGCCGGCCAAGGAACGCCACGATGATGGCGGTGAAACCGTAGCCGGGTGAGATCACCGGCTGCAATTGCCCGATGGCGCCAGAGACTTCCGAGATGCCGGCAAGACCGGCCAGTGCGCCCGACAACAGGAAGGCGAAGAACACCATGCGGTTGAGGCCGAAGCCGGCAAAGCGCCCTGCCCGTGGACTGGAGCCCAGCACACGGACCTCGAAGCCTTTGAGCAGCCGGCTCATCAGGATCCAGATCAGCACCGCGGCAACCAGCGCAAACACAAAGCCCCAGTTTGCCCGTCCGGCATCCGGCATCAATTCCGGCAATACGGCCGAGTCGTTGAACTGGATCGTTTGCGGGAAACCATGGCCCTGCGGATCGCGCCACGGACCGCGCACCAGCCAGTCAAGGAACAGCTGGGCGACATAGACCAGCATCAGGCTGGTCAGGATCTCGTTGGTGCCGAAGCGTGTTTTCAGCAAGGCAGGGATCGCCGCATAGGCAGCGCCGCCAACCATGCCGGACAGCAGCATCATCGGTAGTACCAGGGGGCCCTCGAACTCAGGGAACAGCACCGGAATGATCGAGCCGAAAATACCGCCGAGGATGAACTGGCCCTCGGCGCCGATGTTCCAGATGTTGGCCTTGTAGCAGACCGACAGGCCGACCGCGATCAGGATCAGCGGTGCTGCCTTGATCGCCAGCTCATGCAGCTGCCAGACCTGGCTGATCGGCTCGATGAAGTAAATCTGGAATGCAGTCAGCGGGTTGACGCCAAGCAACGCGAACAGAACCGCGCCGGCGATCATCGTCAGCACGAAGGCAATGAAGGGCGACAGTGCTGAAAACAGCATCGAGCGCTGCGGGCGTTTGACGAGTTCGAGGCGCATCATGCGATCTCCAGAACATGTTCGGCGTGGCCGGGCTCGGCGCCGCCCATCAGCAGTCCGATCTTCTCGAAAGTGGCCTCGGCGATCGGCAACGGTTTTGACAACTCACCATTGTGCATGACCGCGATGGCATCCGATATCTCGAACAGCTCGTCGAGGTCCTGGCTGATGACCAGAACCGCCGAGCCGCTACGCGCCAGCTCGATCAATGCCTGGCGGATGTGGGCGGCTGCACCGGCGTCCACACCCCAGGTCGGCTGATTGACGACCATGACGCTGGGCTTGCGGTCGAGCTCACGGCCGACGATGAATTTCTGCAGATTGCCGCCCGAAAGGGCTGCCGCTTCGGGGTCCGGCGCGCTCTTACGCACGTCCATGGCCTCGATGATGCGTTGGGCAGCGCTGTAGATCGCGGCGCTTTTGACCACGCCTCCGGCGCCGACGAAAACCTTGCCGTCGGTGGCGTGGCGCGACAGAAGCAGGTTTTCCGAAAGCTTCATGCGCGGCGCGGCACCGTGGCCCAGCCGCTCTTCGGGGACGAAGGCAGCACCGATGAGCCGACGGCCGGTAATCGAGAGGCCACCCGCATCCTTGCCGCGGATGCGCACGCAGGCGATGTCCTGCTGCAGCACCTCGCCGGAGACGGATTCGAAGAATTCGCCCTGGCCGTTGCCGGCCACGCCGGCAATGCCGATCACCTCGCCGGCACGCACATTGAGATTGATGTTCTTCAGCGGGATCGAGAACGGCGTCGCCGGCTTGCGGCTCAGCGCGCGGATCTCAAGCAACGATTGGGCCGTCTCGATGCCCTCCGCCGGCGCCCGCACCACCGCCTGCACTTCGTTGCCGACCATCATACGGGCCAGCGACGAGGCGGTTTCCTCGCGCGGGTTGCAATGGCCGACCACCTTGCCATGACGCAACACGGTGGCGCGGTCGCAGATGCGCTTGACCTCTTCCAGCCGGTGCGAAATGTAGAGGATGGACTTTCCTTCCGAGCGCAAACGCTCGAGCGTCTCGAACAGTTTGTCGGCTTCCTGCGGTGTCAACACCGATGTCGGCTCGTCGAGGATGATGAGCTGCGGCGTCTGCAGCAGGCAGCGGATGATCTCGATGCGCTGGCGTTCGCCGACCGAGAGGTCGCCGACCAGCGATTCCGGATCGAGCGGCAGACCGTAGCTGAACGAGAGCGCCCTCGCCTTGGCGGCGATGGTGCTGATTGGCGACCCGTCATCCAGCGACAAAGCGATGTTCTCGGCCGCCGTCAGCGCCTCGAACAGCGAAAAGTGCTGGAAAACCATGCCGATGCCGAGTTTCTTTGCAAGGCCCGGGCTGGAAATCCTGACCGCCTGGCCGTTCCAGAAGATCTCGCCCGAATTGGGCTCGAGCGAGCCGAACAGCATCTTGACCAGCGTCGACTTGCCGGCGCCGTTTTCGCCAAGCAGCGCGTGGATTTCACCCCTGGCGATGTTGAGATCGACATGGTCGCACGCCGTCAGCGTGCCGAATATCTTGGTGAGCCCGCGAACCTCAAGCAAGGTCGCGTCGTCCTGATTTGCACTCACAGTGCCTCCCATCTGGTTTGCCAGATATGTTCTGTGTTCCCGCAAGCATGGTAGGCGCGGCCGGCTCCTGTCGGAAAGCGGCACACGACTTGAAAGAGCTTCAAGAATTTCAGCGGAAACTCAAGGGATAGCAAGGCTAGGGGACTAAGGGATGAGAATGGTGGTCCCGGTCGTCTTGCGGCCCTCCAGGTCGGAATGTGCCTTGCCGGCATCCCTGAGTGCGTAGCGCTGGTTGATCTTGATCTTGACGGCGCCGCTCAGCACGATGTCGAACAGCGCCTTGGCGGAGGTCTCGAGGGCTTCGCGTGTGGCGTTGTAGACGAACAGTGTCGGTCGGGTCACGAACAGCGAGCCCTTTTGCGCCAGCAGCGACATGCTGAAAGGCGGTATCGGTCCGGACGACTGGCCAAAGCTGACGAACGTGCCGAGAGGCTTCAGGCAATCGAGCGAAGCGGGAAACGTGTCGTTGCCGACGGAATCATAGACGACATCGCATTTCTTGCCGCCGGTGATAGCAGCGACGCCGGCGACGAAATCCTGCTCGCGATAGTTGACGACATGGTCGAAGCCATGCGCCTTGGCGAGTTCGATCTTGTCGGTGGTGCCAGCGGTGCCGATAACGGTCGCGCCGAGATGCTTGGCCCATTGGCCGAGGATCAGCCCGACGCCGCCTGCGGCGGCGTGAAACAGGATGGTGTCGCCCGCCTTCACCTTGAAGGTGCGGCGCAGCAGATATTCCGCCGTCATGCCTTTCAGCATCATGGCCGCCGCCACCTCGTCGCTGATGCCATCCGGCACCTTCACCACACGGTCCGCGGCAATCACACGCTGTTCGGCATAAGCGCCGACAGTGACGGCATAGGCGATGCGATCGCCCGGTCTCAGCCAGTCGACGCCTTGGCCGACTTCCTGCACAACGCCGGCGGCTTCGCTGCCCGGTGTCAGCGGGAAGCCGCCAGGCGGCGGATAGAGGCCCGAGCGATGATAAACATCGATGAAGTTGAGGCCGATCGCCGTGTGCCTGATCAGGATTTGCCCGGCGCCGGGTTGTCCGGGATCTGCGTCTTCATAGGTCAGAACCTCCGGACCGCCATGGGCGTGGATACGGATTGCTTTGGACATTGAACAGGCTTTCTTGGAATCAGGATCAGGCTTTGTCGGGATCATCTTTCCTGGCGCCAAGCGCCGGGAAGAACTGCATGATACCGCCGATGCAAGCGAGGTAAAGACCGGTGAAGGTGATGCCGACCTTGGTGAAGACACTGACCTGCTCGCCCAACACGCCGATCTGGTCGTAGAAGGCGGCAAGGGCGGCCTGCGCTAGCGCGAGCGCGCCAAAAGCGCACCATAGCAGCGTCATGCCGAGATTGAGCGGCCGCAGCCGCACCACGCGGACCGGATGGATAAAATTGATCGGCACGAAGGTGAGAATGCCGGCCGCCACGACGATGGCGAAAGAAACCCATTGTCCCGGTTCGATGACGAACAGCGTGAACACCACCATGTTCCAGACCACCGGAAAACCCTTGAAGAAGTTCTCCTTGGTCTTCATGCCGGTGTCGGCGTAGTAGATCGCGCTCGACACGACGATGATCGCCGCCGACAGGAACGACAACCGCTCGCCCATGAAGCCGCGCTGGTAAAGCGCGAAGGCCGGGATCAGCACATAGGTGACATAGTCGATGATGTTGTCGAGCATTTCGCCCGACCATGTCGGTAGGATTTCCTTGACCTCGAGCTTCCTGGCGATAGGTCCGTCGATGCCATCAACGAACAGTGCCAGGCCGAGCCACCAGAACATCGCCGTCCAGCGCTGCTCGCTCGCCGCGACCAGCGACAGGAATGCCAGGAACGAACCCGATGCAGTCAAGAGATGGACCGAAAACGCACGCGCCTGCGGCCAGGTGACTTTCTTTTTCGGCCTTGGAATCCGGTCCGCGATTTTCTTGGCCGTTTTCCTTGCCGTTGTGTTCTTGCTCACGGGCCCCGCCAGTCCAGCTTGCAGATTTCGGCCGAGCGGCCGGCAAAATTCCAGTTGCGGCCGAAAGCCCGCAGCTTGCTCTTTTCGGACCTGGCCACGATGATTTCCGGTGCGATCCAGTATTCCGAGTTGGCGATCACCGTATCCTTCTCGCGATCCTTGCCGGGAATCGGCGTCACCGCCCCGTCGATGATCCTCGGTATCTGGAAGATACGCGTCTTGTCACGCGTCTCATAGGTGATTGGCACCTGCTCGACACCAAGGAACTTTCCGACAAGGATGGAGAGCAGCGACGTGGTCCCGCCGGCCCTGCCGGTGAAAATCTTCGTCAGCGCCTTGACGGCATAGACCGAGGCGCGCTGGTCGATGAACAGGCCGGCCGTCCAGTTGCCGCGGCTCATATAGCCGGGGATTTCCATGATCAGCCCCAGATTGAGGCCGGACAGGTCGACCTCGCCGAAATGGCCGGCGTCGATGCGGAATCCCGCCCAGGTCTGGCAATAGCCCTCGGTCGGCGGATGGTTGCCGAGAGACAGCACGCAAGGGCAAAAAACCGTGCAATTGCAGGAGAGTACGAGCTCTCCTTTCATTGCCCAGCCGTGATCTGCCATCGAAATTCTCTCCCCCTACGCCGAGACTACTAGCAGGGCGGCGGCCCAGACAAGCAGTATCGCACCGGCCAGCCGAGTTGGAAGCCTGCCCGCCGTTTGTTTTTCGATCAGGGTGAACAGGCCGATGAGTGCCATCCAGAACACGTTCATGGTGCCGACGGCGAACATCACCAGCATCAGCGCCCAGCAGCAGCCGAGGCACCACACGCCTTGCTGCAGGCCGAGTTGGAAAATGCGCACAGGCTTGGCACTCCAGTTCGCGAACAGGATCGAGAACGGATTTTTGCATTTCGTCAGGCAGGCCTCCTTGAGACCGCTGAACTGGTAGAGGCCAGCAACCAGCAAGGCGGCCGCTCCGGCAAGCCCAACCACTGGAGCCAGCAATTGCACTGACGTGGCGAAAGCATGGACGGCAAGCGTCAGAGCCGCGAAGCCTGCTGCGGCGACCAGCCATGTGCCGAGGTAGCCGGCGACCAGAACAAGCGGATGGACGACCGGTTCGCCCTTGATCCGCGCCGTGTCGGCGATCTCGCAATAAATTCGGATCATCGGCGCCGCCGACGGCAGCATGGTCGCGACAGCCATCAGGAACCACATGGCAATGAGCGCCAGCGCCCTTGTGCCGACAGTTCCATCAAGCGTCGCAGGCGTAAGGCAAAGCGCGAAGAATCGATCGAGGAAATCGGGCAGCGGCAGATGCGGCAGGTATCTCAGCATGGAATCTCCGGGTGCATCGGTGCCTGGGACCCGGCTTTCGGCGCTGCGGATCGCGATGCTGCCGAGCAGCAGCCAGGCAAGCAGGATGCCCGCGCCGAGGATGATGTTGATCGCCAGCCGCGGATTGCGCGCAACGCCCGCCGTGGCGCGACCGGCACGGTCGAGATGGCTGAAATCATGATCCTGGCCGGTCATGGCAATCGAATGAGCCGAATCGCCGCGTTGATCAAGCCGCATGATCTGACCTATATCCATCAGCAGGCCGAACGTGCCTGCATCGTGATGCGGAAACCGAATTTGGACCATCAGCAGACAGCGCGGATACTGGTTGCCGGCGGCGGCCCGGCAGGGCTGATCGCGGCGCTCGGCTTTGCCGAGGCTGGCTTTCCCGTCACGCTCGTCGGACCTGAGGCAGGCGGCCCCGATGGCCGCACCACCGCTTTGATGAACCCGGCCCTGAAAATCCTCGAGCGATTGGGCGTCCTTGCGGATATCAGGCCCAAGGCGGCGCCGTTGAAGGTGATGCGCATCATCGATGCAACCAGCCGGCTGATCCGCAGCCCGGTGGTCACCTTTCGCGCCACGGAAATCGACGAGGAGCAATTCGGGCTCAATCTGCCCAACAGCGTTCTCAATCCGGCACTTGCCAAGGCGGTTGCCGCCCATGCCGGCATCGAGTGGCGAAAATCGATGGTGCAGACATGGCGCCTCGACGCCGACAGTGCCCATGCCGCCCTCGCCGACGGCAGCGAGGTTACCGCGTCGCTGGCGGTCGCGGCCGACGGGCGCCTGTCGCCGGCGCGCGAGGCAGCGGGTATTCACGCATCCGTGCGCTCTTACCCGCAGGCGGCGCTGGTGCTGAATTTCGGCCATCGCAGCGAGCACGCCTTCACCTCGACCGAATTCCACACCGAAACCGGCCCGTTCACGCAGGTCCCGCTGCCCGGCAACCGCTCCAGCCTGGTCTGGGTGGTGAAGCCGGAGACGGCGAAGGAGCTTGCAGCCCTCGACGATGCCACGCTCTCGCAGCGGGTCGAACAGCAGATGCAATCGATGCTCGGCCGCGTGACTGTCGAACCCGGCCGGCAGATCTACCCGCTTTCGGCGGCGTCGCCCGGGCGCTTCGCGCGGAACCGGGTGGCGCTGGTCGGCGAGGCCGCGCATGTGTTTCCGCCGATTGGCGCCCAAGGCCTCAATCTCGGCATCAGGGACATCGACGACCTGATTGGAATCGCTTGCGAAAATCGCTCTGATCCAGGAGCAGCGACAGCGCTCGCGGCTTACGATTCCAGACGCCGGCCCGACATTCTGGCGCGCAGCGGCGCGGTCAATCTGCTCAACATGTCGCTGCTCTCGGACATGCTCCCGGCCCAGATGGCGCGCAGCGCCGGCCTTGGCGTGCTCGGCAGTTTCGCGCCGCTGCGCGCCTTCTTCATGCGCGAGGGGCTGCGGCCCGGCAGCGGCTTTGCTGCCCTCGCCGGCGGTTTGCGAAGGCCGGCCCGACGCTAGCAGGCCTGTGCCAAAACTTTCGATCCATTCGGCGCGTAGCTTAACGAGGCGTCAATCGCGTCGGGATTGAATTGATGTGGTGTCTGCGCCAAATAGGACTGGCAATCAGCCCTAAAGTCGGGCTCGATTTTTGGCAGCGTGTTGCGTAGATTCAAAGCCTTAGAGCGTCTTTGACCCTTCCAAAGGACGCATAGCGCTCTAGGACTTAAGTGGTGAGTAAGATGAAGACAGCCAAATTCTCGATCGGACAGGTGGTTCGCCACCGGCTGTTTCCGTTCCGTGGCGTGATCTTCGATGTCGATCCGCAATTCGCCAACACCGACGAATGGTACGAGGCGATCCCGGCGGATGTGCGGCCACGCAAGGACCAGCCCTTCTACCATCTGCTGGCCGAGAATTCGGAAACGGAATACATCGCCTATGTGTCCGAGCAGAACCTGCTCGAGGACCAGTCGGGCGAGCCGGTGCGGCATCCGCAGATCGGCGAGATGTTCGACAAGCGGCCGGACGGTCGCTACGAGCCGAAACGCCAATCCAAGCATTGATACGGCCAGACATTAAGATGGGCAGGAACGAAAAAAGCGGGGCATGACCCCGCTTTCTTCTTAAATCCTGGACTGTCGGTCGATCAGTTGGCGGCCTTCGCCTTCTCCTGTTCGTCCTTGAGCTTCTTGGCGAAATCCTGGTTGTTCTTTGCAACGAAGTCCTGGAGCTTCTTCTGCCGGTCCTCGATGTCGGACTGCTGCAGCGGCGGGCCGTCGAAGGCGCCGCTGAAGCCGCTGAGCGCAACCTTGATCGGGTTCGGCTGGCTCTGGAAATTGATCGAGGTGAGCGTGATCGCCTGTCCTTTCTTGAAGGACTGGACGAGTTGGTCGGTCAACGGCACTTCGGCGACGCAGCGATCGGGGAAGCAGACCACGTAGTCGAGCTTCACCGGTTTGTTGGCGTCGATCTGCAGGCCGATGCCGGGAGGCACGAGACGACCGGACGGAACCGTTACCTGGAACACCTTGCGGTTCACCTTGCCCTTCAGTTCGATCAAGCTGACGCCGGTGACCAGCTGGCCGTTGCCGGCCGTGGTGATGTTCTGGACGTTGCAGATGTCGACATCTTCCTGCTTGGTGCAGGCCTTGAACCAGCCCTGTGGAATCTGCTGTTGCTGTGCGGAAGCGGCGGGAAGTTCGGCGCCCAGAAAGCCGACCACACCTGCGGCCATGACCGTCAGGCGGTACGCGTTGCTGTTCAGGCTCGTCATGTCGTGCGCTTCCTCTCAAATGATCTCAGGACCGGCTTTTTCGTGCCGTGCGGTCCAGCTACCTGTTGCCGAATTGAGGCAACAGGATGACTTTGGACGGCGTGTTACACTGCATGTGCGGCCGAATCCAGCCCGGCGCCTGGAATTCTTGGCGGTGCGATTGGCCGGCGGAATGGTTCAACTTGACCATCCTTTGCTCTAGGGTGCACTGCGAATCATCAAGCCGCCCAGTAAGGAGACGGTCATGGACCGCGTTCTTGTTTGGCTGATCGCCGCCCTCTCGTTTTTCACCCTTTCGCTCCAGCCGGCCGCATCAGAACCGAAGCACGCGATCGCCATGCATGGCGAGCCAGCGCTGCCCGCCGACTATGCACATTTCAATTACGTCAATCCCGACGCGCCGAAGGGCGGCAGCATCACCTATTGCGTCGTCGGCAGCTTTGACAATCTCAACCCGTTCATCCTGAAAAGCCTGCGCACCACCGCGCGCGGCATGATGGACCAGAACTACGGCAATCTCGTCTTCGAGCCATTGATGAAGCGCAATGACGACGAGCCCTTCAGCCTCTACGGCCTGCTCGCCGAAAGCGCCGACATGGATCCCGAGCGCAAGAGCATCGAATTCCACCTCGATCCCAAGGCCAAATGGTCGGACGGCCAGCCGGTGACGCCGGAAGACGTGCTGTTCACCTACGACGTCTACACCGACAAGGGCCGGCCGCCTTACAGCCAGCGCATGAGCCTGATCGCCAAGCTCGAAAAGACCGGCGACCACAGCGTGCGCTTCACCTTCAACGACAAGGCCAACCGCGAGACTCCATTGATCATCGCGCTGACGCCGATCCTGCCCAAGCACGCCTTCGACAAGGAGACCTTCGACAAGACAACGCTGAAACCCTTGATCGGCAGCGGGCCCTACACCGTGGCGCAAGTGCAGCCCGGCCAGCGCATCGTGTTCAAGCGCAACCCGGATTATTGGGGCAAGGACATTCCTTCCAAGCGCGGCTTCGACAATTACGACCAGATCACCATCGAATATTTCCTCAACGCCAACGCCAAGCTTGAGGCGTTCAAGAAGGGCATCTGCGCCATCGACGACGAGAGCGATCCGGTCAAGCGCGAGCGCGATCTCGACTTCCCAGCCTTCCACAAGGGCGATGTGGTCGCCGAGACCTTCGACACCGGTATTCCGCCTGTCGTCACCGGGTTCCTGTTCAACACCAGGCTGCAGAAGTTTTCCAACCCCACCGTACGGCGCGCGCTCGGCATGCTCTACGACTTCGAATGGGCCAACAAGAACCTCTTCGCAGGCAAATATACGCGCACCATGAGTTTTTGGCAGAACTCGGAACTTTCCGCGCTCGGCCATCCGGCTGACGACA
The DNA here is from genome assembly GCF_056404235.1 of Mesorhizobium sp. P2_E10. NCBI lineage: Bacteria > Pseudomonadati > Pseudomonadota > Alphaproteobacteria > Hyphomicrobiales > Phyllobacteriaceae > Mesorhizobium > Mesorhizobium sp. P2_E10. The sequence continues at coordinate 173,646 of NZ_JBFUEK010000007.1, forward strand.
GGGAAAAGGCCCTGCTGGCGCCCTACCCCGGCCGCGTTCCGGCCGACGTCATGGACGGCACGTACCGGCCGCCAGTCACCGACGGCTCGGGCCAGGACCGCAAGGTGCTGAAGGCCGCCTTCGATCTGCTGAAAAGCGTGGGCTACACCGTTCAGGACGGCGTGATGCTCGATCCCGAGGGGAAGCCTTTCGCGTTCGAGATCCTGACGTCCTCGCAGGACGAGGAACGCCTTGCCGCCATCTATCAGCGCACGCTGGAGAAAATCGGCATCGAAGTCGGTATCCGTGGCCTCGAGGGCGACCAGATCCAGTCGCGCAAGCAGCGTTTCGATTTCGACGTCCTCATCGGCTCGGGCGGTTTCAACAACTCGCTGTCGCCCGGCATCGAGCAGCTTGGGCGCTGGGGATCCGCTTCCGCCAAGGCGGAAGGTTCCTTCAACCTTGCCGGCGTTGCCGACCCGGCGGTGGACGCTGCGCTGGACGCAATGCTCAATGCCCGCAGCCGCGAAGACTATGTGGCTGCTGTCCGCGTCCTCGACAGGCTGCTGATCTCGGGCAACTATGTGGTGCCGATGCAGCACAACACGCAGCAATGGATTGCCTACTGGAACTATCTGGAACATCCGCAAAAGACTCCCCTGGCCGGCTATGAACTGCCAAGTTGGTGGCGCAAGGCGAACTGAACTTCCTCGACAGGAGATCAAGGAATGAGCGAACTGAACTCGATCACCGTCGATGTGGTGTCCGATGTCGTCTGCCCATGGTGTTTCATCGGCCAGAAGCGGCTCGACAAGGCGATTGCCGCCGCCGGCGATATCGATGTGCATGTACGCTGGCGGCCATTCCAGCTCGACCCGACCATCCCGCCCGAAGGCAAGGATCGCCGCGAATATATGCTGGGCAAGTTCGGCAGCGAGCAGCGCATCCGCGAAATCCATGCCCGCATCGAGCCGCTGGGCGAAGCGGAGGGAATCAACTTCGCTTTCGACGCCATCAAGGTCGCGCCCAACACGCTGGACGCGCATCGCGTCATCCGCTGGGCGGGTGCGGCCGGCGAGGCCGTGCAGAACCGGCTTGTACGCCGGCTGTTCCAGCTCAATTTCGAGGAAGGCGTCAACATCGGCGATCATGCCGTGCTGATCGAGGCCGCCCGCGAAGCCGGCATGGATGCCGCCGTGGTGGAGACGCTTTTGCCGACCGACGCCGATGTCGACGCGGTGCGCACCGAAATCGCCACTGCTTCACGCATGGGCATCACAGGCGTGCCGTGCTTCCTGCTGGAAGGCAAATATGCGGTGATGGGAGCACAGGACGCCGACACACTGGCGGACGCCATCCGCCAGGTTGCTGCGGCAAAGGCGAAGGGCGAACTGGAAAAGACCGGCTGAACTAGTTCACCGTCACCTTGGCCTTGCTGACGAAAAAGCCATGGCCGTTGGAGCCGGTGCAAGTCAGCCCCCTAGTTGACGACTCGCACTTGAACGGGCCCTTGCTCCAGCTGTTTCCGTAGGCCAGCTTGGCGACATCGCTGCAGCAGCCTTGCTCGCCGGGGTTCTTGATCAATATGGCTGGTCCCTTCGGTCCCAAGATAACCGTGATGTAGCTTGGCTCGACGCGCGAGCAACTCAGTTCCGGACCACCGTCCTGAGGCTCATAGGTGCTGGTGCCGCCCTTGGGCGTGTAGATGCAGCCAATGTTGCCTGACGGGGTGTTGAACTCGACCTGCCCTTCGGCACTCGCCGGAATGGACTGTTCGGCGGCATGCGCCAAAGGCAGCCAGGCCAAGGCAGCAAGTGTCGCGACTGAAAATGTTCGTGTAGACATGGAAGCCCCTCAATCCGATGCGCCGCATCAGGTTCGATCCGGATGGCAGCGTTGTCAAACGCGGTTTGGCGTGCATCTGGGAAAGTGCGATTTGGCGGATCGCCCAGACGCCCGGAACCCTTCGCCCGAAACGAATCGAGGCAGATAGGGCTGCCGGTCAGCGATCACGACGGTACTCCTGATGTGGTTGGAGACAGCCAATTTGGGGGCTTGCCACTCAGCCCTTAGGAGGAGAATTGGCTGACCGGCAAGGCGGAGAGGTTCACAAAACCGTGTGAAAAGCTTCCCCAAGGGAAGGTAAAGACGATCGCCTCACCACTGCTCAACCCATTGTAATAAATAGCAATATTTCCTTTCCGCATACAGGCTCCGCAGCCGGACCTGTTGCCCAGCGGCAACGTTGCGTGCGCCTGTTCACAGTCGCCGGGAGAAAATTAATAGAAAATGATCAATTGGTGTTACTATCCGTAACAAAAGAAAAAAGGTTTGGGCGGGATCGTGATTCGGGTCGGTAGACCATCGCAAGAGTCAGTACCTGAAAAAACACCTGGCGATGCCGCAAGGCCGTCGTCCCTGACGCCGGTTTCGTCGATGCGGACCTTCTGGGGGCTGATGCGGGCCTACTGGTTCTCGGACCGCTGGAAGGAAGCCTGGACACTGACGCTGGTGATTGCGCTGCTCACGGCGCTGTCCAGCAAGTCCGGGGTCTGGTTCGCCGAAGCATCGGGAGAACTGGTCAACTCGATCGCCTTTTTCCACGATGCAGCAAACACCGCGCCGCTTGAATCGCTGCTGACCAATGCCGGCATCCTGGTGCTGCTGGTCGTGCTCAAGGATGCGGGCTTTACCGGCATCCGCAGCCTTGTCTCCGCGACGCTGCATCGCAAATGGCGCGGCTGGCTGGACAGCCGGTTCAACGAAGCGCTGCTCGACCCCAATCACACGCATTTCCATGCCCAGCACGGTTCGTCCGGCAACGCCGCTCCCGACAACATCGACCAGCGCGTCCAGGAATCGATCAAGGACATGACCGGCGGCGCCATCGGCCTTGCCATGGGTGTCCTGGGCGTCGCCACCTCGCTCTACTTTGTCGGCGGAGCGCTGCTGACAAACTCTGTCGAAGTAAAAGGACTTGAGTTCCTCGGCAGCTATGGCAGCGCGGTCCTGGCCTTCGTGGCGGTCGCCACCTATGTGCCGCTGAACACCTGGATCGCGGTCAAACTGGGCAGGTTGCTGGAACGGCTCAACGTCAAGATGCAGCAGTCCGAAGGCAGCTATCGCGGCGAGCTGATCACCTTCCTGCGCCGCAGTTTCCATGTCGCCGCGTCGCACGGCGAGAATGTGCAGAAGACCATGCACAGCCAGCTTTATGTCGATATCGATCGCACGTGGGCGCGGCTGAACATCGTCAACACAAGCTACAATTCGTTCGAGCTGATCTACAATTTCATCGGCGCCCGCATTGTCGCCTACGGACCTGGCCTGGTGCCCTTCATCCACAACGGCTTCGACCTCAAGGGCTACATAACCGGCTCCGAGATGGTCAATTCGCTGATCAGTCAATGTTCCTGGTTCATCCATGTCATGCCGGCCATCGCCACGCTGCGGGCCAACAGCCAGCGTGTCACCGAACTGGCCAATGCGATCCAAAACGTCCAGCATCCGCAGGAGTTCTACAGCCAGACCGGACGTTCGGATTTCCGCTACGACCGCCAGAACCCGGTTTTCGGCCTGACCATCCAGAAACTCGAACTGGCGCATCAGGGCGAAGACGCCACGCCGTTCCTGAGTGCTGCCAATCTGCGCTTCCGGCGCGGCGAGTGGACGTTCCTCAAGGGCGAATCCGGTTGCGGCAAGACCTCGCTGATCAAGGCGATCAACGGCCTGTGGCCCTATGGCCGCGGCACCATCGTCTTCCCCGACGGTGTGCGCAGTTTCTTCGCCGCCCAGGAGGTCAAACTGCAGCAGGTCTCGCTGAAGCAGCTGGTCTGCCTGCCCGGCTCCGAATACGACCACACTGACGCACAGGTCGCATCCGCCTTGCACAAAGCCGGTCTTGGCGATTTCATCGAACACATGGCCGACGAAAACCGCGAGGGGAAGAACTGGGATCAGATTCTTTCCGGCGGCCAGAAACAGAAGCTGGTCGTCGCACGTATCGTGCTGCAGCAGCCGGGGCTGCTGTTCCTCGACGAAGCCACCGGCGCCCTCGATCCCGACGGCAAGATCGCTTTCCACCAGGCGATCAAGGACAATTGCCCCGATGTCACAGTAATCAGCATCATGCATGAGGCGGTGGCGCCGAGATCGCTGTCGGGGGCCGAATTCTACCACAGCGTGGTGTCGATCGCCGACGGCGTCGCCACCAAGAAGCCGCTGGTGCCGAACCTGCCGCGCGAACTCACCACCATTCTCGCCCAGCCAAGGCCGGCCGAGGACAAATGGCTGCGATTCTCGCGGCGGCTGAAGCAGAAATAGCAGCGGCGCCAAGGGCTCTGGCCGCCGCAGACTATCCTTGAGCGGTTGCCATACACCGACAGCGATCACAGTCTCGCGATTGGCCCGGTTCGCTGGCGTTTTCGGCCCCTATCGCGATTGACTCGGCAAAACGCGCTCCTATGTTGCGCCGGCTCGCAGAATTCCAACCTACAGCGCCGTGCGTCACTTCGGACGCGCAAAGGACGCTGTAGAAACTTAGCATTTGCGCATGATCCTTTCCGAAAATCGAAACCGATTTTCGGGGTCATGCGCTAGCCCGCGAGCAGAAAGGTCACCGCGCCATGCCTGGCGACAGTCACAGTCGAACGCAACCGCCGTCCGCCTAGACGTGACCTGACCGGTTCACGTCCTGCCGGATGGCAAGGAGTGAACCATGAACGAATTTTCCCCCGTAGCGGGCGACGATGCCGTCGCGATCGCCCGTATCCTTGCAAACGACCACGTCGCCGACGTCGTCGAGGCCCTGAACCGGGAGCCTCACGAAACAGCGATAGAGCTGCTGTGTGAAGTGCCGTTCGAGCGGCTGGTCGAAATCTTCGACCAGCCGGAGCTCGACGCTGCGCCCGAGCTTGTCGAGGCGTTGCCCCGCGCCAAGGCGGGCAAGCTGCTCACCGCCATGTCGGTCGATCGCGCCGCCGACCTGCTGCGCGAGCTGGAGGAGTCGGCCCGCTCCGAGCTGCTCGGCGGGCTTGCGCCGCCGCTGCGGGCAACCCTGCTTGCCATTCTGGGCTACCCCGAAGGCAGTGCTGCGTCACTGATGACGACGGAGTTCGTCAGCGTTCCCGCGGATTGGACCGTGGCCCGCACGCTGGACTACATCCGCAAGGTGGAGCGGACGCGTGAGACCATCTATGCCATCTACATCGTCGACCCCGAGACGCATGTCCTGGTGCGCTCGACCGGCCTGCGCCGGCTGATCACCGGCGAGCCGGACGACCTGGTGATCGACGTCGCGCTGGACCGCGTGCCGGTCACGGTCTCACCGCTGACCGACCGCGAAAACGTGGCGCAGCTGATCTCGAAATACGATCTGCTCGCTGTTCCGGTCGTCGACCACGGCAAGATCCTCGGCATCGTCACCGTCGACGACATCATCGATACGATGGTCGAGCAGACGACTGAGGACGTGCATCGTTTCGGCGGCATGGAGGCTCTGGACGAGCCCTACATGAAGATGAGCTTTCTCGCCATGATCCAGAAACGCGGCGGCTGGCTGTGCGCGCTGTTCATCAGCGAGTTGCTGACCGCCAATGCGATGCAGAGCTATGAGGGCGAGCTGCAAAAGGCGATCGTGCTGACGCTGTTCATCCCGCTGATCATGAGCTCCGGCGGCAATTCCGGGTCGCAGGCGACCTCGCTGGTGATCCGGGCGCTGGCGCTGCGCGAGATCGGTCTTGGCGACTGGTGGCGGGTCGCCTTGCGCGAACTGCCCACCGGCCTCGTGCTGGGGGCCATGCTTGGCGTAGTCGGCATCTGCCGTATCTCGCTGTGGCAATATATGGGCTTCTACGACTACGGCCCGCACTGGCCGCTGATCGCCACCACGGTTGGCGCAGCGCTGGTCGGCATCGTCACCTTCGGCTCGCTGTCGGGATCGATGCTGCCGTTCGCCTTGAAACGCATCGGCTTCGACCCGGCCAGCGCATCGGCGCCGTTCGTCGCCACGCTGGTCGATGTCACTGGCCTGGTGATCTATTTCTCGGTGGCGATGGTGATCCTGCGCGGCACGCTGCTGTAGGGTGTGTGCTGATATTCAGGTGATGCCGGCCTGACCTGAATCTCAACACACCCTCAGCGTTTTAAATCAATCGACCCGCACGCCGTCCTTCACCCGGTAGGTCGGCTTGTACATGGTCACGAGTTCCTCCGCCGCCGTCGGATGCACGGCCATGGTGCGGTCGAAAGCGTCCTTGGTCAGCCCGGCCTTCAGCGGGATGGCGAGAAGCTGCGCCATCTCGCCGGCATCCGGCCCGAGGATGTGGGCGCCCAGCACCTTTTTCGAGGCGCCGTCGACCACCAGCTTCATCAGCATCTTTTCATCGCGACCCGACAGCGTGTGGCGCATCGGCCGGAAGGTGGCGCGGTAGATTTCAATGTCGGCAAAGCGTTTGACGGCCTCGTCCTCCGACAGGCCGACGGTGCCGATCTCCGGCTGCGAGAAGACCGCTGTGGCGATCGTCTCGTGATCGGGCGCGGTCGGATTGCCCTTGAAGGCGGTCTCGATGAAACACATCGCCTCGTGGATCGCCACCGGTGTCAATTGCACGCGGTTGGTGACGTCGCCGATCGCCCAGATGTTGTCGATGTTGGTGCGCGAATATTTGTCGACATTGATGGCGCCGGTCTGGCCGAGCTCGACGCCGATGCCTTCCAGGCCCATGTTTTCGGTGTTGGGAATGCGGCCGATGGCGAGCATGACCTGGTCGACGGTCAGTATCCTGCCGCCGGTGACCAGTGCATCGAGCCGGCCGTCCGGGCGCTTGCGGATCCATTCTGTGACAGCGTGGCAGAGGATCTTGATCCCCTTCTTTTCCATCGTGTCGTGCAGCATGCGCCGCAGGTCCATGTCGAAGCGCGAGAGGATCTCCTTGCCGCGATAGACGAGCGTGGTGTCGACGCCCAGGCCATGAAAGATGTTGGCGAATTCGACGGCGATATAACCGCCGCCTTCGATCATGATCGCCTTCGGCAGTTGCTTGAGGTCAAAGGCTTCGTTGGAAAAGATGCAGTGTTCATGCCCAGGCAGTGCCGGATGCGGCGCCGGGCGGCCGCCGGTGGCGATGAGGATCTGGTCGGCGGTGACGGTGCGGTCCTCGCCCAGCAGATGCACCACATGCTTGTCGACCAGCATGGCGCGCGAATGGAACGTCTCGCCGCCGGCGCCCTTGACGTTCTTCTCGTAGATCGCCTCCAGCCGGCTGATCTCGCGATCCTTGTTGGCGACGAGCGTCTGCCAGTCGAAGCTCGCCTCGGGCACCGTCCAGCCATAGCCGGCAGCGTCGGCAAAATGCTCGGGGAATTGCGAGGCATAGACGTAGAGCTTTTTCGGCACGCAGCCGCGGATGACGCAGGTGCCGCCATAGCGGAATTCCTCGGCGATGCCGACGCGCTTGCCAAGCGCTGCCGCGACCCGCGCCGCCCTTACCCCGCCGGAACCGCCGCCGATGACGAAAAGATCGTAGTCGTAACCGGCCATGACGAGGCTCCCGAAGCGCGATGAACTTGCGCCACAGGTAGGCTGCAAAGTTCCAAAAGAAAAGCCCGGACAAAGCCGGGCTTTCTGGTCCAGTGACGATAACGCCGCTCGAAAAAGGGGATCAGTTGGCGGGCGCTGCGCCATCGGCGGGAGCCGCGCCATCGGCCGGGGCCGCACCATCCGCAGGCGCAGTGGCGTCAGCCGGCGCCGGCGCCTTGGCTTTGGCTGCCGCGGCCAGCGTTTCACCAACCTGCTGGGCGAGATCGCGGCCGACGCCGTTCTGCCAGATGTCGGCGGCCTTCACCAGTTCACGCGTCACGATCGGGCCGTTGTCGAGCAGCTTCTTGCCGGCATCGGAATTGTAGAAGGCGGCGATGTCGGTGAGTTCCTTTTCGGAAAACACCTTGGCATAGGCGAGTGCTGCTTCCTTCTCGAGATCGGTGCGGCGCGAGGCCAGCGCCAGGGCCTTCTCGGCCACCGTCTTGGTGATCAACTCTTCCATGTCAGGGTTCTTCTGGATCAGCTGCTGCTCGAGTGCGGCGGCGCCCTGCGGCAGGATGTTGTCGAACGGGTCCGTTGCGTGGATGGCAGCGACTGCGGCGCGCGCGGCCTTCAGATGTGCTTCGGTGACGTCCTGCGAGAACGCCGGCGACGAAAACGCAAAGACAGCCGAAGCCATCAGAATGGCGGAAAGGTTGCGAACCCGGTTATGCAACATCATGATCGGTAGAACTCCCTGGTTTTCGGGCGGCATGGACGGTTTGGATGCCGTCGCCGCCGGCGATGATGGCCGCTGACGCCAGCCCGATGAAAAGACCGTGCTCGACCACACCAGGAATGGCGTGGAGAGCATTCGAAAGCGCTCTTGTATCCGGAATGCGGCCAAAAGATGCATCGAGGATAAAATGGCCGCCGTCTGTAACAAAAGGCTGGCTCCCCGTCATCCTCAATGTAACGGGCCCGAAAAGACCGAGGCTTTGCGCCGCGGCACCTACCGCGATTTCGGTGGCGCGCAGGCCGAATTGATTGACTTCGATCGGCAGTGGAAAACGGCCGAGCGTCTCGACCATTTTCGAGCGGTCGGCAATGACGATCATGCGCCTGGACGCCGCCGCGACGATCTTTTCGCGCAGCAGCGCGCCGCCACCGCCCTTGACCAGGGTCAGCGCCGGGTCGACCTCGTCGGCGCCGTCGATGGTGAGATCGAGTTCCGGCGTTTCCTCCAGCGTCGACAGCGGCACGCCAAGCTCGCGGCACAGGACAGCGGTGCGCTCCGAAGTCGGCACGCCGACGACGGTAAGCCCGGTCGCTACTTTTTCAGCGAGCAACCGCACGAATTCCTCGGCCGTCGTGCCGGTGCCGATGCCGAGCCGCATGCCATCGGTGACATGGGCAAGGGCTGCCCGCGCAGCCTCGACCTTCAGTTGCCTCGCATCCATGCATGCCCCGGATCTTGCTTGTTTGCGCGCTCGTAGCATTTTTGCCCGCGTGGTCAAAGACTTTGCCTGTGGACTGACCGGTCCTGCTTGCCTGAATGGGCAGCAAGGGCTATCGCCTGCCGGCAACGCATTTCTCCACAGGACAGGCCATGACCCGACCGATCATCGTGTTCGACCTCGACGGGACGCTGGTCGACACCGCGCCGGATCTGCTCGACAGCCTCAACCACAGCCTTGCCGCCAGCGAACTCGCCGCGGTCGACGAAGCCGGCTTCAAGCGCTTTGTCGGCCAGGGTGGCCGGGTGATGATCGAGCGGGCGCATACCGCGCAGCAGAAGTCGCTGGCGGTGGACGAACACGACCGGCTGCTAAAGCTGTTTCTCGATCACTACACCGACAACATTCCCGGCAGGTCGCGCCCCTACCCCGGCGTCGTCGAGGCCATCGCCCGATTCGAGAAGGCCGACTATCTCCTGGCTATCTGCACCAACAAATATGAGGCCAATTCGGTAGCGCTGATCGAGGCGCTCGGCCTGACCAAGCATTTCGCGGCAATCGCCGGACAAGACACATTCGCGTTCCGCAAGCCCGACCCGCGCCATCTCACGGAAACCATCGCGCTGGCCGGCGGCGACCCCGATCGTGCGCTGATGGTGGGTGATTCGCAAACCGACATCGATACGGCCAAGGCCGCCGGCATTCCGGTGGTGGCCGTCGATTTCGGCTACACCGACCGCCACGTCAGCGAATTCGAACCCTCGGCGGTGATCTCGCATTTCGATGCGCTGACGCTCGACCTGGCGGAACGGCTGATCAAGGCCGCGGCCGGACGCTGATCGGGCAAGGGGCAGCATCACGTCGCAAACAGGGTCGAAGCCACGGCAAATCCGATCCTGGTCGCAACGCCGCACAGCGCCTTGACTTCAACTGCCGGGCTCCCTTATATCGCGGCTCGCTTGGCCTTCGGGCAACGAGCGGGCGATTAGCTCAGCGGGAGAGCACACCCTTCACACGGGTGGGGTCGCAGGTTCAATCCCTGCATCGCCCACCATCTAACCTCACGAAATGGTTAGATGATTTGGCCTTCAGAGAAATCCCTGAAAATCGGCACTGGCGCGTAACTGGCGCGCAACCCGAGAATCTTGGCCGGAAAAACTCGACGCTCCCAGGTGCTCCACTGCCGCATCCACTTTGGGTGGGTGGCTGTGGGGGCGCGTAGCGCGGGTGCTAATAACCACAAATCCTGCTACGCAAAGGTCTTCGAAAGACAGGTGCAGTAGTGCAGCCGATCAAAGCGAGTGCGTCCGATATCGCCGTTTGGGGCCGGGCTCTGAGAAGCTTCGAGGGTGCTGTCGGCAGTGGCTACCCTTTCCCGGAAGCACAACTCGCCGGTCATTTGTATGCGGCTATACCTGTCACACTACCCCAGCTGACCATGTTTTGGGTCACGGTAGGCGTTAGCGCCCCAACGTCCGCCATCTCTGTGCTACAATGCACCGCCGCGCTTCCGTTACTGGATTGACCCGCGAGGAGGATCAGGCATGTCCGACCGCACCGACGTAGGCCCTCTGCAACTGGGCGAACGAGCGCCCAATTTCGTACTCGACGCAATTACTCGCGAGGGCAAGATAGCTATCGACGATTTCCGCGGCGAAAGGCCAGTGCTGGTTGGGCTGTATCGAGGTCTGCATTGTCCGTTTTGCAGGCGTCATATCGCGACGGTTTCGTTGCTTACACCAGCCCTTAACGCAAAGGGCATCGAAAGCCTCACGGTGGTGAACACGCCCATTGAGCGGGCGCGCCTTTATCTCCGGTACCATCCGATGGTTGGTTTGCTTGCCGCATCCGATCCGGAGCGCGTTTCACACCGCGCCTTTGGATTGCCCAATATGCAAATAACTGAGGGCGAGAGCGCATTGCCGCACAAGGTCTCAATGAACGATGTGAAGGCGATGCGGGTCAACGTCCCGGGCGAAATGCCTGAGCCGATGGATCCGTTTGCCACGCTCGAATATCTGAACAAAAAAGACAACTACGACATCACTGAAGCGGACCAGCAAATGATGGCGACCGGCGTGGGCCAGCTCATGGGCCAGTTCCTGCTCGACCGCAACGGCGTCGTTCGCTGGACGTTCTCCGAGGTTTTCGATGGCGGCTTGGGCGCCCACCCGAACTCTGAGGCCATGATGTCGGTCGCGTCGCATATTGGTCAGTAGCGGCGCAGTGCGCTGAGCGGGTGCACGGACCAGCGCAGGCGAGCTCCTGGATCACCATCACGGTCGACAAGGAAACCGGTTGCTGGACATCGATTTCGAAAGATCACGAATTCAGAATCAAAGTCGCAAAGCCCGGAACCTTCGTGTTCCTGGCTATGCGTGGCGCCACCACCGAAAACAGAGAAGAAGATAGCAACACCTGGGAATACCGTGAGCCTGTCTTTTGGCGCGTGGCTGACCTACCCGATGATGAAAAGCATGTGTTCACTGAGTACGACCAGAAGTGGCAGGTCACACGGGTTCCCCAAGCCGGAAGGTATGGACTTACCTTCTCACCGACATCGATGGTCGGCTGGAAGGGTGAGGTCTCTGTATGCCTGCGCATGTCTGCCAAGCTCTAGCCTGAGAGACCTGAGGCACAACTCGCCCCTTCCCCACCAAAATTCTTCTGGGCGAAATTCAAGGCGCTGCTGTAGCTCTGGAACTGGCAGACATTGGAGCCGTTCCGCACCTTCATCTGCTCGAGATCCCAGAATGAAACCTCGATGTGATCGTTGGCGCAATAGACCGTGTAGCGGTCAGGTTCCAGCGCCCTGGCTTTCTGCACCGGTATGAAAACGGCCGGAATTGACAGCATGGAAAGTGCAAGCATGACGGCATGACGCGTGCGCATGAGAAAGACCCCCTTGAGTGATTTGCCGCGCTATTGTCGCCGCGCATCATGACATTTTTTGGCGCGTAGCCAGCGACGAGGCTAGCGCCGGGCTCGGCGGCGATCCGGTTTAGGGCCTCTCACGCCAGATCCAGTTCCACCCAAAGCCCACCCGTACCCCGCGCCTCATCACGCGGGGCACTGCGGACGGCCAAGATCGAGCCGGAGGGCGCGGCAAAGGCCGGCTTGCCGTTCTTGTTGGCCAGCCAGGCATCGTCGGCGCGGATGACGCGGCCGCTGGTCTTGGCGGCAAGTGCGGTCAGGATGGCGTCGTAGGGCATTGCGCCCCAGTGCACGTTGACGGCATCGATCTTGTTGGTCGGGATGAAGGCCGACAGGTCGGCGCTGGTCATCAAATCGAGACCTTGCTTTGGCGGCGTCGCGTTCTGGCTGCCGTGATGGGCAACCTTCAGATAGACGGTGCGCGCCATCAGATCGGCCGCGGTGACGGTCGTCTGCCCCTGCGGCCATTTCAGATCCTTCCAGCTCAGCCAGTTGCCGATCTGGGCATCGCCGGGGAAGAGAAAAACCCTGCCGGTGTCGATGAATTCGAACGCCAGCACCAGGCTGGTGTTGTTGACGCCGCGGTCGAGCTGCATGGCGAGGTCGGCGGCAATGCCGAGCCAATCGGCATCGATGCGGCGCCAGGACTGGTCGGGATCGTCATCGGGCCGGGCGTTGGCTGCGGGGCCGGAATAGTGGTCCCAGACGAAGGCGCACGTGTCGCCTGGCGCATCGGCTGCCGCGCCGGCGCTCAACGCCGCCGACAGTTCGGTGCCGACGCTGCGCTCGAAGGGGCTGAGCTCGTCGATATAGGTTCCGTCGCTGTTTTCGTTCACGGCCACGCCGGCGCTTAGCGCCCGCGCGAAGGGGCCGCCGAGGCTGAGCGGGAACATTTCGCTCGCCTTGTCCTCCAGGCGCAACGCCGCCTTGTCGCGCGGCGGGCCGAGCACGTAGACGCGCAGATTGGGCAGCGCCGGAACGGACGGCAATGGCCCGCCGGGTTCGAAATAGACGGGAGGTTTTGCCGAAAGCTTTTTGGCGGCATCGCGCGCGGCGCGCACCCTTTCGCCGGTGGCGCCGAACTGGAAGCCGAGGACGGATTGCAGGCCGTCGCGGACGCCGGCCATGAACGGGTTCAAGCCCTGCTCGGCCTCGAGCCTCTGGCTGGCGCCCTGCAGCGCCGTCAAAGCCTGGGCCTTGAATTTATCGAGCTCGATCGCCTCGGCATCGCCAGGGTTTTCGGTCCAGGCCATCCAGACCTCGCCAACGGAAAAACCCGCGAACAATTCGTCCGAGGTCAGGAAACCCGAGACATGGTCCCAGTGCTCGTGGGTGATGACGAGAACGTCGATCTTGCCGCCGGTCTCGTCCTTGATGTCGGCGACGATGTCGCCGATCAGCGCCGGTCCACCCTTGATCGAGACGTGAATGCCGCAGTCGATGAGTATGCGAAACAGCGAGCCGTCCGGCTTGGGAAAACTCAGCAAATGGCAGTCGCCGATGCCCTGGCAATAATGGCGCACGGTGACGGCGGGCAATTGGGCCGGCGCGGGCGCGGCAGGCCGGGGCGCCCTGCGGGTTGACGGTTTTCTAGACATCGTCGTCTCCATGGCTGGCATGCAGCATGGCGAAGGGTTCAGAAACCTCGCGGCCGAAATAAAGCGCCCGAAGCGGCGACAAGAAGTTCGCGGTCGCTGTCTGCGACTGGCGTTTCAGCCGATCGGCGCTGCCGGTGTTCTTGATGATCGAATAGCGGATTTCTTCCTGGCCCTGGCGCGGGTCGATGATGACGGTGGCGCCGCCCCGGAACCAGAAAAAGCCGTCGCCTTTCTTCACGCCGTTCAGCGCCGGCGTGCCGTCTAGACCCACGGGAACGCGTTGCTGGATGACGGCGATCACCTCGGTGCGGAACGAGCCATCGGGCTCGACTCGGCGGGTCGGTCGCACGCCGAAAATGTCGAACGTGGTCTCGCCCTTGCGCGCCTTGTGCATCAGCGCGCCATGCTCATCGTAGCGCGGCAAATGCGGCAGCAGGCCGAATTGGCTATGGAGATCGGGGTTGGCGACGAAAGCCTGCCGCATGGCTTTCCAGAGCGTGTAGCGGTTCTTCTCGTTGAGCGCGAAAATCTCTGAGCGATCGAGCTTCTGGTTCCAGCTCAGATCGATGTCGCGCAACAAGCCGGTCAGCCAGCTTGGCGAAGGGTCGTCGGGTGCGCTCCAGACAAGCGTCTCTTCCGATATGGTGCGCACGTCGCGAGGCAACAGCTTCCATTTGCGGAAGGATTCCATGAAGGCCAGGCGATAGTGGAGCGGGTCGTCGGGGAAGGCGTCGATGTCGGCCGTGATCAGCGCGCGCAGATACTCGCCAAAGGTGATGTCGACGGTCGGGCAATAATCGAGCGCGCGAATGCACATGGTCAGCATCTGCTGCGCGGTCTTGGCGGTCTCGTCGGTGAGGCGCTCGACCAGGCTGGGGTGCAGCGTGCCGGCGGGCAGCACGCCGGTTCCGCCGGTGGCCAGCTGTATCAAATCGTCGGTGCGGCGGCTGGCGATTGCCAGAAACGCCTGGTAGACGGCGAACACCAGGATCGAGCCGCGGTCGTGCGGCTCGAATGTCTTGTCGTAGTCGAGATCGGCCATGCCGGCGCTGCCGTAGTCACGCAATGGACCGGCGCGGCCGCTGCCCTCGCCGAATTGTTTGGCGATGCCGGACAAAAGCGTTGCCGCCGAGACATCGCCCCTCGCCTTGGCGATCTCGAAGGAGACCAGCTCCTTGAGGGTGAAATGCTGGAACAGGGCAACGATATCGGCAAAGGCCTCATGGAAGGCCGGCACGTCCGGGTTGGACGCTTCCTGGAAACGCCGGTGGAGTCCGTCGAGCAGCGCATGCGACATTTCGTGGGCGACGATGTCGCTCGACAGGCAGGAAAACACCGTCGTGCCCGGCGTGGTGACGTCACCCGCGCCGCCCTCGGCGGGGAAATAGCCGAATAGCAAGGCCTTCTTGTCGGGGCTGTAATAGGCATTTTCGGCCCGCAGCGCGTGCGGATAGATGCGCAGCCGCCGCACTTCGTTGGCCTTCATCGTCATGTCGCCGCTGCGCCCAGCGGCATAGTGCGGGGCCCACAGCGCCCGACGGCCCAGTGCACGCTCGAAATGCCCGATGGTGGTCATGGCGACGGCATAGACCATCTGCTGGTGGAACTGCGGATTGCCTTCCGATGGCGGCAAGCCGTCCTGGGCGAGCAGCATCTTGTCGTTGAGGTCGACCGGATCGTAGACGCGGTTGGACGCCGGATCGACATCGACGATCTCGAGATATTCGCCGACCGGACCAGGCAACAAGGCATTGGCGGTCGACGGCTTGTCGTCCCACGGAACGGACAGCGTTGCCTGAAAGATGGAAACGGAATCGAGCCGCTTGGCCACTGACGGATCGAGCGCGTAGATGCGCAGCCGGCGCTTTGGTGGCGGCAATGGCCGCGGCTTGCGCTTGATCGGCGGCGCCGGCTTTGTCGCCTTGCTGGCAACCGGCTTGGCGCCCGCCCTGCCCAGCGTGCTTTCGAGAAAAGCGCGCAGAGGCTTCGACGGCTTGCCCTCATCGAGAGCGGCCTCGAGATAGCGGTTGCGCGCGGCGGCCGAGATGCCTGCTGGATCGCCATCCGGGTCGGCGATCGCCTGGTCGACCGACGCGACACGCTGCGCCATCTGGGTCAGCTCCAGCGCAAACATCTTTCGGCGCTGTCGCTCCACAGGCGACAAGGGCGCCACGGAATTGCCGCCACCGATGATCAAATCAAGCCAACCCCAGGAATATTTGGCCGGCGGCAGTTTCTGCAGCTGGTTTTCGGCCCGCGGCATCACCGCGAGCGCGGCATCCGCCCGGACGACGCCCTGGCCGATTTTTTTCAATGTCTCGGCGGCTCCCATCTTGGCCGTCGACTTGGCCGCCGCGGAAAACAGCGCGAAGCGAACCGCCTCGATGCGCATCCACGGTTGTGAATAGTTCTTCACGACATCCCAATGCTCGGCCAGCCAGAGTGCGGCGGCTGCGGCGATCTGCGGCGTTGCGGCTGAGGTGCCGGACCCGTCCATGTCGACGATCTTGGCGCAGTCGATCTCCGCCCATGGCACATTCGGCGTATAGGCGCCAAGCGCCGTCGCCATCTTCGATTGCGGCCCGTAATTGCCTTGCATGGTGCCGAAGCTGAGGCCGGAATAGGCGCCGCCGTCGCCCATGACGCCGCAAGCCGCCAGCACGCGGTTGTAGCGGGCCGGAAACACGATGCTGCTCGGCGTGATGGTAAAGTTGTTGCCGGCCGCAGTGACCATCACGACGCCGTTGTCGTAGGCAAGATTGACCGCGTCGACCAGCGCTTGCGAGGTGAGACCGCCCATGCTCATCGACAGCACCTGCGCGCCTTTCGAGCGGGCATAGTCGATGCCTTGCACCACGGTGCCGGTGGTGAGCCGCACCACCCAGTCGGCGATACGCACCGGAATGATGTTTGCCTGCGGGGCGCCACCGACGAAATCGGTGAAGCCCGGCCAATGCGGTGATGTTCCGTCGAGCCTGTTGCCGGCGAGCAGGCTGAGCGTGCCGGTGCCGTGGCCGCGATTGCTGGTCAGCGTCCCTGCCGGGGCGTGATCGGTAGCGTTGTTCGGCCCGGCGCCGTCATTGACGAAATTGCGCTGCAGCGCCGTGGCCAGCGCGGCCGGCACGGTGCGATGCGCCGGATCGAAGCCGGTGTCGAGATGGGCGATGGTGATGTTGGCCTGCTTGGCGCCGACCTTGGTGCGGGCGGTCGCGAACTGGCTGAAGGCCGCACCCGCATTCCAGGCGACGCCGGCGGCCACGGTGGCCTGTCCGCCGCTTGGGTTCTGGTCGTCAAAGGTACAGGCGGGACTTGCGCTTGCCGCCATGCCACGGTCGCCGTTGGCGTCCTTGTAATCCCATTGCTGGACGAGGTCGGGCTCCACGGCCAGCACCTCGGGTCCGCCGGCCGCCCCGAAAGCCTCGCCGCGAGCGACGAGATCATGGGCGTCATCCCAGGGGTTTTGCGCGTGTTGCGCGGCAAGCCTGAACCAGGTTGCGCCGCGATCGGCGCCGGCGCCGAAATCGCTGCCGGCGGTGCCGGGCGGCACAGTCAGGATCGGCTCGACCTCGACAGCGCCGAGGCCAAGCGAAGGGCTGCCTGCGGCAAAGCCGGTACCGTCACCACGAACCTTGATCAGGAGCCCTGTCACCAGTGCCATGGCACGCCCCACTTCCCGAGCTGTCAAAGTAGAAAACTGCGGTACTGCTTTCAGACTGAAGCAATGCCGAGTGACAAGCAAGATAAGACCATCGCACCCTTTGCGTGTCATCTCTGTGATCCCTTTCACAGACGGGGAAGCGATTTGCGCGTCCCTATGGCTCGAACGGAAACGGGCATCAACGGAAACGGGCATCGCCAATGCGACCAGTCCCGCCGCGATTTATGACAGTATTTTTCAGCCGGGAGAGGTCAGCCGGGAGAGGACAGATGCGGATCTTGTTTGCCTTTGGCACATTTATCGCGGCAATAGTGTTCACCGCTCCGGCGATGGCGAACACCGATGCCTATGTCCTCATCGAAACGGAATCCGGCGCGGCAGGCGACATCTTGGCCACCAATTGGGGTTTTGGCCAATGCTTGGGACTGTCCCACAGTTTTCGCCCTGACGAGATCGTCGTCCAGATTGCTTGCGACGACCTTGCCAGCCTGAACAAGGCCGTCGGCGTCGACATCCCAGCCAAGCAGGGCGTCAAGCGCGTCACCCTGTGGATGCTGGGCAACAACCAGTAAATGCAGGAATTTCGATCACCTAGTCATTTTCACAGTTGCCGTCTGCACGCTTCCAGACACCTCCCGGCTGGGCGTGCAGACGGCCTTCTGCCACATTTGCTTTGATCGATCGCGCCGTTGTCGTACAACTATCACAGCCACGACAGACGGATTTCATCATGCCGACCGCCAGCGCGAACGACAGAAGCGATCTGCCGCGCCTCGCGCGGATTGATCCGCGCCAGTTCGATCTGCTCTTCAGCGGCTGCAAGATCGAACGCTATGCCGTCGGCCAGCATCTCTTTGTCCAGGAAGATGCCGGCGACCGCATCTACGGCGTGATGAGCGGCACGGTGGAAATCTCGATCTATTCACCGGGTGGCCAGAAGCTGGTGGCCAATATCGAACTGTCGCGCAGTCTCGTCGGCGAGATCGGCGCGCTCGACGGACGTCCGCGCACCGCCACCGCCATCTGCCTCACCAGTTGTGAACTGGTCTCGCTCAGTCGAACGCAACTCTTTGATCGTATTGAAAAAAACCCATCCCTGGCGCGCGCCATGATCGAATTGCTGTGCGCAAGGCTGCGCTGGGTCAGCGGCGAGCTCGGCGACCAGGCTTTCTTCGGCATCGAGGCAAGGCTCGCCAAGCGGCTGGTGTTTCTGGCTGAGGTGATGGCGGACAGCGCCGGATGGATTCCGATCTCGCAGTCGGAGCTCGGGGAATTCCTCGGCGCCACGCGCGAGTCGGTCAACAAGACGCTCAATGACTGGCGCAACCGCTCGATCATTGCCATTAAGCGCGGCGGCCTGCGCATAACCGACGGCGGCGTTCTTCGCCACATCGCCGAGTCTCAGGACGACGAGTGACGATTTCGGTGGCGAATCACAGCCGCGAAATCAGGTAGCGCAACGCAGACCGGCTCGGCATGAAGAAATAGCCGCCGCCCTTGGTGGTGACGAATTGCGGCATGTCCCGGAGCGTCGTGACCTTTTCCCAGGACGGAATGGTGAACTTGCCATCACCGTCGCGCGAACCGATCGTCGGGTCCTTTTCAGCAACGAGGCCCTGGAACGAGCTCGACGAAACCCAGGTCTGCTGGATGAATTCGTACTGGCGCTCGATGTCGGCGTTAAGGCACATGAAGAGCAGCCCCTTCTCGACCTTTCCAGTCTCGCCGTCCTGCTTCTCATAGGTGCGGCCGACCCGCAGGATACGGTGGCGCTTGCCGATATTGATCTGCGTGTCGCGGTCCTCGCCCAGCGAATCGCGCGGGTTGGAACGGCGTATGTGAGCCCCGAGCGGGCAGCGATGCCCTTGCGGATCCTCGGCGCCACTGGCGAAGTTGTTGTCGATGACGGGTCCCGGATGATCGGGGTTGCGCACCAGCGAGCTACCGTTCTGCCAACGGCCGAGCATCTTGGCGGCAACCCAATCTTGCGTGATGGCCTGGTTGCCGGTTTGGCTTGCCGCCAACGCCGCGGCCTTTTTGCAATAGTCGTTGAAGGTGTCGACATGCTGCTCGAACTGGCGAATGACGAGGAACGAGCCGTTGCGACCGAAATCGCGCGGCGGTGGCGGCAGGCCTGGAACAAGCCGGCTACGGCGCACCTGCGAAAGGATGCCGGTCCGATCGCGTGATGCGCTTACCGAGGGCGAGGACGGATAGAACCCGTGCTCGTCACGATAGCCGAACAGGAACTCGCCGGGCGCGACCAGATGCATTGATGCAGCGCCCCTGCTGGCGCGGGTGGTGCCGCGGACAATCGGCTGCGAAATGCCGTCGGCGAAGCCGAAATGCTCATAGGCTGGCCCACGTTCCGACTTGTCGTCACCCTTTGCCGCATTCGACGCCGCACTCGACGATTTCGTCTGCTTGTTGGTCGGACCCCGATTGACGGCGAGCGGCAGTTCAGCGGCGACCTTCATGCCTGCACCGGTCGTCTTTCGTTTCACGGCGGCGATCTCGGTCTGCAACTTTCCCGGTTCTTCCGCATAGCAGACGATGACCAGGTCGACAGGTTTCTTCAGCGACCCCCACTCCCATTCGTCCGCTGCGTCGCCTCGGTCGTCCAGGATGCGCCTACGCTCGGGGTTGCCCATGCCATGGCGAAAGGCAATCGGGAATGTGTCCAGAGGATCGTCCTCCACGCCTTCGTCGAGCCCAAGCTGCCGCAGGCCACCGGGACCAAAGGCTACCGTCATGGCTCGCCCGGCAGGCTTGCCTTCGCCGAAACTCGTCTGTTCGATAATAAAATCGAGCCAGGCCCGGCGTTTGGCTGCCGGCAATTTGTCCGGCACCTGGATCGCAAGCATATGCGAATAACCAAGCGGGCCGAACGGGCCGAAGAAGATGGACTGGATCTCGCCGGTTTCCAGCTGCTGCTCGAGAGGCGGCGGAAAGGCCGAACTGACGTTGGCCAGCACAGAGGTGGTCTTTTGAACGGTGGTCGTTTCGCTCGCCGGACGCTGCAGCGAACCGAACAGGCTCAGCCAGTCGCGCGCCTCGTTGCCGACGGCGGAAGCAATGCCGCGCCTGATCCGGGAATTGATCCGGATGCGCGTGGTGTTGAGATCGGGATAGGCGGAGTACCAGAACAGAGTTGGTACCTGTTGGCGCCGCGCCCAGCGCTTGAAGCGATCGCCGTCGCGCGCGCCGTCGAGGAACAGCCATTGTGTGCGTGGATAGCCCACGGTGTTGCTCCACACGCCGGTCAGGCCGGCGGATGCCTTGGCAATGAAGTCCTCGAGATAGCTTTCCCAGCTGCCGCCATAGTTGGAGAAGAATATCAGTCTGTTGGAGCCCGGCAGCAGCACCCAGCGGGCGAAATGGATTGTGTTGATGGTGTTGAGAAAGCCTGGCTTGAACACCTTCTGCGCGGCGATCGAGATCAGGTAGAAGGAAAACCTCAGCGCCAGCCGCCGCAGGATGCCGGCCTTCATCGTCGAAATCGCGGTCAGATGGTTCTGTGCCGCGTGGTCCTCCTTGGCGAGTATCGCGTTCAATGCAGATATGCCGATCGATGTGCTTTCCGCATGGTCCTTGTCCTCGCGGCGCCGCAGCGCCAGCAAGCACAAAAACACCAGCAGCGCCGCCGCGACCAACACCCCAAGTCCCGACAACAGGAGCGACGTGACTGCTACGGCTATGGCGGTGAAGGAGATTTCATGGGAACTGATGTCGATCGATCTGCCGAACACCACGCTGTAAGTCATGTACCAGCAAGCGGCCCAGATGACCGCCACCGTCACGAAGACCGGCGGCACCAGCAGGGTCGTCATCAAGGCACGGCCCCAATGGCCCGGCGGCTTTTCCAGCTTGCTTTCGGCCGGCTTGAATGCCCAGGCAAACGTTCCCAATGACTGGACATGCTGGCGAACTTCAGCGAGCACGGCCGGGGCGTTGCCGGTGCCCTTGCGTGGCTTCTCCACAATGTCGCGCACGGCTTCGAAAAGCGCCTGCTCGGCCTTGATGCGCTGGACCGAGTGCCCCGGCGTGCCCGAAAATACCAGCCCGGCATTGCTGCCGAAAGAGGGCGAGATGTCGACATTGTGTTTGCGCAGGAAGTCGCTCAGCGCTCCGCCTTCCGGCAAGCCGCAGGCCTTGAAGATCGGCCGCAGCCTGCTTTCGATTGCCTGCGCGACAGCAGCGATCACCTCAGCGGCGCTGCCGTCGCCGGAGATCTCGAGAACGAGCGCACCTCTTTCAAGACCTGACGCCTTGTCCGTCTCGCCGGTGCCGACAACAGCGAGGCTGGAGAAATGAATGGTGCCAGCACTGTTGAGCGCGTCGCGGATCGCGTCGCCGGCGGGGTTGCCGAGCTCTGCCACCTTGGTGCGGATGGTGTCCAACGAGGTGCCCCGGGTGACTGGACAAACAACTGTCACCATTGACTGGTCGACCGTCTTGCAAAGGGCGTCCGGTTCGAAATCAACCTTCAGGGTTTCGGGGTAAGCACCGATGCGCGTCATCCGCTCGGCCTTGCCCGGCATGCGGCGCAGACCCTGCTTCTGGAATAGAGCGCGCAGGCTCTCGCCGATCTGGATCCTGGCGATCTCGGCACCGATGCACTGATGGATGCCGTGGCCGAAGACCATGTAGTCGCGGTGCGGGCGTGACGTGTCGAACGCGTTCGGGTTCTGTACGGCGTCCGCGTCGAACATCGCCGACAGCGTTGCCGGCATCACCACAGTGCCCGCCTTCACCAGGCGCTCGCGGTGCGTGCCCTTGCCGATGATTGCGTCGCGCGCGGTGTAGCGCCACGGGCCGATCCAGATCGGCTTGAAGCGCATGGCTTCGAGAACGGCCCGGTCGAGCTTGCCGGTGTCGTTTTCGGCGAGCGCCGCGTCGATGGCCTGCCGTGCATCCGGCCGCGACAGGATCACGTCAAGGCAATTGCCGGCGGCCAGCACATTGGTCGGCACGAAGCCGGCGATCATGCCGAGCATGATCGAATGAAGGTCGGCCTTGGACAGACGCCCTTGATCCATCTGGGCAACCAGCCTCGCCAGCGGCTGCTGGCTGTTGCCCCCCTTGTCCCTGATCGCATCGATGGACCGGTCGATAACCTTGATCAGCCGATCGCCGGCGACCACTGCAAGTTGGCGTACGGTGGGTTCCCCGCTCGGATCGGAAAAAAACAACGCGCTTAAAGCTATGGACCAGTCGGCAAATTCGGATTCATTGTCGATCTCGATACCGAAATAGTCGCGGCAGATGTGCACCGGAACGAGCTTCATCAATCCAGAGATCGCATCGAATCCGGGCCTGGCGCGGGTCATGATCTCCTGCGAATGGCGCGCGGCGATCGGCCTGACGGCGGCTTCCACTTCGGCTGGCGGAAAGGCGCTCAGTACCGACGATTTCATGCGGCGGTAGTCGGCGCCGTCCTGCATGCCGAGGATGAAATTGGACCCCCGCGCGAACTCGGTCATTTCCGGGCCGTACGGGGTCTGGAATTCGTCGCCGCGCTCCAGTATGTCGCGGACATCGGCGCTCTTGGTGACGAGCAGAACCCCGAGCACGGTGATGTTCGGGCGGAAGCGTCGCAAGAAGGCCAACCAGACGCGTGGATGATCTTCGACGATGAATTCACCGATGCGCGCCAACAGGCCCGTTTTGCGGAGCCGACCCAGATCGAATGCCGGCATCTCCGACAGCGGGCGCTGGTTTTCTTGGGCCTTGCGAATGCCGTCGAAATATTTTGTCATGCGCGTTCAAGCCCCCCGGCTGTCCACGTCATTGCGATGCCGGCTCTCAAAGGCCTATGGTTGCATCGGCTCTGCGTATGTGAATTTTTTCACAGTTGTCAGCGTTCGGCGAGCCAATGACAGCAGCTCATTTGGCGCCTTCGAAATTGGCGATCAGGAATTCGTTTGCCGCCTTGTCCGCGAACGGTATCCAGCGAACCCTCTGCTCGGAAAAATCGGGGTGCCTCGTAGCGAAAATGGCCATTTCGTGCCGCGCCTGTTCCGGCCGACCGCTTCGCATCAGCGCGCCGATCTTCAGGAACCTGGCGTAGAAATAGCCGGGCGACAGGTTGAGCGAACGGTCGGCGGTGGCGATGGCAGACGGCCAGTCCTCGACGAAACTATAAGCCGCCGTCAATTCCCCCAGATTGTGGAACCGGTAGAGATCGAAGGGGCTCAGTCGCTCGGCATCAACAAAGAACGGTATGGCGGCGGCGGCATTGCCGAGCAGCAGATGGGCACTGCCCATCCCCGAGCGCGCAAAGGCAAAGCTCGGATTGATGTGGATCGCTTCCGCCAGATGCTCGACCGCGACTCCGGGTTTTCCCCGCATGATCGCGACGGCGCCGAGATGGGCATGCGGACGCGCATCGAGACTGTCCATCAGCAGCGCCTTGCGCGCGAACTGCTCGACCTTGTTTAAATCGTCGCCATCGCCGGAACGCAGCCACGCCCGCCAGAAATACCACCATGCCAGTTCGTTGAGCACGGCACTCGAATTGGCGTCTTCCTGGTAGGCTTTCTCGAAAAATTCCAGCGCGGTTTCGGTGTCGCCGCGGGTGCGCCGGTTCATGTGCCAGCGCCCTCGCCGCACCAACTGCCAGGTTTCGAGGCTTTCCCACGGCACCTGGAACGTTCGCGCCTGCTCCGCCCGGTCGACCTCCTTGTCGAGGATCGAGACGATCTCCGCGCCGATCTGGTCGCGCAGCTCGAATATGTCGACGAGATCGCGATCGAAGCGCTGCGACCAGACGAGTCGCCCGTTTGACGCATCGGCCAGCGAGGTGTGCAGGCGTATCTGGCCGCCGTTGCGCATCAACGTGCCGCTGACGATGTAGCGTGCACCAAGCGCGTTGCCGATCACCCGCGTTCCCAGAGTATCGTCGCGGAACTGGAAGCTGGAGCCTTTGGCGATAACCGAGAGCCATCTGGTGTTGGAAAGACCATAGATGATGTCCTCGGCGATGCCGTCCGCCATATAGCCGACGTCGCGCTCGTCGCCATCACTCTGGAACGGCAGGACGGCGATCGCGGGCGGACCTTTGGGCGACAGCTTCTGCTGTGCATTAACCTGAGGAATGGCCGCAAACGATGCCGCCGGCGAGGAACCGTTGTCGCTGCGACCCGCGATCAGAACGCGCACCGGCAGCGCGATATTCTTCAGCATGAATTCGCCAAGATCGGTGAACTCGGCTGCCGTCTTGTCTTTCACATGGTGCCATGTCGTCTCTGAAACGGCGAGGCCGTCGCGCGGTGCGAATTCCTGGATTCTGGCGGCGATGTTGACGTCGTCGCCGTAGAGGCGGCCTTCGCGAACGATGACGTCGCCGGTGTTGATGCCGGCCCGAAAGGGCATGCGCATGTCTTCGGCAACCGATGCATTGAGCGTAACGATCCGCCCCTGGAAATCGAAGGCCGCGCGCAGCGCCTCGATCGGATTGCCGAATTCGGCCATGATGCTGTCGCCGGCATCGCCGAACGTGCGGCCGCCAAATGTGCCGCAGCTGTCGGCGATAATGTCGCGGCGCTCCTCGAAGGCGGCGACGGCGGATTCGTCGTCGATACCCATCAAGCGCGAAAATCCGACAGCATCGATAGAAATAATCGTCGCCAGCTGACGGGTGTAATTCCGTTCAGCCATTTTCACGCCTCGGTCCTTCTGGCTCTGCTCCAGCACAGGGACTACCCGCTCCTGAACATTTTCGCCGCTTTTCTGAAAGAAAATATCAGCAGGTGCGGCGCGCCGATGCCGCCCTGTCCCATCAGGAAGTCTAACAGGGTCTTGGTGAAAGCTCTACCACGATCAGCTAATGGAAGGCATAGCGCGGCAGCATCAATGGTTACTTGATCGTTACCTAATATTCTGTACGGCATATTCGTCCTACGCATTGAAACAAAATGGCTTTTACCAATATTAGACGATGCTCATGGACATATTGGACCTACTTTTAGATGGACCTGGATCGCCGGCTCAATCAGGAGGCGAAACCGGTTCTGGGCGCGACGGAACAAACCGGCATGGAAGCGAGTTTTCCTACACAATTCACGCCAACATGAAATGAGGGCAATCATGCGCATTGTTGTTCTGGCGATCGGTCTGGCAGGTCTCCTCGTCAGCGGATCGGCTTTCGCGGCCGACGACAAACCGCTGCCGCCGCCGAATGCAAAAAAGCTCTCGGAAATCATCGCCAAGGTCGAGCAGCGCGACGGCTTTCGCTATGTGAAGGAGGTCGATTGGGACAGCGACGGCTACACCGTCACCTACTACACGACCGACAAGGCAAAGGTTGAGATCACCTACGACCCGGTGACCGCCGCGCCGAAATAGCATCGCAGCTGGATTGTTATGCCGGACATTCCGTTTGGCGCGCATTTTCCCTAGAGTGCCCACCATCGAACAATGGGGGCGGTCATGCGTTATTGCAGCCGAATTTCCAACCGGCTGTTGCCAGCCGTCGTCATGGCCGGCGGCCTTGCCGTTCTTGGTCCGGCACGCGCCGAGGGGCCGTCCTTCGATTGTGGAAGGGCGAGTTCGCCAACGGAAAAGGCGATCTGTGCAGACCCGCAACTGTCGGCAATAGAGGCGCTGATAGCCAAGGCCTTCAAGTATTTCGAGCCGGCCTTTGGTGGCGACAAGCGCAAGATCGCCCGCGCGCTGGTCGCCGACCGCGACGCCTGCAAGAGCGACGTCGCTTGTATCGTCAGCGCGCAGAACAACGCACTGCAAACATTCGGCTTCTCGCCGCATTGGGTCGAAGCCTACAATGAAGGACTGATCGGCAAGAAGGCACTGGACACCGGGGCACGCGAACCCAAAGGCGCCAACCAGCCCCTCCCCGCCGCGATCGGCCAATGCTCGGTCACCCATATCGCCACGCTTACGACACGGCTCGGCGACGATCCTCTCGCCACCGCCTCGGCTGACGGTGGTGCCGCCGCGACCTTCGTCAATGGTGGCTCGGCGGTTTCCTATGAGCGCGATCCGGGGCTGGCCGCTTCGACGGTCGGTGACCCCGCCGTGCTGTGCCTGATGTCCATCCCCAGGGATTGCCCCGAAGGCGATTTGCGCGGCAGGGTCTATTATGGCGTCGATCTGAATTTTGAAAGTGCCTGGTGGGTGCTGCCGGATTCGGA
The DNA here is from genome assembly GCF_056404235.1 of Mesorhizobium sp. P2_E10. Taxonomy (NCBI): domain Bacteria; kingdom Pseudomonadati; phylum Pseudomonadota; class Alphaproteobacteria; order Hyphomicrobiales; family Phyllobacteriaceae; genus Mesorhizobium; species Mesorhizobium sp. P2_E10. The sequence goes on from NZ_JBFUEK010000007.1 coordinate 199,943, forward strand.
GCATCTGTGCGGCGGTGCCTGAGCGCACCGGGCAAAGGCGGAGCCAGCGGCAACAGTCTCTTCAGCCACCACTTGCGCCATTTCGTCTTTGATGGCTGACTGCGCCTTATGATTGCATCGCACGGGGGCGCGCGTGGCTACTGTAGGGCATGTCTTGAAACGCATCCTGATGATGCTCGCCGGCTATTTCGTTGCGGTGTTGGTCGGTCTGGTCGCGGTGGCGGCGATCTACGGCGCGCTGAGTTCATTGCCCAATGCGCCGGACTATTTCGATGCCATGGGCGTCACGCCCATCGCGGTGCTGCTGGTGCCGCCGGTCGGCATGTTCGTGTACTTCCTGACGATCATCCTGACAGGCCTGCAATCACTGATCTTTGCGCTGATCGCCGAATTCTTTTCGCTGCGCAATTTCGTACTGCACATGCTGTTCGGCGCCACATCGGCGGCTGCGGGCTTTCTTCTGATCTGGCCAGGCGCGCCGGAAGATACGGAGCGCTGGGCCGATATAGGCATCATCGCCGCCGCCGGCCTTGTCGCAGGCCTGATCTATTGGCTGATTGCCGGGCGCGAAGCCGGGTTTCGTCGCCCGCTTTATCAACGCTTTGATCAAACCTAGAATTGGCCCATTCCGAATTGGGATGGGATTCAGCTCGTCGGCGAGCGCACTGCCTCGGTCGCATCCAGCGCCTGCATCAGCCGCGTATCGCGATCATAGACGTCGTTGAAATATTCGACATTGCCGGACAGGTTCGGCCAGGCGGTGAAATAGGCGGCATAGACCGGGATCTTGCGCGTCACGTCTTCGGTCGCATGGCCGTGCTTCAGCTTCTCGGCGACGTCGTCGACAGAGACGCCGAGCACTGCCGCCGCCATGCCGCGCGGATCCTGCAGGCGAATACAGCCGTGGCTCAGCGCCCGCATGTCACGCTCGAAGAACGACTTTTGCGGCGTGTCGTGCATGTAGATGGCGTGCTTGTTGGGAAACAGGATTTTCAGTTCACCGAGCGCATTGGCTTCGCTTGGCTGCTGGCGCACGCTGTAGGGAATGTTGGCGCCGTAGGCGCCCCAATCGACCGAGGACGAAGGAACCCGCTTGCCGCGCGAATCGGTCACTTCGTAGCCAGCACGGTCGAGATAGCCAGGATCGTTGCGCAAGCGCGGCAGCATCTCATTGACGATGATCGACTGCGGCACGCCCCAATAGGGGTGGAAATCGACCTGCTTGATCTCCTTGAAGAAGAAGGCGGTCTGGTTGGTGGTCTTGCCGATGACGACGCGGGTCTTCAGCTTTTCCTCGCCATTGTCGATATAGGTTGCGGTGAATGCGGGCTGGTTGATGAAAACGCGCGGACTGCCGAGATCGGATGGCATCCAGCGCAACTCTTCCAGCGCGACCTGCACTTTCTGCAGCCTGTCGGCTTTGGAGGTTCCGGCCAGCGACGCGACCGTGCGCGGGCCGATGACCCCATCGCCCTTCATGCCGGCCTTCACCTGCACGGCCTTGATGACCGGCACCAGTTCGGGAACATAGACTTCGCTGGCGCCGAGCCGGGCCAGGATCTCGCCATAGGCCCCGCCCATCTCGTCATCGAGATTGCGCGCGATGAGCGTCAGCAGCTTCGGCAGTTCGGGACTGGTTTCGCCCGGCTTCAACAACAGCTTGGGGTCGACGACGATTTCGTTTTCGGCACTGGCCTGCAAAGATTCCAGTTCGACGCGCAGCGCCTGGTATTCCGGGTTCTGCGGATGGCGCGATTCGAGATAGGTGCGCACTTCCTGGGTGTGCGCCAGCGTCTTCAGCACGGCTTCCATGTCGACCGGCTTGGGCGGAAATTCGTAGTAGCCGGTCATGCGGTTGGGATCGACGCGGCCGCTTTGGGCATCATGGGCGTAGCGCAGGACGCGCGCCGACAGCGCCATCTCAAAGCGGACGAGTTCCTTCATCTGGGCATTGGCATCGCCGGCCGACGCGCTGGCGGCCGGCACTTCGACCGTGTAGTCAGCAGGCGTGAGGCCGTAGCTCGCCGCTTCGCCGAGCACGCGCACGGCATCCTGGGCGCGGCTGTTGACGGTCGTTCCGGTCACCCAGATGAAATCCGGGTTGGCCGAATAGTAGGCGATCAGCGCCTTGGCGATGTCGGGTTCTGCATAGAGTTCATAGTCGCTCAGCCCGGCAACCGCTTCGCGGAAGGCGGTGCTCGTCGCCGATGGCACAAAGGCGGCGTCCTCGGCCGTCGCCACCTGGGGCTGCGCTGCAACCAGCGACGCGAAGTCGACGCGCACCAGCCGGTCGGCCTTGTAGGTGTAGTAGGACGGGCTGCTAATCCTGGTGCCGCCGCCACCGCCAGCTGCCGGGGGTTTGCGCTTGGGCGGCGGAGGAAATTCGCCTTGCTGCCCGTGCTTGATGCCGCCGCCAAAAAGCATATCGAACAGCCCCTGTGCGCCTGCCTGCGGCGCCCCGAAGGCCAGCGTCGCTGCAACCGCTGCGAGCGGCACCAAGGTTGCTCTTTTTCCAAGGAATTTCATGGATCACCCGCTCCGGTCGCAACCGGCCCCGTTCCGCGCCGCTAGATTGTCTCGCCCACCGCATGGCGGATGTAAGGCGCAACTATACCGATTCATACTGATTTCGTTAAGCTTCCATAAATTTCGGTGGGTCTGTTGCAGAACGGTTTCACAACATCGTGACGGTCGAAGCGATTTTGGCAGGGGCGATGACCGGCCCCGACACGGCGTGACAAAGGCCGGCCGTTGTGCTGGAAATCCGCAAGGCCGGCAAACACGCGGTCGGGAGGATAGCCGGTGAAAAAGGGATATCGTGAGCTGCTCGATGAGGCCAATGCCGAGATCGAAGTGGTCTCGCCTGAGGAAGCGGCTGATCTGCTTGACGACGAAGCAACGATCTTCGTCGACCTGCGCGATCCGCGCGAAGTGGAGCGGGACGGCAAGATCCCCGGCGCAAAACATGTCACCCGCGGCATGCTGGAATTCTGGATCGACCCGGAAAGCCCGTACCACAAGCCGTTCTTCGCCTCAGGAAAGAGTTTTGTCTTCTTCTGCGCCGGCGGCTGGCGCTCGGCGCTTGCCACCAAGACGGCGCAGGATATGGGGCTTTCGCCGGTGAAGCATATTCTCGGCGGCTACACCGCCTGGAAAGCGGCCGGGCTGCCGGTCGAGCCCGGCGAGAAGAAGAAACAGACCGTGTAAGCCCGACTCAGTGCAGCAGCACCGATTCCCGATGGTCGGCAATGAAGCCGACGGCGCGCTCGACCACGCCCTTGTCGGCGAGGATGCGGCGATGGCCGAGTCCATCGGCCCAATGAAGCCGCACATGGTCGCCGGCGCCGGCATAGCGCGTTGCGTGATCGGCGGAGACTTCACGGTCGTCCGGCGCATGGATGACCAGCGTCGGCACCGGCCTGTGCGCAAGCTGGCGGTCGCCGGTGAATTCGTGCAGCGGCCGGCCGGATAGTTTTTCAACCCGATCGGCCATCGCGATTTGCGAGCGCGGGCCGACATTGAGCATGCGGCTGAAGTCGGCGAAGATCGTCGGCAACGAACTCGGCGCCGCGATAAGCACCAACCGTTCGGCCGCCAGCGGCGCAATGTTCCTGACCGAACCGGCAACGGCATTGGCGGCAACGGCACCGCCGAAGGAATGGCCGACCGCTGCTGCGAACGGTCCGAACCATTCGCCAGCGATTCGCACGGCTTCGACGGCATTGACCAGGTTCAACCGACGGCCCTGCGACTGCCCGTGGCCCGGCAGGTCGAGCGAGACGACCTTGTAGCCGGCGCTGCGATAGCCTTCGATCAGCGTGCGCATATATTCGGTGCGCGACCGCCAGCCATGGATGACGAGCACCGTGCCGGCGGACGCCCTGCCCGGCTCGGGCCTGAATTCATGCACCATCACACAGCCGGTCTTGGTCTTCAGCCGGTGATGACGCGCCTCGGCCATGAAATCGGCGGCGCGCGCGACAGCGCGCCGTTCGCCATCGCTAAGCGCCTTCACATTCGGCGTGCGGCAGAACAATTCGAATGCCGCGCGGCCGCTCAGGCGCGGAGCGACATACTCGGTCGCCGCGAACACGCCCCGGATGACCTTCAGCCCAAATGATGCCATAGTGGCGATCCATCCATTCCGTTCAAGCATGAACATAATAGTTCAAACATGAACATTAAGCAAGAGCTACCCTGGGACAACCCGCGTTTTCGCAACTGGGTCGCGGTGGCGCGCGCCTGCCATGCACTGGAACGGGCGCTGGCGGCAAAGCTGGCGCCGCTTGACCTCAAGCCGGCGCAGCTCGACGTGCTGATGAACCTCTATCGCCACCCCGGCATGTCGCAGCACGATCTCGCCCGCCGCCTGCTGGTCGGGCGCTCCAACATCACCATGCTCTTGCCGCAGCTGGAGAGCCGCGGCCTGCTGCGCCGCGAAGGTGACGAGAAGGACAAGCGCGTTTTGCGGCTGACCCTGACCGAAGCCGGCACGGACCTGTTGATGAAAGCGCTGAAGGTGCATATGGCGCTGATCGAGAAGGCGATGAGCCAGTCGACGCCGGAACAATGCGACATGATCGGCGAGCAGATGCGCAAGATCTATGACGTACTGAAGGAAGCGTGATCCAACCGGCCTCGCGACCCACTCACCACATCGTCTTTTTCGCCCGCTCCGGCCATTCCTTGTCGTAGGTCTCGCCGTCAATGTTCTTGCGGCTGGTGACTTCCAGGATTTGTCCCGGCGTCGGCAGCGATTTTGGATCGACATGCTTTGCCGGGTTCCACAGTTCCGAGCGGACGATGGCGCGGGCGCACTGGAAATAGACCGAATCGACATCGACCACGGTGACCGAGCGCGCCGGCTTGCCTTCGACGGTGAACGACGCACAAAGCGCCGCATCGGTGGTGATGTGGGCGCGACCATTGACGCGCAGCGTGGTGCCGGAGCCGGGTACCAAAAACAGCAGGCCGACGCGCGGATCGCGAATGATGTTTTTCAGCGAGTCAGCCCGGTTGTTGCCGCGCCGGTCCGGCATCATCAGGGTTTTCGGATCGTGGATGCGCACGAAGCCGGCGAGATCGCCGCGCGGCGAGCAATCCAGCCCCTCGGGACCACTGGTCGCCAGCGCGACAAAGGGCGAGGCCTCGATGAAGGCGGCATATACGGGAATGACATGATCGAGCTCCTTGACCACCGATGCTTCGCCGGGCAGGCCATAGAGGGCTTCGAGCTGTTCGACCGAAGTGATGACGGACATCTTGTTCACCTCCGAACCTTTGCCGGCGCTATCCCAGATCCGTGACGTTTTGACGACAATCCAGAGCTAACGATCGCGGCTCAGGCCCTTTTCTTCGAGCTCCGCGAGATAGGCGTTCCAGCGCGCGTCCTTCTCGTGGCCTAGCGTATGCAGGTAGTTCCAGGTGAAGATGCCGGTGTCGTGGAAATCGTCAAAGGTGATGCGCACAGCATAGTTGCCGACCGGCTCGATCTTCAGGATGGCGACGTTGCGCTTGCCGGGAACGGTCACGCGCTGTTCCGGCGAATGGCCCTGCACCTCGGCCGAAGGCGAGGCGACGCGCAGCAGCTCGGCCGGCAGTTCGAACGGCCGGTGATCCGGAAAGGTCACCGAGAGCAGTCTGCGGTCTTTCGAGACCCTGAGTTCCTTTGGTGCCGTCATGATGGTAGCCCCCGCATCGATCGCCCTTCCCTACGCTGCTTCGCGCAGCGGGAAAAGGCGCCTTAGGGGCAACCGACATGCCATGTCGGCCAGGGAATGTTACCAAAGATCGAGAGCCGCTATCTTGAATGCGAAGCTGGATCGTATCACATAGCGGTATATAACGCCGCCGTTCGCGGCCACGGGAAACGCACAAGCATGAACATGATCGACCCATTCGGTCGCACAATCAGCTATTTGCGCGTGTCGGTTACCGACCGCTGCGATTTCCGCTGCACCTATTGCATGGCCGAGGACATGGCCTTTCTGCCCAAGAAGGACCTGCTGTCGCTGGAGGAACTCGACCGGCTTTGCACCGTGTTCATCGAAAAGGGCGTGCGCAAGCTGCGCCTGACCGGCGGCGAGCCTCTGGTGCGCAAGAACATCATGCATCTGGTGCGCCAGATTTCACGGCATCTGAAGAGCGGCGCGCTGGAAGAATTGACGTTGACCACCAACGGTTCGCAGCTTTCGCGCTTTGCCGCCGAGCTCGCCGATTGTGGCGTCAAGCGCATCAACGTCTCGCTGGACACGCTCGACGCCGACAAGTTCCACAAGATCACCCGCTGGGGCCATCTCGGCAAAGTCATGGAAGGCATCGACGCGGCACAGGCGGCGGGGTTGAAGGTCAAACTCAACGCGGTCGCGCTGAAGGATTTCAACGACGTCGAATTGCCGGAGATGATGCGCTGGGCGCACGGCCGCGGCATGGATCTGACGGTCATCGAAACCATGCCGATGGGCGAGATCGAAGCCGACCGCACCGACCAGTATTTGCCGCTGTCGCTGCTGCGCGCTTCGCTGGAGCGCCAGTTCACGCTGACCGACATCCCCTACAAGACCGGCGGCCCGGCCCGCTATGTCCAGGTCACTGAAACCGGCGGACGGCTGGGCTTCATTACGCCGATGACGCATAATTTCTGCGAAAGCTGCAACCGCGTCCGCCTGACCTGCACCGGCACGCTCTATATGTGCCTCGGCCAGGAAGACGCCGCCGACCTGCGCGCACCGCTGCGTGCATCCGAAGGCAACGAACTGGTCGCCGATGCCATTGACGAGGCCATCGGCCGTAAGCCGAAGGGCCATGATTTCATCATCGACCGCCGCACCAGCCGCCCCTCGGTTTCCCGGCATATGAGCGTCACCGGCGGCTGATTTTTTCGCCGATCTCGTGCAAGATCGCCTCCGTCATTGGCTGGAGGCATGGCATGAAACGACTTTTCCCGACCCTGGCGTCTTTCGCAGCGATTGCAACGACCACGGCTGTTGCCGCGCCATTCACCTACGTCAACGAGCGTTTCGGCACGGTCTGCACTTTTCCCGACGAGGTCTTCACCGATCGCCAACCCGAACCGGACAATGGCGACGGACAGGTGTGGCTCAGCGCCGACGGCGCCAGCCTGACCTGCTCGGGCATATACAACGTCGACGATGACACACCGAAAGGCTTTGTCGCCGCCGAGAAAGCCAGCAAGGTGCCGGGCTACACGATCACCTACAGCAAGACCGGCAAGGACTGGGCGGTGCTGTCGGGCGTCAAGGACAAAAACATCTTTTACGAGCGCCGCCTGTTCGGCAAGGATGGCGTCATCCGCACCGTCTGGATCGATTATCCGCCTGCGCTAAAATCCAAATACGACCCTCTGGTCGGGCCGATCGCTGGCAGCCTAAAGGGGCCATGAGCATTTTCGGTAACGCCCCCGAAAAAGTCTCGTCCGCAAGCGGTTGCCTGATTTACCGCCAGCATGTTCCGGCCTAGCTTTCCGCGCAGCGGAATCGTCGCTCACAGGGGGAATACACCATGCGCAAACTCATTCTTTCTCTCGCCTTGCTCGGACTCGCGACTGTCCCGGCGGCAGCCCAATCGATTGGCGGCACCTACGCTGTCGCCGGCACCAATTTCGACGGATCGGCCTATGGCGGCGAAGCGACGATCACGCTGACCAGCGAGACGACCTGCACAATTCATTGGGAGACTGGTGGATCGTCCTCGGACGGCATCTGCATGCGCAATGATGACGCCTTTTCCGCCGGCTATGTGATGGGCAAGGAAATCGGCCTCGTCGTCTACAAGGTGCAGGAAGACGGCTCGCTGCACGGCCTGTGGACGATCGCCGGCAAGGACGGCAACGGCACCGAGGTGCTGACGCCGAAGAAATAAGCTCTACCGCTCCAGCCGCGGTCGTGATCTCGCGGCCTGTCCGGGAAACATTGCGGGCCACAACGAAACGCTGTGGCCCAGTCCTTTGGCGTTGCTGTTTGGAAACCGGCTGTTACAGGCTTGATCCACCCAAAACCGGTAACGCCCTTGCCTCTTTCCCCAAACATTCGCGGCGCGCTGTTCATGATCGTGGCGATGGTCGGCTTCACGCTCAACGACGCCATCACCAAATTCTCGTCGGAATCGATGAACATGGCGCAGGTCATGTTCATCCGGGGTGCCTTTGCTTCGCTGTTCGTCGGTCTGCTCGCCTGGCAGCGCGGGGCGCTGGCCCGGCCGGGCTCGATGCTGCAGCCATTGGTGGCGATCCGCGTGATCGGTGAGGCCGGCGCCACCGTGGCCTTCCTCGTCGCCCTTGCCCATTTGCCGATTGCCAATGTTTCGGCCGTGCTGCAGGCGCTGCCGCTGGCGGTGACCATGGGCGCGGCACTGGTGTTCAACGAAGGTGTCGGCTGGCGGCGCTGGCTGGCCATTGCCGTCGGTTTTGCCGGCGTGCTGATCATCGTGCGGCCTGGGTTTGAAGGGTTCAGCGTCTATTCGCTGCTGGCGCTGACCAGCGTCGCCTGCTGCGCGGTGCGCGACCTCGCCACCAAGCGAATACCGCAGGCCATTCCAACATTGCTGGTGTCGACCGCCACGGCGCTTGCCATGACGGTGCTGGGCGCGGCGCTGCTGTCACCGATGGGCGGCTGGACACCGATGACGGCAAAAAGCACGGCGCTGCTGGCGCTGGCGGCAGTGCTGGTGCTGATCGGCTACCAGTTCATCATTATGGCGATGCGGGTGGGCGACATCTCCTTCATCGCGCCGTTCCGCTACACCGCCCTTTTGTGGTCGATCTTGCTTGGCCTGTTCATCTTTGGCGACCTCCCCGATCTGCCGATGATTCTTGGTGCCACGATCATCATTGGTTCCGGCCTCTATGCCCTCTACCGCGAGCGCGTCGTCGGCCGGCAAAAAACCGCCGCCGAAAGCGCTGGACCGGACATGGCGCCGGACGGCATATAGGCCCAGCCGATACATACAGACAGTGAGCGATGAGCCGAGACGTTGCAGGGATCATTCTGGCCGGCGGTCAGTCAAGGCGCATGGGTGGCGGCGACAAGAGCCTGCTTACCCTTGGCGGCGACAGCGTGCTGGACCACGTCGTTGCGCGTTTTGCGCCGCAGGTCGGATTGCTGACGCTCAGCGCCAATGGCGACCCGGCGCGATTCGCCCAAGTCGGACTGCCGGTGCTCGCCGACACGGTAACAGGCTTTGCCGGACCGCTTGCCGGAATCCTGACCGGGCTCGAATGGGCTGCCGCGAACACAGGGTGCAAATCACTTGTGACGGCCGCTGGCGATACGCCTTTTCTGCCAAACAATCTGGTTGAACGACTGACGGCGGCGACTGAAAAGCGTCCAGGTTCGATTGCCGTCGCCAGTTCGGGCGGCAAGCGGCATCCGACCTTCTCGCTGTGGCCTATGGATCTGCGCGACGCCTTGCGAAGCTTTCTGGTCGACGAGAACAACAGGCGGGTTTCCGCCTTCATCGACCGGCATGATTTTGTCGAGGTGGACTTTCCGATGCTTGCAGCCGGCGGGCACGAGATCGACCCGTTCTTCAACATCAACACGCCGGACGACCTTGCCGAAGCCGAACTGCTGCTGCAAAGCATGACCCCATGAACAGACGCGTCTTCGGCATCACCGGCTGGAAGAATTCCGGCAAGACGACATTGACCGAAAAACTGGTCGCCGAGTTCGTGCGGCGCGGCTGGAAGGTGTCGACGGTCAAGCACGCTCATCATGATTTCGACATCGACAAGCCCGGGGCCGACAGCTTTCGCCACCGGCAGGCCGGCGCCACGGAAGTCGCGATCGCCTCCGGCAAGCGCTGGGCGCTGATGCACGAATTGCGCGGCGAGGATGAACCGACGCTGGAGGCGATCCTGGCGCGGCTGGCGCCGTGCGACATCGTGCTGGTCGAAGGCTACAAGCGCGAGGCGCACAACAAGATCGAAACGCGGCGGCTGGAGGCCAGCGACCGGGCGCCGCTCGCGGCAAACGACCCGCACATCGTCGCCATCGCTGCCGACTTTGCGGTTCCCGGCGAAAGGCTGCCGGTGTTCGATCTCGACGATGTGAAATCGATAGCCGACTTCATCGAGGGTACGACTGGTCTCGTTACTTGAGCCGTGACGCAGCGGCAGAATAGCTTTGCCGATCGCGATGGTTTTACAGTTGCTTTTTTCCCGGAAAGAGTGGGAGTATCCCGATCAGCGGGCGGTCAAAGCACCGCCCCACAGAGCCGTACGGAACCACGGCCGGGACCATAAAGAGAGGACTATCATGCGTATTGCACTGCGTATCGCGCTCGCCGCATCGGCTGCGCTGCTGACGCTCGGCGTAGCCCAGGCCCAGGAAAAGACCCTGCGGATCGGCACCGAAGGCGCCTACCCCCCGTTCAACAACCTGACCGCCGACGGCCAACTCGTTGGCTTCGACATCGATATCGCCAAGGCGCTTTGCGACGAGATGAAGGTGAAGTGCACCTTTGTCGCGCAGGATTGGGACGGCATCATCCCGGCGCTGCAGGCCGGCAAGTTCGACGCCATCATTGCCTCGATGTCGATCACGCCGGAGCGTGCCGAGAAGGTCGACTTCACGAATAAATACTACAACACCCCGCCGGCGATCGTCGCGCCCAAGGACAGCGACATCAAGGGCGTGACCAAGGAAGACCTGGCCGGCAAGACGATCGGCGTGCAGGCTTCGACCACGCATTTCAACTACTCGACCGCAACCTACACCGACAGCACGGTCAAGCCCTATCCGACTGCGCAGGAATACCAGCTCGACCTGGCCAATGGCCGCCTCGACGCCGCCAATGACGACATCGTCGTGCTGCAGCAATGGCTGGATTCGCCGGACGGCGCCTGCTGCAAGCTGATCGGTGCGATCAAGCCTGACGTCAAGATCCACGGCCCGGGCGCTGGCATCGCGGTGCGCAAGGGCGAGACCGATCTGGTCCACCAGTTCAATGCGGCGATCGACGCCATCCGCGCCAACGGAAAGTACAAGGAAATCAACGACAAGTACTTCAAGTTCGACGTCTATGGCGGCGATTCCTGATCGCAGCTTTCTGATCAAGAGAACGGCGGGATAGTCCCGCCGTTCTTGCAAGATGCCGGGCACGAGGGGTGACGCGGCGTGGCTCTCCAAAGAGCGGATGCGGGAGAACAGGCGAGCGGATGCAGAGCGTATGGACGCTTCTCAGTTGGGGACCCGATGGCTGGCTTGACGATATCGTCTCTGGTGCCGCCGTCACTGTTATTCTGGCGCTGGCCACGCTTCCAATCGGTTTGACGATCGGCTTTTTTGTAGCGCTGGGCAAACAATCCGAGGAACCTTCGCTGCGGGTTGCCGCCAACATCTATACGACGATCTTTCGCGGACTTCCGGAGCTGGTGACGCTGTTTTTGTTCTTTTTCGGCGGCCCGCTGATCCTGCAATATCTCGTCAGATTGATAAACCCTGAAGCGACCATCGACATCAACGGCTTCGTCGCCGGCATGATCGTGCTTGCGATCATCTTCTCGGCCTATGCCAGCGAGGTATTCCTCTCGGCTTTCCGGGCCATTCCAAAAGGGCAGTATGAAGGCGGCTACGCCATCGGCCTGTCATACGGGCAAACGATGCGCAAAGTGATTTTGCCGCAATTGCTTCGAATCGCGTTTCCGGGCCTGGAGAATTGTTGGCTGAGCCTGCTCAAGGACACGTCTCTGGTATCGGTGGTCGGCCTGGCCGAAACTCTGCGTCAAGCCGGCGTGGCCGCACGCGTCACCAAACACACCTTCCTGTTCTTTAGCGTGGCCGCAATGGTATTTCTGATCCTGGCCATCATTTCATCCTTTGCCACCGGCGCCATACTGCGCTCGCTTGGCCGGCGGGAGGCACAGCGATGAGCATCGCAGCCGCTGTGGAACGGCCTCCGGCGCGTGCGCGCGGCTGGCCGCGTTCGCGAATTGTCGGGTACGTTCTGGTTGGCGTCTGGATTGCCGCCGGCGCCGGCATCGTCGCCTATCTGGTTTTGGCCGGAAACAGCGAACTCTTTGCCAAGTATGGTCCCAGCTACCTGGAAGGGCTCGGCGTCACGCTTTCGCTGGTCGGCATCTCGATTGTCCTTGGTGCCATCCTGTCCCTGCCGGTCGCCTATGCGCGCATGTCGAATAACCGGATTCTCTCCAGTCTGGCCTACGGTTATGTCTATTTCTTCCGCGGCACGCCGCTGCTGGTCCAGACCTTTCTGGTCTATTATGGCGTCGGCTCGTTCAAGCCACAGCTCGAAATGGTCGGCCTATGGGGCTTCTTCCGCGAGGCGTTCAACTGCGGCGTCTTTGCCTTCGCCCTCAACACCGCCGCCTATCAGGCCGAGATCCTGCGCGGCGCGATTGAAAGCGTGCCGAAAGGCCAATGGGAGGGGGCTGCTTCGCTCGGCCTGCACAAGTTGCAGACGCTGCGCAAGGTCATCCTGCCCCAGGCACTGATCGTCGCGCTCAGGCCGTACGGCAACGAGCTCATCCTGATGGTCAAGGCCTCGGCCATCGTCGCCATCATCACCGTCTACGACCTGATGGGGATGGCCAAGCTGACCTATGCGCGCACCTTCGACATCCAGGCCTATATCTGGGTCGCCCTCGTCTATCTCGTGATGGTCGAGATATTGCGGCACGCGATCGAATGGATCGAGCGGCGGATCACCATACATCTCAAGCGCTGACCGGGTTTGCGGCTGCACCACCCGATCCTGACGCTGCGGCGGCTTGACGAATTCGCCGCAAGGCCTAGACGTTCGGGCGATCAAATTCCCGTCGGAAGGTAGAACTATGGCATCGGTGGCATTTCTCGGTCTTGGCGTCATGGGCTATCCAATGGCCGGGCATCTCCGGAACAAGGGCGGCCATGACGTCACCGTCTACAACCGTACGACGGCAAAGGCCGAGCAATGGGTTGGCCAGCACGGCGGCAGCCTTGCCACAACGCCTGCCGAAGCTGCCGACGGCAAGGATTTCGTCTTCTCCTGCGTCGGCAATGACGACGATCTGCGCTCGGTGACGACAGGCCCGCAAGGCGCCTTCAGCTCGATGAAGAAGGGCGCAATCTATATCGACAACACCACGGCGTCGGCCGAAGTTGCGCGCGAGCTGGCTGAGAAGGCGGACACGCGCGGCTTTTCCTTCCTCGACGCACCGGTCTCCGGCGGCCAGGCCGGCGCCGAAAACGGCGTGCTGACAGTGATGGTCGGCGGCGAACAGGAGGCCTTCGACAAGGCCAGGCCGGTCATCGATGCCTTCGCCCGCATGGTCGGGCTGATGGGACCGGCCGGCTCGGGTCAGCTTACCAAGATGATCAACCAGATCACCATCGCCGGCCTCGTGCAGGGGCTGGCCGAGGGCATCCATTTCGGCAAGAAGGCCGGGCTCGACATCGAAAAGGTCATCGAGGTGATTTCCAAGGGTGCCGCCGGTTCCTGGCAGATGGAGAACCGCCACAAGACGATGAATGCCGGCAAATATGATTTCGGCTTTGCCGTCGATTGGATGCGCAAGGATCTCGGCATCTGCCTCACCGAGGCCGACCGCAATGGCGCCAAGCTGCCGGTGACAGCGCTTGTCGACCAGTTCTACAAGGATGTGCAGGCGATGGGCGGCAAGCGCTGGGACACCTCTTCGCTGCTGGCGCGCCTGGAGAAATAGGATTCGCGGTGGCCGAGCTTTCGCCTCAATCCAGTGCCGACGACATCGTCGCGCATCTGCGCTCGATCGGTTCGGAGGAAAATCGCCGTGGCATGCTGCGCTACGGCATCAAGATCGAACGTGCGCTCGGCATTCCACATGGGGTGCAGCGGCAGATTGCCAGGAAAATAAAGCGCAACCATGAACGCGCCTTCGAACTCTGGCAGACCGGCATCATGGAGGCGCAGTTCATCGCTTCCGTCACGGCCGACCCGAAGCGGTTCACTGCCGCGGATGCGAGGCAATGGGCGGCGTCCTTCGATTCGTGGGATATCGTCGACGGCGTCTCCGATCTCTTCGCCGATACGGACAGCTGGAAGGAATTGATCGGCGAGTTCGCGGCCGACGACCGGGAGTTCGTTCGCCGCACAGCCTTTGCCATGATCGCCTGGTCGGTGGTCCACCGGAAGAAAGAGCCGATAGCGACCTTCCTCGACTTCCTGCCGGTCATTGAAACGCATGCCACCGATGGCCGGAATTTCGTGAAGAAGGCCGTGAACTGGGCACTTCGCTCAATCGGCAAACGATCGATGGAGATGCACGGCGCTGCCCTTGCTGTCGCCGAGCGGTTGGCGCAGTCGACCGACAAGACGGCGCGCTGGATCGGCAAGGACGCAGTGAGGGAGCTGACCAATGCCAAGACGCTCGAGCGGATCGCCAGAAAAGTCTGATCTGGCAAAAATCCATTTTGCTGAGGTAAATCGGGAAACGCGCGCCGATTTCGAAAGCCTGTTCGAAGCGCCGGGTGGACCGAAATATTGCTGGTGCATGGCCTGGCGCCACTCCAGCCGCGAGCACATCCAGAACGATGAGAAGAAACGCATGATGATGGCGCGGATCGAGGCCGGCACGCCCGTCGGCCTTGTCGCCGAGCTTGAAGGCCGGACCGTCGGCTGGTGCTCGGTCGCGCCGCGCGAGACCTATCGCAAGCTGTCGCCGCAACAGGACGATGCTGAGACCGGTATCTGGTCGATCGTCTGCTTCTATGTGCCCAGAGCCTTGCGCGGCGGCGGGCTGGCGGCGGCGCTGCTCGACGCTGCCATCGATCATGCCTTTGCCAAAGGCGCACATACGATCGAGGCATATCCGGTCGACCGGGCCTCGCCGAGCTACCGTTTCATGGGGTTTTCCGACATGTTCAAGGCCCGAGGTTTCCACGAGGTCGGAGTGGCCGGTGCTCGCCGACATGTGATGCGGCTCGAGCGTTGACGCCCCCGGTAGCGCCGGCTTTACTCAACTGCAAAGGGAGCGGCCAATGAGCAACCGTCTCAAATCAACCACGGCGCTCGCGGTCGCGTTGTTTGTGTCCGCCGCCGACGCCTCGGCCGAGACCGCGCACATATTCTGGAAGGATCTGCGCCCGGCGACACAACAAGCCGCCGAAAGCGTCGGCCTGCCGGTGATCGCGGCCAAAATGCCCGACCATGGCGAGACGCTGTCGCTCAATCTGCAGGGCAGCACCGTACAGCTAGCCGGCTATGCCCTTCCGGTCGATCGCGATGGCGACCTTGTCTATCAGTTCCTGCTGGTGCCGTGGATGGGTGCGTGCAGCCACATGCCGACGCCGCCGCCCAACCAGATCGTGCTGGTCACGCCCGCCCGCCCCTACCGGATGTCGGAGGCCTACCAGCCGGTTTCCGTCACCGGTGCGCTGCAGCCGGGCCTGGAGAAAAGCCAGCTGTTCATCCTCGACGGCGTCAGCGTCATCCAGTCGGGATACACGGTGCGCAGGGCCGACGTGGCGAGCGTCGACACGGTGCCGGACACGATCACGCTGCCGGTGAACTCGCCGTGGAGTTTCCTCAACAAAAAGAAGAACTAAGCGCCAGAGCATTTGGCGTTCCAGCGCTAGCTCCTGGGCCTCTGCTCAAGTTCGTTGCAATTCTAAACGCAAGGCGTAGGCTTCGTATGCGTTTGGAGACATTTCGACAAATGAACATGACGACCGTGAAGGAATGGTACTTCGCTCTGCTATCAAAACTGCTGAGCAGGGAGATCAAGACCATAACCAACGGCCACCTCTTGTGGGTGGCCGCAATATTTTACACCTTCCTGTTAAACGTATTCGTTCTCCCTAAACATCACGAAAACATACATCTTATTTACGCGGCGATAGGGTACCTCGTGATCATGATTCCTCTCGGCGTCGCCTTGGAACTGTTTAGAAAGTCTCCGTCGTGAGGGCCACTTCCCCTCAAGCGGCGTTGGCGCCCGACTCCTTGTCCAGCACCATGTAGTCCAGCGGCATTTCGGTCGTGTACTTGATCTGCTCCATGGCGAAGGACGACGACACGTCGCGGATCTCGATCTTGGCGATCAACCGCTTGTAGAAGGCGTCATAGGCGGCAATGTCGGGCACCACCACGCGCAAGAGATAGTCGACGTCGCCGCTCATGCGGTAGAATTCGACCACTTCCGGAAATTCCTGGACGACCTCCGAAAAGCGGCGCAGCCATTCATGGCTGTGCGAATTGGTGCGGATCGACACGAAGACGGTGACGCGCACATTGACCTTTTCATGGTCGAGGATGGCGACGCGCCGCTTGATGACGCCTTCTTCCTCGAGCTTCTGGATGCGCCGCCAGCACGGCGTGGTCGACAGACCGACCTTCTTGGCGACATCGGCGACCGCAAGCGTCGCGTCCTCCTGCAGGAGGCGGAGAATTTTTCTGTCAAGGCGGTCCATTGGGTGCTCCCTGATGCCTGTCGCCCAAAAGTGCGTAGCGGTTTTGGGACAACGACATGCATAAAAAACAAAATTCAAAGCGCGTTACTTCCCTCAGGCGCGACGCGCTTTGAGGAATGGATTGCCTATAGTCCCTCTTATCTGGGCCTTTCACAAGAAAGAAATTCTGCCGGATGGTGCAAAAGCGAGTGATTTCTTGCTGAAAGCTCAACCGATGCGATAGCGGATTTCCGACCTCAGAAACGGCAGCAAATCCATTTCAAACCATGGATTCTTCTTCAGCCAGCCTGTGTTACGCCATGATGGATGCGGCAGCGGCAGCACTTTCGGGCTGGTCGGCGCATCCCAGACGGCACGCCAATCCATCACCGTCTCGGTCAGAGAGGACCGACGCGCAGTGCCCATATGCCAGGATTGCGCATAGATCCCGATCGTCAGCACGAGATCGATGCGCGGCATCAGCGCCATCAGCGGCGCGCGCCAGGCCGGCGCACATTCGCGCCGCGGCGGCAGGTCCGCGCCTTTGGCGTTCTGGCCGGGAAAGCAAAAACCCATCGGCACGATAGCGAATTTTTCCGTGTCGTAGAACTCTTCGCTGCTGACGCCCAGCCAGCTTCGCAAGCGGTCGCCGGAGGCGTCGGTGAACGGCATGCCAGAGATATGCACCTTGGTGCCCGGCGCCTGGCTGGCGAGCAGGATGCGTGCGCTCGACGAGGGGCGCAGCACTGGGCGCGGCTCATGCGGCAGCGGGCGGCCGACCGAATTGTCAACGCAGATGCGGCAGGCCAGGACTTTTGCCGTGAGGCTTTCCAGTTCGGAGCTCATCCTCAGGCGGCGGCGCTCGGCCGACTGGAAATCGCGCCGTGCCAGCGCAGCACGTTGGTGCAGTCTTCCGGCACCTTGATGCGCGCCGGCTTCATGAAGTCGATGGCGATCAGTCCGGTGATGTCGGCGATCGAATAGCTGTCGCCGGCGGCAAACTCGCGGTCTGCCAGCTCGGTGTCGAGGAGTTTCAGGAATTCGACCGCCTTGGGCTTGTTGGCCTCACCCCATTCGGGGATCTGGGGGATTTCCCATTCCTTCATCGCAGGATGGATGTGGCGAAAAGCCTGCGCGACGCAGCTCAGCAGATTGAACTCCATGCGCCTTTGCCACATCTCGACCTGCGCCTTGCCGAGCGCGCCGCGTCCGAACAGCGCTGGCTCTGGGTGCAATTCCTCGAAATAGCGGCAGATGGCGACGGATTCGGTGATGATCGTGCCGTCGTCGAGTTCGAGCACCGGCAGGCGCTGCAGCGGATTGCGCGAACTGACCGGCTCCTGCCTGTGTCCCAGCGCCCCCATGTCGACAGGCACCAGCGGAACCTCCAGCCCCTTTTCGGCGAGGAAAACCCTGACCCGGCGTGGATTGGGCGCGCGCCCACCATCGAACAGCTTCATTCCCTTCCTCCTCGATCTCTTCCGCGACTATAGGGCGCGCATTGATGCGTTGAGTATCACCAGAAGCGAAAAATCTCGCGCAGCGCGTCGCCGATCGAAGCCAGCGTGCCATGCTTTCTTTCGACCGGCCCGTCGTGGTGGGTTTCGCGCCAGTCATGCGGCTCGTCGAAGGTGCCTGCCCAGATGCCGGCCTTGCCGGCGCGGGCGCCGGCTTCCTCGATTTCGAAATCGCCATAGGCAACCGCCCAGCCGGCCTCGACCTGGGCGCGGTTGAGATCCTTGCCGTCGGCCTTGCAGTCGCCGAGTAGCCGGCCATAGTGGTCGCGTTGCCAGCCGCTGCAGGAGACGGGTTTGCCTGATATCAGCCGCACCAGCGACTGGCGCGCGAGCTTGCCGCAGGGATAGTCAGCGCCGTCCTTGCGGCACGTCTGCTGATATTCCGGGGCGTCGATGCCACGCATGCGGATGCGCTCGGCGCCGAGCGTGATCGAATCGCCATCGTTGACGATTGCCGCCCCTTGCGTCTTGCGCGTCTCGACCCGGTCAAGACGCGCCGCCAGAAGGATCAGCAGGCCGAGCAGGATGATCGTCAGTCCGTAGTCCACCAGCCTGCGCCACAGGCTTCGCGGCGGCCGCGGATTGTATCGCCGGCGAGGCCTTTGCGACCACGAACGGCTCATATGGCAAACAGTCTCTTAATCATTCGAACGTAGCTTAAGAATTTGAAATCGCTGCGCGTATGAATTGAAGTTTCCATGCCTTTGCTACGCTCGAACACAGCGGATAAATTCATTGTGGACCGCAGGAAACCCCATCGCAACAGCGATGTGGCGCGCGCGGTGCGCAAGACGCGCGACCGTCTCTCGCAGCAAGCCGGCAACCCCGATTTCGACCGCGAACTGCTGAAGCTGCATGCGCGCGCCATGGTGGGCGGCGCGATCGCCATCCCGTTGCTTGTGCTGGCGATCGCGGCGGCAGGGCTGTTTTCCGGCATGGACGCCAAGCGGATCGGTGTCTGGGCGTTGTTCACCCTCGCCTGCTACACCGTCGTCGTGTTCATGGCGAGGCGCATCGAACGCACTGAAGCTTCCGAGCTCAACCCATTGCGAACGCGAAGAGATTTGCTCATCGGCCATTGGCTGTGTGGCCTCGGCTGGGCCTGGTTCGCCTGGCTCGACTGCAGCGCGTGCCAGGTCGACCAGTTTCAGGTGGTCAAGGCGGTGGTGCTGCTGCTTGCCATGGCGGCAACGGCCGTCATGGCGTCGTCGCTGCGTGGCGCGCTGCTGACGACCTTTGCCATTCCGGTGGCGGTCTATGCCTATTCCGGAGCCAAGCTGTGGCTGCCAGTCGAGGCGATCATGGTCGGGCTGCTGGTCGCCGCCCTGCCGTTCTTCGACTATGTCGCCAGCCATCTCAACCGCTCGTCGCTGATGCTCTTGTCGTTCCGCTCCGAAAAGGACGCGCTGATCGCCGAGGTGGAGACGGCGAAATCGATGTCGGACGAGGCAAGGCGGCGGGCCGAAGACGCCAATCTGGCAAAGTCGCGTTTTCTGGCCTCGATGAGCCACGAACTCAGGACGCCGCTCAACGCCATTCTCGGTTTTTCCGAGGTGATGGCCAACGAGGTGCTCGGACCGATGAGCAACCCGACCTATCGCGACTACGCCCATGACGTGCACGAGTCCGGCCAGCATCTGCTCGACCTGATCAACGAGATCCTCGACCTGTCGCGCATCGAAGCCGGCCGCTACCAGCTCAACGAGGAGCCGGTGATGCTGCTCGCCATCGTCGAGGATTGCTGCCACATGATGGAGCTGAAGGCGCGCAACAAGGACATCCGCATCGTTCAGGATTTCGAAAGCACCCTGCCGCGTCTGTTCGCCGACGAACGCGCGCTGCGTCAGATCACGCTCAACCTTTTGTCCAATTCCATCAAATTCACGGCGACCGGCGGCGAAATCCGCGTTCGCGTCGGCTGGACTGCCGGCGGCGGGCAGTACATCTCGATCAAGGACAATGGACCGGGCATCCCTGAAGAGGAGATTCCGATCGTGCTTTCCGCCTTCGGCCAGGGTTCGATCGCCATCAAGAGCGCCGAACAGGGGACAGGGCTGGGGCTGCCGATCGTGCAGGGCCTGCTGGCCATGCATGGCGGCGAATTCGAGCTCCATTCCAGACTGCGCGAGGGCACCGAGGCGATCGCCATATTCCCGCCAAGCCGGGTGATGGAGGAATTGCCGGCGCTGCCGACCCAGGCGGTCGCCGCGCGCCGTCGCTGACGGCACTAGGCTTTGACGGCCGCCGCCATCCCCGAACTGGTGAGCGCGGCGGCCTTCACCAGGCCCGCGGCAAGAGCCGCCCCTACCCCTTCGCCATGGCTCATGCCGAGATCAAGCAGCGGGCGCAGGCCGAGCTGACCAGCCGCCCGCACCTGCCCGGGCTCCACCGACAGGCCGGCAAGCAGACAATGGTCGAGGGAACCAGGATTGGCGGCATAAAGCACGGCGGCCGCGGCGGTCGCCGTAAAGCCGTCGAGCAGCACCGGGATCTTCTGCATCCGCGCGGCCAGAATGGCGCCGGCAATCGCCGCGAATTCGCGCCCGCCGACCCGACGCAAGGCTTCAAGCGGGTCCCTGAGGCTCGCGCCATGAAACGCAAGTGCCGCGTCGACCGCTGCAGCCTTGCGTTCCTGCATCGCCGCATCGGCGCCCGAGCCAAGCCCGACCCAGTCGGCGCCGCTGCCGCCGAAAAGTGCTGCACACAGAGCAGCTGCGACAGTCGAGTTGCCGACACCGAGATCGCCCAAACAAAGCAGATCGGTGCCGCCGGCAATGGCTTCCATGCCGAAGGCCATGGTGGCGGCGCAACCGCGCTCATCGAGTGCTGCCTCCTCGGTGATGTCGGCGGTCGCAATGTGCAGCGCGAGATCGAAGACCTTCAGGCCGAGATCGTTGGCAATGCAGATCTGGTTGATGGCAGCGCCGCCTGCGGCGCAAAGCTCGACCGCGTTGGCGGTCGCCGCCACCGGCCGTGGCGAAATGCCGTGCCGGGTGACGCCGTGATTGCCGGCGAAGACCGCCACCAAGGGCCTTGTCACCGCTGGCGGCGCGCGCCCACTCCAGGCGGCGAGCCACGCGGCGATGTCTTCAATGCGGCCGAGCGAATTTTCGGGCTTGTCGGCTTTGGCAAACAGGGTGCGCACCCTGTTTTCCGCAACGGTATCGGCCGGCGGCAGGTTTGCCAGCAGATTGCGAAAATCGTCGAAGGGCAGCGCGCTGGTCATGTCGTTCCTGATCGTCCGTGGAATTGATCAGCGGCATAGCCGCCTTGCCCGGCCGGCACAACCTTCCCTGACATTGGCGCGAAAGCAGTTGCCGGCGGCGCATTCCGAAGGGCTTGCATTGGCTTTGCCGTTGCACCATGTGGAGATGGAACGAGGGATTCTGGACGGAATCTCCAAGAGAAAGTCATGACGGCCATCGAATCCCCGTGCATCCTCGTCTGCTCGATCGACATGAAAACCGGCTTCTGCTTCGGCTGCGGCCGCACGCGCGAGGAAATCGGCGCCTGGATCGATATGACGCCGGAAACGCGCCGAAGCGTGATGGCTGAATTGCCGGCACGGCTGGAAACGGTCGAGCGCCGGCCGCGCCGGGAAACGCGCCGCGGCCGCATGGCGCGCGAGCGCGGCGTCCTCTCTTGACCCGGCAACACCCATGAACCGATTGTTC
Organism: Mesorhizobium sp. P2_E10; assembly: GCF_056404235.1. Lineage (NCBI taxonomy): Bacteria > Pseudomonadati > Pseudomonadota > Alphaproteobacteria > Hyphomicrobiales > Phyllobacteriaceae > Mesorhizobium > Mesorhizobium sp. P2_E10. The sequence continues at coordinate 221,519 of NZ_JBFUEK010000007.1, forward strand.
TGGATCGTGATGGCGGCGATCGGGGTCGGGCTGATCCTGCTCATGGTCAACAATTCCGCCGGCAGCACTTTCGGCATCGAAAACAACGATTTCAGCCGCCTGATCTGGCTGGGCGCCTTCGGCGTGCTGATCAGCGCCGGCCTCATTCGATCCGGCAGACCGCTCGGCGCCATGGCGCGCAATCTCGGCGCCTGGGGCGTCATCGTGCTGGCGCTGGTTGCCGGCTACCAGTACCGCTACGAATTGCAGGATTTCGCCAGCCGGGTGACGGCCGGCCTCGTGCCCGGCAGCCCCCTGGCCTTGAGCGTCGAGGACGGCCATGCCACCGTGACGCTCGACAAGGCCGACAATGGCCATTTCGAAGCGCGCATCATGGTCAATGGCACGGCGGTTCGCACCGTGGTCGATACCGGCGCGACCAGCATCGTGCTGACCGCCGAGGATGCCCGCGCCGCCGGGTTCGATCTGGACGCTCTGAGCTTCACCATACCGGTTTCCACCGCCAACGGCATGGCGCGTGCGGCCTCTGTCAGAACCGACACGGTGGCGATCGGCGACATCGTGCGCAAGGACATGGCGGTCATGATCGCCGCACCCGGCGCGCTCGGCCAGAGCCTGCTCGGCATGAGCTTCATCGGCTCGCTGTCTGGCTTCGACGTGCGCGGCGACCGGATGATCTTGCGCGACTGACTTCGTCAGGCTGCCTGTTCGATGCGGCCGAATTCCACCGCCGCAAAAGCCGCCTTCAGCACATCCGGTCCCGCACCGGGTCTGGTCGCGTCGGTCGACAGAATCTGTCGGTAGCGGCGCGCGCCGGGCAGGCCGTGGAACAGGCCGACCATATGGCGGGTGACATGGCCGAGTCGCCCGCCCTGCTCGATGTGACGCGCCGCATAGCCGGCCATCGCGTCGATCAGCGCGGCAAAGTCGAACACGCCGGCTTCGCCGCCATAGAACGCGGCGTCGACGCCAGCCAGGATGCCGGGCGTATGGTAGGCAGCGCGGCCAAGCATGGCGCCATCGACATGGTCGAACTGGCGAAGGGCTTCCTCGAGCGACTGAATGCCGCCATTGATGCCGATGAACTGGCTCGGCTTTTTGGCCTTCAGGCGATAGACCCTGTCATAGTCGAGCGGCGGGATGTCGCGGTTTTCCTTCGGGCTCAAGCCTTCCAGCCAGGCCTTGCGGGCATGCACCCAGAGCGCGTCGGCGCCAGCCGCAAAAACCCCGTCGGCCAGCACATCGAGCGCCGGTTCGGGATCCTGCTCATCGACGCCGATGCGGCATTTGACGGTCACCGGAATGTTCACCGCGGCCTTCATCGCCGCAACGCAATCGGCAACGACATCAGGCACCTTCATCAGGCAGGCGCCGAACGTGCCCGACTGGACGCGGTCGGACGGGCAGCCGACATTGAGGTTGATCTCGTCATAGCCAAAGGCCTCGCCAATGCGCGCCGCCTCGGCAAGCTTTTGCGGATCGGAGCCGCCGAGTTGCAAGGCAACCGGGTGCTCGGCGGCGTCGAAACCGAGCAGCCGCTCGCGCGATCCATGGATGACGGCGTCCGCCACCACCATCTCGGTGTAGAGCAACGCCCGGCGCGTCAGCTGGCGATGGAAGAACCGGCAATGCCGGTCCGTCCAGTCCATCATGGGTGCTATGGCAAGCCGGGATTTTTTGTAATCGCTTGTCTTGTCTTGCATTTTCGGGAACTCGCGCCGCCTCTATCCTTGCGGCTTTTCGCTGACTTAGGTGATTTTGCGCGATTTTCCTAGCCGCCTGCGTGCCCAGCAATCTCGGCCGTGTCGCCGTCGATAACGGAGGCTCGGCCTTGCATCGGACCAGGCAGCGGTTCTGTCCAATTTGGATGGTGTTTGTTATGGTGTTTTGGAGGCCAGTGATCTTTTGGAGACCGGGGTGTTCTGTTGGCCGGCGGTGCTCTGGATAGCGAATTGAGTGACTGTTGCGGCAAACGTACTAACGCCCAGCAAAATGAGCCCCAAGAGCGGTCGCGGCAGTCGCCGTGACAACCTTCTCCTGCCGGCGCGCTTTCGCCACCGGTCAGCCTGATTGGCGCCTTGATAACGGCGGACTTTGCTCAACGCCCCTTCTCCCAATGGGAGAATGCTTCCATTGCGGGCGAGAGTTCAGATATTAGCCGGCCGAATGGACGCGCTGCCCGGGCCTTCGGTTACGTTCGATCCAGGTTGCTCTTGCCCACCCAGCGAATTCGCAAACTTGGACCCCGATCGATCTAGAACACAGCCCTCGAAGGTGCGTTCACGCGGGAAAACCAGCCTTTCTGAAGCCTGACATGAAAAGCTCGAGGCCGACTTGGTCGGCGAACGGGAAACCTGAAAACAACCGGATAGTCAGGTCGTGTTTCCTCGTCAGTGCTTCCTCGACTTCAGCGCGCGCCTTCTGCGTCTCGCCCAAATGCGCGTACGCCGCTGCGAGGAAGGCATGAATGAAGAATTGGTCGCCGGCCTTCTGATACGAACCGACGGCTTCCGCGTACCTTCCAAGCAGGAAGAGGGAGCTGCCCTTCACCTCCCAGAACCATATCGGAGGTAACGGGTCGCGCTGGAGCGCAGTTTCGAGCACGTTCAGCGCCGTCTCGGCCCGTCCGCCGTAGTTGAGCCAGCTTGCGTAGTCCCCCGCTATGTTGACGTCCAGTGGGTTCAACGAGCGGGCTTGCTCGAAATGCACTCCCGCATCGCTGTGCTGGCGCATATGCGTAAGCACCAGCCCCATGCTCTGGTGACAGACGCCATCGCTCCTGTCGAGAACGAGCGCCGTTCGTGCCGAGTCCCAGGCTTTCTGCAGCGTCCGCGGATCGTTGTCGTACCAAAATCGGCTAACAAGGGCCTGTGCGAGGAAAGCGTGGCCTTGGGCGAACGTCGAATCGAGATCGACACACCGAAAGAACAGAGGCTCGGCCTTGTCATTTTCATATCGGTGGAAGTGCGCGCGCCCCTGCAGGTAGTAGTCGTATGCATCCCAATCGGCGGGAGGCTTGCGTCTGGTCCGGCTCGCCGAATCGGCCTCTGTTTGGCCTTCGACCATCGAGGCGATAAGAGCCGCAACCTCGTCTTGCAATGCAAAGATGTCGTCGAGGGCCCGGTCGTACCGTTGGGCCCACAGGTGGGTGCCGGTGGCGGCGTCAATCAACTGTGTGGTGATCCGAATGCGATCACCGAGCTTTCGTATGCTGCCTTCGACGAGGTAGCGAACGCCGAGTTTGCGATGGACTTCGGCAATGTCCAATGCCGGATGGCGAAACTGAAAAGATGAATTGCGCGCGATGACAAGCAGGGAGCGGAACCTGGCCAGCTCCGTAATTATGTCCTCGGTTATGCCGTCGCTGAGATACTGCTGGTCCTGATCGCCGCTCAGATTGGCAAAAGGCAGCACCGCAATCGACGGCTTGCCGGACGGCGGTGTCGGTCTGAGGGATGCGCTCGCCACCGGCTCGACAGTCCCGGTGAAGCGGTAGCCGATACGAGGCACCGTGGCGATCCACTCGCCGCCGTTGTCAGCCGGACCGAGTGCCTTTCTTAGTGTCGCGATTTGGACGGTAAGGTTGCCTTCCTCAACGGCGGTGCCCGGCCAGGCAGCGTCCATCAGCTCGGCCTTGGTCAGGATCTCACCGGGCCGTGCCGTCAGCGCAGCAAGCAGCGTCAGCCCGCGATGCCCAACAGCGATCGGGATCCGCTCTTTAAGGAGCGTCCCGATGTCGGGATCGAGTACGAACGGACCAAAAGCGATGCGAGTCCCCTGCATGTGAGCATACTAGACGTTTCGGACGGTTTCAGAACAGTTTCGACTGGCTAATTCAGCAAAAGCTAACGGAAGCAGCTCTGCGATATTGAATCAAAATTCGAGTTGGGGGAGTTCCGATGCGTAAGCGTGCCGGTGGGATCCGGTTGTTGTTCATTCCTCCATTGATCGTCGGAACTTCTTCACCTGTTCGACCGTGACGGCATCGACCGTGACGCGCCCGAGCACCTGCACGGTGACACGGCCAGGGTCACGCGATCGTCAATGCGTTTGCCCACAGTGGCGGTGATCGCCACCCTGTCACCGATGCTGATTTCCCGCGCCATCGGTAGGATTCTGTCGCGCCCGGCGGCATAGTCAAGCAGTTGCGAATATGTGATCGCCAGGCTCGGAACTTCGCGGACCATGGATTGTTGAACTGCAGCAGCGGGGTTCGTATCGGGTTCCGGCTGCTGGCCAAGGGGCGGGACAACTTGGTCGGCCCGCGTCTTCATCACCGTTCGCAAGTTTTCCCCCGCTAATGGCCGTCCCCCGTTCGTAGGGCTATTGGCAATCGAGGAGCGTCAGGAAGAAATTGGTGCACTCGGCAGGGTTCGAACCTGCATCTGCCCGGGAGGTCCCGCTCTGTCCTAGTTTGAGCTACGAGCGCCAGTTTTGGCAGGCTAAAAGAACAGGGTTGTTCGATCAATTTAGAGATTGGGGTAACCGGCACATGCATTGGAAGTAGGTCAAGGTGCGATGAGCAGGCACATTCGTCCGCTGCCTCACGGTGGCGGGATTCTCTATTTTCTGTATCGCCCTTTCTCGCACCAATAATGGACAACGCCACCTGGTTGCGCCTGAAACAGAGCGGCTGCCATCCGCATTTCGGCGGCAGCGGAGCTTCGGTAGAGCGTGTAGATGACGGAATCGTCAGCCTTGGGCGCGCAGCCGGCCAAGGCTGAAACCAACGCCAGGGCGCGGGATAACCTCATTTCATCATCATCGTATCCGCGTAGATCGACCACTCGAGAAAAGTAAGCAAGCGTTTGACGTTGACGTATTTCTCGGGCGGCATCGCACAAAGTCCTGCTCGATGGTCGGTCAGTCTGAATTCCGGTTGAGATAGGTATAGATGCCCGCGCCTATGGCGACGGCGCCCACGGTGATCAAGATGGAGGGCGCGCCCATCATGGTGGCAACAACCGCCCAGACGATGGCAAGGGCGATGGCGCCGGCCGTTCCCAAAACCGTTTTGAGCCATTTGGGCATTGTCGTTTCTCCGGCCGGTGGCGATGACGCTACGCCAAGCCTCGCACGAACACGCGCGCTGTCACAGTGTATGAGGTGAGGCGCAATCGAACAGGCCACAGAGCCCTGACTTGAAGCGCACAAACAAAGCTGCGCCGGCGCCCGCCAGGGCGCGGCGTCGAAATCGTAAGAACGACTGACCCTATCGCCTCAGCGCGTATGCGCCGTCCATGTTTCCGCCGCCCATAGGCAGTGCCATGTCGTCGTCAAGCAGGCGGGTGATGCGGGCAAAGCCGGTAAAAGCCTTCCGTGCTTCTTCGGGCGACATCCGGCCAGCGAGAGCCGCGGCGCAACAATTCAGCGCGCATTGAAAAACAGGCCCGCGCCGCCCTGCCGGCCATTTCTGCAAAAACACCATCGCTTCGGCAACGCTATCGACTTCTTCCACTGGATGTCCCTGCCCGCGCGCAATGCGCACCGGCGTAAAGAAATGCAAGCGATCCATCGTATTCCTCCCGGGTCGATCGCCTCCGCTCGATCGAACCCCATTAAACTCACGACTGGCCATTTGGTTCCAGAAGAATCGGCGGAACCTCAAAAATAATGTGCGCTCCGGACGTCGTTGCCGTGCGTTCGTGGTTTTGTGCGGAACGTAAGGCCGGCTGACGCATTGGGGTCCTGAGATGATTTTCGAGGGACAATTCAAACCATGCGGATAGCCCATGTCGCGCCTTTGCACGAATCCGTGCCGCCCCGGCTCTATGGCGGTACAGAGCGGATCGTTTCCCATCTGACTGAAGCGCTGGTCGAACTCGGCCATGACGTAACCCTGTTCGCCAGTGGCGACAGCCGGACGTCGGCACGATTGGTGCCGGGGCGCGAACGCGCGCTTCGTCTCGACCCGCGCCCGCTCAAGTCGGAAACGGCCGCACATCTTGCGATGCTGGCCGAGGTGAGGAAGCGTTCTCATGAGTTTGATATCATTCACTTTCACCTCAGCCATTTCCTGCATTTCCCTTTCTTCGAAGGCATGGCGGAGCGGACGGTGACGACGCCGCATGGCCGGCTCGACTATGTCGATCTCGCGCCCGCCTATGAGCGTTTTCCGCGCTTTCCCCTGATTTCCATCTCGCGCAGCCAGCGAACGGGCCTCGCCAACGCCAACTGGCTGGCGACCATCCATCACGGACTGCCGACGGATATCTACCAGCCGACTTTCGAGACCGCGGCAGAAGAGCCGTACCTTGTTTTCCTCGGCCGGCTTTCTCGGGACAAACGCCCGGATCGCGCCATCGAAATCGCCTCCCGCTCCGGGATGAAACTGAAGTTGGCGGCCAAGATCGGCGATGATGACCGCGCCTATTTCCACGAAAAGATCGCGCCGCTGATCGACGGCGACCGCGTCGACTATGTCGGCGAGATCGAGGAGGACAAGAAGGCGGCATTCCTCGGCAATGCGGGCGGCCTGCTGTTTCCGATCGACTGGCCGGAGCCGTTCGGCCTTGCGGCCATAGAGGCAATGGCCTGCGGCACCCCGACGATCGCCTGGAATTGCGGCGCCCTGCCCGAGATCATCGATCCTGGTGTGACCGGTTTCGTCGTCAATACGATCGACGATGCGGTCGCCTCGGTGCCAGGCTTGCTGCGGCTCGACAGGCGCAAGGTGCGTGCAGCGTTCGAAAAACGGTTCTCCGCCATGCGAATGGCGCGTGACTACGTCGCCGCCTATGAGCGCCTGATCGGCGTCCAGGAAGCGAGAGCTTCGTGAGCGGCGTCGCGTGGTCAAGGACCTGGAATGAATTCGACGGAGTTGTTGGCGGATGAACCAGCTCGACGAGCGCACGCTCGATCCCGCCGTAGCGCTGGCGTCGCTCGACGCAACCGCTCCGCGTGAACCACACCGGCTGTTTGCGCTGAAGCAAGGCGACTGCTTTGTCGTTGCCGATGCCTATGGCGATATCAGGGGCGCCGGCGACGGTTTTTTCCGCGACGACACGCGTGTGCTGTCCGAATTCCGGCTGACCGTCGGCGGTAGGCCGACATCGCTGCTTGGCGCCTCGCTCAGCCAGGACAATGTGCTGTTCACCAGCAATTTGACCAATTTGCCGATGCAGAGCGCCGCCGGCCGCGACATTCCGCAAGGCGCCATCCATATCGAACGCGTCAGGCTGCTTTGGCAGGACCGGCTGTTCGAGCGCATCACCCTTTCGAACTACAGCCGGGAAAACGCCACCATCAGCGTTTGCCTGCACTTTGCCGCCGATTTCCGCGACATGTTCGAAGTGCGCGGCTCGACAAGGGCCAAGCGCGGCATGGCCCATGCAGCGGAAACGGAGGCGACATCCGTCCTGCTGCGCTATGACGGACTGGACGGGCTGGCGCGCGCGTCGGCCATATCGTTTTCGCAGGCGCCGGATCATCTGGCGGCCGACCGTGCCGAGTTTCTGCTCGCCGTGGCCAAGCGCAGCAGCGAGGTGCTCTATGTCGAGGTTGGTCCACAGGTGGCGGAGGTGCCGGACCGAGACCGTTTCCGTGCTGCCGCGGCTCGCGCCCGCTTCGGCATGCGTGCCAAGCGCCGTCATGGCGCCACGGTGCACAGTTCCGGCCGTGTCTTCAACGACTGGATCGCCCGTGCCCGCGCCGATGTCGCATTGCTGACCACCGAGCTTGAGACCGGCCCCTACCCCTATGCGGGCATTCCCTGGTTTTCGACGGCGTTCGGCCGCGACGGTGTCATCTCGGCGATGCAGATGCTGTGGCTCAACCCCGGCCTGGCGCGCGGTGTGCTGGCCTTCCTGGCCCAGCACCAGGCAACCGAAACGCTGGCGTTCAGCGATTCACAGCCAGGCAAGATCATGCACGAGACCCGCAAGGGTGAAATGGCGGCGCTGCGCGAGCTTCCCTTCGGCCGCTACTATGGAGGTGTCGACACGACGCCACTCTACATCCACCTCGCCTGCGCCTATGCCGAGCGCACCGGCGACATGGCTTTCATCGACGGCCTGTGGCCATCGCTTTGCGCCGCAGCCGAATGGACGGAAGAGGCAAGCCGCGCAACCGGCTTCGTCACCTATCAGCGCGCCGCCGAATCCGGCCTTGCCAACCAGGGCTGGAAGGACAGCTTTGACTCCATCTTTCATGCCGATGGCCGCATCCCCAAGGGACCGATCGCCCTGGTCGAAGTGCAAGGCTATGTCTTTGCCGCCTTCCGCGGCCTGGCGAAGCTCGCCCGCCGTCGTGGTGAGGACGACAGGGCCGACCACTGGGACGACCGCGCCGAGGCCATGCGGGCCGCGGTGGAGCGCGATTTCTGGCTGGACGATCTTGGCTTCTATGCGCTGGCGATCGACGGCGCCGGCGAGCCCTGCAAGGTCAGGACGTCGAATGCCGGGCATCTTCTCTTTGTCGGCCTGCCTGAACCGGCGCGGGCACAAATGGTCGCCGAACAACTGCTTACCGCCTCCTTCCACTCCGGCTGGGGGCTGAGGACGCTGGCCGACGACGCGGTGTTCTTCAACCCAATGTCGTACCACAACGGCTCGATCTGGCCGCATGACACCGCGCTCTGCGGCGCCGGCCTTGCGCGCTACGGCGAGCGGGAAAGCGTGGTCCGGCTGATGAGCGGCACGTTCGAGTCCGCCGTGCATTTCAACATGCGCCTGCCTGAACTGTTCTGCGGTTTTACCCGCGCGCCGGGCGAGGCGCCGATCGCCTACCCCGTCGCCTGCCTGCCGCAGGCGTGGTCGGCGGGTTCGGCCTTCATGCTGATGCAGGCCTGTCTCGGGCTGGAGATCGATGGCTGGGACGGCGAGATACGCGTCACCCGTCCAAGGCTGCCGATCGGCATCGACACGCTGACGCTGCGCCATCTGGGTGTTGGGGACAAAAAGGTCGACCTGACGTTCCAGCGGGTCGGCGACCGCGTCGTCGCCTTTCTCGCAGACCGCCATGAAGGGCTGGTGCCGCTGTTCGTGCGAACATGATCCGATCCGGACTGTGGCCGGAACCAGATCGCATGTTTGTGCGTTGCACAAATACGAGTTCGAAAGGCGACCGGGTCGCCGGCGAACGGTTTCAAATTCGAAACAAGAAGAACGGCCGCCGAACGGCCGAAAGTGAGTTGGCATTTCAATGACAGACTATGGCGTCGACCTGCTCTGGGTTCTGATCCTGGTAAGTCTCGGTCTTTCCACCCTCGCGGTGTTGTTCTCGATATCTCGGCAGCGCCGCAGTCACCTACCGGCCGTTGAACGCACTGCCGGTGAGGACGTGGCCGCGGAAGCAGCGCGCAAGGTGATGCGCGAATTCGAAAAGAACAGCCAATCGGCCGATGCGGCGCTGGTGACATGGTCGCCCGAGACCTTGCGCAAGATCCTGGCCGACGACCTGCCGGAGGCGCAGGTCATCGTGGTGTCCAACCGCGAGCCCTATATCCACAACACTAAGGATGATGGTGGCATCGAATTGCTGGTCCCGGCCAGTGGGTTGGTTTCGGCGCTTGAGCCTATCACCCGCGCCTGCGCCGGCACCTGGATCGCCTATGGTGGCGGCACGGCGGACCGTCTCACCGTCGACAATGACGACCGCGTGCAGGTGCCGCCCGGCAATCCCGCCTACACGCTGCGCCGGGTCTGGCTGACCGAGGAGGAGCATCAGGGCTACTATCTCGGCTTCGCCAATGAAGGCCTGTGGCCGCTTTGCCATATCGCCTTCACCCGGCCGATCTTTCGCGCCTCGGATTGGGAGGCCTATGAAGCCGTCAACCGCAAGTTCGCCGATACGGTTGTGGCCGAAGCGCGCAATCAGCGGCCGATCGTGCTGGTCCAGGACTACCATTTCGCGCTGTTGCCGCGGATGATCCGGGAGCGGCTGCCCGAGGCGATCGTCATCACCTTCTGGCACATACCGTGGCCGAATTCCGAGGTGTACAGTATCTGCCCCTGGCGGGAGCGGATCCTGGACGGGCTGCTCGGCAGCTCGATCATCGGCTTCCACACCCAATTCCATGCGAACAACTTCACCGAGAGCGTCGATCGCTTCCTGGAAAGCCGCATTGAACGGGCCGATGCGGCGATCTCCTATGGCGGCCAGACGACATTGGTGCACGCCTATCCCATCTCCATCGAATGGCCGGCCGCCCTCCTGGCAAAACTGTCTGATGTCGACGCATGCCGCGCCCGTCTGCGCGACCGGTTCGGGCTGAAGGCGGACGTGAAGTTGGCCGTCGGCGTCGAGCGCCTCGACTACACCAAGGGCATTCTCGACCGCTTCCAGGCGCTGGACGAGCTGTTCATGAAATACCCGGAATGGGTGGGCAAATTGGTCTTCCTGCAGATCGCGGCGCCCAGCCGCGGCACGCTACCGGCCTACCAGCAGCTCCACGACGAATGCCTGCGCTACGCCGAAGAGCTCAACCAGCGCTATGGCAGCGAGGGCTACAGACCGATCATCATGGTGGCCGAGCATCACTCGCAGGAACAGGTCTACGAAATCTACAGGGCCGCCGACATCTGCATGGTCACCAGCCTGCATGACGGCATGAACCTGGTGGCCAAGGAATTCGTCGCCGCACGCGACGACGAACAGGGTGTGCTGATGCTCAGCACCTTTGCCGGTGCCTCGCGCGAACTGCTGGAGGCGCTGATCGTCAATCCCTACGATGCGGCGATGATGAGCGAGTTGCTGTTGCAGGCGCTGACCATGTCGCCGGAGGAGCAACGCGATCGCATGCGCCCGATGCGCGAAATGGTGCGCGACAACAATGTCTACCGCTGGGCTGGCTCCATGCTTCTGGACGCGGCGCGCCTGCGCAAACGCGGCGATCTCGACCGGGCGACGGGCAACACCGAGCGGCCCTCGAACACCGACAACATCATCTCCATCTTCGAGCGCAAGCGGAAGGTGGCGTCGTGAGGAGCCTGCAGCAGCCTTCAGCGGCTGAGCTGCCGGAAGGGCGCTGGGCGCTTTTCCTCGATATTGACGGCACCTTGCTCGAACACGCAGATCACCCCGATGCGGTGTCGGTCAGCGACGAATTGCGCGGGCTTCTCGGCACCATCGAACAAACACTCGATGGCGCCGTCGCCTTCATCACCGGCCGCTCGGTCGAAGTCGCCGACAGATTGTTTTATCCGCTAAAGCTGCGCGTTGCCGGACTCTATGGATTGGAGCATCGGCTGACGCCTGACGGCCCTGTCGAAGTTGCCGACGCTCCGGCCGATGTCGCCGCCCTTGCCGACGAGATCGAAGCCGAACTGGGCAGGCACAGGGTCTATGTCGAGCGCAAAGGCCCGATCCTCGCCATCCATACCCGCGCGGCACCGCATCTGCTGGCCCGGGCAACCCAACTTGTCGAAAAGGCTTTGGCGGAGCTTCCCAAGGGCTATCGGGTGATCCCAGGAAATGCCGGTGTCGAATTGATGCCGCTCGAGGCGGCCAAGGGCGCAGCCGTGCGGCGGTTCATGGCAATGCCGCCATTTGCCGGGCGACGGCCTGTCTTCCTTGGCGACGACGCGCCGGATGAAAACGGGTTCGAGGCGATCAACGAAGCCGGCGGCATCTCCATCCGTGTCAGGCCGCGTGGGCCAACCGCGGCAAAATACGTGCTCGATGATGTGACCAGCGCCATAGGCTGGCTTGCCGCCAATTTCGAAAAATCGCCGGTATCCTGAGATTGATCGCCAAGCCGGCAGAAATTCGAATCAAGCGCGACGGTTGAATCAGCCGATCACCCATAAAATCTGATCGATAAGCGCGATTTGCATTGAATATCTTTAAGGTCAAAGCCGGCAAATGGGTTGCTTGCCGGTTCCCCTGCGTCAGGCCTAACCTGCGCGCAGCCAACGCATGGTGGTGCGTTCGGCTCAAGGGGAGGATTTCACAGTGACCATACAAGGCGCATCGCCTGACCTATACAATGAGGATCTCGCGCCGGCGACGGTTCGAAACTGGGGACCGTTTTCAATCTTCAACGTCTGGACGTCGGACGTCCACAGCCTGTGGGGATACTATCTCGCTGCCAGTCTGTTTCTGTTCTGCGGCGGCTTCGTCAACTTCATCATCGCCATCGGCATCGGCTCGCTCATCATCTATGTGCTGATGAACATGGTCGGCTATGCCGGCGTAAAAACCGGCGTGCCCTACCCCGTGCTTGCCCGCGCCTCCTTCGGCATCTGGGGCGCCAACGTTCCGGCGCTGGTTCGAGCCATCGTCGCCTGCTTCTGGTACGGCGCGCAGACGGCGGCGGCATCTGGCGCCATTGTGGCGCTTTTGATCCGCTCGCAATGGTTCGCCGACTTCAACGCCAACACGCATTTCCTCGGCCATACCGGCCTCGAAGTGATCTGCTTCGTGGTCATCTGGGCGCTGCAACTGCTGATCATCCAGAACGGCATGGAAACGGTGCGCCGCTTCCAGGACTGGGCCGGTCCGGCCGTGTGGGTGATGATGCTGGTCCTGGCCATCTATCTCTGCGTCAAGTCAGGGAGATTTGCCTTCACCAGCGACATCCCGATGGATGTGCTGCTCGACAAGACCAAGGATGCGGGTGTGCCCGGCACGCCGGGGTCGTGGACATCGCTGTTTGCGGTGGCGGCGATCTGGGTGACCTATTTCTCGGCGCTCTATCTCAATTTTTGCGATTTTGCCCGCTATGCGCCCGACAGGGCGTCGCTGCGCAAGGGCAATATCTGGGGCCTGCCGATCAACCTCATCCTGTTCTCGCTTGTCGCCGGCGTCACCACAATTGCCGCCTTCGACGTCTACCACGAAGTGCTGCTGCACCCCGACCAGATCTCGGCGAAATTCGACAGCTGGTTCCTGGCGGCGCTCGCGGCGCTGACCTTCGCCGTGGCAACGCTCGGCATCAACGTGGTGGCGAATTTCGTCTCGCCGGCCTTCGACTTCTCCAACGTCTTTCCCCGGCAGATCGACTTCAAGAAGGGCGGCTATATCGCGGCCGTGATCGCGCTGGTGCTCTACCCCTTCGCGCCTTGGGAAGGCAGTGCGGCCTCCTTCGTCAACGTCATCGGCGCGACGATGGGACCGATCTTCGGGGTGATGATGGTCGACTACTATCTGATCCGGAAGGGCGAGGTCGACGTCGAGGCGCTCTACAGGGAAGACGGCGAGTTCCGCTTCCAGGGCGGCTGGCACGTCAATGCCTTCATCGCTGCCGGCATCGGCGCCATCTTCTCCTCGATCCTGCCCAACTTCACCACCGTGCTGCCGTCGTGGTGGGGCGTCTATGGCTGGTTCTTCGGTGTGGCGATCGCCGGCGCCATCTACTATGTGCTGCGCAGCATGGCATTGGGTGCGGGCGCCAAGACGGCGAAGGCCTGAGCGCCGGCTAGCCTTCTCCCCTTGTGGGAGAAGGTGGCCTCGCGAAGCGAGGTCGGATGAGGGGTGTTGGACGGATCGCGACCTTGAAGAATTAAGCGCTTGAGAGTGCGTTGTTTTTCAGCGCCGCGTTTCTTCCAACACCCCTCATCCGTCTCGGCGCTGCGCGCCGATCCACCTTCTCCCACAAGGGGAGAAGGGAAGACCTAACCTCCTACCATCTCAGCCAACCTCCGCACCGTATTCCAGTTGCGCGCGGTGCCGATGCCGAGGCGTTTGTGGTTCATTGCCGCGAGCAGGCGCGAACTTGGCCTCTCGCGCGAAAATACAACCCAGATGTCGCCGCCGGCCAGCTGTACCTTCTCGTGCTCGGCGGCGTAGGCCTGCAGCGCGGCCACGCCTTCCGCGGGCGCAGGTTTGCGCATCACCCGCACCGCCACCTGATCCCCGGTTTCGGCCGATTCGTCGGGAAACGGATTGCCGGCGGCAAGCACCAGCCAGTCGTCAGAGCTGCGCACGATGATGTCGACATGGCGACCAAAGGTTTTTTCGAACGCCGTTTCCAGCCGCTGTTCCAGCGCGGCTACTGGCGTATCTCTCGTCTCGAAGACCAGATTGCCGGTCGCCACCAGCGTGCGTGGGTTTTTCAGCCCCAGGCCGTCCGCCATCGCCTTGAGGTCAGCCATGACAACCCGACGCCCCTCGCCCAGGATGATGCTGTAGAGGAGCGCGACATAGGTCTGCATGGCTGATCCGCCGGCAGTTTAAACCAGCCGGCTCTGCTCCACTGCCGCTTCGATAAAGCTGGCAAACAGCGGATGCGGGTCGAGCGGCCGGCTCTTCAGTTCCGGATGGTATTGGACGCCGATGAACCAGGGATGGTCGGGGTATTCGACCGTTTCCGGCAGCACGCCGTCGGGCGACATGCCGGCAAACACCAGGCCGCAATCCTCGAGCCGCTCCTTGTAGTCGACATTGACCTCGTAGCGGTGGCGGTGGCGCTCGGAAATCTGCGTATCGCCATAGATGGTGGCGATTTTCGAGCCCTTGGCCAGGTCAGCCTGATAGGCGCCGAGCCGCATCGTGCCGCCGAGATCGCCGGTTTCCCGGCGCTTCTCCAGCATGTTGCCCTTCAGCCATTCGGTCATCAGGCCAACGACCGGTTCCTTGGTCGGGCCAAACTCGGTCGACGAGGCATGTTCGACACCGGCCAGCGAACGCGCCGCCTCGATGCAGGCCATCTGCATGCCGAAGCAGATGCCGAAATACGGCACTTTTCGCTCACGGGCGAACTTGGCCGCCAGGATCTTGCCTTCCGAGCCACGCTCGCCAAAGCCGCCGGGGACCAGGATGCCATGGACCTTTTCCAGCCACGGCGTCGGATCTTCCTTTTCGAAAATCTCGCTCTCGATCCAGTCGAGCTTGACCTTGACGCGATTGGCCATGCCGCCATGCGACAGCGCCTCGATCAGCGATTTGTAGGCATCCTTGAGGCCGGTGTATTTGCCGACGACGGCAATCGTCACCTCGCCTTCCGGATTGTGGATGCGGTTGGACACCTTCTGCCAGGGCTCCATGCGCGGCTTCGGCGCCGGGTCGATGCCGAAGGCGGCCAGCACTTCCGAATCCAGCCCCTCATTGTGATAGGCCATCGGCACGTCGTAGATGTGCGGCACGTCGAGCGCCTGGATGACAGCACTTTCCCTGACGTTGCAGAACAACGACAGTTTTCTTCGCTCTTCCTTGGGGATGGCACGGTCGGCGCGGACCAGCAGTATGTCAGGCGCGATGCCGATGCCGCGCAGTTCCTTGACCGAATGCTGGGTCGGCTTGGTCTTCAATTCGCCAGCGGTCGGGATATAGGGCATCAGCGTCAGATGCACGTAGACAGCGTTGTTGCGCGGCAGGTCGTTGCCGAGCTGGCGGATCGCCTCCAGGAACGGCATCGCCTCGATGTCGCCGACCGTGCCGCCGATTTCGCACAGCACGAAATCATAGTCGTCATTGCCGTTGAGGACGAAATTCTTGATCTCGTCGGTGACGTGCGGAATGACCTGCACGGTGGCGCCGAGATAGTCGCCGCGGCGCTCGCGCTCGATGATGTTCTTGTAGATGCGGCCGGTGGTGATGTTGTCCAGCTGGTTGGCAGAGCGGCCGGTGAAGCGTTCGTAGTGGCCGAGGTCGAGATCGGTCTCGGCTCCGTCATCGGTGACGAAGACTTCGCCATGCTGGTATGGCGACATCGTGCCAGGGTCGACATTGAGATAGGGATCGAGCTTTTTGATGCGTGCGCGATAACCTCGCGCCTGCAAGAGAGCCCCAAGGGCCGCTGCAGCGATGCCTTTTCCAAGTGAGGAAACCACGCCGCCTGTGATGAATACATATCGCGCCATGGGAGTCATCGCTTAACGCGGCCGAATTGATTCCGCCAGAGAAAAAACCGCCGCGAAGGCTTTTTCCAGAGAAGGCGCTCTGATCGTGTGCGAGGCAAAACAAAAGGGCCGGCTAGGCCGGCCCTTTCGGCAGAATGGATCAAGGCGTCAGATGATGACTACCTTGGTGCCCACTTTCACCCGGCTGTAGAGGTCCATGACGTGCTCGTTGATCATGCGGAAGCAGCCATTGGAGGCGCTGGTTCCGATCGACTGCGGCGCGATGGTGCCGTGGATGCGCAGATGGGTGTCTTTCTTGCCGTCGTAAAGGTAGATGGCGCGGGCGCCGAGCGGATTTTGACCGCCGCCGGGCATGCCGTCCTTGTACTGGCCATAGTGCTTCGGCTCGCGCTTCTGCATGTCGAGCGTCGGGATCCAGCGCGGCCATTCCTGCTTGTCGCCGACGGCGACCGTGCCCTTGAACTGCAGGCCTTCGCGGCCGACCGCGATGGCGTAGCGGCGTGCCGTGAAGGCCGATTCGACGAGGTAGAGGCGGCGGGCGCTGGTGTCGATGACGATGGTGCCGGCGCTATAGCCGGTGAATTCGACTTCCTGCGGCACGAACTCGGGCTTCACCTTGAACTGCTTCTTGGCTTGCCGCTTGGCGAGCGCCTGGTCGAGGGCACGCGTCTCGGGCAGCAAGGACATCGACGAAGAAGACGTACCACCGAACAGGCCGGCGAAAAGCCCGCCGGTCTGCGGCTTTTGCCCAATCGGCTCGCTGCGCAATTCGCCATTGTTGCCGGTCAGCGCGACATTCATCGCCTCGGCCGGGATCGGCTCGGCCGACTGGATCGGCTCGATCGGTTCAACCGGCTCGATGATCTTGGTCTTCTTCGTGGCTGCCTTGGCGTCAGCCACCTGCGTTGCCGCGGACTGACCCTTCTTGGCAAGGAAGGCCTCGCGTACGGCGTCGGCCTTGGCTTTCGCCGCGTCGCGCATCGCCAGCTTGCGGGCCTCGAGCGCCTTGGCGCGGGCGGCTTCCTTGTCGGCGACGATCTTGGCTTCGAGCTTGCTGATCTGGGCAAGGTCGTCCGACGTCGGATTTTTCTTCTTCTTGAGAAGCTTCAGCTGTGCCGCGTCGCTCTTGGCGGCGACGTTGACGATGTCGGTTGTTACTGCGGCCTTGTGAGCCGAATTGCCCGTTGGCATGGCCGCATAAGCGGGCGCACTCAGGCCGAGCACGGCACAAAGGCCGGCGAAAATGAAGCTGCGAAGCTGCATGGCGAAGATCCGATCGTTCAATGCTTGTTGCCCACGGCGTCGCCCGGCGCCCCCCAAGGACGCCGAAAGTGCCGCGCGCAATCTATAATCGAACTGAAGGAGCGCCCTCAAGCGTGGCACACGGTCGAATGCCCGTGATCATGCGGCATTTGCCGCGACTGTGTTGAAACAACAACAGGTCGCGGCATCAGACCCTGCAGATTACTGGTTCGGGACCTGCGGCGTGACCGGCAAGGTGACGCCATTGGCCGTCGGCGGTGTCGCCGAATCGGTAGCAGGCGGCGTGGCGGGAGCCGCTGCAGGAGCCGTTGCCGGAGGCGTCGCGGCGGCATCATTGCCCGACGGCGGCGTCGGCGCGGTGTTGCCGGACGGTGGCGCCGGTGGCGTGGTGCCGGGCAGCTGGTTGAGCACGCCACCCGAGGTGCCGGGGACGCGATCGAGGATGTCGATCGGCTTTTCGCCATAGCGGGCGACGATGGACAAGGTCAGCGACGTGACGAAGAAAGCCGCCGCCAGGATCGCCGTTGCTCGTGTCAGAGCGTTGGCCGCGCCGCGAGCGGTCATGAAACCGGAGCCGCCGCCAATGCCGAGGCCGCCGCCTTCGGAGCGCTGCAGCAGCACCACGCCGACAAGCGCGAGGACGACCATGAGGTGAACGACGATCAGTACGGTTTCCATAGATTATCCTGGCAAGGCCTTGCGCGGCCGCGATTGCGGCCGGTGATTTGGAGGCGGCTCAATACAATGCTTTGATGGCATTTCCAAGCCCGTGGCCGGAATATGGGAAGCAATGCGCCCTTTGCAACGATTTCGGCCCCGGCGCAGGCCTGCCCAACCGCCCTGACAGGCTGCGCCTACGCAATATTTAGATACGCTTCGGCGATGCCAAGAAAGTCCGCCGCCTTCAGGCTGGCGCCGCCAACCAGCGCGCCGTCGACATTCTTCACGCCAAGCAGTTCGACCGCATTGGACGGCTTGACCGAGCCGCCATAGAGGATGCGCATTTTGGCCGCCGCGGCCGTGCCGAGCAATTCCGCCAGTTCTTCGCGAATATGCGCGTGCGCCTCGGCGACATCGGCGGCGGTCGGCGTCAGCCCGGTGCCGATCGCCCAAACCGGCTCATAGGCAATGACGGTGTTGGCCGTCGTGGCGGTCGGCGGCACAGAGCCGGCGACCTGGCGCGAAAGCACGTCGAGCGTGGCGCCCACTTCACGCTCCTGCTTGGTCTCACCAATGCAGACGATGGCTATGAGCCCGGCCCGCCAGGCGGCGGATGCCTTGGCCTGAACGGTCGCATCGTCTTCGTTGCTTTGCTCACGGCGCTCGGAATGGCCGACAATCACGTGGCTGGCGCCGGCGTCCTTCAGCATCTCGGCCGAGATACAGCCGGTGTAGGCGCCGCTTTCCTTGGCGTGGCAATCCTCACCACCGGCCTTGACCGGGGTGCGCGAGAGAATTTCCGCGGCGTGCGCCAGCAAGGTCGCGGGCACGCAGACCAGCGCTTCGGTCTCGGCGTCGAGGCCGCTCATGAAGCCGTTGCCGATCATCCTGAGCTCATTGAGCGAGGCGCTGGTGCCGTTCATTTTCCAGTTGCCGGCAACGAGCGGGCGAATTCCAGGCGTCATGGGGTTGTTTCTCCGGGCGACATTGGGCTCTATTAAGCTCTCGCCCTCACTACCAAAATCAAGCCACAAAGCAATCGACACTGGGCCGGAAGGGCGCTATTGCGCTTGTTTCAGACTCGGCGCACGCGAAAATGCGCAAAAATCGGAAGTAACAATGCTTGGTATTTTGAGAAACGCGGCGGGCACCTGGGTCGCGAAAGCACTGCTGTCCCTGCTGGTGTTGAGCTTTCTGGCCTGGGGCGCCACCACCAAGATGGTGGGCGGGGTGCTGGCCGGTCATCATTCGGTCATCACCGCTGGCGGCACGACCGTTTCGATCACTGAATATCGGCTGGCCTATGATCGCCAGATCAGCGTGATGTCGCAGCAGTTCGGCCAGCGCATTTCGCGCGAGCAGGCAACCGCGCTCGGCATCGACAACCAGGTGCTGGCGCAGCTCGTGTCGGGCGCCGTTCTCGACGAGCAGGCGCGCACGCTCGGGCTCGGCCTGTCCAAGGACCGGCTGGCCGAACTCACCCGCGAAGATCCGGCCTTCAAGGGTCCCAGTGGCCAGTTCGACCGCAAGACATTCGAATACATGCTGCAACAGGTTGGCATGCGGCCGGAGGACTATCTGAAAAATCGCGCCCAGGTGGCGGTGCGCCAGCAGATCGTCGAGGCGGTCTCGGATGGCCTCAAGGCTCCGGACACTTTCTTCAAGGCTGTCGCGCTCTACCGCGGCGAGGACCGCACCGTCGACTACCTGACCTTGCCGAAAAAACTGGTCGAGCCGATCGAGGCGCCCGCCGACAGTGCGCTCCAGACCTATTTCGATGCCAACAAGAAAACCTATGCGGCGCCCGAATACCGCAAATTCTCCTATGTCAGGCTCGAGCCGCAAGACATCATGGATGTCAGCGCGGTGACCGACCAACAGGTCAGCGATGACTACAACAAGAACAAGGGCCGCTACACGACGCCGGAGTTGCGCACCATCGAACAGCTGGTGTTCAAGACGCCCGATGCGGCGAAGGCAGCGCTTGATTCGCTGAAGACCGGCGCCACCTTTGACAAGATCGTCACCGCCGAGGGCAAGACGCCGGCCGACACGCTGCTTGGCACGCTGGCGAGGGACAAGATCGCCGACAAGGCGGTGGCCGATGCGGCCTTCGCGCTCAATGTCAACGAAGTCAGCCCGGTCGTGCAGGGCGCCTTTGGTCCGGTGCTGCTGCGCGTCACCGAGATCAAACCGCAAGTGGTGAAGCCGCTGGCCGAGGTGTCCGACGAGATCCGCAAGGACCTGGCACTGGGCGAGGCAAGCCGCATCCTGCTGGATGTGCACGACAATTACGAAGACACCCGCGCCTCGGGCAGCACGTTGGCCGAAACGGCCGCCAAGCTGAAGCTGAAGGACGTCACCATCGAGGCGATCGATCGCACCGGCCAGGCGCCGGACGGGACGATCATCAAGGATTTGCCGGTGTCGCCGGACCTGATCAAGGCGGTGTTCGCCGCCGAACCCAAGACCGAGAATGAGGCCCTGACCACGACCGACAACGGCTTCGTGTTCTACGAGGTCGAGACGATCACGCCGGCGCGCGACCGCAAGCTGGATGAAGTTCGCCAGAAGGTGGTGGCCGACTGGACGGCAGCGGAAACGGCCAAGCGGCTGATCGCAAAGGCCGACGACCTGGAAAAGCGTCTTAAGGCCGGTACCACGCTCGATGTGATCGCCGGCGAACTCAAGCTTGAGAAACAGACCAAGCGCGGCGTCAAGCGCGAAGCCGACGACGTCGATTTCGGCAAGGAAGGGGCGGCCGCGATGTTCGGTGTCGGCGAAGGCGGGACCGGACTGATCCCCTCGCCCACCGGCGACGGACAGATACTGTTCAAGGTCGCGGAAGTGTTCGAGCCTGCCGGGGCCGATGCCAGCTCGGTGCCGGCCGATGCGCAGAAATCCTTCACCTCCGGCATGTCCGACGATCTGCTCGACCAGTTGGTGGCGCAGTTGCAAACGCAGTACGACGTTCGCATCGATCAGGCCGCCGTTTCCCAAGCCTTGAACAGATGAGCGCGCTGAAGACCCATATCGCCAAGGTCGCCACCGGGGCCGCTCTCTCCTTCGAGGAAGCGCGTGAAGCTTTTGACATCATCATGTCGGGCGACGCGACACCCGGCCAGATCGGCGGCTTCCTGATGGCGCTGCGCGTGCGCGGCGAGACGGTGAGCGAGATTTCCGGCGCCGTCGCCACCATGCGCGCCAAGATGCTGCGCGTCGTCGCACCCGAAGGCGCCATCGACATTGTCGGCACCGGCGGCGACAATTCGCACTCGGTCAACATCTCGACGGCATCCGCCTTCGTCATCGCCGGCAGCGGCGTGCCTGTCGCCAAGCACGGCAATCGCGGGCTGTCGTCGCTGACCGGGGCGGCCGACGTGCTGACGGCGCTCGGCGTTAAGATCGACATTCCGCCGGAAACCATCGGCCGCTGCATCCATGAGGCCGGCGTCGGCTTCATGTTCGCGCCGGCGCATCATCCGGCGATGAAACATGTCGGCCCGACCCGCGTCGAGCTCGGCACCCGCACCATCTTCAACCTGCTCGGTCCGCTCTCCAATCCGGCGAGTGTCAGCCGGCAGATGGTCGGCGTGTTCCTCCCGGAATGGATCATGCCGGTGGCCGAGACATTGAAGGCACTGGGCACTGACCACGCCTGGGTCGTGCATGGCGACGGCTATGACGAGATCACCACCACCGGCGAGACCCAGGTGGCGGAGCTCGCCGGTGGCGAAATCCGCAGCTTTACACTGACCCCGGAAGCGGTCGGGCTGAAGCGCCACACCAAGGATGAGTTGCGCGGCGGCGACGCCGCCTACAACGCCAAGGCGATGCGCGACATGCTGGGCGGTGCCGCCGGCGCCTATCGCGACACGGTGCTGATGAATGCCGGCGCCGGACTGGTGGTGGCTGGCAAGGCGACGACGCTGTCCGACGGCATGGAAGCAGCCGCGCAAGCCATCGACAGCGGCCGGGCGCTGCAAGTGCTCGACAGGCTGGTCGAGATTTCGAACGGATAGTGCGATGGCCGACATCCTGCGCAAGATCGAAGCCTACAAGCGCGACGAGATCGCGGCGGCCAAGCAGCGCGTGCCACTGGCCGAAATCAAGGCGCGAGCCAGGGACGCCGACGCACCGCGCGGCTTTCTCGCGGCGCTTGAAGCGGAGCACAGATCGGGCAGCTTCGCCCTGATCGCGGAAATCAAGAAGGCGAGCCCGTCCAAGGGCCTGATCCGCGCCGATTTCGACCCGCCGGCACTGGCGCGAGCCTATGAGAAAGGCGGCGCCGCCTGTCTTTCGGTGCTGACAGATGCCCCGTCCTTCCAGGGCGCGCCGGAATTTCTCACCAACGCGCGCAAGGCCGTGTCCTTGCCTGCTCTGCGCAAGGATTTCCTGTTCGATCCCTACCAGGTCTACGAAGCACGAGCCTGGGGCGCCGATGCCATCCTGATCATCATGGCCAGCGTCGATGATGCCCTGGCCAGCGAATTGGAAGCGACGGCATTCGAACTCGGCATGGATGCGCTGGTGGAAGTCCATGACGAAGCCGAGACGGAGCGCGCGCTGAAGCTGTCGTCGCGGCTGATTGGCATCAACAATCGCAATCTTCGAACGTTCGAAACCAACCTTGAAACCTCGGAGCGGTTGGCGCCGATGGTGCCGGGCGGCCACCTGCTGGTCAGCGAGAGCGGCATTTTCACCCATGACGATTGCCTGAGGATGCAAAATACCGGCATCAGCACCTTCCTCGTCGGCGAAAGCCTGATGCGGCAGCAGGACGTGGCGGCCGCAACACGCCTGTTGTTGACGGGCAAGGCGCCGACCGAGGCGATCTGACGATGGCAGCCGCCCTCACCCATCTTGGCGCGCAAGGCGAGGCCAATATGGTCGATGTCGGCGACAAGGAAGAGACGACGCGCACGGCGATCGCCGAAGGCTTTGTTTCGATGCAGCCTGAGACGCTGAAGATGATCCTGGCGGGCAATGCCAAGAAGGGCGATGTGCTCGGCACCGCGCGCATCGCCGGCATCATGGCGGCCAAGAAGACGCATGATCTGATCCCGCTCTGTCATCCGCTGCTGCTGACCAAGGTCTCCGTAGACATCGAGCCCGACGCAGCGCTGCCAGGCCTCAGGGTGACGGCGCTCGCGCGCGTCACCGGCAAGACCGGCGTCGAGATGGAAGCGCTGACCGCTGCCTCGGTCGCTTGCCTGACCATATACGACATGGCCAAGGCGGTCGACCGCGCCATGGTAATCTCAGGCATCAGGCTGGTTGAAAAGACCGGCGGCAAGTCGGGCGATTACAAGGCAGGTCAATAATGGCACTGGTGCCGGTTGCAGAGGCGCTGGAGCGCCTGCTGGAGGGCGCGCAGCCGACGGGCAGCGAAAGCGTCGCGCTGCTGGACGCGGCCGACCGGGTGCTGGCGGAGCCGGTCGTTGCACTCCGCACACAGCCGCCCTTCAACGCTTCCGCGATGGACGGCTATGCCGCGCGGGCGGTGGATGTCGGTTCGGTTCCGGCGCGGCTTTCGGTGATCGGCGTTGCGCCCGCCGGGCGCGGCTTTGACGGCATTGTCGGCCCGAAGCAAGCGGTTCGTGTCTTCACCGGCGCGCCTTTGCCTGAAGGCGCCGACACCATCGTCATCCAGGAAAATGTCCGGGTTCTCGGTGACGGCAGCATCGAGGTGACCGAACCGACGGCGGCGGAACGCAACATTCGCCGGCTAGGCCTCGATTTTTCCAAGGGCGACATTTTGCTGGAAAAAGGCCGCCTGCTCGATCCGGCGGCGTTGTCGCTGGCAGCATCGGCCAACCATCCAACGGTCAGCGTGGTCAAACGGCCGCTGGTCGCCATCATCGCCACCGGCGACGAGTTGCTGCCGCCGGGCAGCGCGCTCGGCCCCGACCAGATCATCTCCTCCAACGCCTATGGCGTTGCCGCCGCCGCGCAGTCGGTCGGCGCCCGCGCGCTCGACCTCGGCATCGCCGCTGACCGCAAGGAAGCGATCGCGGCGCTGGTGAAAAAGGCGGTCGCGGCCGGCGCGGACGTCATCGTCACACTGGGCGGCGCTTCGGTCGGCGACCATGACCTCGTCCATGACGTGCTGACCGGCGAAGGCATGACGCTGGATTTCTGGAAGATCGCCATGCGCCCCGGCAAGCCGCTGATGTTCGGTCGGCTCGGCGATATCAGGTGCATCGGCCTGCCCGGTAATCCGGTGGCGAGCCTGGTCTGCTCGCAGCTGTTCCTGAAGCCGCTGCTGGCGCGGCTCGGCGGCCGCAGCCATCGCCAGGATATACGCGACGCAAAACTTGGCGCCGCGATGCCGGCCAACGATCTCAGGCAGGACTATGTGCGGGCCGTCGTCAGGGAAGACGCAGGTACGCTCATAGCAACACCATTCGGCATCCAGGATTCCTCGATGCTGCGAATGCTGGCCGACGCCAACGGGCTGATCGTGCGCGAACCGTTTGCACCTACCGCCGCTGTGGGCGCCACCTGCAGCGTGCTGATGCTGCGCTGAACCTGTCTCTCACTCCGCGATCAAGGTCCTGGTCAGCTTATGGTCCGGATCGGCCAAACCGTCGATGATGTTGAAATGATGCCGGTCAGGCTCGACCACCGAACTGGTCGCGGCACCGAGGCCGGTCCAGATGTTGGCGAGCAGCGCGCTCTGGCGCAGGAACTCGGCGCGCTCGCCGCCGCCGACCCAACAGGTCAGGCGGGCCTTCTCCATCGGTCGCAGCAGCGCCGGGCTTTCGGCCAGCGCCTCGGCCTCATCGATCGCCAGCGTCTCGTTCATGCCGGTGCGCATGATCGGGCGCAGATCGTGCACACCCGAGATCGATACGACATGGCGAATGCGCCGCGCGACATCGACCGCCAGAGGCGTGGTTGTCGTCACCATCCGGCTGGCCAGATGGCCGCCGGCGGAATGCCCGGTCAACATCAACGGCCCTTCGACCAGCGCCGCCGCCTTGCCGATCGCCGCGCCGACTTCGCTGGCGATGCCGCCGATGCGTATGTCGGGGCAGAGCGTGTAGGACGGCATTGCCACCGCATAGCCGTGACCGACAGCGCCATTGGCGAGGTGCGACCAGGTACTCTTGTCGAACGCCATCCAGTAGCCGCCATGGATGAACACAACGAGCCCCCTGGGCGCGGCATTGGGTAAGAAGAGATCGAGTCGGTTGCGTGAGTTATCGCCGTAGACAATGTCGAGCTGCGCCCTGCCCTTGGCCGAAAGAGCGTCGCGAAAGGCCTGCGCAGGCTCGTCCCATGCCGCGGGCCAGCGGTCGCTGCCGGCGATGTTGGCGCCGTTGGCATAGGCGTTGTCCCAATCGGCAATGTGATGTTCGAGCACTGGCGCCCTCCCCCTGGCGATGTGGCTTTTGCAACGTAGCAATGAGCATGGCGCGGGGCGCCGTCAATGCTTCGAGGCGAAAACCTTTAGGCTTGAAACAATTTTCGGCAGATGCGATGTTGCCTGTCCAGGCAACGCACGCCATGGTCACAAAGCAGGTGGGGACACAGCCGCGAAATGCTTGGACCGACAGCCCATACCGACACATTTACCCGCGACAATCTTCCGCCGCAGGAGCAATGGCCAAACTTCCTGCTCGACGGCTTTGCCTATCCCGATTTTCTCAATGCCGGGGTCGAACTGACCGACAGGCTGGTCGAAAAAGGCCTTGGCGACCATACGGCGCTGATCGGCAATGGCCGCCGCCGCACCTACAAGGAACTGTCCGACTGGACGAACCGTCTGGCGCACGCGCTGGTCGAGAATTTTGGCGTCAGGCCGGGCAACCGGGTGCTGATCCGCTCGGCCAACAATCCGGCCATGGTCGCCTGCTGGCTGGCCGCCACCAAGGCGGGTGCGGTCGTCGTCAACACCATGCCGATGCTGCGCGCCGGCGAGTTGGCCAAGATCGTCGACAAGGCGGAGATAACCCTGGCGCTGTGCGATGTCAGGCTGATGGACGAGATGGCGGCTTGCGCCAGGGACAGCCAGTTCCTGAAGCAGGTCGTGGGCTTCGACGGCACCGCCAACCATGATGCCGAACTCGATCGCGCGGCGCTCGACAAGCCGGTCGTTTTTGCCGCGGTGAAGACCGGCCGCGACGACGTCGCCCTGCTCGGCTTCACCTCCGGCACGACCGGCGTGCCGAAAGCGACGATGCATTTTCACCGCGACCTGCTGATCATCGCCGACGCCTATGCGCGCGAAATCCTCGAGGTGACGCCGGACGATATCTTTGTCGGCTCACCGCCGCTCGCCTTCACCTTCGGTCTCGGCGGGCTCGCGATCTTCCCGCTGCGCTTCGGCGCCGCCGCGACCTTGCTCGAACAGGCGACGCCGCCCAACATGGTCAACATCATCGAGACCTACAGGGCGACCATCTCGTTCACCGCGCCGACCGCCTATCGGGCGATGCTGAAGGCGATGGATGAAGGCGCCGACCTGTCGTCGCTGCGCGTCGCCGTTTCGGCCGGCGAGACGTTGCCGGCGCCGGTTTTCGAGGAATGGACGCAGAAGACCGGCAAGCCGATCCTCGACGGCATCGGCGCCACCGAAATGCTGCACATCTTCATCTCCAACCGTTTTGGTGACATGAAACCGGCTTCAACCGGAAAACCCGTTGGCGGTTATGAGGCGCGCATCGTCGACGACGAAATGCGCGAAGTGCCGCGCGGCACGACAGGCAGGTTGGCGGTGCGCGGCCCCACAGGTTGCCGCTACATGGCCGATATCAGGCAGAAGGAGTATGTCCGCGACGGCTGGAACCTCACCGGCGACACCTTTCTGCAGGATGAAGACGGTTTCTTCCACTTTGCTGCCCGCTCCGACGACATGATCGTCAGCGCCGGGTACAACATTGCCGGGCCGGAGGTCGAGGCGGCGCTGCTTTCGCATGCCGACGTCGCCGAATGCGCGGTGATCGGCGCCGAAGATATCGAACGCGGCCAGATCGTCGAAGCCCATATCGTGCTGGTGCAAGGCGTCTCAGCAAACCAGGAAACCGTCAAACGCCTGCAGGACCACGTCAAGGCAACGATCGCGCCTTACAAATACCCGCGCTCGGTGAAATTCGTCGACGCCTTGCCCAAGACGCAGACCGGCAAGATCCAGCGTTTCCGGCTGCGCGCGCCGAAAGGCGTTTGATACCAGCGCTCCCGATCAGGTGACAGCCGTCTTGACGGCGAAGCGCGCGTCCCTCCAGGCGCCGGTGCGCAGGATATCTTCGAGCACCTCGACCGCCTGCCAGACATCGGCATAACCGACATAGAGCGGGGTGAAGCCGAAGCGCATGGTCGAAGGCGCGCGGAAATCGCCGATCACGCCACGCTCGATCAGCGCCCGCATGATCTGGTAGCCATGCTCGTGCGCGAACGAAATCTGGCTGCCGCGTTTATTGCCGTCGCGGGTGCTTTCCAGCGTCAGCCCGTAAGCGCCGCACTTGGCCTCGACGAGTTCGATGAACAGGTCGGCCAGCGCAATGCTCTTGCTTCGCACCGCCGCCATGTCGACATCGCTCCAGATGTCGAGCGCGCCCTTCAGCGTGCGCATCGACAGCACCGGCTGCGTGCCGCACAGAAACCGCCGGATGCCAATGCCGGCGGCATAGCCCGGCTCGAAGGCGAAGGGCCTTGCATGGCCCCACCAGCCGGTGAGCGGCTGCTGGATGTCGGCAAGGTGGCGCTCGGCCGCATAGATGAAGGCAGGGGCGCCCGGGCCGCCATTCAGATATTTGTAGGTGCAGCCGACGGCGAAGTCGGCGTTTGCATTGTCCAGTTCGACTGGCATCGCACCGGCGGTGTGGCAGAGATCCCAGACGATCAGCGCCCCGGCATCCTGAGCCTTGCGCGTCAGCGCCGGCATGTCGCGCAACTCGCCGGACTTGTAGTTGACGTGGTTGACCAACACCACGGCGGTGCGTTCGTCGATCAGCCCTTCGATATCAGGCGCGTCGAAACCCGAAAGGCGCAGCTGAGTGTTCTTTCGCGTCGAGACCACGCCTTCGGCCATGTAGAGGTCGGTCGGGAAACTGTCACCCTCGGCGACGATGACCGGCCGCTCCGGCCGCATCGCCATCGCGGCGTGCAGCAGCTTGTAAATGTTGACCGAGGTCGTGTCGCAGACCACCGTCTGGCCGGCGGCGGCGCCGATCAGGCGCCCAAGCTGGTCACCGAGCTCGAGCGGCATGTCGAACCAGCCGGCCGTGTTCCAGGCGCGGATCAGGTCATGCGCCCATTCCTCGGTCGCCGCCTTGCGCAACTCGTCGAAAGCGGCATGCGAGGCGGCTCCCAGCGAATTGCCGTCGAGATAGATCACTCCTTGCGGCAGCACAAAGCGGTCGCGCATGGCGCGCAGCGGATCCGCGGCATCCATCGCCTCGATGGCCGCCAGATCGGGAATTCCTGTCATGGTTTGTCTACTCCCCCAACATTCGACGCAACGCCGGAACGACGGCATCCATCGGTCACCAGCGCTTTTCCACCACCTGGCATCGCGCGGCAAGGTTCCACCGATGACAAGCTGTCCGACCAGGTGCTGAAAATCAGGAGCCAAACCTGCCCAAGGTTGGCGTTTTGACTTCGTTTCGTTCACGGTGCATTAACCAAATCGCCCCGTCGATATGGCTGCAATAGCGTGCCCTCTTTGCCGGCTGACGGCCGATGCAAGTGCCGCCTTGCGGGAGCCCGGAGGCGGCAAACGACAGCAGAATCAAGGCGATGAGGCTCGTTCCGGTGAAAGCGGGCGACGCCGTTGGCGCGGCGGCATTGTTTCCAGAGCCCTAACATATTCATTAAACTTTAAACGGTTGCGGAACACAACTGGAACAGATAGTGTTTGTTCTGGGTTTGTTTTTCTGATTCTGGTTCGAAATCTCTGGTTCGAAACCCTTGGGGGCCGCCATGCTGACGCGCAAGCAACATGAACTTCTGATGTTCATCCATGAGCGACTGAAGGAGAGCGGCATTCCGCCGTCGTTTGACGAGATGAAGGAAGCGCTGGACCTTGCCTCCAAGTCAGGCATTCACCGGCTGATCACGGCGCTAGAAGAACGCGGCTTCATTCGCCGGCTACCCAACCGTGCCCGCGCCCTGGAAGTGCTGCGGCTGCCGGACTCGATCGCGCCCGGCCTCAACGCAGCGCGCAAATTCTCGCCGAGCGTTATCCAGGGCAGTCTTGGACAAGGCGGCCTCGGGCGGCAAATCAAGCCAGCGCCTTCGCGCATGCCTTCGGCCGGCAATGACGACGATGTGGTCGCCGCCGTGTCGATCCCGGTGATGGGACGCATTGCCGCCGGTGTGCCGATCGACGCCATCCAGCACCAGACGCATTCGATCTCGGTGCCACC
Organism: Mesorhizobium sp. P2_E10; assembly: GCF_056404235.1. Taxonomy (NCBI): domain Bacteria; kingdom Pseudomonadati; phylum Pseudomonadota; class Alphaproteobacteria; order Hyphomicrobiales; family Phyllobacteriaceae; genus Mesorhizobium; species Mesorhizobium sp. P2_E10. The sequence continues at coordinate 250,554 of NZ_JBFUEK010000007.1, forward strand.
GGACATGATCATGGGCGGCGAACACTATGCACTGGAGGTGAAGGGCGATTCGATGATCGAGGCCGGCATTTTCGATGGCGACACGGTCATCATCCGCAACGCCGATACCGCCAGCCCGGGCGAGATCATCGTGGCGCTGGTCGATGACGAGGAAGCAACGCTGAAGCGGTTCCGCCGCAAGGGCGCCTCGATCGCGCTCGAGGCCGCCAATCCGGCCTATGAGACCCGCATTTTCGGCCCGGACCGGGTCAAGGTGCAAGGCAAGTTGGTCGGGCTGATCCGCCGTTACTGAGCCGGCTTGACGGCTGATTTTTCGGGCTTCTTGTAGGGCGGTAGCCCCCTCGCTTCGCGAGAGAATTTTCGTTGGACGTGCCAGGGGCGGTATGGCTTGTCGACGGCAAAGTCGATCTCTGCCGGCCTGATCGCCGATTGCGGATCGAAGAAGATGGCTGCGCTGCCCGAACGGGCAAGTTGTCGCTTGTTGACGACAAGGACCAGCGGATCGCGGCAAGGGTCATGGGCGGTGGCGTCGTCGATGACAATCAGGGTCGCGAAAGAGCAGGCTTTCCACGCGTTCTTGCGGTCTTCGACATAGGCGACGATCGCGCCGGAGGGATGCCGTGCAAGGCACAGCCCGGCTTTGCAATAGAAGGGCGAGCCTGGCGGCAATTCGGTCGGGTCGGCAATATCGAATTGTTCGCTGCTGTTGTCGAACGTCTCGGGCTCGACGATGGTTTCGGACTTTAGGGCGCGCTTCCAGTTGTCGGTCGTGAATTCGTTCGAACGCGCCCGGTTGAGGGCCAGCTCACCGCCGCCAATCGGCAGCGCAACCAGATGGGCGTCTTCGGAAATCAGCACGTCGGGCGTGCGTGTGTCGGAAATCGTCAGCAGGCCTGCGAGTGCAAATGGCAGTGCTGCCAGCCGAAGCCATGTCGTCGCCATGGTGGCGATGATCAGCGCGATGGTCGTCAGAAACACCGATTTGAGCGAGATCAACCCGACCGCATCGATCGGCGAGCGCTCCGAAATCCATGCCGACAGGGCGATCATCGCCGTCAGCCCCTTGCCCATCAAATACAGTGGTATTCCATCGGCGCCAAACGGCATCGCAAGGGCGCTGATCACGGCCAAAAGCATGACGACGGAGACGATCGGCATGATGGCCAGATTGGCGAACAGGCTGAGCGGCGACACACGCTGGAAATGCCATATGGCGAACAGCGCGGTGGCGCTGCCGGCGATGATCGAGGTCATGGCCAGACCGCCTGTCGCCAGCAGGAATTTTCCACTGAGGAAGGCTGGCAGTGAGCGCCGAGGCGGTGGTGACGTTGCCTTGCCCTCGCGGTAGTCGGACCAACCGTCATAGGCGCCGACCAGCGCCGCGGTGGCGGCGAAGGACATCTGGAAACTCGGGCCGACGACTTCGTGCGGCGACACCAGGATGACGGCGATGGCTGAGATCGCCAGATTGCGCATGGTGAGTGCTGCCCGATCGAACAGCACGGCGATCAGCATCACCGCCAGCATGATGAAGCTGCGTTCGGCTGCAACCACGACGCCTGAAATGACGAGATAGGCAGCGATAGAAATGAGCGCGGCAGCCGCGGCATATTTCTTGACCGGCCGGTGTGAGGAAAAATCTGGAAACAGGGCAAAGGCGCCGCGCAGCAGCGCCATGATGGTGCCGGCGACCAAGGCCATGTGCAGGCCGGAAATGGAGATGATGTGATAGATGCCGGTGCGCCGCATCGCCTCATTGATCTCTTCCGGGATGCCGGCACGCACGCCGACAATCAGTGCCGCGGCAATCTCACCTTCTGCGCCGCCGATTTTGCCCCTGATACGGTCTGCAATGTTCTCGCGCGCGTTTTCGATCGCGGAAGAAAGCCATGCGGTAAGCCGCGGGGGGTCCACCGAGGCAATGGTTCTTGGGTTGCCGAGAAAGAAGCCGCTGGCGCCGATGCCGGAGTAATAGCTGTCGAAGGAGAAGTCATAGCTGTCCGGCCGCACCGGGCCGGTTGGCGCCATCAGCCTGGCATAACCGGTGATCAGGGAACCGGCGGTCATATCGGCGGGAACCGTGCGCGCCGAGAGCCTGACACGCTCCGGCGCGTAGCGCAGCTTGGGATAAGCGGTCGAGACCACGTCTAGCGTCAGCCTGACGCGGCCGCTTTCCATCTCCTCAAGGCTGACGACGCGCGCGGTCAGCCGTGTTTGAATCTCGGAACCGAGCATTTGCGTTCCGGCGCGCCAGGTCTCCAGCTTGGCGGCGACCACGCCGAGCGCGCACAGCATCGCAGCCATGCAGCACAGATGCGTCCTCGGCCACGACCGCGAGACAATGGAACAGGATGCCATCAGCATCACGAAGGCGATGGGTTGCAGAAAGCTCGGCTCGTTGGCCAGCGAGAAGTAGATGATCACGCCGGCGGCGAGGAAAACCGGCACCAGCAGGAAGGCGACGCCGCGGTCGAGTTCCGTGCCGGCGGCCACCGCGATGCCGCGGCGGATTGCGGGCAATGACGAACGGCGAAGCCTGCTGTGGAAGCGCAACACCGGACCGGTCGCGGGAGCTGGTACCGGCGTGGGACCATCGAGCGATGAAGGGGGGATGCCCAGGTCTGGCACCGGCAGCAAAACCGGCGTTTGCTCGACAAGCGGAACGTCGGCAAACAGCGACCGTTCGCTGACGCTTGTGGTCGCGCCATCGCTGTCGTCCACGCTGCGGCCTCGTCCAGCCATCGGGTCTGCCCCTTGCGCCCTAGACCTCCTATGCTACATGAACGCGCAACGCGCGAAAGCCCGCGAAACCGCACCCGCTTCCTACGTTCCCCGAGAGTTCCATGTCCGACAAGGTCGTCACCCGTTTTGCCCCCTCGCCCACCGGCTACCTGCACATCGGTGGCGCGCGCACGGCGCTGTTCAACTGGCTCTATGCCAAGCACACCGACGGCACTATGGTGCTGCGCATCGAGGACACGGATCGCGAGCGCTTCAACGAGGCGGCTACCCAGGCCATTCTGGATGGGCTGACCTGGCTTGGGCTTTCCTGGGACGGCGAGGCCATATCGCAGTTCGAGCGTGCACCGCGCCACCGCGAGGTGGCCGAGGAGCTGGTGCGCCTGGGCAAGGCCTATTACAGCTATGAGACGCCAGGCGAGCTCGAGGCGATGCGCGAGGCGGCACGCGCCAAGGGCCTGCCGCCGCGCTACAATGGCCAGTGGCGCGACCGCGACCCCTCAGAGGCGCCTGCAGGCGTCAAGGGCGCCATCCGCATCAAGGCGCCGACCGAGGGCGAGACCGTCGTGCACGACCGCGTGCAGGGCGAGGTGCGCTTTCCCAACAAGGATCTCGACGATTTCATCATCCTGCGCTCGGACGGCAATCCGACCTATATGCATGCCGTCGTCGTCGACGATCACGACATGGGCGTCACCCACATCATTCGCGGTGACGATCATCTGACCAACGCCGCGCGCCAGACCGTCATCTACAACGCCATGGGCTGGGACGTGCCGTCAATGTCGCACATCCCGCTGATCCACGGCGCCGACGGCGCAAAACTGTCGAAGCGGCACGGTGCGCTCGGCGTCGAGGCCTATCGTGCCATGGGCTACCTGCCCGAGGCATTGCTCAACTATCTGGCCCGGCTCGGCTGGAGCCATGGCGACGACGAGATCATGTCGATCAAGGACATGGTTGCCTGGTTCGACATCGGCGATGTCAACAAGGGTGCTGCGCGTTTTGACTTCGCCAAGCTGGAGTCGATCAACGGCGCGCATATGCGCAAGATGGACGACAAGGCGCTGTTCGATATCTTCGTCGCCACTCTGCCCTATCTCGAAGGCGGGCCGGCGCTTGCCGCACGTCTCGACGACAAGCGCAAGGCGCAATTGATTGCCGCCCTGCCCGGCCTGAAAGAGCGTGCCAAGACGCTCGTGGAGCTGGTCGACGGCGCCGCTTTCCTGTTCGTCGAGCGGCCGTTGCCGATCGACGAGAAGGCAGCGCTGGTGCTGAATGCCGATGCACGCACGGTTCTGCGCGGCGCCCGCGCGGCACTGCAGACGGTTTCGGGCGACTGGACGGCCGCCAATGCGGAAGCCGCGATCCGCGACTACGCGCTGGCCGGTGGCCACAAGCTCGGCGCCGTGGCCCAGCCGCTGCGGGCAGCCCTGACCGGCAAGACCACGTCGCCCGGCGTTTTCGACGTGCTTGCCGTGCTTGGCCGCGAGGAAAGCCTGGCCCGCATCGCCGATCAAATCGATTAGGAGAGATCTGGCCCAAGAAGATTGGCATTGAAAGGTACGTTTCGCAGTGCAACATTAGGTCTTGGTCCAATCTGGCACGGAAATCCCCCTGCGGGCGCCAGCGCGCAGTCCGATGCCTTCGACGTGTTGCGTTGCAGATATTTGCCTTTGCCGGCATGACGAAACAAAAGGAGCTTGCAATGACCGAAGCTGCGACAAAACTGGAATTTGGCGGCAAACCGCACACGTCGACCGCAACGCTGGAACTCGGCGGCAAAACGCACGAGTTCAAGGTGCGAAGCGGCTCGGTCGGGCCAGATGTTATCGATATCGGCTCGCTGTACAGCACCACCGGTGCCTTCACCTATGATCCCGGCTTCACCTCGACCGCGAGCTGCGAGTCCGAAATCACCTTCATCGACGGCGATGCCGGCATCCTGTTGCATCGCGGCTATCCGATCGACCAGTTGGCCGAGCATGGCGACTTCCTCGAAGTCTGCTACCTCCTGCTTTACGGCGAATTGCCGACCAAGGCGCAGAAGGACGATTTCGACTACCGGGTGACGCGCCATACCATGGTGCATGAGCAGATGTCGCGCTTCTTCACCGGCTTCCGCCGCGACGCGCACCCGATGGCGGTGATGTGCGGCGTGGTCGGCGCGCTGTCGGCCTTCTATCACGACTCCACCGACATCTCCGACCCCTACCAGCGCATGGTCGCCTCGATGCGGCTGATCGCCAAAATGCCGACGATCGCGGCGATGGCCTACAAGTACCACATCGGCCAGCCCTTCATTTACCCGAAGAACGAGCTGAACTTCGCCGCCAACTTCCTGCATATGTGCTTTGCGGTGCCGTGCGAGGAATACAAGATCAACCCGGTGCTGGCGCGTGCGATGGAGCGTATCTTCATCCTGCATGCCGATCACGAGCAGAACGCCTCGACCTCGACCGTTCGTCTTGCCGGCTCGTCGGGCGCCAACCCGTTCGCCTGCATTGCCGCCGGCATCGCCTGCCTGTGGGGTCCCGCCCATGGCGGCGCCAACGAGGCAGCGCTGAACATGCTGGGCGAAATCGGTCATGTCGACCACATCCCGGAATTCATCGCCCGCGCCAAGGACAAGAACGATCCATTCCGGCTGATGGGCTTTGGCCACCGCGTCTACAAGAACTACGATCCGCGCGCCAAGATCATGCAGAAGACCGCGCATGAGGTCTTGGGCGAGCTCGGCATCAAGGACGATCCGCTGCTCGACATCGCCATGGAGCTGGAAAAGATCGCGCTGACCGATTCCTATTTCATCGAGAAGAAGCTCTATCCGAACGTCGACTTCTACTCGGGCATCACCTTGAAGGCACTGGGTTTCCCCACCACCATGTTCACCGTGCTGTTCGCGGTCGCCCGCACCGTCGGCTGGATCGCGCAGTGGAAGGAGATGATCGAGGATCCGCACCAGAAGATCGGCCGCCCGCGCCAGCTCTATACGGGCGCGCCCGAACGCGACTACGTGCCGATCGCCAAGCGCTGAGCAGGCCAAGACCGAACCGTCAAAAGCGCCCGCAAGGGCGCTTTCTATTTGTGGTGACCAGGTTTGATGTGGCGAAGCACGACATCGGCGGCGATGTCCCCGGACGGCCTGTCGGTCGTCATGCGCCGTGCGATCTCGGCGAAACCGTCCTTTTGCCAGGCACGCATGCCGGTCTCGGCAAACAGGGCCTCCAGCTGATGGGCCAAATTGTCCGGCCTGACATACTGGTCGTAGAATTCCGCGATCAGCGCGCGGTCGGCGATCAAATTGGGCAACAGCGCCGACCAGACGTTGATGACATGCTGCGCGATCAGGCGCGCGATGGGGTCGAGCTTGTAGCAGGACACCATCGGAACACCGGACAGCGCCAGCTCCAGGGACACCGTTCCCGAGGCGATCAGAGCCGCATCGGCCTTGCCGAAAGCCTGCCACTTGCGTTCGGGGTCGAGAATGATCTCCGGCGTCTCGTCCCAGCGAGCCACCGACGCCCTGACCAGGTCGGCGACATGCGGCACGGTTGGCAACAGCAGGCGCAAGCGGTGCCCCCGCGCGCGCAGTGCCGACACTGTCTTGCCAAAGGGCTCGATCAACCGGCGCACTTCGCCGCGGCGCGAACCGGGCAGCACGAGCAATGTCTTCACACGGTCATTGGACAGGTCGCGTGGCAGGCCTTGTGCCCTAGCAGCACCTGCCAGGCCCGCGTCATGGGTGAGGCGATGCCCGACATAGGTGCCGGGCGGGCCGCCAAGGCGGGAGAGCGCCTTCACCTCGAATGGCAGAATGCACAGGATGTGGTCGACATAAGGCTTCATCGCCACAGCCCTGCCCGGCCGCCACGCCCAGACGCTCGGGCAGACATAGTGGATGATCGGGATTGCCGGATCGGCGGCACGCACCTTTTTTGCCACCCGCAGCGAGAAATCCGGGCTGTCGATGGTGATGAGACAGTCGGGTTTTTCAGCCGCGATCGCCTTTGCCGTCTGGCCGATCCGCTGGATCAGCCGCGGCAGGTCGCGCAGGATGGCGCTAAATCCCATCAGCGCGATTTCACTGCCGTCGAACAGGGAGTTAAGCCCGTGCGCCTGCAAATGGCGGCCGCCGATGCCGACCAGCTGGATGTCGCGGCCGGTCGCGCGCCTGAGCCCCTGGACGATGTCGGCTCCAAGCAGGTCGCCGGATTCTTCGCCGGCAACGATGGCGATCTTCAGCGGCTTGTCAGTGGCCATGCGCCAGCTCCGCTGCAGGCAGACCGACGATGAATAGGCCGAGCGCATTGGCATTGGCGATTGTGGCTGGGCCTTCAAGGACAAGCGAACGCCCGGCCTCGATGGCAATGCCGGCAAGCCCGGCGGCATGCGCTGCGGCGACGGTCTGCGGGCCGATGGATGGTAAGTCGGCACGCAGTTCCTGACCGGGCTTGGCGCATTTGACCAGGACACCGCGCGTGTTGCCGGCGAGCCTGCCATGACCACGCAATTGTGCCGTCCGCTCAAGCAGCCCGTTGGTGCCCTCGACGCCTTCCAGGGCAATCACCCGGCCACCGATCGCGACCGCCGCCTGGCCAATGTCCAGCGCGCCGATGGCTTTTGCCGCCGCGCGGGCAGCCTCGATGTCGCGCCAGTCGGATTTTCGCGGCTCGGCCCTGGTCAGCGAGCCCTCGGCCGCGGCCAATTCAGGAACGACCTCGTGAGCACCGACAAGCTTGATGCCTCTCGCTTGCAGACCTCGCGCCACAACCTTCAATAGGCCGTCGTCACCGCGGGCCAGTGCCCTGATTACCACGGGAATCACGGCGATCAGGCTGAGACTTGGTCGCAGACTGGTCAGCCTTGGCCGGCGCCTGATCTCTCCTGCCAGCACCAGATGTGTAATTCGGCGTCGCTTCAGCAACGGCACGAGTGAGCCGATGTCCTCCAGAGCAAGGGTTTCCTGCTCGTACCCGGCGAGGTCCGGTATACGGTCGACTTCGCCTTCCATCAGGATGATAACAGGCGGATATCCCCGCTCCGCCAGGCCGACTGCCACTTCGACCGGCAGGCTGCCGCCGCCGGCAATGATGCCGACTCTGGAGCCTGGCGCGAGATCTAGCGTCGTTCCGCTGACCTCAGTCTTCGTCATCGGTATCGCCGTCGCCACCCTTGAGCGACGGGACGGCATAGTGCCGCTTGCCGCGACTGGCGATGAAATCGATGATTTTCATGGCGGTCGGCGACGCGGCGAATTCCGCCTTGGCGAATTCGATGTTCTCGCCGACGGTGCGGGAGCGATCGAAGATCGTCCGGTAAGCCTTGCGCAGCACATGGATTTCCGAGCGCGGCAGGCCGGAGCGCTTCAGGCCGATGATGTTGAGGCCGCGCAGGCTGGCGCGATTGCCGACGGCAATGGCAAAGGGGATGACGTCACCCACGACAGCCGAGCAGCCGCCGAGAAAGGCGTTGTCACCGATGCGGACAAACTGGTGCACGGCGGTAAGGCCGCCGATATAGACATTGTCGCCCACCTCGCAATGGCCGCCCAACGTCGCGCCATTGGCGAAGGTGGCGTTCTTGCCGACGACGCAATCATGCGCAATGTGGGCGTAGGCAAGGAAATTGCCGTTGTTGCCGACCGTCGTCTCGCCGCGACTGGAATCGGTGCCGAGATGCATGGTGACGCCTTCGCGGATCGTGCAGTTCTCGCCGATGATCAGGGTGGTTCGGCCGCCCTTGTGCTTGGTGTTCTGCGGCGGCCCGCCCAGTGTCGCCATCGGATAGACCTTGGTCGAGGCGCCGATGGTGGTTGCGCCCAGCACTGAGACGTGGCTGACCAGCTCAACGCGATCGCCAATCACGGCGTCGGCACTGATGTGACAGAAAGGCCCGATACGGGCGCCTTCGCCGATTTGAGCGCCTTCCTCGATGACCGACGAAGGATGGATTGATGTCTGGATTTTCATGAGCATTCGATCGTCAGCCGCTGGTGACCATCATCGCCGAAATCTCGGCCTCAGCGGCCTTGGCGCCGTCGACCAGAGCTTCACAGGCGAATTTGAGCAGATTGCCACGTTTCTTGATTTTTTTGACATAGATTTTCAACTGGTCGCCAGGGACGACCGGCTTGCGGAATTTGGCGTTGTCGATGGTCAGGAAATAGACCAGGGATGGTTTTTCGGCGGCAAGGCTGCGGATGCAGATGGCGCCGGCGGTTTGCGCCATTGCCTCGACGATCAGCACACCCGGCATCACCGGCTGATCGGGGAAATGACCTTGGAAATGCGGCTCGTTTATGGTGACGTTCTTGATGCCGACGGCGGAGTCATCGCCATCGATGTCGATGATGCGATCGATCATCAGGAACGGATAGCGATGCGGCAGGAGCTTCATCAGCCCCAATATGTCAACCGCCTCCAGCGTCGTCGCCGCCGTCATATCAGCTATTCCCCCCGTCGCCCTGCTTGCGCGTCCTGGCCAGCTTGCGCAGCATGGCAATCTCGCGCATGGCTTCCGCCATCGGCTGGGCCGGATAGCCCCCCCAGATCTCGCCGGCAGGCACGTTGCTCATAAATCCACTTCTCGCAGCAAGCTTGGCCCCTGCCCCTATGGTCAAATGATCCGCAAGACCGACACCACCACCCATGGTGACGTTGTCGCCTACAGTTACGGAACCGGAAATACCCGAAAGCCCTGCGATGATGCAATTGCGGCCGATGCGAACATTATGGGCGATCTGCACCAGATTGTCGATCTTGGTGCCCTGGCCGATGATGGTATCGGACATGGCGCCGCGATCGACCGTTGTGTTCGAGCCGATCTCGACATCGTCCTGGATGATGACACGGCCGATCTGCGGGACGCGCTCCGGTCCCTTGGCGCCGCCCACGAAACCAAAGCCGTCCTGTCCGATGCGGGCGCCGCCATGGATGATGACGCGGTTGCCGATCAGCGCATACTGGATGCTGGTGCCCGGGCCGATGTAGCCGTCACGGCCGATCTGGCAGGAAGGACCGATCACCGCATGGGGAGCAACGACGGTTCCGCTGCCGATGGAAGCGCGCGGACCGATGACCGCGCCGGCCTCGATGATCGCACCCGCCTCGACATGCGCCGTCGGGTCGACATGGGCATGCGGCGAGACCCCGGTTTCGCTGGTCATCGGTCCCGGCGTGGCAGCCGCCGGGAAAAGCAGGCGTCCGACCATCGCGAAAGCCTGTTGCGGACGCGGATGGACCAGAACCGCAACGCCCGTCGGCGCCTTGACAGCAAATTCGGCGGGACAGAGGACCGCCGCAGCCTTCAGGGACTGCATCAGCGCAAAATTGCGCTTGCCGTCGACGAAGACGAGCGCATCCTCGCCGCCCTCGTTCGCCGGTGCCAAGGCTGCAATCGATATGTGGGATTGGTCGGAATCGACAAGCATCGCGCCGGTCAGATTCGCGACTTCGCCAGCCGTGTATCGGCGTGAGGGCGCGAAGAACACCGGATCGGTCATTCCAAAAGCAATATCCAGCTAGGTCGGATCACTTTCTTCCGGACCCCAACGGCCCGGAAGCATCGTTACCCGCAGATCAGAAGCGGGTCGATATGCCGAAGTTGAATTCCTGCACGTCGTCAGTCGCTTCCTTCTTGACCGGGATCGCGTAGTCGATGCGGATCGGGCCAAACGGCGATGCCCACATCAGCCCGAGACCGACCGACGCGCGCAGTTGCATGCCGGTTGACGTTGGGTCGACACCAGTGACCTTGCTGCCATAGAGCGTCGCCGCATCGGCGAAGACCGCACCGCGCAGACCGAAGCTTTCCGGGATCACAGGTAGCGGGAACTGGGCTTCGGCCGAAGCATTGAAATACGTTGTGCCGCCGAGATGGTCGCCGCTGGTGCCCAGAGCCACCGGGCCAATACCGCCGTAGGCAAAGCCGCGGATCATGCGGTCACTGCTCTGGAAATGATCGAAGACGCGCAGGTCGTCACTGCCATAGCCATAGATATGGCCGGCGCCGCCCGAAACAAGCCCCACAAGATCCAGCTGCTCTGACAGCGTCTGGTAGACACTGGTACGGCCGGTGACCTTGACGAACTTGGCGTCACCGCCGAGGCCAGCCACTTCCGTGGTGGCAGTGGCGTAGATGCCTTCATGCGGATTCTTCATGTCGTCGATGGTGTTGTAGACCAGTCCAAGGCTGACCGACGACTTGATCCACGGGCTTTGTTCCACACCATCCAGGATCGCGGTGGAGATAGTGCACTTGGTGGGATCGTAAATCCCACTGGTCAAGCAACCGTCTGCAATCGCGTATTTTTCTTGCGCGATGTTATACGCCAACTGGGTCGAGATGCTGTCGGTGATCGGCAGGCCGAAGCGAACCGTCGCTCCCAACGTCTCGCTGTCGTAGTGGTCGTAGTTCCGGGTCTGCTGGAAGATGTCGAAGCCGGCGGCAATACGCCGTCCGAGGAAATAGGGCTCGGTGAAGGACAGACTGTAGTCGCGGGAATTCTTGCCGCCACCCGCCGAGATCTTGATGAACTGGCCGCGGCCGAGGAAGTTGCGCTCGGTGATCGAGCCTTCGACAGATGGACCTGCCGTGTCGCCACCGGTCGAATAGCCGGCGCCGACGGAGAACTCGCCGGTCGACTTCTCGACCACATCGACCACCAGCACAACCTGGTCGGGCTCGGAGCCGGGCACCGTCGAGATGTCGACTTTGTCAAAATAATTGAGGTTTTCCAGCCGCTTCTTCGCGCGCTGGATGAGAACCTGGTTGAAGGCGTCGCCTTCGCTGACGTCGAATTCGCGACGAATGACATAGTCACGCGTGCGATCGTTGCCGCGGATCTCGATGCGCTCGATATAGGCCTTGGTGCCCTGGTCGACCGTGTAGACGACCGAAATGGTGTGGTTCTCGAAGTTGCGATCGCCGCGCGGCGTCACCTGGGCAAAGGCATAACCGGAACCCGCGACCTTCTCGGTCAGCGCGATGATCGAGTCCTCGACATCCTTGGCGTTGTAGACGTCGCCCTTGTGTGTCTGGACCACTGATTCCAGCGACTTCGAGTCGACCTCGGGGATCGTGCTCTCGACGCTGATGTCGCCGAAATTGTAGCGGTCGCCTTCCTGCACGGTGATGGTCACCGTGTATTTGTTTGTCGTGTCGTCGAGTTCGCCGACCGCGGAAACAACCTGGAAATCGGCATAGCCGTGATTGTAGTAGAAGCGACGCAGCAGTTCCTGGTCGGCGCGCAGCTTGTCCTCGTCATAGACGTCGTCACGCAGCACGAAGGACAGGAAAGTCGAGCGCTTGGTAGCGATGACATCGGACAGGCGGCGGCTCGAATAGGCGCTGTTGCCGACGAAATTGATCGAAGCGATCTGGGTGCGGCCGCCTTCATTGATGTTGAAGACCACGTTCACGCGGTTGTCGCCGAGATCCATGATCTGCGTGGTGACAGCGGCGTCGTCGCGGCCGATTCGCTTGTAGGCAGCCTTGACCGCCTCGACATCAGCATCGAGAGCTGCTTGCGAAAACGTGCCGCGCGGCTTCAGCTGGACTGCTGCCGCCAGGGCGTTGTCCTTTAGCTTCTTGTTGCCCTGGAACAGAACCTGGTTGACGACCTGGTATTCGGAAACCTTGATGACCAGCGTCGAACCGACCTGGTTGATCTGGACGTCCGAGAACAGTCCAGTGCCGAACAGGGCCTTGACCGCCTCATCGATATCGGAGCTGGAAAAGGCCTTGCCGGGCTTGATGGTGACGTAGTTGCGGATGGTATCGGCGTCGACACGCTGGTTGCCGCTGACTTCCACTCTGCTGACAACAGCAGCCTCTGCCGCAGATGTGGCAACGAACTGCACTGCGAGCGCGCCTGGCACAACCAGAGCGGCGGACAAAGCCACCGCGGACGCGGCGCTCAGAAACTTGGATGCTGCCTTCATCGGGCTTTTGTACCTTTTCTCGAAGTCCCCACGGCGAGAAAACCGGACGTGCGGTAATTTCTCCTACCGTATTAACCGGATTTTCCCTACACGCAAGGCTTCTGGTTAATTTGTAATTACTTAACCCTGGTGCGTGGCTTTCGCGTCACTCATACCCCCCTGCATGGTAAACGGCGTCTCAACATTGGTCGTGCCGAAGCCAAATTCCTTCATGATTTCAGCACCCAAACAGATCGTTCCAGACAACGAAGACCATGAAGCCGAGCACCAGAAGCAGGCCGGCCCTGTAGACCATTTCCATCATCCGTTCCGACACAGGCCGCCGGATGACAGCCTCCACGCCGTAGAACAAGAGATGGCCGCCGTCGAGGGGGGGAATCGGCAGAAGGTTGAGAAACCCTATCCCGACTGACAGCCCGGCAACGAGTTGCACCAACCACAGGAAGCCCAGTTTTGCCGCCTGCCCCGACATCTTCGCGATCTTGATCGGGCCGCCCAGCTGGCATTTGTCTTCGCGGCCGACGACGAATCGCTGCAGAAACTGGCCGGTGCGCTGAATGAGGTGCCCCGTCTCCTCGACCGCGGCGCCTACCGCTCCGACAGGGCTGTAGGTGATCAGCCTGGGCTGACCGACTTCATTGTTGTTGACGACGCCGATTACCGCCACCTTGCCCTTGTTGCCCAGCGCATCCGTCTGCTCCATCGGTTCCGGCGTCGCCGTTACGGTGACCTCCTTGCCGTCGCGCAGCATGATGAACGTGATGGCATCGCCGCCGCGGCCCGAAACCAGGCGCTGGACGTCGGCGAAGGTCTCGACCTTGCTGCCGTCGACAGCAACGAATCGGTCGCCGGGCAGAATGCCGGCCCTTTCCGCCGGACTGCCGGCAGTAACTTGAGCCACCATCGGCTCCATCACGGGGCGACCATAGGCCGAAAACAACACGGCGAAGACGGCGATCGTCAGCAGGAAATTGAACAGCGGCCCGGCCACCACCGTGGCCGCGCGCTTCCAGATCGGCTGGGCGTGGAAGGCAATCTTGCGCTCCGCATCGGTCAGCGTTTCCAGATCTTCCGCGCTGGGCTGGCTCGACGTGGCGTTCATGTCACCGACGAATTTGACATAGCCGCCAAGCGGTATGGCGCAGAGCTTCCAGCGCGTGCCATGACTGTCGTTGAAGCCGAAAAGTTCGGGGCCGAAGCCGATCGAAAAGGCTTTCACGCCGATGCCGCACCAGCGACCGACGAGGTAGTGGCCCATTTCATGGACGAACACGACCACGGTCAGCACGAACAGGAAAGGCACCAGCGTGCCGAGGACGAAGCCCTGCGTGCTGAAAACCGCGTGAAGAATCTCGTTCAATTCATGCCCTCAAATTCCATCCGCAGCGCAGCTCGCGCCGCGACTGTGACATCAATCCGGGCGAATCCGTGGCGCGCGCCATTCTTCGCCCTGAAAATGCTGCTCAAGCCGGAAACAACCCCTGCGCCGGATGATCGGCGGTCGCCGAAATCCAGCCGATGACGTACAGGGCGAAAGCCGCCGCGACAAGCCCGTCGACCCTGTCCATGACGCCGCCATGGCCCGGTATCAACGCGCTGGAATCCTTGCGGCCGTGGCGGCGCTTGACCCATGATTCGAAAAGGTCGCCGGCCTGGGCGACGATCGACAGCACCAGCGCGACCAGGCCAAGGACACCAAGATTGCCGGCTCCGGCCGCAGCAGCCAAAAGCACCCCCGCAACCACGCCGCCGACGGCGCCGCCGAGCGCACCGCTCTGCGTCTTGCCGGGTGAAATCGACGGCGCCAGCTTTGGGCCGCCGACAGCGCGGCCAACGAAATAGGCAAAAATGTCGGTCGCCCATATCACCGCGAACAGAAACAGGATCGCAATCAGGCCGGAATGGTCGCCGTCGCGCAACAGCGCCAGCGAAAGACCGGAAACAGCGGCATAGGCAAGGCCAGGAGCATCCCACTGGGTTGTTCCGCCAATCCGTGCGGCGACAGAAGTGACGACAACAAGGGCCACGACAAGAGGCAGCAGCCAGGACGCCGGCAGGCCGGCGATCAAGGCACCAATGAAAACAAGAAGCAGCGCTTCCGGCAGAAAGCCGAGCCCCGCAACGGCGGCCGGGCGCGACATGCGCGTCCATTCATAGAATATCACCGCCGCCATGGCAGCGCAAAGCAAACGGAACGACAACCCGCCGAGCCAGGTCAAGCCAAGGGCAATCGCGGCCAGAACGACTGCCGAGACGACACGAAGCTGGAGATTGCTCATGCCGGCGCCGGTCACGATGCGACGTCTTGGGCGGCAAGTCCGCCAAAACGGCGCTCGCGGCCGGCGAAATCGCGCAATGCGTCAGCCAGATGCTCACGACTGAAGTCGGGCCAGTAGCAAGGCAGGAAGACAAGTTCGCTGTAGGCTGCCTGCCACAAAAGGAAGTTCGACAAACGAAGCTCGCCGCTGGTGCGTATGACCAATTCCGGATCGGGAATGCCTTGCGTGTCGAGGGAGCCGGCAAAGGATTCGACTGATATCGCCTCGCTGGCGAGTTCGCCGCGCGCCACGGCCTCGGCGAGCTTGCGCGCCGCGCGCACGATCTCGTCGCGTCCGCCATAGTTGAAAGCGATGACCAGGGTCAGCGACTCGTTGCCAGCGGTCAGCGATTCGGCCTCTTCGAGTAGGCCCCTGATGTCGGGCTGCAGCCCTGCCCTGTCACCGATGATCCGCACCCGCACGCCGCTCTGGTGCAGCTCGGCAAGGTCGCGGCGGATGAACAGCTTCAACAGACCCATTAGGTCGCTGACTTCGGCTTTCGGCCGCGACCAGTTTTCTGACGAGAAGGCATAGACGGTCAGGAAGGAGATGCCGAGACCGGGTGCTGCGCGTACCGTCTTGCGCAGCGCCTCGACGCCGGCGCGATGGCCGGCGAGCCGCGGCATGCCACGCGCCTTGGCCCAGCGTCCGTTTCCGTCCATGATGATCGCGACATGCGCGGGCGTTGCCATGTTCTCGCTTTCGGGCCAGCCGATGGCCAGACCCTAAACCTGCATGATTTCAGCTTCCTTATCGGAAAGCAGGTGGTCGATGGTGCTGATCGTCTCGTCGGTCAGCTTCTGGACCTGATCGGAGCGCTTGCGCTGATCGTCCTCGCTGATATCGCCGTCCTTTTCCGCCTTCTTCAGGAAATCCATGCCGTCGCGGCGGACATGGCGCACGGCGACGCGGGCATTCTCGGCATAGCCATGCGAAATCTTGACCAGCTCCTTGCGGCGCTGCTCGT
Organism: Mesorhizobium sp. P2_E10; assembly: GCF_056404235.1. NCBI lineage: Bacteria > Pseudomonadati > Pseudomonadota > Alphaproteobacteria > Hyphomicrobiales > Phyllobacteriaceae > Mesorhizobium > Mesorhizobium sp. P2_E10. Next base: position 266,522 of record NZ_JBFUEK010000007.1, read on the forward strand.
TGAGCTCCGGCAGCGGAATTCTGAGATTGGTACCGTCGACGATCGGGTTGAAGCCGAGATTGGATTCGCGGATGGCACGGTCGACCGCGCCGACCATCGACTTGTCCCAGACCGAAACCGAGATCATGCGCGGCTCGGGCACCGACACATTCGCCACCTGGTTGATCGGCATGGTTGTGCCGTATGCCTGAACCTGGATGGCGTCGAGCAGGTTGCCGGAGGCGCGGCCGGTGCGCAGCGAAGCCAGGTCGTGCCTGAATGCGGCGATCGCGCCATCCATGCGCCGCTTGAGATCGTCGAACTCACCACTCATCATTGTCTCCTCGACCCGTTTGCCCGGGTTCACTGCTTGTGTTCGAGCCTCACTCCGAAAACCCGGTTTTCGGGATCTTGCTCCGGATCAATCGTCGGCAACGACCGTGCAACGGCCGCCGCCCCTCAGAATGTCGCCAAAACCACCCTTTTCGTGGATCGAATAGACGATTATCGGAATGTTATTTTCGCGCGCAAGTGCAATCGCCGCGGTATCCATGATCGAAAGGCCTTTGTTGATCACTTCGGCATGGCTGATGCGCTCGAAGCGCGTCGCGTGCGGATCCTTCTTGGGATCGGCCGAATAGACACCGTCGACCTGGGTGCCCTTGAACAGCGCGTCGGCGCCGATCTCAGCGGCGCGAAGCGCTGCGGCCGAATCGGTGGTGAAGAACGGATTGCCGGTGCCGCCGGCGAAAATGACGACTTTGCCCTGGTTCATGTAGGCGGTCGCCTGGCGTTGCGAAAAGCTCTCGCAAAGCTCGGGCATGGCGATTGCCGACAGCACCACGGCGTCGACGCCGATCTTGTTCAGCGACGTGCGCAGCGCCAGCGAGTTGATGACGGTGGCGAGCATGCCCATGTGGTCGCCGGTGACGCGGTCGCCGCCCTTGGAGGCTACGGCCACGCCGCGAAAGATGTTGCCGCCGCCGATGACGACGCCGACCTCGATGCCCAAAGCGCGGGCCTCGGCGATGTCGGCGGCGATGCGATCGACCACCGACACGTCGATCCCGAAATGCTGCTCACCCATCAACGCTTCGCCTGACGCTTTCAGCAAGACACGTCGAAAGAGAGGCTTGGCCGTCATCTGGTTCCTCGAAAATCTCGGCGCGGGAATTCGGGAGGCAAAACCGACCCCGCTTCGCCCGGCGGTGCTGTCACGATGCGTTGACCCGATACACGAAGGGCGCGGCGATGTCACGCCGCGCCCTGTCGCAAATTCCCAGCCGTTTCGCGTGCAGCCGATCAGTTGCTGCTGATGCTGACGGCTTCGCCTTCGACAACCACCGGCGGTGCATAGCCGGAAGGCTTGTCGCCGGTCGCGGTGCCGCCGGTAACCCTGGCCTGTATCTCGGAACCGAAATACGAATGGGGAAACGGTGCCGGAACGCGGCTGACCGCATCCAGCCGATCGCGAAGGTCAGGGGGAAGCGAGAAGTCCAGCGCCGCGAGATTGTCCTGCAGCTGAGCAAGCTTGGTGGCTCCGAGGATGACGGAGGCGATGCCCGGCTGCGTCGCCACCCAGTTGAGTGCGACCTGGGGCATGCTGCGGCCGAGTTCAGCGGCGACGTTTTCGAGTTCGGCCACGATCGCCCAGTTGCGCTCCGTGAATTTCTGGAACCCTGGATGGGTGGTGTTGCGGAAACCATCGAGCCGGCCAACGTTTCCGCTCTGGGTCGGCCGGTATTTGCCGCTGAGTAAGCCGCTGGCCAGCGGGCTCCACACCATGATGCCGGCGCCATGGCGCGTGCCGAAGGGCACGAATTCATGTTCGATGGTGCGCTCGGCGAGCGAGTATTCGAGCTGCAAGGCCGAGACCGACTCATAGCCGCGCAGTTCGGCGATCGCCTGCGCCCGACCGGCATACCAGGCCGGCACGTCGGACAGGCCGATATGGCGCACCTTGCCCATGCGGACGAGGTCGTCCAGCGTGCGCATGACCTCCTCGGCCGGCGTCAGCCTGTCCCAGACATGCAGGAGATAGAGGTCGATATAGTCCGTGCCCAGCCGCTTCAGTGAGGCGTCCACGGCGCGCAAAATGTTCTTGCGGCCGTTGCCGCCGCCATTCGGGTTGCCAGGCTCCGCGTTGAAGGTGAACTTGGTGGCGATGACCGCGTTGTCGCGCATTCCACGCTCGGCGATGAATTCGCCCAGCCAGGTCTCGCTGGTGCCGCCGGTGTAGAGGTCAGCAGTGTCGAAGAAATTGCCGCCGGCCTCGACATAGGCGTCGAACATGGCGCGCGCGGTTTCTCTGTCCGCCCCCCAGCCCCATTCGGTGCCGAAGGTCATTGTGCCCAGCGCCAGCCGGCTGACCCTGAGGCCGCTGTTGCCAAGGGTGTAGTAGGTCATGCTCATGATGTCGTTCCGTTCCTGATCCGATGTTCAACGCCGATCCTGCCCGGGGGTCGTCTTGACCCAGGGATTGCCGCGCTCATGCGTCATGCGGAAGGTGAAGCCATCCACTTTCCAGCCTGCGCCGGAACGGATGAGATGGTGTTCGTAGGTGCCCCAGACTTCCCACAGCGGGTCGCCATTGCCTTCCATCCGGTTCCAGGCATAGGCGTTGGAGAAGACGGTCGCAGCGCCGGCGGCCATGACGACCTGATGGTTGGTGCGCAGATGCAGGCTGGTCTTGCTGCCCCTGAGATTCGCTGCCCAGGTTGCGATCAAATCGTCCGACGCGATGGTGGCCGCAGGCTGTCCGCTCAGGCTGCTGAAGTCGACCGTGACGCGGTCGGCGAAAAAGCTGCGGGCGAGCCGCCAATCCTGGGCATCGACAGCGCGATCGATGGCATCGGCGATGCGGATGACGGCACGCTCATCGGCGAGCGCCATTGCCCGAGGTGGTTCAGCCCCGCCGGCATCGAACGGCGCCAGCGCAAGGCTTGCCGCGAAGGTAATTTGCTTCAGCGCACTCATCTGCCTTCTCCTTTGCGCATCGGCCCGCTGCCGATGTGTTGGCGAGAATGTGGAGCAGTTCGCTGACATCTATAAGATTGCATTGTTCGCAAGCACTATGCGATATTGCTCATGAATGGATCGGGACCTGCTCAGCCATCTGCCCGTCATCGTCGCCGTTGCCCGGCGCGGCGGCTTCGCGCTTGCCGCGGCCGAACTCGGCATGAGCCCGTCCGCGGTCAGCCATGCGGTGCGCCTTGTCGAGGAGCGCATCGGCCAGCCTCTGTTCGCGCGCACGACGCGCAGCGTCTCATTGACCGAAGCCGGCAAGGCACTGGTGGAGACGGCGGCCCCTGCCCTTCAGGACATTACAGAGCGAATGGACCGGATCCGTGCCATCAAGGGCCGACCTTCGGGCCTGCTCAGGCTCAACGTTCCCAACATCGCTGTTCCGCTGGCGGTGACGCCGGTGATCGCGGCGATGGCGGAGCGCTATCCGGATGTGACCGTTGAATTGCTCACCGAGCAGGGGCTGGTCGACATTGTCGGCGAGGGTTTCGACGCCGGCATCCGGCTGGGCGAGATGATCGCGCAGGATATGGTCACGGTCCGGCTGACACCGGCATTCAAGGCCGTCATCGTTGCCTCTCCCGCCTATATCGGACGGCATGGCCGTCCACGCAGCGTGGCCGATCTCGCCAACCACAATTGCATCGGCTACCGGCTTGTCCGCTCCGGTGCGCTCTACCGCTGGGACCTGACCGAGGACGGCAAGGATGTCGTTGTGGAGGCGAAAGGTACGGTCATCGTCACGGATTCGCTTGCCGCGATCGACCTGGCGCTTGCCGGAGTCGGTCTAGCCTATGCCTTCGAACCTTTGGTGCGCGCGGATCTTGCCGCAGGCCGGCTGGTGCAGATCCTGCCGCAGACGGCGATCGAGGAGCCCGGCCTGTTCCTCTACTTCCCGCGCCGGGCGGCGATGGCGCCGAAGCTGCGGGCCTTCATCGATTCCGCACAAGAGATCGGCCGGACATCCTTGCGGACACCCGGCCGAGTTGCCTGAGCTGAGAAGCCCCTCTTCAGGGACTATTCTAAAGGACTATTTCTTCACCGCAGCCGCAACTTCCGCCGCGAAATCGGTCTCTTCCTTCTCGATGCCCTCGCCGAGCGCGAAGCGCAGATAGGCGGTGATCTTGGCCGGAGCGCCGATGTCCTTCTCGGCATCCTTCAGCGCCTTCTCGACGGTGATGTCGGGATTGAGCACGAAAGCCTGCTTCAACAGCACAACCTCTTCGTAGAACTTGCGCATACGGCCCTCGACCATCTTTTCGATGATCGCTTCCGGCTTGCCGGACTGGCGCGCCTGGTCGGAGAAGATCGCCTTCTCGCGCTCGACCGCTGCCGGATCGATCTGCTCTGCGGTCAGCGCCAGCGGGTTGGTGGCGGCGACGTGCATGGCGACCTGGCGCCCAAAGGCGTTGGCGGCATGCTCATTACCCGTGGTCTCGATCGCGACCAGAACGCCGAGCTTGCCAAGACCGTCGGCAACCGCGTTGTGGACGTAGGTAGCGACTGCGCCGTGCGGAACGGTCAGCTTGGCCGAGCGGCGGAAGCCCATATTCTCGCCAATGGTACCGACGGCGTCCTTGATGGTGTCGGCAACCGACTTGTCCGAACCCGGATACTTTGCGGCAGCCACAGCCTCTGTCGTGCCGTAGGCGAGAGCAACCTTGGCAACATTGGCGACGATTTCCTGGAAAGCGGCGTTGCGGGCGACGAAGTCAGTCTCGGAATTGACCTCGACGACAGCGGCCTCGCGGACGCCGTTGTCGACACCGATCAGGCCTTCAGCCGCGGTGCGGCCAGCCTTCTTGTCGGCCTTGGAGATGCCCTTCTTGCGCAGCCAGTCGACGGCCTCTTCCATATTGCCGTTGGTCTCGGTCAACGCCGCCTTGCAGTCCATCATGCCCGCGCCGGTCAAGTCGCGGAGTTCTTTGACCTGTGCAGCCGAAATGCTCATTGTCGCCTCTTTGGTTTAAAATGCGCCGACGCACCACCGAATCTCGGTGATGCGCCCAACGCCAGCGCTTAGCGCGCCAAAATATGAGAAATATGAAGGCCGGAGCCGGCCTTCGACTATCAGGCTTCCGGGGTCTCGGCGGCCGGGGCCGGATCGAGCGCAGGCTCGACCGGAGCTTCGACCGAAGCGCCGATGTCGACGCCGAGCGCGCCCTGCTGGCGGGCGATACCGTCAAGCGCTGCCTTGGCGATCAGATCGCAATAGAGCTGGATGGCGCGAGCCGCGTCGTCATTGCCCGGGATCGGGAAGTCGATCTTGTCCGGATCGCAGTTGGAATCGATGATGGCGACAACCGGGATGCCGAGACGCTTGGCCTCGAGGATGGCAATCGCTTCCTTGTTGGTGTCGATGACGAACATCAGGTCGGGCGTCGAGCCCATGTCCTTGATGCCGCCGAGCGCCTTGTTGAGCTTCTCGCGCTCGCGATCGAGGTTGAGGCGCTCCTTCTTGGTGAGGCCCTGGGCCTCGCCGGCCAGCATCTCGTCGAGCTTGCGCAAGCGCTGGATCGAGTTCGAGATCGTCTTCCAGTTGGTCAGCATGCCACCGAGCCAGCGGGAGTTGACATAATACTGGGCCGAGCGCTGTGCGGCGTCGGCGACGATGTCGGACGCCTGGCGCTTGGTGCCGACGAACAGCACGCGGCCGCCCTTGGCGACGGTGTCGGAAACCTGCTTCAGCGCCTGGTGCAGCAAAGGCACCGTCTGCGAGAGGTCGATGATGTGGATGTTGTTGCGGGCGCCATAGATGTAAGGCGCCATCTTCGGGTTCCAGCGGTGGGTCTGGTGGCCGAAGTGAATGCCAGCTTCCAAAAGCTGGCGCATGCTGAAATCAGGCAGTGCCATTCTTAGTTCCTTTTCCGGTTAGCCTCCACGGACACAGGCATTTTTGGACTTTGTCCTCGAACGCCACCGGAGGTTTCAGCCGGATTTCTCCCGGGAAGACACCAAAGTCCGTGTGTGGAATGAGCGCGCATATAGAGGGGATGCGCGATAAAGGCAAGCGCTGTGGCGCCCTGCGGTTCAGCGTGCGGCGATCAGCGCACCGGTGCCAATCATGGCGCCACCGGCAAACCTGTTCATCAGCCGCATGCGCCGCGGTGTCCTGAACCAGCCCGAGGCTCTGCCTGCAAGTGCCGCATAGGCGCCCATGGTGACAATGTTGACGCTGATCACCACCGCAATCACCAGCAGCCCGTCAGCGAAGGTCATGGTGTTGAGATCGAGGATCAGCGGCATGATGGAGGCGTGGAACAGGATCGCCTTGGGGTTGCCCAGCGCGATCGAGGCGCCGAGGAAAAACGATCGCGACAACCTTGCCTGTTCTGCCTGCAACCCATCCGATTGCGCGGCGGCCGACCGCCACATCCTGATACCGAGAAAAACCAGATAGGCGGCACCTGCATATTTCAGGGCGAGAAACACCCATTCGAAGGTCTGGGCCAGCGCCACCAGGCCCAGCAGGGCCAAAGTGACCAGCACCGCGTCTCCGGCGGCGACGCCGAGGCCGGCCATGAAAGCCCTGACAAAGCCGCGCGACACGCCGTTGGTGATGACGGCAAACATCGCCGGACCCGGCGTGGCGGCGGCGAGCGTGATGGCGACGCAATAGGCCACAAAAGCCGTCAATGTCATGACCTTATCTTCCCTTTCGGTACCCGCACGCGCCGGAAGATCGCGACGATCTCCTCGCGGCTGCATTCAATCGCGCCGAGCCGTACCGCGCGATCGCGTTCAAAGCCGGTTATGTCATAGTGCGGCGCCGATGTCTTCGGCGGACCCTGGTAGGACGAGCGCTTGATGCCAAGCTTAGCCGCGAAACGATGCAGTTCGTCGGTGTCGTCGGCCATCAGATGGCACCAGCGATGACCGACCCATTTCCAGATCGCCGCGTCGACATAGACCGCCATGACGGCTTGGCAGGGCTATTTCGCCGGACAGGGCTTCGACTGATCGAACAGCGACAGATTGACCAGCTTGCCGGTCATCGAGAAGTCGCCATAGTCCATGACGAGGTCGCGCGTGATGCCGTTCTCGTGCAGCTTGAAGCTGATCCGGTATTCCGGCACCTCTTCGCCTGACTTGTCGGTCTCGTCGAAATAGGCGATGTCGACCGGCCAGTATTTGTCGGTGGCAAGCTTGGCCAGCGCCGGCGCTTCCGGATCGGCCTTGTCGGCATCCGTCTTCTTGCCGACGACGACAGTGGTGGTCATCACCTTGTTGGCGTCTTCCGAACCGTCGAAGAGATTGGTTTCGTAGAAGCTTTCGCCCTTTTCGGCCTTGCCGATCAATTCGACCAGATGCTGGGTCGGAAACTGGGTGGCCGCCAATTCAAGGCTGCTTTTCTCCGGCTTGTCGATATCGACCTTGAGCCCCTTGGTCTCTTTCGTGGCGATGCCCTTGACCTCCTTGTCGAGGTTCTGGTCGACGAAGGACTTCGTCACGAACGAGAAGGTCTTGCCTTCGGCATCCTCGAAAGTGGTTGTCTGCTGGTCGGTCAGCCTTGTGTTGTCGTTGGTGGCGATCTGGGTGACGAAGCGGAATTTCACCGTATAGCCTTCACAAGGCGAGCCGTTGAACTCATAGACCATGCGGCCGGAAATGCCTGTAATGCCGGAGCGATCGGACGCCTTGTCGAGGGTGAGATCATAGACGGCGCGATGCGCCTGCAGTGCCGGCACGGCAAAGGCGGGAGCCATCGAGAAAACCGCCGGCAGCAGAACGGCGTGAAATGCGAGGCGCGTTGCGCGCATTGAGGTGCTCCGATCGTCGCGGCTGATGGCAGGCCGCAGGGAAAGATGGTCCAGCTTAAAAAAAGTCGTGGCGGAAGCGAGGCAAAAATAGCAATTTCGGCCCCGCCTGAGCGGCGTCACCAAGCAATAGGGAAATACCATGAGTGAAACAATCGAAAAGCGGCTAAGCGATCTCGGCGTGACGCTTCCGGTCGCCGCCGCGCCCGCCGCCAACTATGTGCCCTATTGCCGGTCCGGCAATCTGCTGTTCACCGCCGGACAGCTGCCGCTGAAGGACGGCAAGCTGCAGGCGAGCGGGCTGCTCGGCCGCGACGTCGACACGGCGGGCGGCAAGGAAGCGGCAAAATACTGCGCGATCAACATCTTGGCGCAAGCCAAGGCAGCCCTTGGCGATCTCGAAAAAATCCGCCGCCTGGTGAAGATCACCGTCTTCGTCGCATCGACGACCGATTTCGTCGAGCAGCATTTGGTTGCCAACGGCGCCTCCGATTTTCTCGTCGCCGCACTCGGCGAGCGCGGCAAGCATGCCCGCTCCGCCGTCGGGACCGCCTCGCTGCCGCTTAATGCCGCAGTGGAAATCGAAGCGATCTTCGAAGTCGAATGAGCCTGACATGACAGACCTTTCCTGGCTGACCGCCCGCCCCGTCGCCCATCGCGGCTTTCACGACATGAACAAGACACGCTGGGAGAACACGCTTTCGGCCTTTGCCGCGGCTGCCGAACGCGGCTACGCGATCGAATGCGATGTGCACCTGTCGTCGGATGGCATTCCGGTCATCATCCACGATGGCGATCTCAAGCGGCTGACCGGCCAGGACGGCTTCGTCTGGCAGCGCACGGCAGCGGAGATGACGACGCTCAAGATCGGCGCCACATCAGACCATCTGCCGACGCTGCAGGAGGCGCTCGATCTGGTCGATGGCCGCGTGCCGATGGTGGTCGAGCTGAAAGGGGTTGCCGGCCACGACGAAGGTCTGGTGGCGAGCGTCGGCAGGCTGCTCAAGCGCTACAAGGGCAAGGCGGCGATCATGTCGTTCGACCATTGGCTCATCCGCGACTTCCCCAAATACGCGCCCGGCATCCCCGGCGGACTGACCGCCTATGGCAAGGACGTCAAGCTGATCGAGGCGCATTTCGCCATGCTGGCAAACGAGATTGCCTTCACCTCCTATGCCGCGGGCGACCTGCCGAACCAGTTCGTCTCGTTCGTGCGCGAGAAGCTCAAGATGCCGGTAATCACCTGGACCGTGCATGACCAGCCGGCGGTGGACCTGACCTTCAAATATGCCGACCAGATGACGTTTGAAGGGTTCGAACCCGATCACGTCAAAGTTGCCTGAAGCCGGGCTTGTACGGACCCGCGCGGAGCTTAAATAAGCCTCATGGATCAAGGTGATGAAGGCGACGGGCAAGCGGTGGATGCAGAGTATTCGATCCGCGTCGCCGCCGGTATCGGCGCCTTCACCTGCGACGAATGGAACGGTTTTGGCGGCACCACGCGCGGCGACACAGAAAACGGCTACAACCCTCTCGTTTCATTCGCCTTTCTGGGTGCGCTTGAGGATTCCGGCTGCGCCGTGCGACGCACCGGTTGGCAAGGCCATCACCTCAGACTGGAGACGGCGCAAGGCAAGCTGCTCGGCGCCGTGCCGTGCTATCTGAAATCGCACAGCCAGGGCGAATATGTGTTCGACCATGGCTGGTCGGATGCATTCGAGCGCGCCGGCGGGCGCTATTATCCAAAGCTGCAATGCGCCGTGCCGTTCACGCCGGTCACCGGTCCGCGCCTGCTGGTCAGCAAAGGCGAGGACAGCCGCACCGTCAAAGCCGGCCTGGCGGCCGGGTTGAAGGCGGTGACAGAAAAGCTCGGCGTGTCTTCCGCGCATGTCACCTTCGCGCCGCAGGACGATGTCGAAGCCCTGGTGGGGGCGGGATTCCTGCATCGCACCGACCAGCAATTCCACTTCTTCAACGAAAGCTTTTCGACCTATGACGACTTTCTCGCCACGCTGGCTTCGCGCAAGCGCAAGGCGATGAAGAAAGAGCGGCGCGAAGCGCTCGCCGACGGCATTTCGATCGATTGGCTGACCGGCAAGGACCTGACCGAAAAGGCCTGGGACGATTTCTTTGCCTTCTATATGGACACCGGCAGCCGCAAATGGGGGCGGCCCTATCTCACCCGCGAATTCTTCTCGCTGATCGGCGAACGCATGGCCGAAGACATCCTGCTGGTGATGGCCAAGCGCAACGGGCGCTACATTGCCGGCGCCATCAACTTCATCGGCTCGGACGCGCTCTACGGGCGCAACTGGGGCTGCATCGAGGACCACCCCTTCCTGCATTTCGAGGTCTGCTACCATCAGGCGATCGACTTCGCCATCGAGCGCAAGCTGAAAGTGGTCGAGGCCGGCGCGCAAGGCGAGCACAAGCTGGCGCGCGGCTATCGGCCGGTGACCATGCACTCGGCGCACTACCTGGCGCATCCCGGCTTGCGCAATGCCGTCGCCGACTATCTCAAGCGTGAACGGCGCGAAGTCGAGCGGATGAGCGAATATCTGGAAGAGCACACCCCGTTCCGCAAGGATCTGGCGGACTAGGCGATCTCTCCTGGCTGTCTTGCCGGCCTCGGGCGGCTTCGCTAAACGGGACGGCGAGATAAATCCGGAGCGCCTGCCATGGCTGAAGCCGCCTACGATGCCAGCAACATCTTCGCCAAGATCCTGCGCGGCGAGATCCCCTCGCACCGCATCTACGAGGATGATGCGGTTGTCGCCTTCATGGACGTGATGCCGCAAGGGCCGGGCCATACGCTGGTGGTGCCGAGGGCGCCGTCGCGCAACCTGCTGGATGCCGACCCGGCAACGCTCGGTGCGCTCTTTGTCATCGTGCGGAAGGTGGCGCTGGCGGTCAAAAAAGCTTTTGGCGCCGACGGCGTCACCATCCTGCAGTTCAACGAGCCGGCTTCGGGGCAGACCGTCTACCATCTCCATGTGCACGTGATTCCACGCTTCGAGGGCATCCCGCTGAAGCCACATACCGGCGCGATGGAGAAGCCGGAGGTGCTGGCTGCAAATGCCGAAAAGATCCGCGCGGGGCTGGCTGATTGAAGGCTGATCGCGCCGGCTGACGGCGCTCCGGCAGCGATCGCTTCCCGACGAGGACAGAATCGGCCTTGCCGGACACCGGCTTGAGCTTGAATTCGAACTATCTGCTTAGGGAAATATCAAACCCTCTGGTTGTAGGATGCCAGGAGGCGATGGGCTTTTGAGTCTTCGAAATCATGGACAGTTCGGTTGCGGTCTCGAGACCCCTGGCGAGGGCAGCTTACGGACGCGCTTTCCTGCGCGCTCTGACGGATGCCTACAAGCGGCACCGGCTGCTGCACGCGATGGCCATCGCCGCCCTGCTTCTGGCAACCGTGGTCGGCATGCAAACCGGAAACATGCCGGATTTCGGCGCCCTGAAGGAATACGCGTACTACCTTGTCATCGCTTTCTGGATGTGCGGCTGTGTCTTCGCCGTCGGCAGCTTCTTTCACCTTGCGGTGGTCAAGCGTGATCGTGAGCCACTCGGCACATTTCTGCGCTCAATGGGCAGCTTCTTCGGCGACGCCGAGCGCACAGCCAACAGCCTGAATGGCCTTGCGGCGGCCATTGTCTTTATATCCGCCGTCGGCGTGCTCAAGGGGGCGATTGCGATCCTTTCGCCTTTCGCATGGGACCAGGCGTTGGCTCACGCCGATCGAGTTCTCCACTTCGGTCGCGCGCCCGATGAATGGCTATGGTTTATCGTCCAGTCGCCGTTCGCGGTGAGGATGCTCAACATCGCGTATAATTTCTGGTTTGTCGTGCTCATCGCCACCGTTTTCATCGCCTGCATCACGCGTAAAGACACACGGCTGCGGCATCAATTCCTGATGAGCTTCATGCTGGCATGGATTTTGGGTGGCTTCTTGCTGGCGATGGGCCTGTCGTCGGCAGGGCCGTGCTTTTATGAGCGGCTGGGGTTCGGAAGCGACTTTCATCCCTTGATGCAAGCGCTGGCTGCCGCCGATCGCGTCTATCCGATCTGGGCGCTCAGCACGCAGGACCTTTTGTGGAGCGGCTACACCGGCGCGACCAAGGGAAGTATCGGCATATCCGCCTTTCCATCCATGCACGTGGCGATGGCGGTGCTTTTCGCTCTCTACGCAACGCGCCGTTCCCGATTGGCCGGTGTTCTGATGTGGGCGTTCGCCGGCATCATCATGGTCAGCTCGGTCGTCCTTGGCTGGCACTATGCCCTGGATGGATACGCCGGCGCACTGGTGTCGCTCGCAATCTGGAAGGCGTGCGGATACTTCCTGACCCGCTTCGCACCGGATGGGTTGCGTTTGAGCTGAGGGCGACCGCTCCCTCCTACGAGCCGGAACCCCAAGAAAAAGGCCCCGGAACCGGGGCCTCTTTCTTAACTGGCGAACTGATCAATTCTTGCGCGGCAGTTGCGGCACCAGGCTGCGCTTGCCGCCATCCTTGCCCTTGGGCTCCGGCTTCTGCGCCACCAGCTTCCTTACCGCCGGCTTTTTCGCCAGGGCCTTCTTCTGCTTGGGCGCGTCTTCCGGCTCTTCCCTCTTCGGCTTGACCGGCGCTTCGTCGGCGAGCGATTCGAGTTTCAGGCCGGTTTCTCCGGTCTCCTTCTTCTCGACGGTGACGCGCACCGTGCCGCCCTTCTTCAGCTTGCCGAACAGAACCTCGTCGGCGAGCGGCTTCTTGATGTGCTCCTGGATGACACGGCCGAGCGGCCGCGCGCCCATGCGCTCGTCATAGCCCTTGTCGGCGAGCCAGGCGATCGCGTCCGGCGACAGGTCGAAGGTGACGCCGCGCTCGGAAAGCTGCGCCTCGAGCTGCATGACGAACTTCTGCACCACCTGATGGATGACCGGCACCGGCAGCGAGCCGAACGGGATGATCGCATCGAGACGGTTGCGGAACTCCGGCGTGAACAGCCGGTTGATCGCCTCGACATCGTCGCCTTCGCGCTTGGTCGACCCAAAGCCGATCGCCGCGCGCTGCGCATCGGATGCGCCCGCATTGGTGGTCATGATCAGGATGACATTGCGGAAGTCGATCTGCTTGCCGTTGTGATCGGTCAGCTTGCCGTGGTCCATGACCTGCAACAGGATGTTGAACAGATCCGGATGCGCCTTCTCGACTTCGTCCAGCAACAGCACGCAGTGCGGATGCTGGTCGACGCCGTCGGTCAACAGGCCGCCCTGGTCGAAGCCTACATAGCCGGGGGGCGCGCCGATCAGGCGCGAGACGGTGTGGCGTTCCATATATTCCGACATGTCGAAGCGGATCAATTCGACGCCGAGCGAGGCGGCGAGCTGCTTGGCCACTTCGGTCTTGCCGACGCCGGTCGGGCCAGAGAACAAATACGAGCCGATCGGCTTTTCCGGTTCACGCAGGCCGGCACGCGCCAGCTTGATCGCCGATGTCAGCGCGCTGATGGCGGTGTCCTGACCGTAGACGACGCGCTTCAACTCGATATCGAGGCCTTGCAGCACCTTCTCGTCGTCGGCCGAAACCGTCTTCGGCGGAATGCGGGCCATGGTGGCGATCGTCGCTTCGATCTCCTTGATGCCGATGGTCTTCTTGCGCTTGGCTTCCGGCACCAGCATCTGCGAGGCGCCGGTCTCGTCGATCACGTCGATCGCCTTGTCCGGCAGCTTGCGGTCGTTGATGTAGCGCGCCGACAGCTCCACCGAGGCCTTGATCGCCTCGTTGGTGAACTTCACCTTGTGGAATTCCTCATAATAGGGCTTGAGGCCCTTCATGATCTCGATGGCGTCCTCGATGGTCGGCTCGTTGACGTCGATCTTCTGGAAGCGCCGCACCAGTGCGCGGTCCTTTTCGAAGAACTGGCGGAACTCCTTGTAGGTGGTCGAGCCGATGCAGCGGATGGCGCCTGACGACAGTGCCGGCTTCAACAGGTTCGACGCGTCCATGGCGCCGCCCGATGTCGCCCCTGCCCCGATCACGGTGTGGATCTCGTCGATGAACAGCACCGCGCCCGGATAATCCTCGAGCTCCTTGACGACCTGCTTCAACCGCTCCTCGAAATCACCGCGATAGCGCGTGCCGGCCAAAAGCGTGCCCATGTCGAGCGCGAAGATGGTGGCGTTGTGCAACACTTCGGGAACGTCGCCCTCGACGATGCGCTTGGCGAGACCTTCGGCGATCGCCGTCTTGCCGACGCCGGGATCACCGACATAGAGCGGATTGTTCTTGGAGCGGCGGCACAGCACCTGGATGGTGCGGTTGATCTCGGACTCGCGGCCGATCAGCGGATCGATCTTGCCAGCCTTGGCCTTGTTGTTGAGGTTGACGCAATAGGCGGTGAGCGCGTCCTGCTGCTGCTTCTTCTTGCCGCCTTCCTCTTGCGGCTCGGAGCCGTTCTGGCCGTTGCCCTGCTCATCGTCGGCGCCGCGCGGCGAGCGCGTTTCCGAGGCGCCGGGACGCTTGGCGATGCCATGCGAGATATAGTTGACCGCGTCGTAGCGGGTCATCTGCTGTTCCTGCAGGAAATAGGCGGCATGGCTCTCGCGCTCGGCGAAGATGGCGACGAGCACGTTGGCGCCGGACACTTCCTCCCGGCCGGACGACTGCACATGGATCACCGCGCGCTGGATGACGCGCTGGAAACCGGCCGTCGGCTTGGAGTCCTCGTCGTAGCCGGTGACGAGGTTGTCGAGTTCGGTATCGATATAAGTGAGAACCGTGTGCTTCAGCTCGTCGAGATCGACATTGCAGGCGCGCATGACGGCGGCCGCCTCGGTGTCGTCGATGAGCGCGAGCAGCAGATGTTCAAGGGTTGCGTATTCATGGTGCCGCTCATTGGCGAGCGTCAGCGCCTGGTGGAGCGCCTTTTCCAGGCCTTGGGAGAAAGCCGGCATGTTACCTCACTTCTTCTCCATCACGCATTGCAGCGGATGCTGATTCTGTCGGGCGAAATCCATGACCTGGGACACTTTGGTCTCGGCCACCTCGAATGTATAGACCCCGCACTCGCCGACCCCATGATTGTGAACATGAAGCATAATGCGTGTGGCGGCTTCGCGGTCCTTCTGGAAAAAGCGCTCCAGCACATGAACCACGAACTCCATGGGCGTGTAGTCGTCGTTGAGGATGAGGACCCGATAAAGGCTGGGCTTCTTGGTCTTGGTTTTTGTGCGCGTGATGACGGCCGTACCGCGACCGGCCTCATTGCCGTCGCCGTCGCCACTTTGCATCCGCGCCACTCGTCTCGTGGCAGTCAAACCGATCGTCACGTATTCCTGCCTCTTTCGAATCCCCATGCGAGTTCGACATGTAGGTGTTCGATGGACGATTTTAAGCCCTTTAGGTTAGCTGACAATATGGCTAGGTGGCCAAACTTGGCTGATTTTCAAAATCGTGAAGGTGAGAAGCCCGCAATTTGGACCCGGCATGAAAAAACCCGGCCGCGTGTTCGCGACCGGGTCTGATTCACAGGCCCGAAAGGCCGTTTTCGCACTGACTGGCGAAATTACTTCGCCTTGGCGACGATCGATTCGAACGGCTTGTAGGCTTCCTTGGCGAGTTCGGCGTAGAGATCGCCAAACTTGGTGGCCTCGGCGACGAAGCTCTCATAGGACTGCTTGGCGTAGTCGGACTGGATCTCGATCGCCTTTTCCAGCGACTTGGCCGAAATGATCTTCTCGACCGCGGCGCTGCCGGCTTCGAAGCTCTTCTTGGTGTATTCGCCTGCCTCGGTGGCAATCGCCTGGGCGCCCTTCGAGAGCGAGGCGAAGCTCTTCAATCCGGTGTCGGCAAGGTCTTTGCCGTATTTGCTGAAGTCCTCATAGGTCTGGGTCATTTCACGCTTCCCTTGGGTTGAGGCGCCCTTGCCTGAGCGCTTTTGTGCAATGCACGTCAATATATTGTGCGCTGCACAAAAAGTCAACATTTCACCGGATGCAGGACCGCGGCTGCGCCGGCAATGGCTAAAATTCGAATAAAGAGAGGTTCAAGCCCGAAGAAAATGGTGAACGCGGCGGTTACCATAAACGGATTGGTAACGCTGGCCACGGTAGTTTGGCAGGAAGTGAGGCAGGACCCTTTGCAGCCTCCGACGCAACGAAAATTCAAGGGAAGTATCAGTGCGTAAGGCGTTGTCGGGCTTCGTTTCCAAATCCGCGTTCTCTCTCAAAACGATCATGATCGCCGCTTTGGCGATGTCATTCGTCGTCGCGGATGTTGCATCATCGATGGCAGCCAAATCGGCGGCCATCGTCGTCGATGCAAAAACCGGCAGGGTGCTTTATTCGTCCGATGCCAACGGCCGGCGCTACCCCGCCTCGCTCACCAAGATGATGACGCTTTACCTGACCTTCGAAGCGCTGGCGAAGGGCAGGATCAGCAAGAACACCCCGGTGCCATTCTCGGCCAATGCCGCCGCGGAGCCGCCGACCAAGCTCGGCGTCAAGGCTGGCGGCTCGGTCAGCGTCGAGACGGCAATCCTGTCGATGGTGACCAAGTCGGCCAATGATTCAGCGACGGCGCTGGGCGAAATGCTCGGCGGCAATGAAGCCAGCTTCGCCAAGATGATGACTGCCAAGGCGCGGCAGCTTGGGATGAACGGGACGGTTTTCCGCAACGCCAACGGCCTGCCCAACCCCGGCCAGTTCACCACTGCCCACGACATGGCGATGCTCGGCATCGCGTTGCGAGAGCATTTTCCGCAGTATTACGGCTATTTCTCGCAGCGTTCGTTCCTCTACGGACGCCAGCGCATCAACGGCCACAACCGGCTGCTCGGCCGCATCAAGGGCGTCGACGGCATCAAGACCGGCTATACCCGCGCCTCCGGCTTCAACCTCGTCTCGTCGGTTTCCGATGGCAACCGCCGCCTCGTTGCCGTCGTCATGGGCGGCACCTCTGGCCGTAGCCGCGACAACCAGATGGCCGGGCTGATCAACGCCTATATGCCGAGGGCATCGACCCGCGGCGGCGGCGCCTTGATCGCCAAGGCCGGCGGCGACAATCCAATCAAGGCGCTGGCCAAGGTCTTGCTGCCAAAGCACGACGCGCCGACGCCCGATGACAAGCCGGTGGTTGAAGACGATGCCGTGGCGTCCAACGACGATCCGACAGCTACGGTTGCCGAAGCTACGGTTGCCGACGACGCGACGGTTGCCGAAGACGACAGCGACGCCGTGGTCGAAGAGACCACGCCCGTCGTCAAGACCAGGAAGGTCAAGACCGTCATCGTGAAGGCGCCCCAGGTTGAAACGGCGCAGGTGGTGGCGGCCTACGCCGAACCCACTCCGGCGGTCGACCCGGTCAACACCGCGTCCGTGCCGTCCGGCTGGGCGGTGCAGGTGGCATCTTCGCCCAAACAGTCCGAAGCGCAGGCTTTCCTCGACAAGACGGCCAAGCAGGCGCCGAAGATCCTGGCGGCGGCCTCGGGCTTCACCGTCGCTTTCGACAAGGACGGCGAGACCTACTACCGCGCCCGCTTCGGCGGTTTCGGTTCGAAGGATGCCGCCTGGAATGCCTGCACCGCTTTGAAGAAGAAGAAAATCGCCTGCTACGCCGTCCAGCAATAGGCCGGCGTGGAAGATATCTCCCGGAAATTTTTTGCGTCGAAGGAGACTAGTTGTGATTGGAGAGCAAGACGTCCTTGGCTTCGTTAATTCGCGCCGCCAGGAAAGACGTGCCACCGATATCGGGGTGCAGGCGCTGCATCAGGCGGCGGTGCGCCTTGCGGACATCCGCCGCGGCGGCCCCCGCTTCAAGACCAAGGACCTTGTAGGCCTCCTCCTTAGTCATGGCGCCCGAACCTGGCGCAACACCCAGCCCTTCGCCACCGTTCGTCTCAGCGTCTTTGCGCCAGATGGGAAATCTGCCGTCAAGATACGTCTCTAGCAGCTGACGGCTCTCCGGGTCACCGGGGAGTTCGCGGTAGAGCTGCTGCAGTTCGGCCAGGCCCATCGCGCCCAGCATCTTGCCCTCATGGCGGCCGGCCAGCACAAGGCCCTCCAGACCGCCAGTATCGTGATCAAGCTCCATCTCCAAGGCGGCGGTGCGCACCGTCGAGCGCTTGCCCGGCGCCGGCTTTGCCGTCTGCCGTTTCGTCCGCAGCGAACCATACCAGGCAAAGGCCGCGGCCAGGATGACGCCGGCGATGGCTTCGCGGCCGACAACAAGCACGGCGACGCCGACCAGCGCCAGAAGAACCGGCCCAACCGTGCGCATGCCGCTCGCCAGTTTTTGCGGGTCGGCGCGCAGGAAGACGGTCACCGCGCCCAGAAGCACCAACAGAAATGCAACGAATGAGATAATTGCGCCCATCAGTTCCCGCCGCCCCTGAGATGCTCGATCATCAGCCGGTCTTCCGGCCTGCCCCTGGCTTCGAGCGCCTTCAGCCCGCCGGTCGCGAACACCGCAACCGCCGAAAGCAGTCCCGCCAAGGTCGCGGCAGCCCGCCGATCAAATCGGAACCAAGCCCCTTTGGACAACCGCGCGATCTCCTTGAACGCTTGTTCTGCGCCGGAATCATGACCTTCCTGAAAGACGAAGACAGGAACGCCATGCAGGCCGAGACTGCCGGCCTTTTCGGCGAGGTCGTCGACATTCTCTTCCATCGCATCGCCGATATAGACCAGCGCGTTGACCTTGGCTGTGGCCGTCTGTTTCAGCGCATGCGCCAGCACCTTGCCGATCTGGGTATGGCCGCTGCGGCATTCGATCTTCGTCATCAGTTGCTTCAGAGCATTGGTGTCGGTGACGAAAGCCGACGAACGGCACTCGCCAAGACCGCGAAAATAGACCAGCTGGACGCTGAGCTTCCCGGCCTTGCCGACGGCGTCGAACATCTGGCCCTGCAGTTCACAAGCGAGATCCCAGGTCGGCTGCCGGCTCATCGTCGCGTCGAGCGAAAGGATCAGCCGGCCCGAACCCGCAGCCGACACAGCAAGCGTCCTTGCCTGACGAAGAAAGGCTTCGATCTCGCCGGCATTGGATTGAGGTTTGACCGGCGCGGGATTGGCACGTGCGGGCACGGGCTGCTTCTTGTCGCTCATGAAAACAAGATGTGGCGTTGTTCGACCGCTTGCAAGCCCTGCCCAGGGCAACATTTGGGGGCCAGAGGCTTGGATACGCGGGGATCAGAGCAGGCCGAGATCGGCAAGCTCGCGCCGCAGTTTTGGCGGCATCTCGATCAGCCCGGCCTTGCCCTTGCCAAGATCGAGCGGCGCGTCGGAGGGTTTGAGGTAGCGCCAGCCCTGGAAGGCGCGGCGCGGCTGCCAGTCGGTGCGCACGACCTCCGGGGCGAGCATCAGATGGCAGCGGCCGATGCCTTCGTCGTCGGTAAAGGGACGGATTTCGGTGATCAGCTGGCGGCACTGGACGTTGCCCTTGATCACCCAATAGAGCGAGCCGCCGTCGGTAACCTCGGCGCCGCGTGTCGGCACCATGCGGGTTGTGTGCCAGTGTTCGGCAGGCTCACCGGCACGGCGCCGCTCGTCGAGGCGGAAGGCAATCCACTCTTCGAGATCCTCGACGCTGTCGCAGCCGACGCAGAGTTTTAGGAGATTGAGAGCCATGGCTAAGGTTTAGTCCGGCGCGCGGAGGCGTCAACGGCCCTGCCCGACTTCTCCACAGTGCCAGTGTGGGCCAGAGCCCTCAGCACTCCACGACATTGACGGCCAGCCCGCCAAGGCTGGTTTCCTTGTACTTTTCGTTCATGTCGAGGCCGGTCTGGCGCATGGTCTCGATCGCCGCGTCGAGCGGCACGAAATGGACGCCGTCGCCCTTGATGGCAAGCGAGGCGGCGGTCACCGCCTTGACGGCGCCGAGGGCGTTGCGCTCGATGCATGGCACCTGCACCAGGCCGCCGACCGGATCGCAGGTCATGCCCAGATGATGCTCGAGCGCGATCTCGGCGGCGTTCTCGACCTGCTCAGGCGTGCCACCCATCACGGCGCACAGTCCGGCCGCCGCCATCGCCGAGGCCGAGCCCACTTCACCCTGACAGCCGACTTCGGCGCCCGAGATCGAGGCATTGGTCTTGATGATGCCGCCGACGGCAGCGGCCGTCAGCAGGAAATCGCGGATGCTGGGCTGGTCGGCCTCGGGATGGAAATGCAGCCAATAGCGCAACACTGCCGGCAGTGTGCCGGCCGCACCGTTGGTCGGCGCGGTGACGACGCGGCCGCCGGCGGCGTTCTCTTCATTGACCGCCATGGCGTAGATCGACAGCCAGTCATTGGCGAGCAGCGGATTGGGTTTGTTCTGCTGCCACTGCTCCTGCAGCTTGTCGTGCAGCATGCGGGCGCGGCGGCGCACTTTCAGCCCGCCCGGCATGATGCCGTCCTGCGACAGGCCGCGGTCGATGCAGCCTTTCATCGCGCTCCAGATGCCGTCGAGCCCGGCGTCGAGCGCCTCGCGCGACATCTGCGTCTCCTCGTTGACGCGCTTCATCTCGGCAATGGAAAGCCCGCTCTTTGCCGCCATCTTCAGCATCTCGACGGCGTTCTTGAAGGGATAAGGCACTTTCTTGCCCTCGGTCGTCACCGACCCTTTCACCTTCATCCGCTGCAGCTCTTCTTCGGAAACGACGAAGCCGCCGCCGATCGAATAATAGATGCGCTTGAGCAGCAGGCGGTCGCCGGCGTCATAGGCGTAGAACGCCATGCCGTTGGCGTGGCCGGTGAGCGGCGTTTTCCTGTCGAGCACCAGATCCGTTGCCGGATCGAAGCGATAGGAAGGATGGCCGGGCGGCGAAATCCGCTTGTCGGCAGCGATGCGGGTGGCGATGCCGTCGGCCTGGTCGGGATCGACCGTCTGCGGTGTCAGGCCGGCAAGGCCAAGCACGACGGCGCGGTCCGAGCCATGGCCAATGCCGGTATAAGCGAGCGAGCCGTGCAGGCTGGCGCCAATGCGATCGACCTTGACACCGGCCGGTCGTGGCCAGTCATCACCCAGGATCTCGTCGAGAAACCGGGCCGCCGCCGTCATCGGACCCATCGTGTGCGAACTCGACGGTCCGATGCCGATCTTGAACAGGTCGAAAACCGAAAGGAACACGCTGCGCTGTCTCCGGGAGTGGGATCAAGGACTCCATATAGGAATTCCCAAGATGTTTCCGCTCTTTTGCAGGGCGCGGCGCAGCACCAGCCGACCTTGCTTGCTCCGGCAGCGACATTGATTGCGAGACCATGGCGGCGCGGCTATCGTGCGCCGTGCGTGCCCGCCAGCATATGTGCGGGCCTTGCCACTCATTTGCCGGGAGAAGAAAGCCGTGATTACGTTGAATGCCAAGCCTGGACCGGTGAGCATCGTGCCCGCCCAGACAGCGATCGTCGTGGTGGACATGCAGAACGCCTTTGCCACGAAAGGAGGCATGTTCGATCTCGCCGGCTTCGACATATCCGGTGCCGCGCCCGCCATCGACGCCAACAAGCGCCTGCTCAAGGCGGCTCGCGAAGCCGGCGTGAGCGTGATTTACCTGCAGATGTCCTACAAGCCCGACCTCAGCGATGCGGGAGATCGCTCGTCCCCGAATTATCACAAGGAACTGGGGATGGTCTTGATGCGCGAGCGCCCCGAGCTTCGCGGCAAGCTGTTGATCGACGACAGCTGGGACTGGCAGATCGTCGACGCGCTGAAGCCTGAGCCAGGCGACCATGTCATTCGCAAATCGCGCTACAGCGGCTTCAGCAACACCGGCCTGGAAGCCTGGTTGCGCGCTGGGAAGATTCGTCATCTCCTGTTCACCGGGGTTGCCACCAATGTTTGCGTCGACGCAACCGCGCGCGACGCCTATTTCCTCGAGTTCTGGCCGATACTGGTCGAAGACGCGATGAACCATTCGGGGCCGGACTTCAACCGCCAGTCCACTCTATGGAACTTCGAACATGCGTTCGGATGGGTTACCAGGACTGACATGGTGGTC
Source organism: Mesorhizobium sp. P2_E10 (assembly GCF_056404235.1). NCBI lineage: Bacteria > Pseudomonadati > Pseudomonadota > Alphaproteobacteria > Hyphomicrobiales > Phyllobacteriaceae > Mesorhizobium > Mesorhizobium sp. P2_E10. Next base: position 288,241 of record NZ_JBFUEK010000007.1, read on the forward strand.
GAAGCTTTGCGCATGGAAGCCACCGCAGCTTTGCCGGCCTAGGCTGATCGATATCTGTCTATCCGCCGGTGAACGGTGTCACGGCAAGCCGCCCTGCTTATGGTAAAAGCGACGCATGGGCGATTCCTTCCATCTTTCGACGGCCGATCTGGCGGCGCTGGCTTTCTTTCTCCTCGTGTGGGTGCTGCATACGCTCGCCTCCGACGGAAAGCTGGTCAGTCGCGTATCACTGACGACGGCGATGAATGCGCAGCGCGAAGCCTGGATGCGAACCATGGCCGAGCGCGAGATCCGCATCGTCGACACCGCCATCATGAGCGGCCTGCAGCAAGGCACCGCCTTTTTCGCCTCCAGCTCGCTGATCGCGCTCGGCGGCTGTTTTGCGCTGCTTGGTGCCTCCGACCAGGTTCTGTCGGTGCTGAGCGACCTGCCCTTGGGTGGCGCGCCGTCACGCGCGGCCTTCCAGGTGAAAGTGTTCGGACTGGTGCTGATCCTGGCCTTTTCGTTCTTCAAGTTCGGCTGGGCGTACCGGCTGTTCAACTATTGCTCGATCCTGATCGGCGCGGTGCCGATCCCGCATGGCGAAGCGTCACAAAATCCGGTGACGCAAACGGCGGTGTGGCGCGCGGCGCGCATGAATATGCTGGCCGGCAAGCACTTCAATTCCGGCCTGCGTGGCGTGTTCTTCTCGATCGCCTATCTCGGCTGGTTCGTCGACCCGATGGTGTTCGTGCTGTCGACGCTGCTGCTGCTGGCAGTGCTGGTGCGCCGCCAGTTCTTTTCAGCGGCGCGGCAAGCCGTGATCGGTCAGCCGCCGGGGCCTGGAAAAGGTTGATCGATACGGCCCGACAGCCAATAGGCGAAGAGGCCGATCCACTCACGGATGGCCATGGTGGTGACCTGCAGTGAATCGGCGGGGTTGTCGCGGAACAGGCCGATGCCTTCCCGCCCCGAGGTGCGGTAGTCGACCGGCCAGGGAACGGTTGCAAAGCCTGATTTGTCGAACAGCGCCTTGGCGCGTGGCATGTGGAAGGCCGATGTCACCAGCAGCCAGGTTTCGCCGGGCTTCGGCGTCACCAGCCCCTTGGTGAAGACGGCGTTCTCGTAGGTGTTTCGAGATTTGTTCTCGAGGATCAGGCGGTCGGCGCTCACGCCAAGGGCGGTCAGCAGGCGTGGTGCGGTGGTGGCATCGCCCTCGCCATCGAGAAACAGTTCGCCGGTGCCTCCGGATACAACCACCTTCGCCTCTGGAAAATGCCGCGCCAGTATGGCCGTCTCGACCATGCGGTCGCCGCCGGAGTTCAATTCATAGCCGCCGCGCACCAGATTGATCGCGCCCTCAAAACCGCCGCCGAGGACGACGATGCCGTCGACCTTGTCCGGCATAGATGACTTGGGAAAGCGCTCTTCGAGAGGATTGAGCATCATGGCGCCAAGCGAGGTCCAGGCTGACAGCGCGAGAATGAGGAAGGCGAACACGCTGCCCGTCGCCGCCCATCGCCGGCGGCCGACCACCGCCGCGAGCAAGCCTGCCAGCAGCAGGAAAATCGCCAGGTTGAGTGGCTGGACGAAAAACCAGAAGATCTTGGAGAGATAGAAGAACATTGCCTGCCTATCACCAGTTCAAACTTTGACGGCCGATGAAGTGCTCGATCGCACTCGCCACATCTTCCGCCTCCGGACGGCTCAATTCCCTGCCGAAATCAAGCGAGCCATTCGCGTTGGTCAAGCGCATGACTTCCGACAGTCCGGCTTCATCCGTTGGGTAGGTATGATCGAGGATTTCGACCTTAAGGTGCCCTTTCAAGGGCAATGCCGAACGATTTTGCAAAGAACCCCTGACCTCGCGCGCAGCTGCGGTGTTGGTTAGCCGCAGGGTTTCCTTGCCGAACACCAGCCAGACAAAATCCTTGCCGAGGAAATAGGTGAAGAGGGCAATGACCGCCACGAACGACAGCAGGCCGATAGTGCCGCTGGTGATCGTCGCAGGCGACGTGTCTCTCAATCCCATGTAGCCGGTGTAGGCTACGATCGAGGCCCCTATCAGGGCAAAGCCTGTCCTGAAATCGGAGGTGCGTGGCGGGTTGGTGATCAGCAGTTCGTCTCTCGTCTCGACGATGGAAATACGAGACGAGGGCGGCATCCTACCACCACTTCTCCGGCTGAAATGTGCCGGCCGCCTGCTCGATGACGGCAGCGGTCTGGAACAGGGTTTCCTCGTCGAAGGGCCGGCCGATGAGCTGCAGGCCGAGCGGCAGGCCCTTGGCGTCGAGCCCAGCGGGCACGGCGATGCCCGGCAGGCCGGCCATGTTCACGGTCACCGTAAAAATGTCGTTGAGGTACATTTTCACCGGATCGGCGGCCATGTCTTCGTCGGCGATACCGAAGGCGGCCGATGGCGTCGCCGGGGTCAGGATCACATCGACGCCGGCGGCGAAGACGTTTTCAAAATCGCGCTTGATCAGGTTGCGCACCTTCTGCGCTTGCAGATAGTAGGCGTCGTAGTAGCCGGCCGACAGCACATAGGTGCCGATCATGATGCGGCGCTTGACCTCGCGGCCGAAACCGGCGGCGCGGGTCTTTTCATACATGTCGACAATGTCCTTGCCCGGCACGCGCAGGCCGTAGCGGACGCCGTCATAGCGAGCGAGGTTGGACGACGCTTCGGCGGGCGCGACGATGTAATAGGCCGGCAGAGCGTATTTGGTGTGCGGCAGCGAAATGTCGACGATCTCGGCGCCGGCGTCTTTCAGCCAGGCAATGCCCTTCTGCCACAGCGCCTCGATCTCTTCCGGCATGCCGTCGACGCGGTATTCCCTGGGGATGCCGACCTTCATGCCCTTCATCGGCTTGCCGATCGCCGCCTCGTAGTCCGGCACCGGCCGGTCGACCGAGGTGGTGTCTTTTGGGTCGACGGAAGCCATCGACTTCAACAGGATCGCGGCATCGCGCACGTCGCGGGCGATCGGCCCGGCCTGGTCGAGCGACGAGGCAAAGGCGACGATGCCCCAGCGCGAGCAGCGGCCATAGGTCGGCTTGATGCCGACCGTGCCGGTGAAGGCGGCGGGCTGGCGGATCGAGCCGCCGGTATCAGTTGCGGTGGCGCCGGCGCACAGGAATGCCGAGACCGCGGAAGCCGAGCCGCCCGACGAGCCGCCGGGCACCAGCTGCGCGTTGTCCAGCGTGCGGGCCGTCTTGGTGCCGCCAGCGGAGACAAAGCCGCCATCGCCCTGATGCGTGGTCGGCATCACCAGCGTGTCGAGGCGCGAACGCCGCCACGGGTTGACGACCGGGCCGTAGTAGGAAGTCTCGTTGGACGAGCCCATGGCGAATTCGTCCATGTTGAGCTTGCCCAGCATGACAGCGCCGTCGGCCCACAGATTGGCGGTCACGGTCGATTCGTAGCGTGGCTTGAAGCCGTCCAGCACATGGCTGCAGGCCTGGGTGTGGACGCCCTCGGTGCCGAACAGATCCTTGATGCCGAGCGGGATGCCTTCCAGAGAACCGCCCTCGCCCTTCGCCAGTTTGGCGTCGGAGGCCTTGGCCATGTCGCGCGCCTTGTCGCCGGTGACGACTATATAGGCGTTGAGCGCCGGGTTGGCGCGCTCGATCGCCGAGAGATAGGCCTCAGTGATCTCGGCGGCGGTGATCTCCTTGGCGCGCAATTTGGCACGGGCCTGCGAAATCGTCAGCTGGGTCAGGTCGCTCATCAAAGGCTCTTTTCGTAAAACACCGACCATTCGGAATCGGGATAATCCAGCACCGGGCCGCAGCGCGAGAAGCCGGCACGTTCGTAGACGGTCCACGCCGCCGGATGGCGGTCGCCGGTTTCCAGCACCAGACGCTTCAACCCTTCGTCGCGGGCCAGCGCTTCGACACGCTCGACAATCTTCGCGCCGATCTTGCGGCCGCGATGCGAAGGCCGCGTGTACATGCGCTTGACCTCGCCGACGGTGCGGTCATGGCGCTTCAGCGCGCCGCAGCCTATGGCCAGGCCATTGTCGCGGGCGATGAAGACGGTGGTGTCCTCGCCGGCCATCTGCTCGACGGTCAAATGATAGCAGTGCTCGGGCGGCGTCAGTTCGAGCAGCGTGGCGTTGAGCTCCTCGACCAGCCCGCGCACATCGTCCTGCAGCGGCGTCTCAATGGCGATCTCGATTGCCATTGGCGGCTTACTCCACGACCTTTGGCACCAGGAAGAAATTCTCTTCGGTGGCTGGCGCGTTGGCGACGATATCAGCCGCCTTGCTGCCATCGGTGACGACGTCCTGGCGCTTCTTCATCTCCATTGGCGTCACCGAGGTCATCGGCTCGACGCCGGAGACGTCGACCTCATTCAACTGCTCGACGAAGCCGAGGATGGCGTTCAGCTCGCCGGTCATGCGCTCGGCATCCTCCTCGCTCACCGCAATGCGGGCGAGACGCGCAACGCGCTTCACTGTCTGAAGATCAACGGACATATTTGTCGCCTTTGGGAAAACCAGCCCGCGCTATAGCGGCGCGGCGCGTGCCGCGCAACTGCATCGTACGGGGTTCAGGTCGCGATACCGACGCGGTTCTTCGGCATGCGCAGCGGGATGGGCAATTCAAAAAGGCGTTTCTCGGCTGAACACATGCCGCAGGCCGCCTCGTCTTCCAGCGCGGCGAAGGCCTTCAACGCCGCCCGCGTGCAGCCGGGCGCAAGCGGTTTGTAGGCAAGATAGGGATCCCATTTCCCGGAAAGGCGATATTTCGCCTTCTGCATCGACGCAACGTGCAGTTCCAGCGTCTGGAAGACGGGGCGCTCCAGACCGAGAAGCGACCGGGCCCGTTTCAGGATGCCCATCGGGTCACGCTATCACGCCGCATGCGTTGTATCGTCCTCTCCCAGAGCATTCATCCTATGGCAAAGCCACACCGTCGCAGAGGAAATAGCTGCCGCCATTGCCGCTCTGCTCACCTTCGTCGGCGACCGGGCGAACCGAAACCAGGTCGATCTGGCTCGCGTTCATTTGGGTAACAGACAAAACATCGGGAAAGACATTGTCCGGCTCCTGGCAGATGGCGGTCACCGCCCAGCTCGGCGCGCTTTTCGCCTTGGTGATCTGCAGGAACTCGCAATTGTATTCGACGCTGTCCAGGCCGCGCGCCGACAGCACAACGTTGCCGGCATCGATCACGGTCTGCAAAGTATCCTTCTTGGCCTGCGCGCAAAGCTCCTTGGACTGCAGATAGACGCCCTCGATGAAATCTTCCGCGGCGGCCGCGGGAGAGGCCGCAACCAACATCGAGATCCAAAGAGATTGTCTCAAAGCCATGGTTTTATTCCATTTTTTCGATAAACTGTGTCTCACTCTACAACGTGATGGTCTGGCCTATTTTCGGCAAGGCAACCTCGACACCCGATCCTTCCAGCCCGGCCACGAACTTTTCAGCCGTCTGGTCGATGATCGGGAACGTGCCGAAGTGACAGGGTACCACCGTATCGAAGCCGAAGAAACGCCGGCAGGCAAGGGCTGCCACGGCACCGCCCATGGTGAAGCGGTCGCCGATCGGCACAATGCCGATCTTCGGCTCGTGCAGTTCGTTGATCAGCGCCATGTCGGAGAAAATGTCGGTGTCGCCCATATGGTAGAGCGTCTTGTCCTCGGGGAAATGCAGGACGAGCCCGCCCGGATTGCCGAGATAGATGTTCTGGCCGCCGTCGACGCCAAACGACGAGGAATGAAGCGCCTGGACGAAGGTCGTGGTGAAGGCGCCGCAATCGACGGTGCCGCCGATGTTGCCGGGATTGATCTTATTGCCGCTGACGCCTTTGCCGACCAGGTACATGCAGATCTCGTAATTGGCGACCAACTGGGCGCCGCTCTTCTTCAGCACCTCCACCGCGCCGCTAACATGATCGTTGTGACCATGGGTCAACAGCACATGCGTGACGCCTTCCGCAGGACCTTCCCAGCCACCTGTCCATGACGGATTACCAATCAGATAGGGGTCGATAAGGATAGTCGCCCCTTCGGTCTCGACGCGAAAGGCCGAATGTCCGTACCAGGTCAATTTCATCAATGCATTCCTCGATTTTTGCCGTGCCAAAGGATAGAACGCCGACGGCCCTGAGATCAAAGGGTTACTGTGTCCGTTGCGCGTTTGACAAAACACGTGGTGGTGAAGGGCGAAGGAAGACCATTGGGCATCATCCGCATCGAGGAATTGCCAACCCGGCTCGCTGGCGGCAAGACGCTGGCGGGGCTCGATCTCGGCGACAAGACGATCGGAGTCGCGGTCTCAGACCGCGGCCTTTCCTTCGCCCACCCGCGCCCGGTCGTCATGCGCAAGAAATTCTCGCTTGATGCAGCGGTGCTGCTTGCCCTGCTGCAGAAGGACAATGTCGGCGCTATCGCGCTCGGCCTGCCGGTCAACATGGATGGGTCGGAAGGTCCGAGGGCACAGAAATCACGCGCCTTCGTCCGCAACATGGCTGCCCTATCCGACCTGCCGTTCGTGCTGTGGGACGAGCGGCTGTCGACGGTCGCGGCCGAGCGAACGCTGATCGAGATGGATTTCTCGCGAAAGAAGCGCGCCGGCAAGATCGATTCGGCGGCAGCCGCCTTTATTCTGCAGGGAGTCCTTGACCGTCTTCAGTCGCTCGCGGCAAGCGCTCGGACGCAACCGGATCCATCCACTGGGTCCTGATCCAGGCGGCAATCTTGCGACGGCGGCGGAACGCCCACAGCGCCATCAGCAAGAACCCGTCGAAGACGCAGGCTCTTGCGACCATGCCGGGAATGATTGCCGGATCGATGCCCAGCATCTGACCGTAGAGCTCGAAAACGAAGTCATGCAGCCGGCGGCTGAGCATGACATAACCGAAATTGATGTCGTTGAGCGACAGGTAGAACCAGCCCCAGAACAAAGCCATGGGGGCCGCCCAGAGCGCGAACAGAGTGCGCATCAGCGGCCATCCCTCGAGCTGGTGTTCGATCGACTGGAAATGCGCGACAGCAACGAGCCGTGCGCCGCGCCCCTGGCCATGACATGTGCCGCGGTACGGATCTCGCCGTCGACTGCCACGGCTGAGGCAAATGCCGAGCGCCGCTCGGCAAGCATGGCGACGTAGGACGCCAGAAGGGCTGCCAGTTGCACGGCGACAACCATGAACAGCCCGTTGATGCCTTGCGCGGCGCCGCCGATCAGGATCAGCGACAACACACCGGAGGCGGAAATGAAGGCGATGCGCACCACGCTGTCGGCGGCATCTGGATTGGTCGCGACGTTAACCAAGGTCTCGACGAAGGCCCAGCAGAACAGCACCGCCACGACCAGCAGCGCGACGGCCAGCGGCGCCACGACGGCAGCGTTTTCGAGATCAGCGAAACGTGTGTCCTGGACGGCGACGCCCAGCACGCCGAGAGCAGCCGCAACACCGCGGTTTCCATCGATGCAGATGAACGCCAGCAGGGCGAAAACGGCTGCCCAGTGCAATGCCAGAAAGGAGGTCAGAATATGCCGCATGGAGTCCCTGCCTTGGTAGCAAAGACAGTGGGCGTTGCCGCTCGCCGCCGCAATGGAAACCATTTGTTAAGGTTAACGGCCGTCCACAGGTGCGCGAACTTTTTGGCGTCTTCGTGCGCCCCTTGGGTCCTGCCTAGTTCACCGGCGGATAGAGCGTGTCGATGATCATGCGCGCATCGTGGCGTGAATCGAGCATGCCGTAGGTGTTGCGCCACTGGCCTGCGAGCCGCGTTTCGACGAAGGCATCGGCGATCCGCCCTGCCCCCAGCCTGCGAAGCTCAGCAGCCGCAGCCGACAGCGCCAGTTGCTCGGTCAAAAGACGGGCCGAACCTTCATCGGTCGCGGCGACCTGCATTGCCGCCTTGAGCACGCTGATTGTGCCGCGTCCACCGGCGCCGAGATCGCGGTCGATGCCGGCCAGCACGTCCTCGAACAGGCCCGGCGCGCGGCCAAGCACGCGCAGCACGTCAAGCGCCATGACATTGCCGGAGCCTTCCCAGATCGCGTTGACCGGGGCTTCGCGATAGTAGCGGGCGAGCGGCGCTTCCTCGACATAGCCATTGCCGCCGAGGCATTCCATCGCCTCGTAGAGCAGTGGCGGCGCGATCTTGCAGACCCAGTATTTGACGACCGGCGTCATGGCGCGGGCGAACGCAGCCTCGCCGCGATCGCTGGCAGCCTCATCGAAGGAGCGCGCCAGCCGGAACGACAGCGCGGTGGCGGCGGCGACGTCGAGCGCCATGTCGGCCAGCACGCGCTGCATCAGCGGCTGCTCAATCAGCGGCGAACCGAACACCTGGCGATGACGGGTGTGATGGACAGCCTCGGCCAGCCCTGCCCGCATGATCGCCGACGAGGCGACGGCGCAGTCGAGCCTGGTCAGTGTGACCATGTCCATGATCGTCTTGACGCCCGCCCCCGGCTCCCCGACCATCTCGCCGATGGCGTTGACGAACTCGACCTCCGAGGACGCGTTGGAGCGGTTGCCGAGCTTGTCCTTCAGCCGCTGAAAGCGGAAGCCGTTGCCCGATCCGTCACCCAGGATGCGCGGAACGAGAAAACACGAGAGACCTTCCGGCGCTTGCCCGAGCACAAGAAACGCATCCGACATCGGCGCCGACATGAACCATTTGTGGCCGGTCAGGCGATAAAATCCGCTGCCGGCACGCTCGGCTCGGGTGACGTTGGCGCGCACATCGGTGCCGCCCTGCTTTTCGGTCATGCCCATGCCGAGCGTCAGCCCGGTCTTTTCGACCGGCGGCTTCTGGCTCTGGTCGTATTTGCGCGTCGTCACCCTGGGCGCCCATTCGCGAAACAGCTTTGGGCTGGCCATCAATGCGGCGAGCGAAGCGCTGGTCATGGTGATCGGGCACAGATGCCCGGTCTCGAGCCCCGCGGTGAGGTAGAAACGGGCGGCGCGCACCTGATGGCGGCGGCCGATCTCGGCGTCGCCATTTTCCCAGATCGAGGAATGCAGGCCGTTGGCGACCGAGCGGCGCATCAGCGCATGATAGGCGGGATGGAACTCGACCTGGTCGATCCGGCGGCCCTGGCGGTCATGGGTCCTGAGCTTCGGCGTCTCGGCGTTGGCGAGGCGGGCGAGCTCCTGCGCCTCATGCGTCAGCACGAAACGGCCGAGGCTGTCGAGATCCTTGCGTACCGGATCGGAAAAGCGCTCGGCGAGCTGGATCAGCAACGGATCGCCGCGCCAGGCGTTGCCGCCTGCCAGCGGCGGCGGCTGGTTGGTCACGTCGTCGGTCACGCCCAATCCTTCTATCGGCAGAAAGGCCCTTATCGTCAGAAGGCCACGAATCCGAAGCCATCGGCTAGATATAGCCGAAGCCAGGCGGCGCGCGCGACGAAAATACCGGGGAGAAAGGCTTCAATCCAAAGCTGGTGCTTGCAGCCGGGAAATCTCCACCCTATAGCAGCGCCTTGAGATGACCGACGCTTCGTCCCTGCCACTCTATCCCCACCGCCATCTTCTGGGCATCCGCGATCTTTCCCCCGCCGACATCGAGCTGTTGCTCGACCGCGCGGACCGGGCGGTCGCGATCTCTCGGCAGTCCGAGAAAAAAACCTCGACGCTGCGCGGGCGCACGCAGATCAACCTCTTCTATGAAGCCTCGACGCGCACGCAGTCGTCGTTCGAGTTGGCAGGAAAGCGGCTCGGCGCCGATGTCATGAACATGTCGGTGGCGAGCTCTTCGGTGAAGAAGGGCGAGACGCTGATCGACACGGCGATGACGCTGAACGCCATGCGCCCAGACATATTGATCATTCGCCACCAGTCGGCGGGGGCGGCAGCATTGCTGGCGCAAAAGGTCGGCTGTTCGGTGGTCAATGCCGGCGACGGCGCGCATGAACACCCGACACAGGCGCTGCTCGACGCGCTGACCATCCGCCGCGCCAAAGGACCGCTGTCGAAGCTAATCGTGGCGATCTGCGGCGACATCCTGCATTCGCGCGTGGCGCGCTCCAACATCATGCTGCTCAACGCGCTTGGCGCACAAGTGCGTGTCGTCGCGCCTTCGACGCTGCTGCCCACCGGCATCGAAAAAATGGGCGTCATCGTCACCCGCTCGATGGCCGAAGGCCTCAAGGGCGCCGATGTGGTGATGATGCTGCGCCTGCAGCGCGAGCGCATGGAAGGCGCCTTCGTGCCATCGGTGCGGGAGTATTTCCGCTATTTCGGCCTCGATGCCGAGAAACTGAAGGCGGCCAAGGATGGCGCGCTGGTCATGCATCCCGGCCCGATGAACCGCGGCGTCGAGATCGCCTCGGAAATCGCCGACGGCCCGCAGAGCGTCATCCAGGAACAGGTCGAGATGGGCGTTGCCGTGCGCATGGCGGTGATGGAGGCGCTACTCGATCCGCGCCGCAACCATGAGGGCCGCGGCGCATGAGCACAACGGTCTTCAGCCGCGCCCGCATCATCGACCCGTCGCGCGGCGTCGACGAGACAGGCACGGTCATTGTCGACGGGAAAAAAATCCTTGCCGCCGGCAAAGCTGCCTTGAACCAGGGCGTGCCGGAAGGTGCGGCCGTCATCGACTGTACCGGCAAGGCGATCATTCCCGGCCTGATCGACGCTCGCGTCTTCATCGGCGAACCGGGCGGCGAGCACCGCGAGACCATCGCTTCGGCCAGTGTGGCGGCGGCAGCCGGCGGCGTCACCTCCATCGTCATGATGCCCGATACCGATCCGGTGATCGACAATGTCGCGCTGGTCGAGTTCGTGCTGCGCACCGCCAAGGACACAGCCGTCGTCAACATCTTTCCGGCGGCGGCGATCACCAAGGGTCTCGCGGGCCGCGAGATGACCGAGTTCGGCCTGTTGCGCGAGGCCGGTGCCGTCGCCTTCACCGACGGACGCCATACAATATCCAGCGCGCTGGTGATGCGCCGGGCGCTGACCTATGCGCGCGATTTCGGCGGCGTGATCGCGCATGAGACCCAGGACGCCGATCTCGCCTCATCAGGGGTGATGAACGAAGGTCTCTATGCCAGCTGGCTCGGCCTTGCCGGCATTCCCCGTGAGGCCGAATCGATCCCGCTGGAGCGCGATCTGGCGCTGGCGCGGTTGACACGCGGCGCTTACCACGCGGCCAAGATTTCGACGGCGATGGCGGCGCAAGCGGTGACGCGGGCGAAAGCCGACGGCGCCACTGTCACGTCGGGGGTGGCCATTCACAATCTGTCGCTCAACGAGAACGACGTCGGGGAATACCGCACCTTCTTCCGGCTGACACCGCCGCTGCGCGCCGAAGAGGACCGGCTGGCGATGATCGAAGCGGTCAGGGACGGCACGATCGACATCATCGTCTCCTCGCATGATCCACAGGACGTCGACACCAAGCGCCTGCCCTTCGCCGACGCGGCAGCCGGCGCCATCGGTCTGGAAACGCTGCTGGGGGCGGCGCTGCGGCTCTATCACAATGACGACGTAACGCTGCTCAGGCTGATCGAGACCCTGTCCACTGCGCCGGCGAAACTGTTTGGCCTGCCGGGCGGCACGCTGAAGCCGGGGGCGGCCGCGGATCTGGCGCTTGTCGATCTCGACGAGCCGTGGATCGTCAACGAAAGCGGCATTCGCTCGCGCTCGAAAAACACCTGTTTCGAAGGCGCGCGCCTGCAAGGCAAGGTCTTGCAAACGCTGGTTGCGGGACGCACAGTGTTTTCGGCATAGGTCGGCTGCGCCGATCCGCAGGACCACGAAATACGGGGGGGGAAACAATGGGTTACGTCCTGGCGCTGGTGTTCGGCTATCTGCTCGGCTCGATCCCGTTCGGGCTGTTGATCACCCGTGCTGCCGGCCTCGGCGATGTGCGCAAGATCGGCTCCGGCAATATCGGCGCCACTAACGTGCTGAGAACGGGCAGCAAGGGGCTGGCCGCCGCGACGCTGCTGCTCGATGCGCTGAAAGGCACGGCGGCCGTGCTGATCGCAGGTCATTTTGCGCCTGAGCTTGGGCTCTGGGCCGGTCTCGGCGCCTTTTTCGGCCATCTCTTTCCGGTCTGGCTCGGCTTCAAGGGCGGCAAGGGCGTGGCCACCTATCTCGGCGTGCTGATCGGCCTTGCCTGGCAGGTGGCGCTGATCTTCGCCGTCGTCTGGCTGGCGATGGCCTTCCTGCTCCGCTACTCGTCGCTGGCAGCGCTGACGGCGGCGGTCGTCGTGCCCATCGCGCTTTACTTCCTGAGCACGCCGCAGACTGCAGGGCTGTTCCTGGTGATGAGCCTGATCGTCATCTTCAAACACCGGGAAAACATCTCACGGCTTCTGGCTGGCAGCGAGGGCAAGATCGGAGCCAAGGGGTGAGCAAGCCTGCCGGGCCGCGTCTCAGCGACCGGCAGCGGCTGAGCTGGCTGCGCCTGATCCGCACGCAAAATGTCGGCCCCGCCTCGTTTCGCGGCCTGATCAACCGCTTCGGTTCGGCTGAGGCGGCACTGGAGATGCTGCCCGAGCTGATGATTTCCGGCGGCGCCAAAAAGATCGTCCGCATTCCTTCCCTTGCCGAGGCCGAGGCGGAACTGGAGGCGGCCGGCCAGGCCGGCGCCCGCTTCGTCGGGATCGGTGAAGCCGACTATCCGCCGCTCTTGAAAAACATGGACAATCCGCCGCCGCTGCTGGCGGTCAAGGGCGAAGGCGCGGTGTTCCGGCTGCCGGCGATTGCCATTGTCGGCGCCCGCAACGCCTCGCTGGCCGGCATCAAGATGGCGCGGATGCTGGCGGCCGATCTCGGCCGCGACGGCTACAGCATTATCTCCGGCCTCGCACGCGGCATCGACACGGCTGCGCATCAAGGCAGTCTTTCGACCGGCACGGTGGGTGTGCTGGCCGGCGGTCTCGACCTGCCCTACCCGCCTGAGAACATCGGACTGTGCAATGAGATCGCCGAGCGCGGCGGCGCCATCGTTTCGGAAATGCCGTTCGGCTGGCAGCCGCGAGCGCAGGATTTCCCGCGGCGCAACCGCCTCGTTGCCGGCATGGCACTGGGACTGGTCGTGGTCGAAGCAGCACAGCGCTCGGGATCGCTGATCAGCGCCAGGCTGGCCGGCGAGATGGGCCGGCTGGTCTTTGCCGTCCCCGGCTCGCCGCTCGACCCGCGCTGCGCCGGCACCAATGGACTGCTCAAGGATGGCGCCACGCTGGTCACCGAGGCATCCGATATTTCCGGCGCCATCGCGCCACTGGCCGGTTCGCGGGCGCCAAGGACAGCGCCGCTGGAAGAGCCGCCCGACTTCTCGGCAACGCCACCGCCGGGCGAGGACGAGCGAACCGGTGTGCTCGAAGTGCTCGGGCCGACGCCGGTGGCGGTGGACGAGATCATTCGCCATACCGGCCTCCACGCCGCCCAGGTTTCCATGGTGCTGTTGGAGCTCGACCTTGCCGGCCGGCTGGAGCGCCACGCCGGCGGCAATGTCTCTCTGGTTTTCCAAGGTTCTTGAATTCCTGAGATATCCGCCAGCCGTTCTGCGGAGGCGACTGGCCTCTGGCTTGAACCACGCCAGGCAAGCCCTAGCGGAACAGATACTTCGACACTTCCGGATTGCCGCGACGCCACATGACGTTGTCGAGGAAGTAGTGGTGCACATTGATGAATATCAACACGATGAAGAAGAACAGCGACGAGCCGAGGACTTGCCTGTCGTAGGGGACCAGATTGGTCAGCGTCAGCGGGATCAGCCAGAAACCGAGATATCCGAGTGCTGCGCCCGCGACGATGAATCCCAGGACCCGAAACCTGTAGAGAGGGCCAAGGAAGGACAGGATTTTCAGCGGCGGATCTGCGACAGCGTCCGGACCATCGCGCTCAAAATTGGTCTGGTAGCGCCACACCACCGCCAAGTACTGCAGCGAGTGGAGCGCGGGCACCACAAGCAGCCAGAGCGGGTTTATTCTCACGATCAGGATCCAGAGGTAAAGCGACGCGACATAGGCCACGACGCCGTTATACGGCAGCTTGCCACCGTTCTTCCGCCAGCGATTGACCAGCATCAAAACCGTAGCCGCCGTGGACGCTATGGCCGCCAGCAGGGCAATGTTGGAGATCCAGGAAGGGGCAGCGAATGTGTAGTAGTCCAGGTCGTAGTATTTTCCCTGGGTGACGGCCGTGTTTGTCTGGAGCCATGCGAAAATCCATACGGCATAGCTGTTGAAGAGCAGCACCTTCTTGTCCCGGTCGTCGAAGAATTTGCGCTTCAGGACGGCATCCACCATCAACATGCCGTAGCCTTGCTTGACGTAGTGCCAGCCGACAAAAAAGAACATCGCGTTGGCCGCATAGCCGAGCAGGCGCGTGTTCGCTGCCGCGGCGCTGTAGGCGAAGAAACCGGCCATGATCAGGGGGACGACGATGCCCGCGAATATGTAGCGGATCTGCAGGCTCCTGTCGTAGCCGTCGCCGCTCACCTTGCGCCCGAAATTGCGGTAGAAAAGTTGGTAGGAGTGAGCGAAGTGAGGGTAGTTCACGAGATAGGCCACAAATACCATCGTTGCGGCCAAGGCACCTTCGTACTCGAGCGGCACCAGAAACAGAACCGGCAGAATGAGAAACGCGCTGCCGCCAAGCATGAGGAAATCGGCGACCGGACCGAAGAGATATTTGTCGGGTGCCGCCGCCGTAGGAGCAACAGCATCCGCCGAAAGCTGAAGTGCCATGTTCGAACCCTCCCCTGGGAAGGTTGAGTTTAGCCAGCGACCAGTCTGGCGACAAGGTGAGGATTGGCGCTGTGCACCCAATGCAGGCCGTCTTCAAGCGCCGGCCAGACGGCTGGTTCGTGGGGCGCGGGCAAGCCAAGGCGGGCTAGCCCTTCACTAGTGAGGATGGTCCAGCAGCCTGGTAACGGTGACATCACGCCGATATTCGGAGTTCGCGCGATCTATGCCTTCAATAGTGATCGCAATGGTTCCGTTTTCGATCCTCGAAATCCAGCCTTTCGCCTTCATATACCAGATATGAAACTCCAGATGTTCACGAGGGCAGCCTGACAATCGTTCGATTTCCACGTCGCCAATGCCCGGATCGTTGACATCCTTTCGACGTTTTACATATAGCAACGTGAGAACTTTAGCCTGAATGACGCTATCTCGTTCGATGCCCTTAGTGTCGGTGGCTTCCTGGGTCAGCTCGCGATGTATATTCATCTGCTCATTGTAGTGAATATCGTATTGCGCGCGCTTGACGGGATCTTTGAGCGTATCATGCGCCTCCACGATTTCGCTGAAGCGCGCTTCGTCCCCGGTATTCTGGTTGTCGGGATGATAGCGCATGGCAAAATAGCGAAACACGCGTTCTATCGTTTCTGAGTTAGCGTTTCGACTGACTTCCAAAAGCTCGTAGTAGTCAACGAACATAATCGGCTCCCTCTCGGCGCAATTGTATATGCGAATTCGCTGAAAAAGGAACGGGCAATGGATACCTATGGTCGTGAGGCGCTACGCCCCCAGTTGCCTGGTGGGGCGCTGCTCAAGACGGTGAAGGAGATCACCGGCAAGGATGCACCTTTCATAAGTGGAACGGGACGGGGATGGTGCATCCCCAATGCTTGAAGGCAGGGAGAAGATGGCCGGCGCCGCGGGGCGTGTTGGGGTGCCTATGGGGAAGGCGCCGGCCAGGCGGGAAATGGGGTCCGCCGCCGACATAAGCTAGCAGACGGGCCGCAGTTGCATATGGTGTGATCGCGGTAGCAATCGCACTCGCAGCTAAGCCGAGAAACATCTGGCAAAATTTGTCGAGCCGAGCCGTTGATCCCGACCCTAGTGCGCGGCGCAGTCCCATCGGTTAGGCAATCGCCGACCGCGCAAACGCATTGCGAATTGCTCGCGCCATGGACTCGACGGCCTCTCCACCCGAACGCATGTTTTGGTGCATCACCACCCTTGCGGCATCGGTATCGCCGAAGCCGTCCGCCAGGGTGAGTTCCCGGCAGCCGATGGGAATGTTGCTGCGCGAGAACGGCGCGATTGCCAGCCCGGACTGGACGGCGACCCCGAGGTTTCCGATGGTGGAGCACCGAACCGCCACCCGGTAAGGCAGGCCCCGGACGTCGAGCAGCCGCATGGCGAAATCGGAACATTCCGGGTCGTCGGAGATAGCAATCGGGATAGGTCTTTGTTCGTGCAGGGCATGAGCATCGGACGTGATCCAGACCGTGGGATCGGTCATCAGAACCTCGCAGTCAGTGAACTCCTGCCACTCGAAGACGACCGCTAGGTCGAGCTCGTCAGCCGCCAAGGCCTGCTTGTTTTGCTTGGATCTGCCGTAGCGTAACGAGACCTCGACCTCGGGATGGACCTTTGCGAACGCTTCAAGCGCGGGGGGCAACACGGAAACACCATACTCCTCCGGAATCCCGAGGCGAACCCGGCCGATGAGCGGCGGTGCGCCCATAGATGCGGTCGTCTCGTCGATGAGCGAGACGATGCGCCGGGCATTCGAAAGCAACTGATCGCCTTTCAGCGTCAGCGCGACGCCACGCGGACCACGCACGAAGAGCGGCGCGCCGATCTCCTCCTCAAGCCGCTTGATCTGCATGCTGACTGCGGACTGCGTTCGATGCACGGTCTCCGCTGCCCTGGTGAGGGTGCCGGTGTCGGCGACGGCGAGGAAGGTGCGCAGCAACTCGGGGTCCAGCGGGTGTAGCATTGCCTGCCTTGGGTATCACAGTTGCTGATAGCTGCAATAATCACAATTCACTTCTCGAATGTCAAACCGGCTTGTTATCTTCCGCCCATCGATCTTGTGGCGGCTACAATGACCAGTGCAGTGGCACCCCTCTTGAATGTCCAACCCCCGTCTCGCCCCGCTGACGAGACGGACCGGTCGACGTCCCAGAACGACCCGGAGGTCTATATTGACATTCTCGCTAAGCATGACGACCACCTGATCCGCGATATCGGCCGGACGCGGGAAGACCTGCTGGGATTGGCGAAAGCCTTCTGGTCGGAGTGGCTGAAACAGAAAACGCCCTGGCAGCTTTAGTCCGGCGGCTGCGTTACCCCTTGGCATTGGTGCCAATTTCAGGAATATAATCCTCCCGTTGCGGCGATCCCCTCAAACGGAGTTCGCCATTCCCATGACCATGAAATACCCCTTCGTCGAGGACACGCTCGGCAAAAAGCTGCAGGCCGGATCGGGACTTTCGGTCGACTGCATGACCTGCCATCGAAACGTGAAGCTCGACGTCAAAGCGCTCGTCGATCGCCTGGGTGAAGATCACGGCTGCATGCATTGGGATCTGATCAAGGTGCTGTTCTGCCAGCCCTGCCGCGAGGCCGGACGCGGCGATCGGAACCTCGCCTTCATGACCACCGCAGAGCGCAGACGCCGCGATAATCAGGCGCTCGCGAAGGAAATCGCCAAAAATGCTCCAGAAGTTCCATTGCCATTTGGAGGACGCGTAGGCCTCCACCTGAACAAGTATTCGACGATCTACACGATTGCGGGTGTCATAGTGACCATTGTCTCGATCGCGATGGCCTTTATCTGAGACAAGCCCTCCGACGTTGAGCGCCCCGTGGGTCGGTCAAAATCCCCCGGGTATGGTCACTTGAAACTCCCCCACCTGATGATCACCGGCAGCGCTACTGAACAGCGGTAGCCGGTAAGGCAGGACGTTTATTTTCATCCCCTTTCATACAGCGAGGGGACCGGGAGTTGAACGTCTTGAAGGCACATCTGCAAAGCACCGTACTAACATTACTTGATCGCAACACCAGCCAGCGCGAGATTCAAAGGCTAACGGGTGTCGACCGCAAGAC